>NZ_QLKQ01000022.1 GCF_003349955.1 Azospirillum brasilense
GTAGGTCGCCGCCAGGTCACCACGGCACACGCCACGCCATCCAAGGACGTGGACGCAGCAGGGCTTCGCATTCGCTTGACAATCGGCTTCATGAACGACAAAGTCGGCGCTTTTCCCAGCGGGAAGCGCCGGTTTTTCGTTGTGTCCGTTGTGCCCGAAATGTCGTCGCGGGCCCCCTCCCTAACCCTCCCCCGCCCACGGCGGGGGAGGGGATCAAAGAGGGAAACTCGGGGCCGGGCGTCTTGTTCGTGGCCGTGGCGCCCCCACCTACCCATCGACAGCGACGATGCGGGAGGACGAGGAATGCGCATGGGCCGAACCGCCGCCCTGATGACCGCCACCACCCTTGCGGCTTGCCTGAGCGTCACGGACGCGAGCGCCGTGGACAAGGTGTTCAAAACCGAAAAGGCCATGGTGTCGGTGAAGACCGTCGCCAGCGGCCTCAGCCATCCATGGGGACTGGCCTTTCTGCCCGACGGGCGGATGCTGGTGACCGAGAAGGACGGCCGGTTGCGCATCGTGGCGCCGGACGGCACGGTGTCCGCTCCGGTGAAGGGCGTGCCGAAGGTCGACGACCGCGGGCAGGGAGGCCTGCTCGACGTGGCGCTGGACCCGGACTTCGCGCAGAACCGCTTCGTCTATCTCAGCTTTTCCGAGCCCGGGACGGAGGACGGCACCAACTCCACCGCCGTGGCGCGCGGCGCGCTGAGCGCCGACGAGACCGCCCTGACCGACGTCCGGGTGATCTTCTCGCAGAAGCCCAAGGTGGAAAGCCGCATGCATTATGGGTCCCGGCTGGTCTTCGACCGGCAGGGCCACCTGTACGTGACTCTGGGCGAACGCTCGCTGGAGCAGTTCCGGACGCAGGCGCAGGACCTCGACTCGCATCTGGGCAAGGTGGTGCGGATCAACCGCGACGGTTCGGTGCCCGCCGACAACCCCTTCGTGAACCGGTCCGGCGCGCTGCCGGAAATCTGGTCCTACGGTCACCGCAACATCCAGGGCGCCGCCTTGAATCCGCAGACCGGCGCGCTGTGGATCAACGAGCACGGCCCGCGCGGCGGCGACGAGGTCAATGTCCCCGAACCGGGGAAGAATTACGGCTGGCCGGTGGTCTCCTACGGCGTGAACTACAACGGGACGCCCATCGGGACGGGCAAGTCGAGCGCGCCCGGCATGGAAGAGCCGGTGTATCAGTGGACTCCGGTCATCGGCTCCTCCGGCATGACCTTCTACACGGCGGACACGCTGCCCGGCTGGAAGGGCAGCCTGTTCAACGGCGGACTGGCGACCAAGGAGGTCGTGCGGCTCGAACTCGACGGCAACAAGGTCAAGCACGAGGAGCGTATGTTCCGCGATCTCGGCAAGCGCATCCGGCAGGTCAGCCAGGGTCCCGACGGGGCGCTCTATCTGCTGACCGACGAAAACAGCGGCGAGATCCTGCGGGTGACCCCGGCGGGCAAATCGTAAGCTCCGGTTCAGCGGCCTCGGCTGCGCTTGGATGGCCTCGTCAGGCGCTCAGCGGCCATCAGGTCGCTGCGGCTGACGCCGATGTCCCTCAGCAATCGGTCGTCGAGGCGGTCGGGGGTGGCGACTCTTCGCGTCCGGCGTTCCATCAGTTTGCGGCAGGCTCCCAGCAGGGCGGAAGCGAGTGATTTCGGCAGGGTTGCGCCGAAGGCGCGGACGACGGGCAGGGTCGGCATGGACGATTCCTCCATTCGGGCGGGGACTGCCGCCCCGCGTTGCCGGTCCTGTCTAGCGGGCATTGGCCGGCGGGGAAGTGGCCCCCTTCACACCGGCCCCGCGCTTTCCGGACTTCCGATGGGACGGCAGGGGCGCTAAACAGGCGCCCATGCCAGCCATCATTCCCCCCTCCATCATCCCCATCGACGACCCGGACGATCCACGGATCGCCGCCTACCGCGACGTGAAGGAGCGCGACCTCGTGGGGCGGGAGGTGCGCTTCATCGCCGAGGGGGCGGTGGTGCTGCGGACCCTGCTGACCGCCTCGCGCCATGAAACCCTGTCGCTGCTGATTGCGGAGAAGCGGATCGCCGGGCTGGTCCCGATGCTCGACTCGCTGCCCACGGGAGTGCCGATCTACAGCGCCCGGCAGGAGGTGCTGGACGCCATCGCGGGCTTCCCGCTGCACCGCGGCATCCTGGGGCTGGGGCGGGCGGCGCCGATGCCCGAGCCGGACGCGCTGCTGGCCGCGCTGGGACCGCGGGCGACCGTGCTGGTGCTCTGCGGGATCGGCAATCACGACAATGTGGGCGGCATCTTCCGCAACGCGGCGGCCTTCGGGGTGGATGCGGTGCTGCTCGATTCCGGCTGCTGCGACCCGCTTTACCGCAAGGCGATCCGCGTGTCGGTCGGGGCGGCGTTGCGGGTGCCCTTCGTCCGCATTCCGGGGGGAACCGACCCGGTCGCGCTGCTGGAGCGGCACGGCTTCGCCGTCCTCTCACTGAGCCCGGCGGGCGCGGTGACCCTGGCGGGGCTGCGCCGTCCGGAGCGCGCGGCGCTGCTTCTGGGGTCGGAGGGGCCGGGCCTGCCGGCGTCGGTCCTGGCGCGGACACGGACGGTGCGCATCCCCATGGCGCCGGACTTCGATTCCTTGAACGTCGCCACGACCAGCGGGATCGTCCTGCACCACCTCGCCTTCATGGCGGAGCCGGAGTCAGGAGTCGGCTGAGCCGTCGATCCGGCGCAGGCCGGGCGGGGTGGCGTCGCGCAGGCTCCGGGCGAGCGCGCGGAAGCCGGCGGCGCGCGGGTCGCTGGCCCGCCAGACCAGCCCGACGACCCGGCCGGGCGGATCGCCCTGGAAGGCGCGGTAGGCGACCAGCCCGCCCACCGTCGCCGCCTCCCCGTCGCCGGTGGCGAGCCGCGGCATCAGCGTGTAGCCGGTTCCGCTGGCGACCATATGGCGCAGCGTCTCCAGCCCGGTGGCGTGGCGCATGCCGCGGCTGGTGGCGCCGCAGGCGGCCAGCGCCTGATCGCGCAGGCAATGCCCCTCCTCCAGCAGCACCAGCTCCCCGGGGTCGAGGTCGGCCAGGGCGATGGAGGGTAGGCTTTCCAGCCGGTGGCCGGTGGGGTGGGCCAGCACGAAGGACTCGAAGAACAGGGCGTCGCAGGTCAGCCCCTCCGCCTCGACGGGCAGGGCGAGCAGAACGGCGTCCAGCCGCCCCTCGCGCAACTCCTCCAGCAGGCCGTCGGTGCGCCCCTCGGACAGCACGAGCTGGACGTCGGGCAGGTGCCGGCGCATCGCGGGCAGGACGTGGGGGAACAGATACGGCCCCAGCGTCTGGATCGCCGCGATGGAGAGCGGACCGTGCAGGGCCCCCGCCGTTCCGCGGGCCAGCGCCAGCAGGCGGCGCGCCTCCTCCAGGACGACGCGGGCCTGGCGGATCACCACCTCGCCCTGCGGGGTGGGCAGCACGCGGCGGCTCGTCCGCTCGAACAGCGGGATGCCGAGCAGGTCTTCGAGCTTGCGGATCTGCGCGCTCAGCGACGGCTGGCTGACCGAGCAGCGCTCCGCCGCCTTGCCGAAATGCCGCTGTTCGGCCACCGCCACCACATATTCCAGATCGCGAAGGGACAGGCCGGCGAGATTCATGGGTAAGGATTCATAGGTTCAGGCTATCGAAGCATTTGAAACGATGTCTTGGATATATCAACGAAGCGGCGGGATAACCAGGGGGCAAAGCGGACGCGGCAACTGATAAGAAACGCAAGGAGTTGAGCCATGAGCACCCTGACCACCGCTGCCGGCATTCCGGTCGCCGACAACCAGAATTCCTTGACCGCCGGCCCGCGCGGTCCGGTGCTGATGCAGGATTTCCACCTGATCGAGAAGCTGGCCCACTTCAACCGCGAGCGCATTCCGGAGCGGGTGGTCCACGCCAAGGGGGCCGGCGCCTACGGCGTCTTCCGGGTGACCCGCGACGTGACACCCTACACCGCGGCACGGTTCCTGTCGGAGATCGGCAAGGAGACGGAGGTGTTCCTGCGCTTCTCCACCGTTGGTGGCGAGAAGGGCTCCGCCGACGCCGAGCGCGACCCGCGTGGCTTTGCCGTCAAGTTCTACACCGAGGACGGCAACTACGATCTGGTCGGCAACAACACGCCGGTCTTCTTCATCCGCGACCCGCTGAAGTTCCCCGACTTCATCCACACGCAGAAGCGCAACCCGGCGACCAACCTGAAGGACCCGACGGCGGTCTGGGACTTCTTCTCGCTGTCGTCGGAGACGATGCACCAGCTGACGATCCTGTTCAGCGACCGCGGCACGCCGCGCGGCTACCGCCACATGGACGGCTTCTCCAGCCACACCTTCTCGTGGATCAACGCGGCGGGCGAGCGCTTCTGGGTGAAATACCACTTCAAGTCCCGCCAGGGCATCCAGAACTTCACGGCGGATCAGGCCGTGCGCATGGCCGGTGTCGATCCCGACCACGCCACCCGTGATCTCTTCGCCGCCATCCGCGACGGTGATTTTCCGGCCTGGACCGTCTCGGTGCAGATCATGCCGGAGGCGGAGGCCGACGCCTATCGGATCAACCCGTTCGACGTGACCAAGGTGTGGCCGCACGCCGATTACCCGCTGGTCGAGGTGGGCGAGATGGTGCTGAACCGCAACCCGGAGAACTTCTTCGCGGAGGTCGAGCAGGCCGCCTTCAGCCCGGCCAACGTGGTGCCCGGCATTTCCTTCAGCCCGGACAAGATGCTGCAAGGGCGTCTGTTCGCCTACGCCGACGCGCACCGCTACCGGCTGGGCGCCAACCATCAGGCGCTGCCGGTCAACCGTCCGCACGCCGCGGAGGTCCGCAACCATCAGCGCGACGGCGCCATGCGCTTCGACGGCAACGGCGGCGGCAGCCCGAACTACGAGCCGAACAGCTTCGGCGGGCCGGTGCAGAACCGTGCGGTGGCCGAGCCGCCGCTGCGCATTTCCGGCGACGCCGCCCGCTATGACCACCGCGAGGGCAACGACGACTACGCCCAGGCCGGCGCCCTGTTCCGCCTGATCGGGGCGGAGGCGCAGGAGCGGCTGATGGACACCATCGCCAATTCACTGGGGGAGGTGCCGCTCTTCATCCAGCGGCGGCAGTTGGCGCACTTCTTCGCGGCGGATCCCGCCTATGGCGCGGGCGTCGCGAAGCGGCTGGGGGTGCCGGCGGCGGCACAGCCTGAAGAGGCCGCCGTGGCCGGCTGAGGCCCAGCTCCCGAACACTCGGCACCGCCGGACGCACCCCCTCGCGCCCGGCGGCTTTTTTTGACCGGTCACTCCGCGGCGGCGCTCTGCCGATTCGTCCAGCCCTCGGCAATCCGCGGCAGGTTG
Organism: Azospirillum brasilense; assembly: GCF_003349955.1. GTDB lineage: Bacteria > Pseudomonadota > Alphaproteobacteria > Azospirillales > Azospirillaceae > Azospirillum > Azospirillum brasilense_B. The sequence continues at coordinate 5,339 of NZ_QLKQ01000022.1, forward strand.
AACTCGATCCAGTCGGCGAGGAGGCGCACCTTCTCGGCGGCTTCCCGCCCCAGCGGCGTCAGGCTGTAGTCGACATGGGGCGGCACCACGTCGTGGGCGGTGCGCTTGACCAGCCCGTCGCCCTCCAGCCATTGCAGCGTCTGGGCCAGCATCCGCTCGCTGACCCCGCCGATGGTGCGGCGCAGTTCGCTGAAGCGCAGCGTTCCGCTTTCCAGGGCGATCAGGACCAGGACGCCCCAGCGGCTGGTGACGTGTTTCAGCACCTCCCGCGAGGGGCAGGCCGCGGCCATCAGGTCGCCGCGCTTCATCCGCTCCGACAACGGCAGCGGCGTGCAATCGTCGTCCGGTTCCGGCATGGCCGTCCTCCTTCCACCAGGAATCTTCACACTTACATTTATGTACGTACTTACGAAAAGTAAGCAAGTGGCTTAGGTGAATGGTCACCACCCAACCGCAAACGGGACACCCGACCATGACCATCGCCGTCACCGGTGCCACCGGCCAGCTTGGCCGCCTCGTCATCGCCCGCCTGAAGAAGACGGTTCCGGCCTCCGGGATCGTCGCCCTGGTGCGCTCTCCCGCCAAGGCCGCCGACCTGGGGGTCGAGGCCCGCGAGGCCGATTACGGCAACCCCGAGACACTTGCCCGCGCGCTGGCCGGCGTCGACACGTTGCTGCTCATCTCCTCGAACGAGATCGGGCAGCGGGCGGCGCAGCACCGCAACGTCGTCAACGCCGCGAAGGCGGCAGGCGTGGGCCGGATCGTCTACACCAGCCTGCTCCACGCCGACCGCTCGCCGCTGAGCCTCGCCGAGGAGCACCGGGCGACCGAGGCGGACATCAAGGCGTCGGGCCTCCCCTTCACGATCCTGCGCAACGGCTGGTACACCGAGAACCACACCGGTTCGGTCGGCGCGGCGCTGGCCGGTGGCGCCGTCATCGGCAGCGCCGGCGACGGGCGGATTTCCTCGGCCACGCGCGCCGACTACGCCGACGCGGCGGTGGCGGTGGTGACCGGCACCGGCCATGAGGGCAGGACCTACGAGCTGGCCGGGGACGAGGCGGTGACGCTGGCCGATCTGGCCGCCGAAATCTCCCGCCAGTCCGGCAAGAACATCCCTTACCGGAACCTGCCGGAGGCCGATTACGCCGCCATCCTCGCCGGCTTCGGCCTTCCGGAGGTTTTCGCGAAGGGCATCGCCTCCTGGGACGCCGATGCGTCGAAGGGCGCGCTGTTCGACGACGGGCGCCAGCTGTCGGCGCTGATCGGCCGTCCGACCACGCCGCTCTCCGCCGCCGTGGCCGCGGCCCTTCCCTGAAAAGAAAAAACCCCCTCGACCGCGTGGGGCGAGGGGGTTCGGAAAGGTTGCCGTTCGGTTCGGCCTTACTGCGAGGCCGCCGCGATCTCCCGCGCGCGGCGGGAGACCGATGCCGCGTAGTGGTCCTTGGCCAGCACGGTGTAGACCGCCGGCAGGACGAACAGAGTGAACAGCGTGCCGATCAGCATGCCCGACACGATCACCAGACCGATGGAGAAGCGGCTGGCCGCACCGGCGCCGGCGGCGGTCAGCAGCGGCAGGAGGCCCACCACCATCGCCGCCGTGGTCATCAGGATCGGGCGCAGGCGGACGCGGGCCGCGTGCTCGATGGCGGTGCGGCGGTCCACCCGCTCGTTGATCTGCATCTCGCGGGCGAACTCCACCATCAGGATGCCGTGCTTGCTGATGAGGCCGATCAGCGTCACCAAGCCCACCTGCGTGTAGATGTTCATGGTGGACAGGCCGAAGAACAGCGGCAGCAGCGCGCCGCAGATCGACATCGGCACCGAGATCAGGATCACCAGCGGGTCGCGCAGCGATTCGAACTGCGCGGCCAGCACCAGATAGATGACCACCAGCGCGAAGACGAAGGTGACCATGAGCTGGTTGCCCTCGGTCACGTACTGGCGCGACTCCGACAGGTAGGAATGGCCGAAGCCGGCGGGCAGGACCTCGCGGGCCTGCCGCTCCAGGAACTCCACGGCCTGGCCCATCGTCACGCCCGGCATCGGCACCGCGGAGAAGGTCGCAGAGGGAAGCTGGTTGTACTTGGTCAGGGCGTTCGGCTCCGTCGCCATTTCGATCGAGACGACGGTGGACAGTGGGACCTGCGCGCCGTTGCCCGCGGTGACGTAGTAGCGGGTCAGCGTCTCCGGCGTCAGGCGCTTGTCGCGCGGCACCTGCGGGATGACCTCGTAGGAGCGGCCGTTCAGGTTGAAGCGGTTGACGTAGTTGCCGCCGACCAGGACCGCCAGCGTGTCGCCGATCGACTGCATGGACAGGCCGAGGTCCGCCGCCTTCGACCGGTCGACGTGCAGCCGGACGACCGGGCTGTTGAACTGCAGGTCGCTGTCGGTGACGATGAACATGCCGCTTTCCATGGCGGCGGTCTTGATCCGCTCTATGGCGTTGAAGATGGTCTGGTAATCGCCGGGGCTGTTGATGACCATCTGCACCGGCAGGCCGCCGGTGGAGCCGGGCAGGGCCGGCGGCGACACCAGGAACACCTGCGTGCCGGCCACCTTGCCGAGATCGGCCTGGACCAGCGGCTGAAGCTCCTTGGCGCTGCGGGTGCGCTCGTCCCACGGCTTCAGGATCATGCCGGCGAAGCCCTGGGTCAGGGTGGGCAGGCCGTTCAGCACGAAGCGGGTGTCGGTCTCCGGATAGTGGGTGAACACCTCGTCCATCTCGCGCCCGTAGGCGTCCATGTAATCGAGGTTGGCGTACTGCGGCCCCTTGGTGATGCCGAACAGGATGCCCTGGTCCTCCTCCGGCGCCAGCTCCGACATGGTGTTGGCGAAGAGGAAGCCGACGCTCAGCAGAACGCCGAAGCCGAACAGCAGGGTCGCCGCCCGGTAGTCCAGCGCGCCGCCCAGACGCCGCCCGTACCAGCCGGACAGCCTGTCGAAGGTGCGGTCGACGAAGCGGGCGAAGCGGCCCTCGTTCATGTCGCGGGTCAGCAGGAGCGAGCACATCATCGGCGACAGCGTCAGCGCCACCACGCCGGAGATGATGACCGACCCCGCCAGGGTGAAGGCGAACTCGCGGAACAGCGCGCCGGTCAGCCCGCCGAGGAAGCCGATGGGGGCGTAGACGGCGGCCAGCGTGATGGTCATGGAGATGATGGGACCGATGATCTCCCGCGCGCCGATCAGCGCGGACTCGACGGGCGACTTTCCCTCCTCCAGGTGGCGGTGGACGTTCTCCACCACCACGATGGCGTCGTCCACCACGAGGCCGATGGCCAGCACCATGGCGAGCAGGGTCAGCAGGTTCAGGCTGAAGCCCATCGCCAGCATGATCGTCGCCGCACCCACGATGGACAGCGGGATGGTCACGATGGGGATCAGCACCGAGCGGAAGGAGCCCAGGAACAGGAAGATCACCACGATGACGATGCCGACCGCTTCCAGCAGCGTCTTCTGCACCTCGTCGATGGAGGCCTGGATGAAGCGGGTGGAGTCGTAGACGATCTCCATCTTCAGCGACGGCGGCAGGTTGCGCTCCAGCTCCGGCACCAGCTTGCGGATGTCCTCCACGATGGTCAGCGGGTTGCCGGTCGGCGTGGAGTTGATGCCGATGAAGATCGCCTGCTGGCCGTTCATCGACACGCTGGCGTTGGAGCTTTGCGCGCCCAGCTCGATCTCGGCGATGTCCTTCATGCGGACCAGCGCGCCGTCCTTGGACTTCACCACCATCTGCCGGAACTGCTCGACGTCGGTCAGGCCGGTGTTGGTGGTGATGTTGGAGACGACGAAGACGCCCTTCGCCTGTCCAGGGGCGGACTGGTAGTTGTTGGCCTGGATCGCCGCCCGCACGTCGGCGGCGGCGATGTTGCGCGCGGCCATCCGGTCGGGGTCGAGCCAGACGCGCATGGCGAAGGTCTGGCCGCCCAGGATCTGCGCCTCGGCCACGCCGGGCACGGTGGACAGCAGCGGCTGCACCACGCGCGTCAGGTAGTCGGAGATGGCCGCCCCGGACAGCTCCGGGCTGGCGAAGCCCATGTAGAGGATGGAGGTCGTCTCGCCCGTGGACTTCAGGATCACCGGGTCGTTGGCCTCGCGCGGAAGCTGGTATTTGACCTGCTGCACCTTCGACATCACGTCGGTCATCGCGACGTTGGGGTTGAAGTTCAGCCGGATGTAGGCGGTGACGAGGCTCACCCCCTGGGTGGAGGAGGAGGTGATGTAGTCGATGCCTTCCGCCGTCGCCACCGCCTGCTCGATGGGCGTCGTGATGAAGCCCTGCATCAGGTCGGGGGAGGCGCCGGGGTAGGAGGTGGTGATGGTGATGACGGTGTTCTGCAACTCCGGATACTGCCGGATCGGCAGGTCCGTCAGCGAGCGGACGCCGACCAGCAGGATCAGCAGGCTGACCACCAGCGCCAGGACCGGCCGTCGGATGAAGATGTCGGTGAATGACATGGCCGGGTCCTCAGTTGCGCGGAACGGTCTGCGGCGGCACCAGCGCGCTCGCTTCCGTCGGCACCACGGCGGCGCCGTTGTTCAGCTTGAGCTGGCCGGAGGACACCACCCGGTCGCCGGGCTTCACCCCGTCGAGGATCTCCACCTTGCCGTCGAAGCGGTCGCCGGTCTTGACCGGCACGCGCTTGGCGACATGGCCGTCCTTGCCCTCGGCGTCCTTCTGGGCGGCGACGACGAAGACGCTGTCGCCATAGACCGTGTAGTCCACCGCGGTTTCCGGGATGACGATGCGGTTCGCGGCCGGCGGCTGGACGACGCGGATGTTGGCGAACATGCCGGGCAGCAGCTTGCGCTCCGGGTTCTTCAGCGTGGCTCGCACCTTGATGGCGCGGGTGTCCGGGCTGACCTGCGGCTCGATGGTCGAGATCACCGCGTCGAAGGTGGCGCCGGGCGCGGCGTCGGCGGAGATCAGCACCGGCTGGCCGACGCGGATCTGGCTCAGCGCCTGCTCGGGCAGGGTGAAGTCGACGAACAGGTTGGCGAGATCGGTCAGCGTGACGACGGGGCCGCCGGCGCTGACATACTCGCCGACATTCACCTGCCGGATGCCCAGCTCGCCGTCGAAGGGGGCGCGGATCAGCTTTTGGGCGATCAGCGCCTCGGTCTTCTTGATGTTGGCGTTGGCCTCGTCGAGCTGGGCCTGGTTCTGGTCCACGGTGACCTGCGGGCCGGCCTGGTTGCGCAGCAGGTTGCGGGCGCGCTGCAGGTTGTTCTCGGCCAGCTTCGCCTGGGCGCGGAAGGCCAGCACGTCGGCCTGCTCGGTGGCGTCGTTGAGCTGCACCAGCGGCGCGCCGGCCTTCACGGTGGCGCCCGATTCGAAGAAGATCTGGGTCACGCGCCCGACCACCTCCGGCGCCACGGTGACCTGCCGGCTGGCGGTCAGGGTGCCGATGGCGGTGGTGTATTTGGGAACGGACTGCGCCGTCGCCTCGGCGACCGAGACGGGGGTCGGCGGCGGCTTGTTGCCGGCGAAGAAGTCGGCGATGGCCTTGTTGCGGAAGTTGTTGAAGGCGTACAGGCCGCCGAGCAGCACGGCCAGGATGACGGCCATGATGATGATGCGGAACGCCAGCCGCCCGCGGGTGACCGGACGGCGTTCGGTGGTCCGCTCCGGCGCGCGAGCGGAATGGTCGATGTCACTCGTCACGATCAGCCTCTCTCGAACAGGTCGGTTCTGGTTCTGTTGATTGGGTGCAATGCAATAAAGGCGTGTAAAGGGCAACCGCTTCCTCCCGCAGGCCCAGGCCACGCAGGATGAAGACGACCGCGTCGCGGATGGTGCGCCGCGGCTCGGCCAAAGAGGGGACGAGCGGCGTCGGCGGCAGGTGAATGGTGGCCAGGGTCGAGCCCAGCATCTCCGCAAGCCAGAAGGCGTTCTCGGTCACCGGGGCCGAGGGGATGAGGTCGCCGGAGTCGCGGGCGGCGCGCAGCGAGGCCAGGAAGGGCGGAGCGATGTGCTCCGACATCCAGCGGCGCACCATGTGGGCGAACTCCCCGTCCTCCAGCAAACTCATGAAGTAGAGCCGGAAGCGGGGAAGCATGGTGTCGCGCTCGCTCGGCAGTTCACAGGCGTAGCAACTCACCATCGCCTGGACGTAGGCGGCGAGCGTCTCCGTGCTCGGCGGCATCGCCAGCAGCTTCGCCAGATCCTCGTCCCCATCCACGCAGGAGCGGAAGATCGCCTCGTAGAGGGCGGCCTTGCTGGGGAAATGCTTGAAGATCAGCGCCTCCGACACGCCGGCGGCCTGCGCGATCTCCTTGGTCGTGGTGGCGGCGAATCCCTTGCGCGCGAACAGCGGAAGGGCCGCGTCGATGATCGCCGCGCGCCGGGCCGAGTTGTCCAGCCGTCCCATGATTAACCTTATAGCATAAGTGAGTACTAACTCACCTTGTTCGGGCTGGGGATAGCACGGTGCGTCCGGGCTGTCCAGAACCGTGATCGCGGCGCGAATTTGCGCTTGACCTTCCCGCCGCTGGAAGGTGGAGACTGTGCCGTGTGATGCCGATGCAGGAACGGGACACGGCGATGGCGCGGGGTGGACGCCCCCTTGGCGGGAGGATGCCGATCGGGCGGCTGCTGGCGGGGCTGCTGCTGCTGGCCGCGCTGGCGCTGTTCGCGCCGTCCGCCGCGCAGGCGCACGTTCATGCCGGCGCCCATGGTCAAAGTTACGCCGCTTCCTCGCCTTCGACGCCGGTTGGGCCTGTCTGGGTGGCCGATGCCGACCATGCGCCCCCGGCGGACGACGCCTGCGCTGGCCGGAAAGGGCTGTCCTGCGGCGGGACCTGCCCGATGATGCTGTCGGGCATTGCCACCACGGCAGCCTTTCCGACGCCGCCGCTCCGTGCGTCCGCACCTTTCCGAGCCACCGGCCTGTTGCCGGAGGGAATCGGTCCGCCGCTGGCCTTCAGACCACCGCGCTTGGCCGTTTGACCGAACTCCATGCCCGAGGTGCGCCTTCACCGTGCGCTTTGGGTCGGCATTTCGCAAAAACGGACCATCGCATCATGACGATTCTGCAGACTCGCCGCCGTTTCCTGGCGTCCGCGGCTTCGGCCGCCGTGCTGGGCGGCCTGTCCCCCCTCCTTCCCGCCGTCGCGCGCCCGGCGCGGGCCGCGGCGCCTCTCCGCCTCGCCGTCGAGCGGCGGGTGCTGGAGGTGATGGGCAAGCCCGCCTCCGTCTTCGGCATCCGCCAGCCGGACGGCACTGCCGGCCTGGTCCTCGATCCGGGGCAGCGCTTCCTGGTCGATCTGGCGAACCGGGCGGGGGAGGACACGGTCATCCACTGGCACGGCATGACCCCGCCCTACGCCCAGGACGGCGTGGCCGACGCGAACCGCCCACTGATCCGCGACGGCGCCAGCCAGGGCTACGATTTCGAGCCGCGGCCCGGCACTCACTGGATGCACTCGCACCACGGGCTTCAGGAGCAGCGTTTGATGGCGGCCCCGCTGATCGTCCGCACTGCCGACGACCGGCGGGCGGACGTTCAGGAAGTCACCGTGCTGCTGCACGATTTCACCTTCAAGGACCCCGCCGAGGTGCTCGCCGGGCTGACTGGTGGCGCCATGGATCATGGTGGCGGGCATGGAAGCGGCCACGGGGGCCATGGCAGCGGGCATGGCGGGGCCATGCCGATGATGGACCACTCGAATATGAAGGGCATGGGCGGCATGACCATGGCCGCCATGGACCTCAACGACGTGGAGTACGACGCCTACCTCGCCAACGACCGCACGCTCGACGATCCGGAGGTGGTGCGGGTGGAACGCGGCGGGCGGGTCCGGCTGCGGCTGATCAACGGGGCGACCTCGACGGCCTTCCACATCGACCTCGGCGTCCTCGACGGCACGGTGGTCGCGGCGGACGGCAACCCGGTCCAGCCGGTGACGGGGCGGCGCTTCGGCATGGTCATGGGCCAGCGGCTGGACATCCTCGTCCAGCTTCCCGCCGGGGGCGGTGCCTTCCCCATCCTGGCGCAGCGGGAAGGGGAGCGTCAGCGCACCGGCATCATCCTCGCCACACCCGGCGCCACGGTGGGCAAGACCGCCGGCCTCGCGGACGCCGCCGCCGGGCCGGTGGACCTGTCGCTGGAGCGGCGGCTGACCGCGCTCGACCCGCTGTCGGAGCGTCCGGTGGGGGCGGCCTTCACCATCCGGCTGACCGGCGGCATGGCCCCCTATGTCTGGACCATCGACAACCGACCCTTCGGCGAGCACCGGCCGCTAACCGTCCGCAAGGGGCAGCGGGTGAGCATCACCATGGTCAACGAAAGCCCGATGGCCCACCCGATGCACCTGCACGGCCAGCATTTCCAGGTGACCGCGCTCAACGGGACGGCGCTGGCCGGGGCGGTGCGCGACACGGTGCTGGTGCCGATGAACGGGTCCGCCACCATCGCCTTCGACGCCGACAATCCTGGGCGCTGGCCGCTGCACTGTCACAACCTTTTGCACATGGCGACGGGGATGATGACCGAATTGGTGTGCAAACAAACCATATGAACACGAATATTCCGGCGCGGCCCGACCGCGCCGGAACGGGTACCGCAAAAGTCCCGCGCCGAGTCGGAGGGGTGGAGCCGGCAAATCCAGGGGCATTCCTTTGGGAGCGAACTTTCACGCATCACCCCCATTCACATTGGGCCGGGGCGTGTCACTTCTCTTCCATCTGCGGGGCCGGCAACCAATGTTCCGGGACCAATCTTCTGCGGGGGCGGCCATTGGCCATGGATACGTGGTGTTATGACGGCGGTGCCGGGGGGCGCGCGGCCGCCGGATCTGGTGGTGGGTCCGCCGGCGGTGCCGCCGGTGCGGCGGACCTGTGGCTGTACCCGGACCTTGCGGCCCTGGAGGCGCTGTCGCTGCGGGTGCGGGACTTGGTTCTGCCGCATCTTGGCAGCGGGCCGGCCGTCTATGCGGACATCCCGGTCCATCTGAACGTCGGGGATCTGCTGATCAACCAGGGGGCGGAGGCGCTGTTCGCCGACGGCGGCGTGGAGATCCGCGAGCGGGTGACGCTGGGCAACGCCCGTCGCCTGCTGCGCCGCCAGCGCGACGGGCAGGCGGCGATCCTGCTGCACGGCGGCGGCAATTTCGGCGACCTCTATCCCCATCATGAGACGTTCCGGCAGAAGGTGCTGGAGAGTTTTCCATCCAGCCGCGTCGTGCTTCTGCCGCAGACCGTCTACTACCGCGACCACGACCGGCTGCGCCACGACATGAAGCGCTGGGCGGCCCACCGCAATCTGGTCTTCATGGCGCGCGACGCGCCGTCGCTCGATCTGGTGCGGCCCTTTCTCGGGGAGCGGGCGATCCAGGTGCCGGACCTCGCCCACTACCTGACGCGCTACCCGACGCGGCTGACGCCGGTCCGCCCGGCCCACGACACCACCCTGCTCGTCATGGCCCGGCGCGACCAGGAATGCGCGGGGCGCCATTGGCTGCGCCAGGATTCGCCGGTCTTCGACTGGGAGGATCTGTGCGGGCCGGAGGATTTCGCCGGCTTCGCGCTGGCCGCCCGGCTGATCCGGCTGGACGACGCGGTGCCGCTGCCCGCCGATCCGCTGCGCGGCTGGTATCCCATCCGCGACCGGCTGGTCCGCAAGGCCGTCGCCCATTTCGGCGCGGCCAACGCCGTGGTCACCAACCGCCTGCACGGAATGCTGCTGGCCCTGATGATGGGGCTGCCGGTGCAGGTGCGCGACAACTCCTACGGCAAGCTGACCAACTACATCGACAGCTGGCTCGCGGATTGGAAACGGTAAGGGTCCCGGGAACGTTTGCGCCCCGCATCCGTCTGTCATCCCGGAACATGGGCTGAAGAGGGCGTCGGCGGGTATGGCGGGCATGGTGGGCAAGGGGGGGCTGCACATCGGATTCGAGGAGACGGCGAGCGGCGGTCTGGTCCGCCGCACCGTCCTGCTGTCCGAGGACGGCGCCCGCCGCCGGCACCGTGTCGTCTACGAGTTCGAGGACCCGGCCGGGACCGCGGCGGACCGGCCGATGGACGGGTCGGTCATGGCCGTCCTGTTCCACGCCATGGAGCGGGGCCTTCCCGTCCATGTCCATGGGCCGCTGACCCGCAAGGCGCTGCACAACATCGACGCGCTGCAAGGGGTGTGGCGGCGCTGGCGTCCCGACCGCTACCGGACGGTGGAGATCATCCCGGAGACGGTGGTCGACCGCGATGCGCCCAAGCCGGGGCGGCGGGCTATCGCCGCCTATTCCAGCGGGCTGGACAGCACCTTCACCATCCTGCGCCACCGGCTGCTCCTGCCGCCGGAGCGCCGCCACCATGTCGGCGCGCTGCTGATGGTGCACGGCTTCGACGTGGAATTGGACCGGGCCGAGGATTTCGAGCGGCTGGTCGAGCGCACCCGGCCCTTCCGCGATCTGGTCGGGCTGGACCTGCGGGTGGTGCGCACCAACAGCAAGGAACTGCATCTCCAGAACTGGCAGGATTCCCACGCGGCGGAGCTGGCGGCCTGCCTGCATCTCTATGAGGCGGAGTTCGAGTTCGGACTGATCGGCAGCACCAAGCCCTACGACGCGCTGGTCATCCCCTACGGCACCACGCCGATCGCCGACCATCTGCTGTCCGGCGACGGCTTTTCGATCGTCCATGACGGGGCCGCCTATTCGCGGACGGAGAAGGCCGCGGCGGTCGCCGCCTATCCGGAGGCGGTGCGCTCCCTGCGCGTCTGCTGGGAGGGGGTGCAGCAGTTCCGGAACTGCGGCGTTTGCGAGAAATGCGTGCGCACCCGGATGAACTTCGCCGCCGCCGGGGTGCTCGCCCCGGACTGCTTCGACGGGCCGCTCGACCCCGCGCGCATCGCCGGAATCCCCGTGCGCAACGAACCGCAGGCGGCGGAACTGCGCTCCATCCTCGACTACGCCCGCCAGCACGCGGTGGAGGGGGAATGGCTGGAGCGGCTGAAGGAACGGGTAGGCACCATCCAGCCGGACTTCGGGCAATCCGATCTTGGCTCTCCCGAGCCCCGTCCCGTCCGGGCGGTGAAGGGTGCCGCCGCGTCGCTGCGGCAGGCGGCGGTGGGTCTGCTCGACGCCATGGAGCTGAAGCAGCCGCTCAAGCGGGTCCGCAACCGGCTGCGGACCCGCGGCTGACCCTGTCGCCCCGTCGCGCGCCGAGCAGCCGCATCGCCACCAGCATCAGCAGAGCCGCCGCCAGAAGCAGGATGGCGCAAGCGACGGCGATGCCGGTTTCCCCGGTGGCGATGTTGAGGAAGACGGCCATGGGCAACGTCTCGGTCTTCAGGCGGGTGGCTCCGGCGACCATCAGCGTGGCGCCGAACTCACCGAGCGCCCGCGCCCAGGCCAGAACGGCGCCCGCCGCGATGCCCCTGGCGGCCAGCGGCAGCTCCACCCGCCAGAACACCGCCCAGGGGGCGGCGCCCAGCGACTGCGCGGCGACGGCGTAGCCCCGGTCGACGGACCGGAAGGCCGCCGTGGCGGTGCGCACCACCACCGCGGTGGACACGAAGGCCAGGGCCACCACCACGCCCGCGGGCGAGAACAGCAGTTCCATCCCCAGCGCGGGAACCGGCCCGTTGCGTCCGAGCAGGAACAGCAGCCCCAGCCCGGCGACCAGCGGCGGCATGACCAGCGGCACGTCGAGCAGCGTGTCGAGCAGGACCTTTCCCGGAAAGCGCCGCCGCGCCATCAGGTAGGCCGCCGGCAGGCCGAGGGCCAGCGCGATCCCCAACGCCGCGACGGAGGTCAGCGCCGACAGCCGCAGCGCGAACAGCGTTTCCGCCGCGCTCAGGGCGGCCCAGAGATCGTCCGGGGGCAGGCGGGCCAGCAGGGCGCCCAGCACGCCCGCGATCGTCAGCGCGACGATGGCGAGCGGCAGACCCAGCAGGACGGCGAAGCCCATCCGTCACATCCTCGGGGCGGGTGGGAAGCCGAAGCGCTGGAAGGTGGCAAGGCCGGCGTCCGAGGCCAGGAAATCGGCGAAGCGCTTGGCGGCGTCCGGCGCGGCGCTGGTCTTCAGCACGGCGACGGGGGCGTATTCGGCCTCGTACCAGTCCGGCGGGATGGCGAGGACGGACAGCTTGCCGGGATTCTGGGCGGCCTCCGACGCGCCGATGATGGCGGCGTCGACGTTGCCGTCCAGCACATAGAGGGCGAGCTGCTTCACGGTCGCGGCGCGGACGGTGACGTTGCGGCGGATCGCCTCGCCCTGGCCGGACTTGTCCAGGATGTCCTCCGCCGTGCGGCCCAGCGCCATGGCCTGCGGGTCGCCGAGTCCGACGCGGACGCCCGGCTTGGCGAGGTCGGCGAAGTTGCGGATCGCCTCGGCCTTCCCCGGCGCCACGGCCAGCACCGGGCCGTGCACCACCAGCACCGTGAGGTCGGCGACCGCGCCCAGCTCCTTCAGCTTGTCGGTGTAGAAGGTCGTGCCGGGGATGAACAGGTCGCCGGTCCTCGTTTCGGCAAAGCGGGCGAGGAGCTGGCCCGACCCGCCATATTCGGCCGTCACGGTGATCCCGGTCTCCTTGCGGAACGCCTCGATCAGCGCGTCCACCGGCGGGCGGAGGCCGGCGCCGACATAGGCGTGGAGGTCCTGGGCCGCCGCGGCGGCGGTCTGGGCGGCGGTCTGGAGGGCCAGCAGCCCGAAGGCGAGGACGAAGGCTTTCAAACGCATGGACACGGTTCCTTCGGTTCGTTGCGGAATGACGACTCGCCCGACGCTGTATCGATTCGGATACTGCGCTGGATGGACGCTGTCAACAGGCCGTTGTACGCGAAGGTATATAGCGGTGGCGGGACATCCCGTGTTTCCCTCTCCCCTCCGGGGAGAGGGTTAGGGTGAGGGGGGTGCGCGTGTGCCGGACTTACGGCCATGTGCAACCCCCTCACCGGCCCTCCGGGCCACCCTCTCCCCAGAGGGGAGAGGGTTATTATGAAGAGCCCATGTGGCTTAAGGGACTCAACTCACCAACGCTTCCAAAGCGCCGCGCATGCCGCGCTCCTCGATCACCGCCAGATGGATGGCGGTGCGGTGGGCCAGACCCGGGATGCGGGTCAGGTCCTCGCCCCACAGCGCGGCGTCGGACAGCACGGCGTCCACCAGCGCCGCCGGATCGCCGCCATGCGCCGCCCAGGCGTCGGACAGCACCGCCAGGACCGCCGCGTCGTCGCGGATGGGATAAGGGCCGGCGTCGCGGCTGCCGGTGCAGGCACCGTCCGCCGCCGGCGTTCCCTTGTAGAAGCGCAGCAGGGCGGCCAGCGAGAAGGACAGGCCGTCCGGCGCCTCGCCATGGGCAGCCGCGTAGTCCTTCAGGCTGGGCAACACGCGCACCTGCCACTTCGACACCGAGTTCAGCGAAATCGCGATCAGCTCGTGCCGGATGTGCGGGTTGCCGAAGCGCTCCATGATGGTGCGGGCGTAGTCCTGGCGCTCGGCGTCCGGCAGGGGCACGAAGGGCACGATCTCCCCGAACATCACCGTGTTCAGGTAGGCGGACAGGGTGGCGTCGTCCATCATGCCCTTCACCGTGTCCACCCCCGCCACGAAGGCGGCGAGCGCCCCGGCGGTGTGGGCGCCGTTCAGGATGCGCACCTTGCGCGTGCGGTAGGGCTTGAGGTCGTCGGTCCAGACCACGTTCAGCCCGGCCTTGTGCAGCGGGAATTCCTCGGCCAGGGCCGCCGGGCCTTCGATGACCCAGACATGGAAGGGCTCGCCGGCCACGGCCAGCGGGTCCTCATAGCCCCACGCGGCGGTGAGCGCAGCGGCCTCGTCGCGCGGATAGCCGGGGACGATGCGGTCGACCAGCGTGTTCAGGAAATGGTTGTGCGCCTCGACCCAGGCGGCGAAGCCGGACTCCAGGCCCCAACGCTTGGCGTGGGCCAGCACGATCCGCTTCAGCTTGGCGCCGTTGGCCTCGATCAGTTCGCAGGGCAGCAGGACGAGACCGCTCTCCGGCGTGCCGCCCAGCGCGGTGAAGCGGGCGTGCAGCAGCGCCGCGACCTTGGCCGGGAAGCTCTGTTGGCAGGCGCCGGGGGTGTAGGGCTCCGCCACGTCGGCGATGCCGGCCTCCGTCGTGTTGGACACCAGGAAGCGCAGCGCCGGGGACGTGGCAAGGGCCAGCATGCGGTCCCACTCCGCATAGGGGTTCAGCGCGTCGGACACGCAGCTCACCACCCGGCGGGATTCGACCGCCGCGCCCCGCTCGATGCCGCGCAACAGGACGGTGTAGAGCCCAGACTGCGCGTTCAGCAGGCCGGCGACGCCCTGGTCCAGCGGCTGGGCAACGGCGACCCCGGCGCTCATCAGCCCGGCGCCGTTGGCGACGTCCACCATCCAATCGACGAAGCCGCGCAGGAAGTTGCCGTCGCCGATCTGAAGGACGGTGACGGGCAGCCGCGGGGCGCCCGCCGTGTGCGCCACATCGAAGGCGCCGGCGGCGAGCGATTCACGGGAGAGAAGAGGCATGACGGAGGGTCCTTTGGGATTCGGAGTTCAGGCGACGCCGAAGCGGTAGACGATGCGGCCCGCGCACCATTGGCCGGGTGCCAGCGCGGTGGAGGGGAAGGACGGGATGTTGACGGCGTTGGGGAAGTGCGACGGCTCCAGGCAGAAGGCGCTGTGCCGGGTGTAGAGCGTGCCGCCCTTGCCCAGGTCGCGCGGCGTCTGGCCGTCGAGGAAATTACCGGTGTAGACCTGCACGCCGGGTTCGGTGGAGAGGACCTCCAGCACGCGCCCGCTGCCGGGATGGACGACGCGGGCGTGCAGCCCCAGCGCGCCCGCCGGCTTGTCCACCGCGTAATGCAGGTCGTAGCCCTTGCCGAGCGCCAGCATCGGGTGGTCGGCGGCGATCCGCGCGCCGAAGGCGGCGGGGCTGCGGAAGTCGAGGGGGGTGCCGGTCACGTCCACCAGTTCCCCGGTGGGGACGGCGGTGGCGTCGAGCGCCAGATAGCGGCTGCCGTTGACCGTCGCCACATGATCGAGGATCGAGGACCCGGCGTCGCCCGACAGGTTGAAGAAGGTGTGGTCGGTGAAGTTCGCCACGGTCGCCTTGTCCGCCGCCACGGCGGTCCAGGCGATGGTCAGGGCGTTGTCCTCGTCCAGCGCATAGACCAGCCGGACGGGCAGGGTGCCGGGAAAGCCCTCCTCCCCGTCCTGAAAGACATAGGTCAACTCCAGGCTCGTCTCGTCCAGTTGCCGCGCGTTGAAGGTGCGGAAGCGGGAGCCGCGCTGGCCGCCGTGCAGGGTGTTGGGCGGCGCGTTGACCGCGGTGCGGTGCTCCACCCCGTCCAGCGTAAAGCGTCCGCCGCCGATGCGCCCGCAATAGCGCCCGATGAAGGAGCCCATAGAGGGCTGGCCGGCCATCGTCTGCTCCAGCGTCTCGTAGCCCTGCACCACGTCGCCGAGGGCGCCGTCGCGGTCGGGCGCCAGGATCTGGACGATCTTGCAGCCGTAATTGGTGAGGCGGACGGCCATGCCCCGGCGGTTGCGCAGGGTGAACAGGTCGGTCGGCGTGCCGTCGATGGTGGCGCGGAAATCCTCGCGCCGGAGGTCGGCATAAGGCGTCATGGCGTGGGTGCCCCTTGGACCGGATGGGTGCCGGAAGTATGTCGGATATATTAATATATCAGTTGTGGGGGCGAAAGGAGAAAAGCGCCCGCCGCCGGAGCGGGCGCTTTTGCCGCACGTCGAATGTTTGAAGGCGTCAGCGGGCCAGGGCTGCGCCCAGTTCCCCCACCCCGATCTGGTAGGTTCCGAGAACCTTGTGCTCCGCGTAACCGAGGCGGCGGTTGATCGCCAGCATCGGCCCGTTCGTCGCCGCGTTGCGGGTGATCATCAGCCGGACGGAGGGCCGGGCGGAGCGGACATGCCGCAGCAGGGCGGCCTTCAGCCCCTTGCCCACCCCCAGCCCGCGGCGGTCACGGCGCACGCCGGTGACGATCTGATGGACCCGGTCGGTTATCTCCGGGTGCCAGAAGACGTCGCTGAAGCCGATCACCGAACCGTCGGCGTCGCGCAGCACCACCATGTGATGCTCCACCTGCTGGAACTGGATGTTGCGCTTCCATTCCATGGCCATCGCCATCGTCACCGGGATCAGCGGTTGGTCCAGCCGGTCGCGCGGCAGGTCGGGCAGCAGGGCGTTGTGCAGCGGCAGGATCGCTTCGAACTCCGCATCCGGGATCTCGCCGGCATGGATGGTTTCCGTCAGACCGGAAAGCGTGCGGCGCATCGCCGCGTGCCATTCCTCCACCATCGTCCAATCGACGCTGTCCAGCGCCAGCCGGCTGTCCACTGACCGCAGCCGCTCGTCGGCCCCGATGGCACGCAGGAAGGCGTGGCTGTCCGTGTCGTCGGTGACCAGAGTGAGCAGGGTCTTCCCGTGCGCGGTCATCAGGCCGTGGATTTCCGCCAGCAACCGCCGGCCGACCCCCCGGTGCCGCCACTCTTTCAGCACGAAGCCGTCGGCGTGCAGGTGGGGCAGAGCCGCCTGGATGTTCGGCTGTTCCGGGTTGGGCAGGAAGGTGCCGACGATGCCGACAATCCGGCCTTCTGTCCGTGCCACCCAATGGACATTGCGTCCGAAGTCGCTCGGCTGGCGTTCGATCGCTTCGAACCAAGCGTCCGAGGGCGGGAGGTCGTCTGCGCCGAACTGCTCGTGCCGGATCCGGCGGAAAACATGCCGCTCCGCCCATAACTCCGGCGAAGCGCTGTGCGGGTCGAAGGGAAGGATTTCGAACGCGGGCGGAGCGGTCATGAGCGCCCTCGGTTGGAACGGTGCACGGACTGCGGGAGTGTGCGGCGTTTCTCCACGCTCCCGGGCTGTGTCGGATCGTCGCAACCCGCGGGTTGTCGATGGTCGGAGTCACGTCCGTTCGGGCGCCTCACCTTCTGCGCGATGGCTTGATGATGCCGGCAAGGCGACAATTGAGGGTTGCCGGGGCGCCGTGAACCGGCCGGCGGGACGGGGGAGGACAGCCGTGACCACCCTCTTTCACGACGCTCTGCACGAGGACTTCGGCACTTGGCCTATCGCCTACATCCCTTATGGCGGGGCGGAGTTCGGCGAGATCAAGGCGGTCGCCGAGGCCATCGGCGACGGTGTCGACGACGCCTATTACGACGCCTGGACCGCGGCAGGCGACCGGCTGGCGCATGAGGCCGACCTCGCCCTGGTCAAGGGCCACAAGGCGACCGCCCGCGCCCTCTATCTGCGGGCGAGCGCCTTCCACAACGCCTCCTTCCACCCGCTCTACGGCGCGCCCGTCGATCCGCGCCTGATCGCCGCCTTCCGAAAGGGGACGGCGGCGCTCGACAAAGGGCTTTCGCTCGGACCGCGCCCGGCCATCCCGCTGGCCATTCCCTTCGGCGGGATGGCGATGCTCGGCCGCTTCATTCCGGCGGAGGGTGACGCCCTGTCGGCCGGTGCGGGCGCCTTCTTCAAGGCGCTCACCGGACCGAAGACGCTGATGCGCTTCACCGCCGCCGAGGGCGCCGACGGGCATTGCGAGATGGGCAACCGCTCCCTCCTGAACCTCCGCGCCCTCGATTGGCTGGATGAGCGGTTCGAGGTGGGGGGCTGACGCGCCGCACGGCTGTTCCGTCAGTGGTTGTCGCGCGGGATGCCCATGGTCTGGGCGACCCGCTGGTACTTGACGGCGGGCTTCAGCACCATGCCCTCGTCGAGCTGGTCGACGATGCCGCGCTGGATCTCCTGCCAGGGGGTCTGCGACGGCGGGATCGGGTAGCCGCCCGCGGCGTCCAGAGCGGCGCGGCGGTCGGCCAGCTCGCCCTCCGAAATCAGGATGTCGGCGCTGCCGCGGCGCAGGTCGATGCGCACCCGGTCGCCGCTGCGCAGCAGGGCCAGCCCGCCGCCCGCCGCCGCCTCCGGCGAGGCGTTGAGGATGGAGGGCGACCCCGAGGTGCCGGACTGGCGGCCGTCGCCGATGCAGGGAAGGGAGTGGACGCCCTGCCGGATCAGCGTGGCGGGGGGCCGCATGTTGACGACCTCCGCCGCCCCCGGATAGCCGATGGGGCCGGTGCCGCGGATGACCAGGATGGTGTAGGCGTCGATGCCCAGGCCGGGGTCGTCGATGCGGTGATGGTAGTCCTCCGGCCCGTCGAAGACGACGACCTTGCCCTCGAACGCCTCGGGGTCCTGCGGGTTGGACAGGTAGCGTTCGCGGAATTCGTCGGAGATGACGCTCGTTTTCATGATGGCGGCGCCGAACAGGTTGCCGCGCAGCACCACGAAGCCGGCGTTGGGCATCAGCGGCTCGTCGACGGGGTGGATCACCCGGGTGTCGAGGATCGGCTGCTGGCGGCAGTTCTCGCCGATGGTCCGGCCGTTCACGGTCGGTGCTCCCTCGCGGATCAGCCCCTTGCCCATAAGCTGGGCGACGACCGCGGGCACGCCGCCGGCGCGGTGGAAGTCCTCGCCCAGATACTCGCCGGCCGGCTGGAGGTTGACCAGCAGCGGCACATCGTGCCCGTGGGTCTGCCAGTCCTCCACCGTCAGCGGTACGCCGATGTGCTTGGCGATGGCGTTGATGTGGATCGGCGCGTTGGTCGAGCCGCCGATGGCGGAGTTGACGACGATGGCGTTGAGGAAGGCGTCGCGGGTCAGGATGTCGGAGGGCTTGAGGTCCTCGCGGACCATCTCGACGATGCGCTTGCCGGTTTCGTAGGCGGCCTGCTGGCGCTCGCGGTAGGGGGCGGGGATGGCGGCGGAGCCGGGGAGCTGCATGCCCAGCACCTCGGCCAGCGAATTCATCGTGGAGGCCGTGCCCATCGTGTTGCAGTAGCCGGTCGAGGGGGCGGACGACGCCACCAGCTCGATGAAACCCTGATAGTCGATCTCGCCGGCCGCCATCATCTGGCGGGCCTTCCACACGATGGTGCCCGAGCCGGTGCGCTCGCCGCGGAACCAGCCGTTCAGCATGGGGCCGACCGACAGGGCGATGGCCGGGATGTTCACGGTGGCCGCCGCCATCAGGCAGGCGGGGGTGGTCTTGTCGCAACCGATGGTCAGCACCACCCCGTCGAGCGGGTAGCCGTGCAGCACCTCGACGAGGCCGAGATAGGCGAGGTTGCGGTCGATCGAGGCGGTCGGCCGCTTGCCGGTCTCCTGGATCGGGTGGACGGGGAACTCGATGGCGATGCCGCCGGCGGTGCGGATGCCTTCGCGCAGGCGTTCGGCCAGGACCAGATGGTGCCGGTTGCAGGGGCTGAGGTCGGAGCCGGTCTGGGCGATGCCGATGATCGGCGCGCCCGATTGCAGCTCCTCCCGCGTCAGCCCGAAATTCAGGTAGCGCTCCAGATAGAGCGCGGTCATGTCGGGGTTGTCGGGGTTGTCGAACCACGCGCGCGAGCGCAGCCGCCGGCCGGAGCCGATTTCCGGGTGCTGGGGGGAGGGCTTCGTATCGGACATGTCGGCACCAATTCGGGTTGGGGGCGCGGACCGGGGTCGGCCGGCGCCGGGGTCGTTCGGAGCCTCGTTCGGGCGTCGTTGGAAGTCGGCCGGGCGGTGTGTCCGGCGCTTTACCAGTGAAAGGCGTCGGTGGTGCGCCAGCGCCCGACCAGACAGGCGTCGGCGACCAGTTGCAGCGGACGGGCGTCGACGTCGCCGGCCGCGTCCGCGATCAGATGGCGGAAGCGGTGGTAGATGCCCTGGTACTCGGCGTCGGGCTCGGCCAGCGCCGGCACGCCGTCCACGCTCAGCCGCGTTCCGCCGTGGGTCAGGTCGAACCGTCCGCTCTCCGTCTCGATGGCGATGGTCCAGGTCTGCTCGCCCTCCTGAAGGAAATCGAAGGCGGCGGTCACCGTCCCCACGGCGGAGCCCGCAACGCCTTCCATCCTCAAGCTGGCGGCGATGGGCGTGTCGCGGTTGGCGGGGACCCGCAGCTCGGCGTCGCGGACGACGACGGGGTCCGGCAGGATCTCGGTCAGGATCGACAGGGCGTTGATGCCCGGATCGAAGACTCCGAAGCCCCCCGCCGCGAAGATCCAGTCCTGGCCGGGATGCCAGCGCCGCACGTCCTCCTTCCAGGTGATGGCGGCATGGCGGACGGTGGCGCCGGCCAGCCGCCGCCGCGTCTCCTCCACCGCCGCGTTGAAGCGGGAGTGCCACGCGGCGAACAGCGTGCGCCCAGCGGTGTCCGCCGCGTCGAGCAGCAGGCGCAGCTCTGTGAGGGTGGCGGCCGGCGGCTTCTCGATCAGGACATGCTTGCCGGCGCGCAGCGCCTCCACCGTCAGGGCGTGGCGGACCGCGGGCGGCGTGCAGATGGCCACGGCGTCGAGGCCGGGCAGGGCGGCCAGCATCTCCGCCTGGCTGCGGAAGACCGGCACGTCGCCGAGCCCGGTTTCCTCCGGGGTCGGGCCTTGCGGGCTGACCACCGCGGCGAGGCGGAACAGGCCGGTGGCGGCGATGGCCGGGACATGCTGGTCGCGGGCGATCTTGCCGAAGCCGACGATGCCCAGGGTGAGGGGGCCGGGGGGAAGGGGGCTGGGACGGGTCATGACGGTCCTCACGCCTTGTTCTTGTTGTAGACGTCGATGGTGACGGCGGCGAGCAGCACCATGCCCTTGATGACCTGCTGCCAGTCGATGCCGATGCCCAGGATCGACATTCCGTTGTTCATCACGCCCATGATGAAGGCGCCGATCACCGCCCCGGTCACCCGGCCCACGCCGCCCGACGCCGAGGCGCCGCCGATGAAGCAGGCGGCGATCACGTCCAGCTCGAACGAGACGCCGGCCTTCGGCGTGGCGGTGTTCAGCCTTGCGGCGAAGATCAGCCCGGCCAGCGCCGCCAGCACCCCCATGTTGACGAAGGTGTAGAAGCTGAGCCGCCGGGTGTCGATGCCGGACAGCTTGGCCGCCTTCTCGTTGCCGCCCAGCGCGTAGACGCGCCGCCCCACCGTGGTGTTGCGGGTGACGAAGCTGTAGAGCGCGATCAGCACGCTCATGATGATCAGCACGTTGGGCAGGCCACGGTAGGAGGCCATCAACTGCCCGACATAGATCAGCACCGCGGCCAGCGCGACGTTCTTCGCCACGAACAGCGGCAGCGGCTCCTGCTCGATGGCGACGCTCTGCCGGCGCAGGCGCGCCCTGGTGTTCATCGCCACCATCGCGGCGGCCACGGCCGCGCAGAGCAGCAGGCTGGTCAGGTGGAACTTGCCCAGGTTGAGGGCGTCCAGCGCCAGGAAGTCCGGGATGAAGCCGGAGCTGAGGCGCTGGAACTCCACCGGGAAGGGACCGACCGACTGGCCGGCCAGCAGGATCAGGCACAGGCCGCGGAAGACCAGCATGCCGGCCAGAGTCACGATGAAGGAGGGGATGCGCAGATAGGCGACCCAGAAGCCCTGCACCGCCCCGATCGCCGCCCCGGCCAGCAGGCACAGCAGCGTCGTGGTGACGAAGTCCAGATGGAGCCGCACCATCAGCGTCGCCGCCAGCGCGCCGATGAGGGCGACGACGGAGCCCACCGACAGGTCGATGTGCCCGGCGACGATCACCAGCAGCATGCCCAGCGCCATGATGACGATGTAGCTGTTCTGCAGAACGAGGTTGGTCAGGTTCAGCGGCTGCAGCAGCGTGCCGTCGGTCATGTACTGGAAGAACAGGACGATGGCGACCAGCGACAGCAGCATGCCGTACTCGCGCATGTGCGCTTTCACGAACCGCCCCATGGACACCCGCGGGCCGCGCGCCGGCAGGTTGAGTTCGGCACTCATGGCAGAGCCTCCCCGGACATCAGCGTCTCGCCGGAGCGCATGATCGCTCCCATGATCTTCTCCTGGCTGGCCTCGGCCGCCGGCATCTCGGCGACCATCGCGCCGGCGTTCATCACATAGATGCGGTCGGCGACGCCCAGCAGCTCCGGCATTTCGGAGGAAATCAGGACGACGCCCCGGCCCTCGGCGACCAGTTGGTTGATGATGGTGTAGATCTCGTACTTGGCGCCGACGTCGATGCCGCGGGTCGGCTCGTCGAGGATCAGAACCTGCGGGTCGGCGAACAGCCATTTGCTGAGCACGACCTTCTGCTGGTTGCCGCCCGACAGGTTGACCGTCTCCTGGAACACGTCGGCGCAGCGGATGCGCAGCCGGCGCCGGAACTCCTCGGCCACCTGGACCTCCTGCTCATGGTCGATGACCCAGCGCTTCGCCACCCCTTTGAGGTTCGCCAGCGTAACGTTGTGGCGGATGTCGTTGTCGAGCACGAGGCCGAGATGCTTGCGGTCCTCCGTCGCGTAGGCGAGGCCGTTCGCCATGGCCCGGCTGATGGTGGAGACGT
The DNA here is from genome assembly GCF_003349955.1 of Azospirillum brasilense. GTDB lineage: Bacteria > Pseudomonadota > Alphaproteobacteria > Azospirillales > Azospirillaceae > Azospirillum > Azospirillum brasilense_B. Next base: position 27,648 of record NZ_QLKQ01000022.1, read on the forward strand.
CGATCTCCCGACCGTCGAGGAAGGCCTGACCGCGGATGTTGCGGCCGTAGGAGCGGCCGAACAGGCTCATCGCGAACTCGGTGCGGCCGGCGCCCATCAGCCCGGCGATGCCCACCACCTCGCCGCGGCGGACGGTCAGGTTCACGTCGCGGACGACGCGCCGGCCGGGGTGGGCCGGGTGGTCGGCGCTCCAGCCCCTGACCTCGAACAGCACCTCGCCGGGCACGGTGGTCCGTTTGGGGTAGCGGTCCGACAGGGCGCGCCCGACCATGCCGCGGATGATGCGGTCCTGGCTGACCACGCCCTCGCGGCAGTCCAGCGTTTCCACCGTCGTGCCGTCGCGCAGGATGGTCACCCGGTCGGCCACCTTGGCGATCTCGTTCAGCTTGTGCGAGATGAGGATGGAGGCGATGCCGCGCGCCTTGAATTGCAGCAGCAGCTCAAGCAGGGCGTCGCTGTCGCTCTCGTTCAGGCTGGCGGTCGGCTCGTCCAGGATCAGCAGCTTGACCTCCTTGGACAGCGCCTTGGCGATCTCCACGAGCTGCTGCTTGCCGACGCCGATGTCGGTGATCAGGGTCTCCGGCGGGTCGTGCAGCCCGACCAGTCGCAGCAGCTCCCGCGCCCGCAGGGTGGCGGCGTCCCAGTCGATCACCCCACGGCGCGCCTGCTCGTTGCCGAGGAACAGGTTCTCGGTGATCGACAGCAGGGGAACCAGGGCGAGTTCCTGGTGGATGATGATGATGCCCAGCCGCTCGCTGTCGGCGATGCCGCGGAAGCCCTGGGGCTGGCCGCGAAAGCGGATTTCACCCTCGTAGCTTCCCTGCGGGTAGACCCCGCTCAGCACTTTCATCAGCGTCGATTTGCCGGCGCCGTTCTCGCCGATCAGCGCGTGGATCTCGCCCTCGCGGACCGACAGATTGACGTCGTCCAGCGCCTTCACGCCGGGAAACGTCTTGGTGATGCCTTGCATCTCCAGGATCGGCATCGCCAGACTGGACCGCTCCAGGATGGAGTCCATGAGAATCCTCCGAGGAACCCGCAATCTCAGTCCCCTCTCCCCTCTGGGGAGAGGGTTAGGGTGAGGGGGTTGCGCTTTTGCCGGACGCACCGTCACGCGCATCCCCCTCACCGGCCCTCCGGGCCACCCTCTCCCCAGAGGGGAGAGGGTTATGAATGCCGCTTGGCGCCCGCCCCGCGCCGCCGCGTCACTTGACCTGGGCTTCGGTGTAGTAGCCGCTGTCGACCAGCGTGCTCTTCCAGTTCGACGCGTCCACGCTCACCGGCTTCAGCAGGTAGGCCGGGACGACCTTCTTGCCGTTGTCGTAGGTCTTGGTGTCGTTGACCGGCGGCGTGCCGCCGCCCAGCACCGCGTCGACCATCTCCACCGTGATCCGCGCCAGCTCGCGGGTGTCCTTGAAGACGGTGGCGCGCTGTTCGCCCGCCAGGATCGACTTGATCGAGGGGACCTCGGCGTCCTGCCCGGTCACCACCGGCATCGGCTGCGACGGCGAGCCGTAGCCGACCCCCTTCAGCGAGGAGATGATGCCGATGCTGATCCCGTCGTAGGGCGACAGCACGGCGTCGACGCGGCGGTTGCCGTAGAAGGCGCTCAGCAGGTTGTCCATGCGGGCCTGGGCGGTGGCGCCGTCCCAGCGCAGGGTGGACACCTTGTCCATGCCCACCTGACCGCTGCCCACCTTCAGCTTGCCGCTGTCGATGTAAGGCTGCAGCACCGACATGGCGCCGTTGTAGAAGAAATAGGCGTTGTTGTCGTCGGGGGAGCCGCCGAACAGCTCGATGGTGAAGGGACCCTTGCCGTCCTTCAGGCCCAGCGCGTCGACGATGTAGCTGCCCTGGAGCACGCCGACCTGGAAATTGTCGAAGGTCGCGTAATAGTCCACGTTCTCCGACCCGCGGATCAGCCGGTCGTAGGCGATGACCTTGACGCCGCGGTCCTTGGCTTGCTGGAGCACGTCGGTCAGCGTCGTGCCGTCGATGGCGGCGATCACCAGGACCTTGCTGTTCTTGGCGACCATCGTCTCGATCTGGGCGAGCTGGTTGGGGATGTCGTCCTCGGCGTATTGCAGGTCGGTCTTGTAGCCCTTGGCCTGGAACTGCTTGACCATGTTGTTGCCGTCGTCGATCCAGCGGGCCGAGGACTTGGTGGGCATCGCGATGCCGACGGTGGGCTTGTCCTGCGCCAGCGTCGGCGTGGCGGCAACGGTCAGGGCCAGCACGCCGACGGCCATCCCGGCCAGTGTGGTCGTGAACGAAGAAGACATGGGCCGATTTCCTCCCCCTTCTGCGGCACCGGGTTGGCCACACCCGCGGCTCTTGAACGGGTGTCGGGTGGCGCAATGTTTGTAAGGCTAGCAATCGGCCGAAAAACCATAACTGTCAAATACGATTATTGGCAGAATCCATACACAATTCGATATCACTTGAGGTGCTGGGCTGCGGCGCTTCCTGCGCGCGGCGCATCTTGGCGTCGGACGCCGCCCGCAAGGCGGCCAGGGCGGTGCGGGCACCCGGCGACAGCGGGCGGTCCTTCAGCCAGAAAATGCCGTAGGGCTCGACGCTGAAGCGCTTGTGGAAGGGCACGATGGTGCAGCTGCCGGTGGGGGAGAACACCTGGGCGAGCGCGCGGGCGAAGACGGTCACCGAATCGTTCTCGGCGACCATCGCCAAGGAGATGACCGGCGAGGCGCTTTCGATCACCTTGCGCGGCGGCGGCACCCCCTCGGCGCGGAACAGCGCCTCGACCCGGCTGCGCAGCAGGCTTCCCGAGGGCTGGAGAATCCAGGTGGCGTCCACCAGATCGGCGGCGGTCAGCGGGCGGCCGAGCCGCAGCAGCGGATGGCCGTCGCGGCAGACGAAGCACAGCTCCTCGCTGCTGATCTCCTGATACTCGAAGCACGCGGCGTCGACGTGGCCGGGCAGGCGGCCGACCGCGAAATCCATGACGCCCTGCTGCACCCGCTCGGCCAGCACGTCGCTGGTCTCCACCGCCACGGCGATCTTCAGGTCGGGATGATCGCGGGTCAGGGTGGTGATCACCGGCACCACCAGCTCCACCGCCGGGGCCATCACCGTGCCGATGGAGACGCTGCCGCTGTGGCCGGCCAGCAGGTCGTTCAGCTCCTCCCCCGCCTCCTGCAGGCCGCTGAGGATCGCCCGCGCGTGGCGGATCATCAGGCCGCCGTACCAGTTCGGCTCGACGCCGCGGCCATGGCGCTCGAACAGGGTGACGCCCAGCGACTCCTCCAGGTCGCCCAGCAGCTTCGAGGCGGCCGGCTGCGACATGGTCAGGCTGGCGGCGGCGCGGTGCAGGTTGCGGTGCTCGTCGAGCGCCACGAACAGCTGGAGATGGCGCAGCTTCAGCCGGGCCTTGAGGAACCAGTTGGCCGGGAAACGGTGCGGGGTCACGGGCGGGGGCCTCCGGTCTGACGAAGCGCCGGCATACGAAATCTCGTATCGCCAGCGCCGATATTCGTATTGGACGATTATCAGAACGCTCTCTATTGTTGGCATGGTCAACAAAATTCGGAATGGAACCGCGAGGGGGAGGCGACACGGCATGCCGCAGGAGGTTCGTTGCGTCTGGCCCGCCCGGGCGCTCCTGGGCGAAGGCCCGCTGTGGTCGCCGGGGCAGGGCGCCGTCTTCTTCGTCGACATCCACGGATCGCGGATTCTGCGCCACGGGCTCGACGACGGGACCCAAACGGATTGGGCGTTGGAGGACGCCGCCTGCTGGCTGGTGGAGTGTGCCGATGGCGACGGCTTCATCGCCGGGCTGTGCTCGCGCCGGGTGGTCCGCCTGCGGCTGGAGCCGGGCCGCGTGGTGATCGCCGGGGAATTGGCGCGGATCGACCCCGACCGGCCGGGCAACCGGCTGAACGACGCCAAGGCCGACGCGCAGGGGCGCCTGTGGATCGGCAGCATGGACGACGGAGAGGAGACGCCGTCCGGCGCCTTCCACCGGCTCGACCCCGACGGGTCGATCACCCGCATGGATGAAGGCTACACCGTCGCCAACGGCCCGGCGCTGGCGCCGGACGGGCGGACGCTCTACCACACCGACAGCGCGGCGCGGACGATCCACGCCTTCGACCTGGACGGCGCGGGGCGGCTGTCCGGCAAGCGCGCCCACATCCGCTTCGCCGAGGCCGACGGCTATCCCGACGGCATGACCTGCGACGCCGAGGGCGGCCTGTGGGTGGCCCATTGGGACGGCGGGCGGGTCAGCCGCTTCCAGCCCGACGGCACGCTGGACCGTGCGATCGCGCTGCCGGTGTCGCGGGTCACCTCCTGCGTCTTCGCCGGCCCCGCCCTCGACCGGCTGTTCGTGACCACGGCGGCGCATGGCCGCCCCGACGAACCGCTGGCCGGCGCGCTGTTCGAGTGCGATCCCGGCGGCGTTTGCGGCCTGCCGCCCGGCCGCTTCGGGCATCCGCCCGGCTGACCCGGCCTGCAATCCACCCGACAGAAGGACCCCAACGGCCATGGCCCCCAGCGCCCGCCCCTATCGGGGAGTGTTCCCCGTCGTTCCCACCATCTTCACCGAGACGGGGGACCTCGATCTCGCCGGGCAGACGCGCTGCGTCGATTTCATGATCGACGCCGGCTCCGACGGCCTGTGCATCCTCGCCAACTTCTCCGAGCAGTTCGTGCTGACCGACGCCGAGCGGGAACTGCTGATGGAAACCATCCTCGGCCACGTCGCCGGCCGGGTGCCGGTCATCGTCACCACCACCCATTTCAGCACCGCCGCCTGCGCCGCGCGCAGCCGCCGCGCCCAGGAGCTGGGGGCCGCCATGGTGATGGTCATGCCGCCCTACCACGGCGCCACCATCCGCGTGCCCGAGGCGGGCATCACCGCCTTCTTCCAGCGGGTGTCCGACGCCATCGACATCCCGATCATGATCCAGGACGCCCCGGTCAGCGGCACCGCTCTGTCGGCGGAGCTGCTGGCCCGCATGGCGCGGGAGATCGCCAACGTCGCCTATTTCAAAATCGAGGTGCCGCAGGCCGCCGCCAAGCTGCGCCGGCTGATCGAGCTGGGCGGCGACGCCATCGAGGGGCCGTGGGACGGCGAGGAGGCGATCACCCTGCTGGCCGACCTCGACGCCGGGGCGACCGGCGCCATGACCGGCGGCGGCTATCCCGACGGCATCCGCCAGATCATCGACCCCTTCCTGGCCGGCGACCGCGAGGCGGCGGTGGCGGCCTACGGGCGCTGGCTGCCGCTGATCAACCACGAGAACCGCCAGTGCGGGCTCGCCACCGCCAAGATCCTGATGAAGGAGGGCGGCATCATCGCCTGCGACGCCGTGCGCCACCCGCTGGCGGACCCGCATCCGGCCAGCCGCGCTGGCCTGCTCGACGCCGCCCGCCGCCTCGACCCGCTGGTCCTGCGCTGGGCGCGCTGAGGACGGCGTCCCCCCTCGCAAACCAGGAGACCCCTGATGACGACCATCACCGGCGCGATGCTGATCGGCGCCGAGAGCCACCGCGGCTCCGAAGGCGCCTTCCGCGCCGTCGATCCCGCCACCGGCGCGGCGCTGGAGCCGGCCTTTGGCGGCGGCGGTGCGGCGGAGGTCGAGCGCGCCTGCGCGCTGGCCTGGGCCGCCTTCGACGCCTTCCGCGAAACCGGGCTGGAAGCGCGGGCCGCCTTCCTGGAAACCATCGCCGCGAACATCCTCGACCTCGGCGACGCGCTGATCGTCCGCGCCATGGCCGAGAGCGGCCTGCCGCGCCCGCGGCTGGAGGGGGAGCGCGGGCGCACCGTCGGCCAGCTCCGCCTGTTCGCCCAGACGGTGCGCGAGGGCGGCTGGCTGGAGGCCCGCATCGACCCGGCCCAGCCGGAGCGTACGCCGCTGCCGCGCCCCGACGTCCGGCAGCGCCACATCCCGCTCGGTCCGGTCGCGGTGTTCGGCGCGTCGAATTTCCCGCTGGCCTTCTCGGTCGCCGGGGGCGACACGGCGTCGGCGCTGGCCGCCGGCTGCCCGGTGGTGGTCAAGGGCCACTCCGCCCATCCCGGCACGTCGGAGCTGGTCGGCCGGGCCATCCAGGCGGCGGTGGCCTCCTGCGGGTTGCCCGAGGGCGTCTTCTCGCTGCTGTTCGGCGTCGGCAACCCCATCGGAGCGGCGCTGGTCACCGACCCGCGCATCAAGGCGGTGGGCTTCACCGGCTCGCGCGGCGGCGGCTTGGCTTTGATGGAAGCGGCGGCCCGGCGGCCCGAGCCGATCCCGGTCTATGCGGAGATGAGCAGCATCAACCCGGTCTTCCTGATGCCGGCGGCGTTGGCCGCGCGGGCCGAGGCGCTGGGCAAGGGCTTCGTGGCCTCGCTGACCATGGGCGCCGGGCAGTTCTGCACCAACCCCGGCATCCTGCTGGGCGTCGACGGGCCGGACCTCGACCGGTTCGTGGCCGTGGCGGTGGAGGCGCTGGGCGGCAGCGTCGCCTCGACCATGCTGACCCCGGGCATCCACGCCGCCTATGATTCGGGGGTGGCGCGGCTGTCCGGCAGCGCCGCCGTGGCGACGCTCGCCCGCGGGCTGGCCTGCAGTGGCCCCAACCAGGCGCAAGCCGCCCTGTTTGGCACGACGGCCGACGCCTTCCTCGCCGACCCGGCCTTGCAGGACGAGGTGTTCGGGGCGGCGTCCCTGCTGATCCGTTGCCCGGACGTCGCAGCGATGCGGACCGTCGCCGAGCGGCTGGAGGGCCAACTCACCGCGACCGTGCAGATGGACGCGGCGGACGGCGACGCCGTGGCCGCCCTGCTGCCAACTCTGGAGCGCAAGGCGGGCCGCATCCTGGCCAACGGCTGGCCGACCGGCGTCGAGGTCTGCCACGCCATGGTGCATGGCGGCCCCTTCCCGGCGACCTCCGACAGCCGGACCACCTCGGTCGGCACCTTGGCGATCCGGCGCTTCCTGCGCCCGGTCTGCTACCAGGACATTCCCGCCGCCCTGCTGCCGGAGGCGCTGCGCGACGGCAACCCGTTCGGCCTGTGGCGGCGGATCGACGGCGTGCCGAGACAAGAGTGAGGGAAGGGCGGACAAGGTGTTGCCCGCATCGGGCGATCATGCCGGTTTCGGTATCGCTTCGGTCGAGAATCGTATTGGACAGATATGGTTTTCGATGCCTAAAGTTGGCACAACGAACAGATGCGAGCGGGCGCAGGCGGGTCGCCGGGCTGCCCGGATCGATGACAAGACACCCAGGGGAGTGAAACGGTATGTCCAGGACATGGCTGATCTCCGCCGCTGCCGCCGCGGCCTTGTTGATCGGGCTCGGCGGTGCGCAGGCCGCCGACAAGAAGCTGGTGGTCGGCTTCTCGCAGATCGGCTCGGAATCGGGCTGGCGCGCCGCCGAGACCAAGACCGCCAAGACGGAGGCCGAGAAGCGCGGGATCGACCTGAAGATCTCCGACGCCCAGCAGAAGCAGGAGAACCAGATCAAGGCCGTGCGCTCCTTCGTCGCCCAGGGCGTGGACGCCATCTTCATCGCCCCCGTGGTGGCGACCGGCTGGGATTCGGTGCTGAAGGAGGCCAAGGAGGCGAAAATCCCCGTCGTCCTGCTCGACCGCCAGATCGAGACCCGGGACCCCGGCCTCTACATGACCGCCGTCACCTCCGACACGGTGCTCGAGGGCCGGGTCGCCGGCGAATGGCTGGCCAAGCAGACCGGCGGCACCTGCAACGTGGTCGAGCTCCAGGGCACCGTCGGCTCCTCCCCCGCCATCAACCGCAAGAAGGGCTTCGACGAGGTCGTCGCCAAGAACCCCGGCATGAAGATCGTCCGAACCCAGTCCGGCGACTTCACCCGCGCCAAGGGCAAGGAGGTGATGGAGAGCTTCATCAAGGCGGAGAACGGCGGCAAGGGCATCTGCGCGGTCTATGCCCACAACGACGACATGGCGGTCGGCGCCATCCAGGCGATCAAGGAGGCCGGGCTGAAGCCGGGCAAGGACATCCTGGTCGTGTCCATCGACGGCGTGCCCGACATCTTCAAGGCGATGGCCGAGGGCGAGGCCAACGCGACGGTGGAGCTGACGCCGAACATGGCCGGCCCGGCCTTCGACGCGCTGATCGCCTTCAAAAAGGACGGCAAGGCGCCGCCGAAGTGGATCCAGACGGAATCGGCGCTGTTCACCCCCGACACCGCCAAGGCCGAGTACGAACGCCGCAAGGACGCCTACTGACCCGGCCACCCCACGGCACCGCCGGCGAGGCCCCCCGCATGACGGACCCGACCCCCACCGCGTCGCCGCCGCTGCTGGCGGTGCGCGGCCTGTCCAAGGCCTTCCTGGGCGTCCAGGCGCTCGACGGCGTCGATTTCACCGTGCGCCACGGCGAGATCCACGCCCTCCTCGGCGAGAACGGCGCCGGCAAGTCGACGCTGATCAAGACGCTGACCGGAGTCTACCAGCGCGACGCCGGCACTGTGGCGCTGGAGGGGCGGCCCATCGCCCCGCGCGGCGTGGAGGAGGCGCAGCGCCTGCACATTGGCACCGTCTACCAGGAGGTGAACCTGCTGCCGAACCTGTCGGTGGCGGAGAACCTGTTCCTCGGCCGGCAGCCGATGCGTTTCGGGATGCGCTTCGGTCTGGTCGACCGCGGCGCCATGCGGCGGCGGGCGCGGGCGGTGCTGATCCCCTACGGCCTGTCCCTCGACGTGACGGCGCCGCTCGGCCGCTTCTCGGTGGCGACGCAGCAGATCGTCGCCATCGCCCGCGCGGTGGACATGTCGGCAAAGGTGCTGATCCTCGACGAGCCGACCGCCAGCCTCGACGCGCAGGAGGTGGCGGTCCTCTTCAAGGTGATGCGCACCCTGCGGTCGCGCGGCATCGGCATCGTCTTCGTCACCCATTTCCTCGATCAGGTCTACGCGCTGTGCGACCGCATCACCGTGCTGCGCAACGGCCGCCTGGTGGGGGAGCGGCGCACCGTCGAGCTGCCGCGCCTCGACCTCGTCGCCATGATGCTGGGGCGGGAGTTGGAAGCGGCGGCCCACCGCATCGCCCCGCCGGACGATGAGCGGGAGGAGGACGCCCGGCCGCCGCTGGTCCGCTTCCGCGGCTACGGCAAGGCGCGCAGCGTCGAGCCCTTCGACCTCGACATCCGCCCCGGCGAGGTGGTGGGGCTCGCCGGGCTGCTCGGCTCCGGACGGACGGAGACGGCGCGGCTGGTCTTCGGCATGGACCGCGCCGACCGGGGCGAGGCAATGGTGGACGGCCAAGCGGTGCGGCTGCGCGGGCCGCGCGACGCCATCCGCCTCGGCTTCGGCTTCTGCCCGGAGGACCGCAAGAAGGAGGGCATCGTCGGCGCGCTGTCGGTGCGCGAGAACATCATCCTGGCGCTCCAGGCGCGGCAGGGCTGGCTGCGGCCGATCCCTCGCCGCCGCCAGGAGGAGATCGCCGACCGCTTCATCCGGCTGCTCGACATCCGCACGCCCCACGCCGAGCAGCCGATCCAGCTCCTGTCCGGCGGCAACCAGCAGAAGGCGCTGCTCGCCCGCTGGCTGGCGACCGAGCCGCGCCTGCTGATCCTCGACGAGCCGACGCGCGGCATCGACGTCGGCGCCCACGCCGAGATCATCCGCCTGATCGAGCGGCTGTGCGCCGACGGCATGGCCCTGCTGGTGGTCTCGTCGGAGCTGGAGGAGATCGTCGCCTACAGCCGCCGCGTCGTCGTGCTGCGCGACCGCCGCCATGTGGCGGAGCTGAGGGGAGGGGAGGTCGCCGTGGACCGCATCGTCGCCGCCATCGCGTCGGAGTCCGTTCCCGTGGAGCCCCGCCCATGACGCGGTCGGCCCCCGGCCCGTCGCGCAACCTGCCGCAATACGGCGCGCTGGCCGCCGTGCTGCTGGCCAACTGGCTGCTCTTCCCCGACTTCTTCTCCATCCGCCTGCAGGACGGCCGGCTGTTCGGCAGCCTGATCGACGTGCTGAACCGCGGCGCTCCGGTGGCGCTGCTCGCCATCGGCATGACCATGGTCATCGCCACCCGCGGCGTCGACCTGTCGGTCGGCGCGGTGATGGCGATCTCCGGAGCGGTCGCCGCCACCCTGACCCAGGCGGGCTGGGGCTTGGCTCCGGTGCTGGCGGCGGCGCTGGGCGCCGGCCTGCTCTGCGGCCTGTGGAACGGGCTTCTGGTGGCCGTCCTGCGCATCCAGCCGATCGTCGCCACCCTGATCCTGATGGTCGCCGGCCGCGGCATCGCCCAGCTGGTCACCGAGGGGCAGATCGTCACCTTCACCAGTCCCGGCCTCGCCTTCATCGGCAGCGGGTCGTTCCTGACCGTGCCGATGCCGGTGGTCATCACCGCCGTCCTGCTGGGGGTGACCGCGCTGCTGGTCCGGACGACCGCGCTGGGGCTGATGATCGAGGCGGTCGGCGTGAACCGGCTGTCCAGCGCCGGGGCGGGCGTCAACACGCCGGTCGTGCTGGTCGCCGTCTATGTCTGGTGCGGCCTGTGCGCCGCCGTTGCCGGTCTGGTGGTCGCCGCCGACATCCGCGGCGCCGACGCCAACAACGCCGGCCTGTGGCTGGAGCTGGACGCCATCCTGGCGGTGGTGGTCGGCGGCACGTCCCTGCTCGGCGGCCGGTTCGGGCTGCTGCTGTCGGTGGTTGGGGCGCTGACCATCCAGGCCATGAACACCGGCATCCTGCTGAGCGGCTTCAAGCCGGAGTTCAACCTGATCGTCAAGGCGGGCGTCCTGATGGTCGTCCTGCTGCTGCAATCGCCGACCCTGACCCTGTTCCTGCCGCGTCCAGGCCCCCGGCCGGTCCGGCCGCCGACCCCGCCACGGGGCAAGCCCGAGAGCCCAAGCCCAAGCGCGGGAGCGTGACGCCATGATCCACCGCTTTCTTCCCCTGCTGGTCACCACCGCCGTCCTGGTGGTCGGCTTCCTGCTCTGCGCCGCGCAGTTCCCCAACTTCGCCTCGCTGCGGGTCGTCGGCAATCTGCTGACCGACAACGCCTTTCTCGGCATCACCGCGGTCGGCATGACCTTCGTGATCCTGTCGGGCGGCATCGATCTGTCGGTGGGGGCGGTGATCGGCTTCACCACCGTGCTGCTGGCCGTTCTGATCGAACAAGGCGGCTGGCACCCCTTGTCCGCCTTCGCCGTGGCGCTGGCGGTGGCCGGCGGCTTCGGCGCGGCGATGGGCGCCGTCATCCACGTCTTCCAGATGCCGCCCTTCATCGTCACGTTGGCCGGCATGTTCGTCGCCCGCGGCCTCGGCTTCGTGCTGAGCACCGATTCCATCCCGATCAACCACCCGCTTTACGCCGAGCTGGGCGATCTGGCGCTGCGCTTCGACGGCGGGGGCAAGCTGACGCTGCCGGCGCTGCTGATGCTGGGGGTAGTGGCGGCCGCGGTGGTCTGCGCCCATTGGACGCGCTTCGGCGCCAACCTCTACGCGCTGGGCGGCAACCGCCAGTCGGCGGAGCTGATGGGCGTGCCGGTGGGCCGCACCACGGTGGCGGTCTACGCCCTGTCGGGGCTGCTGGCCGGACTGGCGGGAATCGTCTTCTCGCTCTACACCGGGGCCGGCTATTCGCTGGCGGCGACGGGGGTGGAACTGGACACCATCACCGCGGTGGTGATCGGCGGCACCCAGCTGACCGGCGGCTACGGCTATGTGATCGGCACCTTCATCGGGGTGCTGATCCAGGGCCTGATCCAGACCTACATCACCTTCGACGGCAGTCTGAGCAGCTGGTGGACGAAGATCGCCATCGGCGTGCTGCTGTTCGTCTTCATCCTGCTGCAGAAGGGGCTGCTGGCGGTCTGGACCGGCCGCGGCGGCACCCCGGCGGAGGCGTAACCCTGCCTATTTGGCGGGAGCGGTCGCCAGGGTGACCTTGTTCATGAAGGTCTCCGCCTGCCCCTTCACGACCAGCGGGAAGGCGTCGGCGACGGCGTCGATCAGCGGGTCGAGCCAGCTCTGCTCGGCCTTGGCGAAGTCATGGAGGACATAGCCGCTGACCCGATCCTTGTCGCCGGGATGGCCGATGCCCAGGCGGATGCGCCAGTACTCCTTGCCGAGATGCGCGTCGATGGAGCGCAGGCCGTTGTGCCCGCCATGCCCGCCGCCCTTCTTCACCCGGATCTTGCCGGGCGGCAGGTCCAGCTCGTCATGGATGACGACGACGTCCTCGGGCTTCATCTTGAAGAACTGAACGGCGGCGGCGACCGATTGGCCCGACAGGTTCATGAAGGTCAGCGGCTCCAGGGCGATCACCTTCTCGCCGCCGATCGTGCCCTCGGCGGTCTGGCCCTGGAAGCGCTTGCGCCAGGGGCCGAAGCCGTGGCGGCGGGCGATCTCCTCCACCGCCATGAAGCCGATGTTGTGCCGGTTGCGCGCGTATTCGGCGCCAGGGTTGCCCAATCCCACCAGCAGCAGCATGGCGCAGTCTCCTCATCGCAAAACGGCATAAGCCGGAAACGAAACAGGGGGCCGAAGCCCCCTGTCGCAACCCCAAAGGCGGCTTCCGATCAGGAAGCGGCGGCCTCGGCGCCCTCGGCCTCTTCGGACTTCAGGCCCGACGGGGCGACGATCGTGGCGATCGTGAAGTCGCGGTCGGTGATGGTCGAGGCGACACCCTCCGGCAGCTTCACCGAAGAGATGTGGATCGAATCGCCGACGTCGTAGCCCTCGCAGGAGATCGTGATCTGCTCCGGGATGTTGCCGGCGGAGACGGTCACGTCCAACTCGTGGCGGACGATGTTCAGCACGCCGCCGCGCTTCAGGCCCGGCGACTTCTCCTGGTCGACGAACTCGACCGGAACCTGCACGGTGGTGCGGGTTTCGGTGGAGACGCGCAGGAAGTCGACGTGCAGCGGGACGTCGGTGACCGGATGGAACTGCACGTCGCGCGGCAGGACCCGGTGAGTGGCGCCATCGACCGTGATGTCGAACAGGTGCGTGAAGAAGCCCGCCTGGTTCAGAACACGGGTGAACGTGAACTTCTCCAGCGAAATCATGATGGGGGCCTGCTTGCCACCGTAGATCACGGCCGGGATACGGCCATCACGACGGGTCTGGCGGGCGGTCCCCTTGCCGGCCCGGTCGCGCGCTTCGGCGCTGAGCGGAACGATCTGCGTCATCGGAAGAACTCCTTGAACGGAAAAAAGCGCCAGCCTCCAGGGGTGCTGACGCGTGGGCGCGGTGATTAAGCCATGCGGGGCACGGCGTCAAGCGCGGAGTGGCCGGCTCATGGGTGGAGCCGTGGAATCGCGGGCAAGATCGACACGGATTTCACGGACTCACACACGGATGACACGGATCTTGTTGCTCCGTATGAAGGCGCGGAAGCCAAATTCCGTGAAATCCGTGTCGATCTTGTTTCCCGCCGCGCGGCTTTCCGGAAACGAAAAACGGAGCCGCCGAAGCCGCTCCGTTCATCGCCGTCCGAAGATCGGGTATGCCGTTACGAGAACAGGCTCGACACCGAACGCTCCTCGCTGATGCGGGTGATCGCGTCGGCGAGCAGCGGGGCGATGGTGAGCTGGCGGATGTTGCGCGACACGCGCACGGCCTCGGTCGCCTGGATGCTGTCGGTGGTGACCAGCTGCTCCAGCGGCGACACGGCCACGCGGGCCACCGCACCGCCGGACAGGACGCCGTGGGTGCAATAGGCGTGGACCGACTTCGCGCCGGCGTCCATCAGGGCGACCGCGGCGTTGCACAGCGTGCCGCCCGAATCCACGATGTCGTCGAGCAGGATGCAGCGGCGGTTCTTGACGTCGCCGATGATGTTCATCACCTCCGACACGCCGGCGCGCTCACGCCGCTTGTCGATGATGGCGAGATCGGCGTCCAGCCGCTTGGCCAGCGAGCGGGCGCGCACCACGCCGCCGACGTCGGGCGACACCATCGTCACCTCGCCGATGTCCTCGAAGGTCGCGCGGATGTCCTTCTCGAACACCGGGGCGGCCATCAGGTTGTCGGTCGGGATGTCGAAGAAGCCCTGGATCTGGCCCGCGTGCAGGTCCATGGTCAGCACGCGGTTGGCGCCGGCCTGGGTGATCAGGTTGGCGACCAGCTTGGCCGAGATCGGCGTGCGCGGACCGGTCTTGCGATCCTGGCGCGCATAGCCGTAGTAGGGGAGGACCGCCGTGATGCGCCGGGCCGACCCGCGACGCAGGGCGTCGATGGTGACCAGCAGCTCCATCAGGTTGTCGTTGGCCGGGAACGACGTCGACTGGACCACGAACACGTCTTCGCCGCGCACGTTCTCCAGGATTTCGACGAACACCTCCATGTCCGAAAAACGGCGGATGCTCGCTTTGGTCAGCGGCACGCCGAGACAGGTGGAGATGGCCTCGGCCAGCGGACGGTTGCTGTTGCCGGCAAGCACCTTCATCGCAGTCGGCTCTCTCTGCAGGGAATAGGTTTCGGTGCGCCCGTCAGTCCCTTGCCGACGCCGCCCCTTGAAAACGCGGCGGACCATAACAAAGGGCCGCACCCATGTAAACGTTCCATGACGGGCGGTTCAAGACGCCGCAGCCAGCCGGCTCTGCGATTCCCGCATGGCGCAAGCGTGGCGGTAAGACGCTCGTGCATCACCGCACCGCGAACTTCGCGAGGTGCGTCTTCATGGGCAGGTCGGCCTTCACGAAATGGTCGAAGAACCAGAACTGCAGCAGCTCGTTCGCCTTCCCCTTCACGTAGCTGTACTCGAAGGCGGACTCCTCGGCGTCCACCTGCCCGATGATGTCGTCCAGGAGGTCGGCGAGCCGTCGATGCTGCGCCCTGTGCTCCTCCAGATGCGGGTAGCGCATCGAGGCCTGGACCCGCTCCTCGCGCAGGAAATGGCGGACCGAGACGCGGCGCAGCTCGTTCAGCAGGGCCAGCGCCGTCCTGCGGCCGGATTCCTCGCCCGGCAGGGCGACAAAGCGGCGGATCAGCTCGTGCTGCATCCGATGGTCGGCGTCCAGCCCGCCGTTGTCGAGCACCATCCGCGCGCTGCGCCAATCGCCCCGCCTGTCGCCGTTCCGTCCCTCGCCCCCCAGCGTCGCCTCCCGGTGCGCGTCCATCGTCATGCCGGCATCCCCCTCCGGAATGTCCCAACCCGTGAGAATTGATCTTACCCGAAATGGGTCGTATCGCAATCAGTCAGAGGTAAGAACAATTTTAGGACGAAGGATTTTCCGCTCACGGTCAGCCCTGAAGGACGATGGCCGACAGGCCGCGCCCATAGTCCTTTTCGCCGCGCAGGCAGGACCGGCGGTAGCTGAAGAAGCGGTCCTCCTCGACCACCGTGTCGTTGGGGCAGCGCTGGATGATCTCCACCCCGGTGTCGCCCAGGCGGCGGGTGATGTAGCCGGCCAGATCGAACAGGAAATGGTCCGGACGGCGGGCCGGGGCGAAATAGTCGCGGTTGCGCGGGTCCTCCGCCAGGAAGGGGGCGGGGAATTCCGGCCCGACCTCGTAGGAGCGCTGGGCGATGCAGGGGCCGATGGCGGCGACGATGCGGTTGCGCTTGGCGCCCAGCTCCTCCATGCGCGCGATGGTCCCCTCCAGCACGCCGCCCTTGGCGCCCTTCCAGCCGGCGTGGGCGGCGCCGATGACGCGGGCCTTCTCGTCGGCGAACAGAACCGGGGCGCAGTCGGCGGTGAGGATGCCCAGCGCGATCCCCGGACGGTCGGTCGCCATGGCGTCGGCGTGGGGCGCCTGATCGGGCGTCCAGGGCTCGGTCACGGCGACACAGGTCGGGCTGTGCACCTGATAGCAGGTGACGAGCCGTTCCGGCGGAACGTCCATGCGGACGGCGGCGCGCGCGCGGTTCTCCGCCACGGCGGCGGGCGCGTCCCCGGACCCGAAGCCGACGTTCAGCGAGGCGTACAGCCCCGTCGACACGCCGCCGGTGCGGGTGAAGAAGGCGTGTCGGATGTGGGTGATGTCGTTCAGCGCGCCAAGCGTAATCACGAACCCGTCCCTTTGCTGTCGCGGTCTCTTGTTCGGATGCCAGTGTTCAGGATGCCAGATCCGGGCCTTCGAAGCCCGCCGGAGGCCCCAGGCCGGGGGAGGCGAGGGCCAGAACCTTGAAGAGGGTGCCCATTTGGTCGGGCGCGATCAAGCGGGCCAGCGCGGAGTCGATGTCCGCGGCCTGCTTCGCCGTGGCGCTGCGCTTCAGCGCGGCGGCGCGCGGCTGGATGCCCAGCCGGGCCAGCCAGTCGCCCTGGTCCACCGGACCGAAGCTCTCCGCCCCGCCCTCGCGCGCGGCGGCGGCGATGGCGGCGAAGTCCACATGGGCGGTCAGGTCGGCCTCGCCCGGCGCGTCCAGCACCGGGGCGTAGGCGTGGCGGCGCAGCGCCTGGAGCGTGTCGCCGACCGCCGGCCCGCCGCGGTAGCCGTAGTCGATCACCAGGGCCGCGCCGGGGTGGATCGCCAGACGCTCCCCGATCAGCCGGGCCACCGCCTGGGAGGCCGGGGAAACCTCGACCACGCTGCCCTCCGGGGCGTCGCGCAGGGCCGGCGGGATCAGCCGGGCGCCGGCGCTGCCGAAGGCCTCCAGGACGAAGCGGAAGCGGGGCGTGTCCGTGGATTCCGTGCTGTCGATGTCGATCAGCCGCTCGAACCAGCCGTGGCTGGTCTTCTGGACCTGACGGATGGGCAGGGCGTCGAAGAATTCGTTGGCGAGGATCAGGGTCGGGCCTTCGGGCACGTCCTCCAGCCGGTCGTGCCACGTGACCGCGACACCGGCCAAGGTGTCCTTCTGGCGGGCGCGCAGCGTCGGGCTGGTCTCGACGAGATGGACACGGGCGGCCTCGCGGAAGGCGGGAACCAGCGCGGCGGCGCGCAGTGCGTCCTGCATCAGCGTGCCGCGGCCCGGCCCCAGCTCCACCAGATGGACGGGGGCGGGGCCGCCCAGCCGCGCCCAGGTGTCGACGCACCACAGCCCGGCCAGCTCGCCGAACATCTGGCTGATTTCCGGGGCGGTGGTGAAGTCGCCGGACACGCCGAAAGGGTCCTGGCGCATGTAGTAGCCGAAGCGCGGATGCCCCAGCGCCTCCGCCATGAAGGCGGCGACCGACAGCGGCCCGTCCAGCAGGATGCGGCGGGCGAGGTGGTGGGCGAGGCTGTCCGAGGCGGCGTCACTCATGGCGGGACCTTCCGGCGTCAGACGGCGGCGGGGTGGCGGCGGGCCTGGGCGACCAGCCACACACCGAACAGAACCATCGGCACCGACAGAAGTTGTCCCATCGTCGCCCCGGCATAGAGGAATCCGAGCTGCGCGTCCGGCTCGCGGAAGAACTCCGCGATGATTCGCGACAGGCCGTAGCCGATGAAGAAGATGCCTGCCGTCATGCCGGCGCGCCCGCGCACGGCGGGCATCCGGACCAGGATGGCCAGCAGGACGAACAGCACCGCCCCCTCCAGGAAGGCTTCATAGAGCTGGCTGGGGTGCCGCGGCACCTGCAGCGGGTCGCGCGGGAACACCACCGCCCAGGAGACGTCGGGCGCCGGTCGGCCATACAGCTCCCCGTTGATGAAGTTGGCGATGCGGCCGAAGAACAGGCCGATGGGGGCCGCCGCGGCGATCAGGTCGCCGAAGGCGAGCGGCGACAGGCCGCGCTTCCAGCAGAACAGCAGGATCGCGCCGAGAACGCCGATCAGCCCGCCGTGGAAGGACATGCCGCCGTGCCAGACCATCAGCGCGTCGAGCGGATTCTGGAGGTAGAAGGGCAGGTTGTAGAACAGCACGTAGCCGATCCGCCCGCCCAGGATGACGCCGACCACGGCCCAGGTCAGGAAGTCGTCGTAATCCTCCGCCGAGGGGCGGCCCGGCGTGCGGCGGGCCAGCGCCAGGCAGTAGCGCCAGCCGAGCACGAAGCCCGCCAGATAGGCCAGCGCGTACCAGCGGATGACGATCGGCCCGAGTTCGAACGCCACGGGGTCGATGGCGGGGAAGGCGATGGCGAGCATGCGCGGCGGGTGCCTTATGTTGTTTCGGCGTTTCCCCGGTCGGGGAGAGGCGGAACCGTCAGCGGTAGGGGTCGGGCTGCGACAGGAAATCCTGGACGTAGCGGCGCACGCCCTCCTCCAACTCGGTGAAGGGCTGGTCGAAGCCGGCGGCGCGCAGGCGTTCGGTGCGCGCCTCGGTGAAATACTGGTACTTGCCCTGAAGCTCGGCCGGCATGGCGATATACTCGACGCGCGGCTCCAGCCCCAGAGCGGCGAAGGTGGCGAGCGCCAGATCCCGGAAGCTGCGGGCCTTGCCGGTGCCGACGTTGAACAGCCCGCTGACCTGCGGGTTGTCGTAGAGCCAGAGCATCACCGCCACGCAATCGTCCACATGGATGAAGTCGCGGAGCTGCCCGCCGTCCTCGAACTCCGGGCGGTGCGACTTGAACAGCCGGGCCGGTTCCCCGGCCTTGAGCTGGGGGTGCAGCTTGGCGACGACGCTCATCATGTCGTCCTTGTGCCGCTCGTTGGGGCCGTAGACGTTGAAGAACTTCAGGCCCGCCCACTGCGGCGGCACGATGTCGCCTTCGCTCACCACGCGGGCGACGCGGCGGTCGATCAGGTGCTTGGACCAGCCGTAGGCGTTGAGCGGGCGCAGGGCCGCCAGCGCCTCCGGCGACCCGTCGTCGTCGAATCCGGCGGAGCCGTCGCCGTAGGTCGCGGCGGAGGAGGCGTAGATCAGCCGCGCGCCCCGCCACGAGGACCAGCGCCAGAGGTCCAGCGTCAGCGCCACGTTGTTGGCGACGATCCGGTCCACGTCGCGCTCGGTCGTCGCCGAGATGGCGCCAAGGTGGAAGATCACGTCGATCTCCGCGGCGTGCTGGTCGAGGAAGGCCAGCGCGTTCTCCGGAGCGACGAGGGTGGCGAGCTCCCGCTTGGCGAGATTCTGCCACTTCTCCCCGTCGCCGAAGCGGTCGATCACCGCGACGTTGGTGATCCCGCGCGCGGCCAGGGCCGCCACGAGGTTCGAGCCGATGAAACCGGCCCCACCGGTGACCACGATCATGCGCTTTTCCTTGCCGCCGGACCGAAAGAAAGGACGAGCGTCCTTATAGGGTCCGGGGGGCGGGGCCGCAAGGTGGGGTGGGGCGTATGGCCACCCTGCGGTTCCGGAAGGGCACGCGGTGCCTTACGAGCCCTTCCGCCGCTCCGCCTCCTCGTCGAGCAGGGCCTTGCGCGACAGCTTGCCGATCATCGTCTTGGGCAGCTCGCCGCGGAACTCGACCGCCTTGGGCATCTCGATGGGGGAGAGCTTGTCCTTGAGAAAGTCGATCAGCTCCTCCCGCGTCAGGGTCTTGCCGTCGTCGACGCGGATGTAGGCCTTCACCGTCTGGCCGCGGTACTCGTCGGGCAGGCCGGCGACCACGCATTCCGCGACGGCGGGGTGCAGATAAATCGCCTCCTCGACATTGCGCGGGTAGACGTTGAAGCCGCTGCACAGGATCATGTCCTTGATGCGGTCGACGATGTGGGTGTAGCCGTCCTCGTCCATGTAGCCGACGTCGCCGGTGTGCAAACGCCCGTCCACCAGCGTCAGCGCCGTTTCCGACGGCTTGTTCCAATAGCCCTTCATCACCTGCGGGCCGCGGATGCACACCTCGCCCTTCTCGCCGACGGGCAGGACTCGGCGCGGCTCCTCCAGGCTGACGATCTCGATCAGCGTGCCGGGCAGGGGCAGGCCGATGGAGCCGGCCTTGTTTGGCCCGGTTATCGGATTCGCCGTGGCGACGGGGGAGGATTCGGACAGGCCGTAGCCTTCCACCAGGACGCAGCCGGTGTTCCGCTCGAACGCCTCCTTGACCTCCACCGGCAGGGGGGCGCCGCCCGACAGGCAGTAGCGGATCGAGGAGAGGTCGTATTTCTCCAGATGCTTGTGGTGGTTGATCGCGGTGTAGATGGTCGGCACCGCCGGGAACAGCGTCGGCTTCCTGGTGTGGATGGTCTCCATCACCTGATCCAGCTCGAAGCGGGGCAGCATGACGATCTCCGCCCCGATGCGGATGCTGAAGTTCATCACCACGGTCATGGCGAAGACGTGGAAGAAGGGCAGCACGCCCAGCATCCGCTCCTCTCCCTGCCGCGCGCCGACGAACCACAGGCTGCACTGTTCGGCGTTGGCGAACAGGTTGGCGTGGGTCAGCATGGCGCCCTTGGGCACGCCGGTGGTGCCGCCGGTGTATTGCAGCACCGCCACATCCGCCGACGGGTCGATGGCGACCGGCTTCGGGGCGCCGTCGTTGGCGACGAGCCGGCGGAACGACAGGTGGCGGTCGTCCGCGGGGATGCGCGCGATCTCCGCCCGCTTGACGATGGGGAACAGCCAGTTCTTGGGGAAGGGCAGGATGTCGGCCATCGGGCAGACCACCAGCCGCTTCAGCCCCGATTCGGCCAGCATCCGCGCCATCTTGCCGTAGAGCACCTTGAGGTCGAGCGTGACCATCAGCTCGACGCCGCTGTCGGTGATCTGGTGGTGCAGTTCCCGCTCGGCGTAGAGGGGGTTGAAGTTCACCACCGTCCCGCCGGCCTTCAGGATGGCGAAGTAGCAGATCACGTAATAGGGCGTGTTGGGCAGGAACAGCCCGACGCGCACGCCCTTGCCGACACCGATCGCCTGGAAGCCGCGGGCGGCGCGGTCCACCATCCGCGCCACCTCCGCGTAGGTCGAGCGCTTGCCCATGAAGTCCAGGAAGGGGCGCTCGGCGAAACGGGCCGCCGCGTCCTCCAGCAGCGCGGTCAGCGGTTTCACCGGAATCGGCGCGTTCCAGTTCACGTCGGGCGGGTAGCCCAGGGTCCAGCTCTGGTCCGGCAATGTGCGGGCCGCATCCCCCATCATCGTTTCCCCTCCCATGGTCTGTTCTTGTTCGGCCCCGCTGCCCGTTCGGGCTTGGTTGCGGGCCTTTGCTTCATTGTAGCCTTTTTCGTAACCCGTCATTTGGAGAAATGGGCCCTGCGACGGTGCCGCCGCCAGAGGCAAAGGGCGGGTGTGAAGAAAAAATTACGCTGGAACCCCTATTTTCTGTGTGGCTAAAATCATGCTTGGCGGACGATCCGGCGCGGCCGGGCGGCGCCGAACCCGTTCACCGCGCTTGGCGCCTCGACCGAAAGGTTCGGATTCGTGTCTACAGCCGATTCGCATTCCAGCGGCGTTCTGGACGCTCCATCCTCTGGCGAGGGCGTTCCGGTTCGCGTCCTGGTGAAATGGTTCGATCCGGGCAAGGGGTTCGGCTTCGCGGCGCCGCAGGACGGGACGACCGACGCCTTCCTGCACATCTCCGTCCTGAACCGGGCCGGGCTGCATGAGGTCGGCGAGGGGGCGGAGCTTCTGTGCCGGGTGGTTCCGGGGGGCAAGGGGCCGCAGGTCGCCGACATCCTGGAGGTGCTGAGCACCGGCACGCCCGCCGAGAGCCGCGCCCCGCGCCGCGACCCGGCGTCCGGCCCCGAGGAGGAGCTGACGGGCACCGTGAAGTGGTTCAAGCCGGAGCAGGGCTTCGGATTCGTCACGGCGGACGACGGGGCCAAGGATGTCTTCGTTCACAAGAGCGTCCTGCGCCGCTGCAACCTGAGCGGACTGGACTCCGGGCAGCGGGTGCTGCTGCGGGTGCGCGCCGCGCCGAAGGGGCGGGAGGCGTCCTGGATCGTGCCGCTGTGACGCGCTCTCGGACGTTGAAATGACGGCGGGGCGTACGGACTTGTTGTATTTTCTTTAATTACCATCGACTAGCATCGTCGGCGCCTTTGTCCCTTGCAGGCTGACGGTGATGCCGCTGTCCGGACCGTTTCACTTCCAATCCTCCGCCGCCATCGACCGCCACGGCGCGGACAGCGACGGGCCGCGCGCGGACGGCAGCTATCTGGACCGCGAGTTCGGGGCCTATGTGGTGCCGGTCGTGCTGGGCCATCACCGGATCTCCGGCCGCGACGACGACATGCTGGTGACCACGCTCGGCTCCTGCGTCGCCGCCTGCATCAACGATCCGGTCGCCCGGGTCGGCGGCATGAACCATTTCCTGCTGCCCGGCTCCCCGTCCGGCGGCGAGGGGTATGGGGTGGCGACCCGCTATGGCAGCGTGGCGATGGAATGGCTGATCAACGACCTGCTGGAGCGCGGCGCCCGGCGCGAGCGGATGGAGGTCAAGCTGTTCGGGGCGGCCCGCGTCATCGACACCAGCCTGGACGTCGGCGCTGCCAACGCCGCCTTTGCGGTGGATTATGTGCGGCGGGAGGGGCTGGCGCTGGCCGTTCAGGATCTGGGCGGGGACAAGGGGCGGCGCGTCCATTTCTTCCCGGCCACCGGGCGGGCCTTCCGCCGCCTGCTGCGCCCCGAGGCGGAGCGGGAGACGGTGCATCAGGAGATGGACTATCTCCAGGCCCTGCGGCGCACCTCGGTGGAGGGTGAGGTGGAGCTGTTCGACCGGGGCTGACGGGGAATCACTCCCGCAGGATCTCCGCGGCCTCCACGGTCATCCACTCCGCCTGGTCGTTGTCCTCGCCATCGGTGAAGAGGGCCACGGTCACCGGCTCCTCGCCCGGCTTGCGGGCGGGAAAGTGATAGGCGCAGGCCGACCCGCCCGGCCCGCCGCCGGTGTGCCCCCAATAGGGGCCGGCCTGCGCGTCGCGCTCCACCATCAGGCCGAGTCCGTAACCCGGCTCCACCCAGGGGCGCCCGCGCATGGTTCCCGGCACCGGGAAGGACTCCTGCATGCGCGCCGCCGCGGCGCCGGGGAGCAGGCCGTCCGCGAACAGCGCGTGGAGAAGATCGGCGATGTCCGCCGCCGTCGCGGCCACCACGCCATGGGCCACCCAGCCGGGATGGTAGCGGGCCGCCACGTCGGCGGGCTGGCCGTCCTTGCCGCCGAGATAGGGGCTGGGACCGGTCCACAGGCCGGACAGGTCGCCGCGCGCCGTCGGCACCGACCAGCCGGTCAGGGCCAGCGGGCCGAACAGCTCGCGCTCCAAAGCTTGGGGGAAGGGCAGGCCGGACACCCGCTCCAGCACCCGCTTCGCCAGCAGATAGCCGATGTTGGAATAGGAGAATTCCCGGCCCGGCGGGGCGAACAGGTCGCTGGCGCGGCAGCGTTCCAGGAAGCCGTCCTCGCTCCACGGCTCCTCTCCCGCCCGCACGGCGGCGTGGTAGGCGGGGCTGCCGCCGTAATTGCGCAGGCCGGCGCGGTGGGCGAGGAGCTGGGCCAAGGTGATCCGGCCGGCCGCCGCGAAGTCCGGCAGCCAGCGGTCCAGCGGAGCGTCGGGGTCGATCAGGCCCCGCTCGCACAGCCGCAGCAGCGCGGCGGCGGTCAGGGTCTTGGTGATGCTGTAGATCAGGAAGCGGGCCGTGGCCGGCGGAGGCGCCGCGCCGCTGCGGGCGAGGCCGGTGGCCCAGGAGCGCGGACCCGAACGGACCGCCACCACGGCGGCTTGGGCCGCGGCGGGGCCATCGCCTTCGTCGAGAAGCCGGGTCAATCGATCGGCGGTGTAACGATCCATGCCTCGCGGGTCCTCCGGTGAGGAATTCCCGGATAGTACGGCCATGCCGGGCGAATGGCGACGCCATAACGGCCGCACCGGGCCGTGCCGGCTTCACGCCATGGTCCGCCTGCGCGTCTGCCTGTCGTTGAACCGACCAAAAGGAGCAGATGATGCTGCATCGCAAACGATTGGTTGCCGCGGCGCTGGGGGCCGCCCTGGCAATGGGCATTCCTTCTTACGGGTTTGCCGCGGACCTGCCAAATCTCAGCGATTTCAAGACTGCGACGACTCAGAACGGGTGTCAGCTCATTCCGTTCGCGGATCTCCGCGCGCGGTGCGTGGAGGCCAACAACGGGCTACACGCGCAGGATGCCTGTTCGGCGCCGGCCTGTCAGGCCAGTGCCGGTGTGGACGAGAACCGGCGGCGGCAGCGGGCCTGGAGCAACTGCGTCGACCGGCGCACCGCGACGGAGAAGGCGTTCTCGGACACCCTCGCTCGTTTCGAGAGCCTGAAGAAGGTTGAGCTGAAGGGGAACCAGGAGCCGAACAAGAGTTACAAGGCCGCCATGGAGACCATCACCGGGAGGATCGCGGCGGGTCAGCCGGGCCACGCCCAAGCCCTGCGGGACGCTAAGAACACTTTGGCCGCCTGCGCGAGCCAGATCTGACGCGAAACGGGCCGCTCCGCAAGGGGCGGCCCGTTTGACCGTCAAGGCGGCCCGCCCGATAGGGCGGGCCGTGGTCCGGGTCAGTCGCGCTTCACCGTGTCGGCGTCGAGCGCCGCCTGGGCGGCGGCGAGACGGGCGATCGGCACGCGGTAGGGCGAGCAGGACACGTAATCCAGCCCGACCTTCTCGCAGAAGGAGATGGAGGCCGGGTCGCCGCCATGCTCGCCGCAGATGCCGAGCTTGATGTTCGGACGGACCTTGCGGCCGCGCTCCGTGGCGATGGCGATCAGTTCGCCGACGCAGTCCTGGTCCAGCGTCTGGAACGGGTCGTGCTCCAGGATGCCCTGGCGCTGGTACTCCGGCAGGAAGGCACCGGCGTCGTCGCGCGACAGGCCGAAGGTCGTCTGGGTCAGGTCGTTCGTGCCGTAGGAGAAGAACTCCGCCGTCTCGGCGATCTCATCGGCCTTCAGCGCCGCGCGCGGCAGCTCGATCATCGTGCCGACCATGTACTCGAAGGTGACGCCGGTCGAGTCCATGACCTCCTTGGCGACGCGGTCGATGACGGCCTTGAGGATGTCCAGCTCCTTCTTGGTGACGATGAGCGGGATCATGACCTCCGGCATCACCGTCTCACCCGTGGTCTTGGAGACTTCGGCGACCGCGCTGAAGATGGCGCGGGCCTGCATCTCATAGATCTCGGGATAGGTGATGCCGAGGCGGCAGCCGCGATGGCCGAGCATCGGGTTGGCCTCGTGGAGCTGCACCACGCGGTGGTTCACCTTGAGCTGGTCGGTGCCGGTGGCCTTGGCGACCTCCGCCATCTCCGCCTCGGTGTTGGGCAGGAACTCGTGCAGCGGCGGGTCGAGCAGGCGGATGGTCACCGGCAGGCCCGACATGATCGTGAACAGCTCGACGAAGTCCTTCTTCTGGAAGGGCTCCAGCTTGGCCAGCGCGGCGCGGCGGCCGGCCTCGTTTTCGGCCAGGATCATCTCGCGCACCGCCAGGATGCGGTCCGGGTCGAAGAACATGTGCTCGGTGCGCGACAGGCCGATGCCCTCCGCGCCGAACTTCCGCGCGGTGCGGGCGTCCAGCGGGGTCTCCGCGTTGGTGCGGATCTTCATGCGGCGCAGCGAATCGGCCCAGCCCATCAGCGTGGCGAAGTCGCCCGACAGCTCCGGCTGGATCGTCGGTACCTGGCCCAGCATCACCTCGCCGGTCGAGCCGTCGATGGTGACGATGTCGCCTTCCTTGATGGTGACGCCGCGGACCGACATGATCTTGGACTTGTAGTCCACGCGCAGGTCGCCGGCGCCGGACACGCAGGCGCGGCCCATGCCGCGGGCCACCACGGCGGCGTGGCTGGTCATGCCGCCGCGGGTGGTCAGGATGCCGCGGGCGGCGTGCATGCCGTGGATGTCCTCAGGCGAGGTCTCCACGCGGCACAGGATGACCGCCTCGCCCTGGCCGGCCAGGGTCTCCGCCTCGTCGGCGGTGAAGACGACCTTGCCCGAGGCCGCACCCGGCGACGCCGGCAGGCCCTTGGCGATGACCTTGCGCTCCGCCTTCGGGTCCAGCGTCGGGTGGAGGAGCTGGTCGAGCGAGGCCGGGTCGATGCGGCGCACGGCCTCCGCCTTGTCGATCAGCCCTTCCTCGGCGAGGTCGACGGCGATCTTCAGCGCCGCCGGTGCGGTGCGCTTGCCGTTGCGGGTCTGCAGCATGAACAGCTTGTTCTGCTGGACCGTGAACTCGATGTCCTGCATGTCGCGGTAGTGCTTCTCCAGCGTGAGGCGGACCTCGTTCAGCTGGTTGAAGACCTCCGGCATGACCTCTTCCATGGCGGGGAGGTCGGACTTGTTGGCCTCCTTGCCGGCGATGGTCAGGTGCTGCGGCGTGCGGATGCCGGCCACCACGTCCTCGCCCTGGGCGTTGACGAGGTACTCGCCGTAGAAGGCGTTCTCGCCGGTGGACGGGTTGCGGGTGAAGGCCACGCCGGTGGCGCAGTCGTTGCCCATGTTGCCGAACACCATGCACTGCACGTTGACGGCGGTGCCCCAGTCGGCGGGGATGTCGTGCAGCTTGCGGTAGGTGATGGCGCGGGCGTTCATCCACGAGCCGAACACGGCGCCGACGGCGCCCCACAGCTGCTCCTGAACGTCCTGCGGGAAGGGCCTGCCGAGTTCGTGCTCGACGGCCTTCTTGTAGTCCTCGATGACGGCCTGCCAGTCGGCGGCGCTGAGGTCGGTGTCGAGGTTGTGGTTCTTGTCGCGCTTGTGGTTGTCCAGGATCTCCTCGAAATGGTGGTGGTCAACGTCCAGCACCACGTTCGAGTACATCTGGATGAAGCGGCGGTAGCTGTCGTAGGCGAATCGGGCATCGCCCGAGCGCTTGGCGAGGCCGGCGGCGGTCGCGTCGTTCAGCCCGAGATTCAGCACCGTGTCCATCATGCCCGGCATGGAGGCGCGGGCGCCGGAGCGCACCGAGACCAGCAGCGGGTTGGCCGGATCGCCGAAGGTGGCGCCCATGGCCTGCTCCAGCCCCTTCACCGCGCCGTCCACCTGAGCCTTCAGCTCCGGCGGATAGTTGCGGCCGTTGGCATAGAAATAGGTGCAGACCTCGGTTGTGATGGTGAAACCCGGAGGAACCGGGAGGCCCAGATTGGCCATCTCGGCCAGATTGGCTCCCTTGCCGCCGAGCAGGTTCTTCATGTCCGCCCGGCCTTCGGTGGCATCGGCACCGAAGCAGTAAACCCACTTGTTCTCGCCCTGGCTCGCCATCGTGAAATCCTCGTTCACCTCTATGGTCGTCCGGCCGTCGGCTGTGCGGGGAACCGGTGAAGATCAGCCCGGCGAACGGGTGTCCTTCTGGTATGACCGCGCAACCGCATCCGATGGAGCCCCTTCTAGCCCCCCGCGGAAGGAGAACACAAGACGATCCGTTGCATAGCGTGAGCGCGACGGTGCTGATCCCATTTATGCCACGGTGCGCAAAAGGGGCAGGCCGGACGGAAAACTACCCCTTATCCCTTGCGCAAAAAGGGAAATCCGCCGCGGCCCTCATGGGCCGCGGGCCAGATCCAGCACGGCGTCGGTGGCCGGCGGGGGCGGGCGTTCGCGGTCGGCGCCGCGGCGGCTGCGGAAGGTCCGGAAGGCGATGGCCATCCAGGTGCCGTGGAAGGCCATGCCGCAGAGCAGGACGATCTCCCCCGGCACCGGCCCGATGGTCGCCCGCGCGAACAGCTCGTCCAGGCTCGACAGCGGGACCGGGTGGATCATCAGCTTGCCCAGATAGGCCACCACCTGGATCAGGAAGATCCAGCCGTAGTTCCGGCGCAGCCGGCGGCCCACCGCCTCCAGGTAGGTGATGTGCAGGTTGGGGTGCTGGTAGTCCTGGAACAGCGTCTCGTTCCAGCCCCGGGCGAATTGGTCGCCCTGGCCGCGCAGGATGGGCCCCAGGAAATACAGCTCCAGCACATGGGCGCGGATTCGCCAGAAGTCGAAGAAGCGGTAGCGCCGCGCCTCGATGTAGAGGAACACGGCGACCAGCAGCCCCACCAGCACCAGCGGCAGGGGGGAGGCGGTGGCGCTGCTGAAGGTCAGCGACAGGGCGATCCCGGTGGTCACCACCGCCCAGTTGGTGGTGGCGTCCAGCCGCGTGCGCCAGACGGTGCTGCGGTAGATCTCGGCCCTGTAGAGGTGCGACAGGGCCGTGACCTCGGCCGAGGTGTAGTGGGTCTTGGGTGCTTTGGCGGCGATGTCGTCCATGCTCGGCGTCCTCCCCCTGGCTTTTCTTGGCGCAGGGGCCGGGGACGCCGGCGCGTCAGTGGGCGCCGCCGTCGGCCTCAAGCCCCAGCCGGTCGAACAGCCGCCGGTCGGCCTCATGCTCCGGGTTGCCGGTGGTCAGCAGCTTGTCGCCATAGAAGATGGAGTTCGCGCCGGCGTAGAAACAGAGTGCCTGACCCTCGTCGCTGAGCGAGCGGCGGCCCGCCGACAGGCGGACGTAGGAGCGCGGCATCAGGATGCGGGCGACCGCGATGGTGCGGATGAACTCGAAGGCGTCCAGCGCGTCGACGCCGCCCAGCGGGGTGCCGGCGACCGAGACCAGCTTGTTGATCGGCACGCTTTCCGGCTGCGGCGACAGGTTCGCCAGGGTCTCCAGCAGGCCGGCGCGGTCCACCCGGCTTTCCCCCAGCCCGACGATGCCGCCCGAGCAGACCTTCAGCCCGGCGTCGCGGACGTTGGCCAGCGTGTCCAGCCGGTCGCGGTAGCTGTGGGTGGAGACGATCTGCTCGTAGAACTCCTCCGACGTGTCGAGGTTGTGGTTGTAGTAGTCGAGCCCGGCGTCCTTCAGCGCGTCGGCCTGCGGGCGGGTCAGCATGCCCAGCGTCATGCAGGCCTCCAGCCCCAGGTCCTTCACGTCGCGGACGATGTTCGCCAGCTTCTCGACGTCGCGGTCCTTCAGCTCGCGCCACGCCGCCCCCATGCAGAAGCGGCCCGCGCCCGCCTGCTTGGCCTTCTCGGCGGCGGCGCGCACCTGAGCGCGGTCCAGCAGCTTCTCCGCCCCGACGCCGGTGTCGTACTTCACGCTCTGCGCGCAGTACTTGCAGTCCTCCTGACAGCCGCCGGTCTTGATGTTCAGCAGGGTGGAGAGCTGGACCTTGTTCGGGTCGTGGTGCTGGCGGTGCGTCTCGTGGGCGCGGTGCAGCAACTCTATGAAGGGCAGCTCGAACAGGGCCAGGATGTCCTCGCGGGTCCAGCGCCGGGCGGTGGAGGCGGCGGCGGCAGTGGAATCCGCGGTCTGCATGACGGTGTCGGGCATGGTCGGTCCTCGGGGGAAATGCGAATCAGAGAAGGGTATCGGCGGCATCGCGGATCGCGGCGTAGGCGCGGTCCAGCTGCCCGTCCGTCACGCAGTAGGGCGGCAGCAGGTATATCACAGGGCCAAGCGGGCGCAGCAGCAATCCCCGTTCCAGGAAGAAGCGCTTCAGCGTCTGCCCGACCGCGGCGGTGTAGCCCTGCGCGTCGGTCACCTCGATGGCGGCGATGGTGCCCATGACGCGCCCGCGCGACAGCTTCGGGTGGCCGGACAGGTCGGCGATGGCGGCGCGGTGCCGCGCCTCGATGCGCGCGAGGTTGGCGGCGGTCTCCGCCGAGGTGGTCAGCTCCAGCGAGGCCAGGGCGGCGGCGCAGCCCAGCGGGTTGGCGGTGAAGCTGTGGCCGTGGGCGAAGGCCCGGTCGAAGCCGGCGCCCTTGAACGCCTCGTAGATCGTTTCGCCGCAGGCGGTGACCGACAGCGGCAGGAAACCGCCGGTCAGCCCCTTGGACAGGCAGATCAGGTCCGGGGCGACCCCGGCCTTCTGGCTGGCGAACAGGGCGCCGGTGCGGCCGAAGCCGGTCATCACCTCGTCGAAGATCACCAGACCGCCCGCCGACCGCACCCGCGCCGCCATGGCCCGCAGGAACTCCGGCCGGCAGAAGCGCATGCCGGACGCGCCCTGGACCAGCGGTTCGATGATGACGGCGACCAGCTCCGCCCCGTTGGCGGCCAGCCAGCGGTCGAGCCAGTCCAGCGCCGCGGCCTCCTTGGCCTCGACCTCCGGGTCGCCGTCCCAGGTGGCGGGGTAGGGCATGCGGTCCACGGCGAACAGCAACTCCTGGAACGGCGCGTAGAAGCCGGAGCCGACCCCCGCCGCCATCGCGCCGAAGGTGTCGCCGTGGTAGCTGCCCTCGAAGGCGAGAAAGCGGCGGCGCTGGCCCTCGCCCTTGTTGCGCCAGTACTGCCAGGCGAGCTTCAGCGCCACCTCCACCGCGGTGGAGCCGTTGTCGGAGTAGAAGACGCGGTCGAGGCCGCCCGGCAGCACCTCGGCCAGCCGGGCGGCGAGGCGGGCGGCGGGGCTGTGGGTGAAGTCGGCGAAGATCACCTGCTCCAGCCGGTGCGCCTGTTCCGCGATGGCTCCGGCGATGGCCGGGTGGGCATGGCCGTGCAGATTCACCCACCAGGAGGAGATGAGGTCGAGGATTTCCCGTCCGTCCTCGGTGAACAGGCTGACTCCCTTGCCGTGGGTGACGGCCAGCGGCTCCGGCGCGGTCTGCGCCTGGGTGAAGGGGTGCCAGACGTGGCGCCGGTCGAGAGAAACGGTGTCGGTCATGGAAACACGCTGTCGAAGGAAGGGAGGAGCGCCGCCGCTTCCGCGACGGTTTCGGCGTCGAGCCGGGGCAGGGTGGGGATCTCGGCCAGCACGCGGACCTTGCCGAACCGCTCGATGGCGGCGCGGTTGCCGGGGTTGGGCGGGCCGTTCAGCACCACCCCGGCCACCGCCAGCCCGCGCGCCCGCAGCGCCTCCAGGCTGAGCAGCGTGTGGTTGATGGTGCCGAGCGTGCTGCGCGCCACCAGCACCACCGGCAGGCCGAATCGGGCGATCAGGTCGATGATGAAGACATCCTCCGTCACCGGCACCATCAGCCCGCCGGCCCCCTCCACCACCAGCAGGCGGCCGGTGTCGGGCGGGGCCAGGGCGCCGGCGTCGATGGCGACGCCCTCCAACTCCGCCGCGGCGTGGGGGGACAGCGGCTCGGCCAGCGCATAGGCCGGCGGATGCACGCGTTCCGCAGGCAGGTCGGCGAGTGCGGTGACCGTGGGGGTGTCGCCCGGTTCGTCCTTCAGGCCGGTTTGCAGCGGCTTCCAATAAGCGGCGTCCCAGGCCCGCGCGAGGCATGCGGACACCAGCGTCTTGCCGACGCCGGTGTCGGTGCCGGTGACGAACACCCCGCGGGGCTGGGCGCCGTCCTTGCGGAACAGGCCGTAGGCGATGTGGTGGGTCATGGTCAGTCCTTCCGGCCGTTCCAGCCGGCGCAACACGCGGCGCAGGGCGCCCGGCGACAGGGGGCGGCGGCCCTCCGCCGGCAGATGGGCGCCGATGCCCTTCAGTTCGGCCAGGAACTCCAGCCCGTTGGCGTGACGGCGGAGAAGCCGTTCCTCCGCGACCGATCCCTCGCCCCCGGCGGGCCACAGCCGGTCGAGGGCGTGGCGGGTGGGGTAGGTGGGCACTCCGGCCTCAAGCCCCAGCGCGTGGTGGGCCTCCCGCCACTCCCGGAAACTGTCGGCGGCGAGCGTGGCGACGGCGATGCGCCCGCCCGGCGCCAGCAGCCTCGCCCAGCGCGCCAGGGCGGCAGCGGGGGCGCGGAACCATTGCAGGGCGAGGCTGGAGACGATGAGGTCGAAGGGACCGTCGAGGTCCGGCTGTTCCCCGTCCATGATCCGGAACGCGGAATCGTCCGGGTCGCCCAGCGTGGCGCGGCAGCGCTCCAGCATGTCCGGTGACAGGTCGGTGAGCAGCCAGTCCGCCGGTCCGATCCGCTCGCGCAGGGCGCGGCTGAGGAAGCCGGTGCCGCAGCCGATCTCCAGCACCCGGGGGCGGGGCGGCAAGGGCAGGCGGGCGACGCGCTCCGCCAGACGCTCCGCCGCGATGCGCTGCACGGCGGCGTGCTCCTCGTAGCAGGGGGCGGCCTTGCCGAAGGCGGCGGCGATGGCGGCCTTGCGCGGGTCGGCGGTCATGCCGTCAGTCCGGCGGCGAACGCGGCGATCCGCTCGGCGCACCAGCCCGGCGCGGTCAGCGGCAGCAGATGCCCGCCCTCCGGGTGCCACTCGACCGAAATCCGACCGCATCCGCCATCCCCTCTCCCCCCTGGGGAGAGGGTTAGGGTGAGGGGGTTGCGCAATGCCTGATCGTCCGGTTCCCCGAGCCCCCCCTCACCCGGCGCCTTCGGCGCCACCCTCTCCCCGGAGGGGCGAGGGACAGAGTGGTCGCGAAACGCCTGTTCGGTCATGGTCGGCGGGACGATAGGGTCCTGCCCGCCAGCCAGGGCCAACGCCGGACCGGTGAGCGCGTCGCGGGCGTCCCAGTCGCGCAAGGTCCGCAGGGCTCCGCCCAGCCGGGCCGCGTCCAGGCGTTCAGGCGGTGCGGCCTCGACGCCGCAGCGGCGTAGGAAGTCGGCGGTCACCGCCTCCGGCGTGGCGTCGAAGCGGGCGATCATGCGGTCCAGCAGCCGGCGTGGCGTGGCGGGGGCGAAGCCGTCGCCTTCGGTGAAGCGGGGGAAGCTGTTGATCAGCACCAGCCCGTCCCAGGCGAAGGGCCGCTCGTGCAGCAGCCACAGCCCCCCGAAGGAGTGGCCGACCGCGACGACGGGGCGCCCGGCGGGAAGATCGGGAAGCGACGGCGGACCGTAGAAGCCGAGATCCACCGCCACGCTCTCCCCATTCGGAAGGGCGTCCCGTACAGCATCCCAGACGGCGGGGCCAAACCCCCAGCCATGGACGAAGACGAACAGCGGCGCGGTCATTGCGGGTTGGGTCATCGCCAGCTCCAGGCGTCGGCCACCGCGTCCGTCAAGGCGTCCAGGTCGGCGTCGGTGTGGGCGGCGGACAGGGCGAAGCGCAGGCGGCTGGTGCCCGGTGGTACGGTCGGCGGGCGGATGGCGATGCCCAGGATGCCGCGCTCCTCCAGCCGTCGGCCGACGCCCAGCGCATCCTCCTCCGCGCCGGTGATCGCCGGGACGATCTGCGTGCTCGACCCCGCCGTGTCGACGCCCAGCCCGCGCAAGGCGGTTCGCAGCCGTTCGGCCATGGCCTGGAGCCGGGCACGCTCGGCGTCCAGTGTCGGCACGAGGTCGAGCGCCGCGTCCATCGCCCCCAGCACGGCGGGCGGCAGGGCGGTGGCGTAGATCAACCCGCCGCAGCGGTTCACCAGATAGTCGCAGAGCGCCCTCGACCCCGCCATATAGGCGCCGAAGCCGCCCAGTGCCTTGCTGAAGGTGCCCATGGCGAGGTCCACGCGCCCCTCGCCCAGCGCCGCCAGCCCCATCCCGCGCGGGCCGAGCACACCGGTCGCGTGCGCCTCGTCGAGGAACAGGAAGGCGCCGTGCCGCTCCGCCAGCGCGGCCAGCGCCGGCACGTCGGCGCGGTCGCCGTCCATGCTGAAGACGCTTTCCGTCACGATGAAGCGCATGCCCGGCTGGCTCGCGCGCTGGGCCAGCAGGCGGTCCAGATGGTCGAGATCGTTGTGACGGAAGCGGATCTGCCGCACCCCGGCGGCGGCGCAGCCATGGTGCAGGCTGGCGTGGTTCAGCCGGTCGGTGAAGACCAGCGCGTCGCCCCCCAGCAGGTCGCGGTCGAACAGGGCGGGCAGGACGGCGGCGTTGGCCTGCCAGCCGGAATTGAACAGAAGCGCCGCCTCCGTGCCCTTCAGCCGGGCGAGCTTCGCCTCGACCTCCGTGTGAAGCTCCAGCGTGCCGCAGACGAGGCGCGACGCCGTGGCCCCGGCACCCCAGCGCCGCGCCCAATCGGCGGCGCGCTCCACCAGCAGGGGGTGGGAGGCGAGACCGAGATAGTCGTTGCTGGAGAAGTTCAGCAGCGTCCGCCCGCCGCGCCGGATGCGCCCCGCCCCCTCCGGGCGCACGGGCAGCAGGGTGCGGCGCGTGTGGCGCTGGGCGAGGCGGTCGAGATGCTGGTGGAACAGCGGGTCGAGCAGGGACATGATGCGGGCGTGATAGCAGAGCGCGCCGCTGGGGCGAAAGGTCCGAATGGCACAGGTGCCCCGGCGCCCTGGCGGGCGTAGACTGCGTGGCCATGCCGTCCGATCCGCCATTCCACGACCGCCCCGACGCCCTGCCGCCCGAGCCCGGCGCTTATGTGCTGCTGATCGCGCTGGACGGTGCGCTGACCCTTCGCCTGCCCGGCAAGCCGGAAAGCGTGCTGGCGCCGGGCCGTTACCTTTACTGCGGCAGCGCGCGGGGGCCGGGGGGCCTGCGGGCACGGGTCGGGCGCCATTTCCGCCAGGGCAAGCCGGAGCGTTGGCACATCGACCGGCTGACCGCGGCGGGGCGGATGCTCGGAGCCTGGATCGTTCCAGGTGGTGACGAATGCGCCCTGGTTGCGGCGTTGTCCGGCCTGCCGGTACCGGTCCCCGGCTTCGGCAGCAGCGATTGCCGCCGCTGCGCCAGTCACCTGCTGCATTGGCCGGATGGGGCGCCGATTCCGCTGCCCAATGCGCCGTTCTGAGGCTCCGGACGGGCTCCGGCGCGGGAATTGAGGCGAATTGCTTGGTCTGACCATCCTCCAAGGGTTATAGTCCCCTGTCATCGGGAGGCGGCATGAAGACATTGATCCATAACCGCCGGGCCCACAATCGACGGGATGTCCTCCGGGCTTTCGGGGGCGCCTTCGGGGCCGGGGCCATGCTTCTGACCGCACCCCAGGCGTTGGGGCAGGCGGCGGGGCAAGCGGCGGCGTCCGCCCTTGGATCGCCCGCTCTTGGGCCATCTCCTCTTGGGCCATCCGCGGCTGGATCATCCGACTTGGGTGTCGGCGTCCTCTACTGTGGCGACCGCACGGATTTCGGTTTCAACCAGGCCCATGCCGAGGCCGCCCGGGCCCTGACCGTCCTGCCCGGCCTGCGGCTGGAGGAACGGGAGCACGCCGCCGGCACGCTGGCCGCCACGGCGGAGGAGCTGGTCGGCCCCCAGGGCTGTCGGATCGTCATCGTCACCGCCGCGGGCGACGCCCTGCCGGGGCTGCTGGCCCAGGCCGACGCCCATCGCGACACGGTGTTCCTGTTTTCCGGCGCGCCGCTGGACCGCGACCGCCTGCCGATCAACACCGGATTCTTCGAAGGCTATCTCGACGAGGCGCAGCACATCTCCGGCCTCGTCGCCGGTTACGCCAGCCGGGCGAAGACCATCGGCCTCGTCGCCTCCCACCCCGCGCCAGACGTGCTGCGCTGCGTGAACGCCTTCGCGCTCGGCGCGCGGCGCGCCGATTCCGCGACCGCGCTGCGCGTCGCCTTCGTCGGCGAGGCGGCGACGCCGCGGCAGGTCGCCGAGGCCGCCCGCGCGCTGGCCGACGGCGGAGCCGACGTGCTGGCCGCCCAGCTCGACGGGGCGCGCCCGGTTTGCGAGGTGGCGGAGGCGCACGGCATCCTGTGCTGCGGCCTGCACACCGACCTGTCGGCCTTCGCGCCGCAGGGCCTCCTGACCGGGGCCGAATGGGCCTGGGAGAAGGCCTACGCCGAGGCCGTCGCGCTGATTGCCGCGGGCAAGCCGTGGAAGCATCTGCGCCAGGGCGGCTTCGACCAGGGCTTCGTGCGCAACACCCCCTACGGCCCGGCGGTGGGGGTGGAGGCGCGGGCGCACGCCGACGCGGCGCGGATGCAGCTCGCCAACGGCAACGCCGCCGTTTTCCGCGGGCCGATCCAGGACAACACCGGGCGAACGGTGGTCGCCAAGGGCAAGGCTCTGCGCGGCGGCGACGCGGAGCTTGGCCGCATGGTCTGGCTGGCCGACGGCGTCACCGAGGTCGGGCGCTGACCCTCATACCCCGCTTTGCTCCGTCCAGCCGCAGGCGGTCAGCGCGTCCCGCATGTGCGGCGGGGGTGGCGCCAGGGCGGTGACCGGTTCGCGGTCGAAGGCCATGGTGAAGGTGACCGACCGCGCCAGCAGATGCAGGTTTCCCGGCGGCACGCGCACCGGGCCGTAATAGGGCTCTCCCACCAGCGGGCAGCCGATGGCCGCGCTGTGGACGCGGAGTTGGTGGGTGCGGCCGGTCCGCGGCTTCAGCTCCAGCCATGCCCGCCCGTTGCCGGTTCCCAGCACCTTGTACTCGGTGACGGCGGGCTGGCCCGTGGGGTGCGTCACGATGTTCCAGGCGCCGGGGATCAGCAGCTTCAGAAGGGGAAAGTCGATGACCCCCTCCGCCGCCTCCGGGATGCCCTCGCTGACCGCCCAGTAGGTCTTCCCGACATGGCCGGCGGCGAACATGTCGCCCAGCCGCTTCAGCGCCCAGAGCGACCGGCCGAGCACGAGGCAGCCCGCCGTGTCGCGGTCCAGCCGGTGGGCCAGCCGCGGCGGCGTGCCGTCCCCCTCCGCCAGGAAGGGCAGGTAGAGGTCGAGATGGTCGGTGATCCGCCCGGCCTTGTGCACGGCCAGCCCGGCGGGCTTGTTGATGATGAAGACGTCCGCATCCTCGTGGAGGATTCGGGCGCGCAGTGTGGCGGGGGTGAAGGTGGTGCCAGCGTCGCTCATGGGCGCCACCCAAGCACGGCGCGGGGGGAGGGGCAAGCCCGCCGGCGGTTTCGCGTCGCGGAACCACCATGGCGAATGGCTTGTTGCCCAACGGGCGCCGCCGTGGACGAGTCGGGATGGACGAGTCTGGACCCGCGCCGCCGCGCCGCCCATCTGTACGGAATGACGACTCACCATGGCGAAGGGATGCGGGCGATGGCTGAACGCGACAATCTGCCGGCGCAGCAGCGGTCCACCCAGAGCGAGGTGGATGAGTTCCTGAGCCGTGTGGCGGCCCTCCCGCGGGCGACGGGCGGCCCGCGGGGGCGCCTGATGTTCGCCATGGACGCCACGGCCAGCCGCGAGCCGACCTGGGACCGCGCCTGCCAGATCCAGGGCGAGATGTTCCAGGCGACCTCGGCGCTGGGCGGGCTGGACATCCAACTCGTCTATTACCGGGGGTTCCGCGAGTGCCAGGCCAGCCCGTGGGTCGGCAACGCGCAGGACCTGCTGCGGCGGATGACCGCGGTGTCCTGCATGGCCGGCCAGACCCAGATCGCACGCGTGCTGGGGCACTGCATCAAGCAGACGCGGGACCGCAAGGTCAACGCGCTGGTCTTCGTCGGCGACTGCATGGAGGAGGACGTCGATCAGCTCGCCCATCAGGCGGGCCAATTGGGATTGCTCGGCGTCCCGGTCTTCATCTTCCACGAGCGCGGGGACCTGATCGCCAAGCGCGCCTTCCAGACCATCGCGCGGCTGAGCGGCGGGGCCTATTGCCCGTTCGACGGCTCGTCCGCCCAGCAATTGCGCGACCTGCTGAGCGCGGTGGCCGTCTACGCGGCGGGCGGCCGGGCGGCGCTGGAGCATTACAGCCGCGGGCGGGGCGACGCGGTGCGGCTGCTCACCAGCCAGCTCGGCAACGGTCAGGGGGGACGCGGGGGGCAAAGCCATGCATCATAGGGCAGGATTCGGCTAGGAAAGGAACAGGGCGGGATGTTTGGGTTTTTCCTCCTGGGCATCGCGCTGGTGGCCGGTCTCGCCATGCTGGCCCGCGTCTTCGTGTCCGCGGATCCGCGCACGCTGGCCACGGCGGTGCGCTATGGCGGCATTGCGCTCGCGGCTGTGGCGGTCGTGGTTCTGATCCTGACCGGGCGACTGGGCACCGCCATGATGCTGGGAGCGATGGCCTTCCCGCTGCTGACGCGCTGGCGGACGCTGCGCGATGCCTTCCGCCCCTCGTCCTACGGAACCGCGAGCGGCGGGCAGACCTCGCGGATCGAGACGCTCTATCTGCGGATGACGCTGCAGCACGACAGCGGAGCGATGGCGGGGGAGGTGCTCCACGGGCCGTGGCGCGGACGGGCGCTTGAGTCGCTGACGCTGGGGCAATTGCTGGCCCTGCTGGACGAGTGCCGGCGCGACGATCCGCAATCGGCCTCCGTGCTGGAAGCGTGGCTGGACCGCGCCCATCCCGACTGGCGAACCGCCGAAGAGCAATCCGCCGGACGCGGGAACGATGCCGGTTCGAAGGATGGTGGTGGTCGTGGTGGCGGTCGTGGTGGTTCCATGACCCGCGAGGAGGCCTATGAGATTTTGGGGCTGCCGCACGGAGCCACACCCGAACAGGTAAAGGACGCCCACCGACGGCTGATGATGAAAGTGCACCCAGATCATGGGGGGTCCACCTATTTGGCAGCCAAGATCAACCAAGCGAAGGATTTGCTGCTGCGCAACTAACCTTTTGCCGGGTTACGGAAGGGGAGTTGCGTCACCGAATTGCCTGTGGCAGAAAGCTGGACGAGCGTTTTGCAAATCTGCGAATCGTCTCCATATTCGAAGTATTTCCTCAAGCAACCACAAGAGAACCCCAATGCGAAAGCCTGTGCGCAAGGTGGTGTTCCCCGTCGCCGGTCTCGGTACGCGCTTTCTGCCGGCGACCAAGGCGATTCCAAAGGAAATGCTGCCTTTGGTCGACCGGCCTCTGCTTCAGCATGCCGTGGAAGAGGCGCGGGCCGCCGGCATCGAGGATTTCGTGTTCGTCACGGGCCGCAGCAAGCGCGCCATCGAAGACCATTTCGACACCGACACGGAACTGAACCGCACCCTTGAGGAGCGTGGCAAGCAGGATGCCCTCGATGTGGTGCGCCACAGCGAGATCGCGCCGGGCCGCTGCTTCTACACGCGCCAGCAGGTCCCGCTGGGCCTCGGCCACGCGGTGTGGTGCGCGCGGGCGGTGATCGGCAACGATCCCTTCGCCATCGTCCTGCCCGACGACTTCGTCCAGGGCGACACCCCCTGCCTGAAGCAGATGGTCGACGCCTACAACGAGGTGGGCGGCAACATCGTCGCCGTCGTGGACGTCCCGCGCGAGCGGACCAGCAGCTACGGCATCCTGGATGTCGAGAAGGACGACGGCCGTCTGGCCACCGTTCGCGGCCTCGTCGAGAAGCCGAAGCCGGAAGAGGCGCCCTCCACCCTGTCGATCATCGGCCGCTACATCCTGCAGCCGGAGGTGTTCGACCATCTGGAGAAGCAGCAGCGCGGCGCCGGCAACGAGATCCAGCTGACCGACGCCATGGCCAAGCTGATCGGCACCCAGCCCTTCCACGGCCTGCGCTTCGAAGGCACCCGCTACGACTGTGGCGACAAGGTCGGCTTCATCGAGGCCACGCTGGCCCACGCGCTACGGCGTCCGGACATGGCGGACAAGGTCCGCGAGATGCTGCGCAAATACTGCTGACGCGGGTGGCCGGCGGGGAGGGGCGCCGCCCTTTCCCCGTCGGCCTGTCCTCGTCAGCGACCGCCGGCGGCGGCCCGGCGCGGGGCGCGCGCGGCCTCTTCCGGCGGGGCGGAGCGGCGGAAGGTGCTGAGTTCGGGGATGCGGTTCACCGACAGGCCGGCGACCCGGCAGGGCACCACCTCCAACACCTGAAATCCGGCCTTGCGCGGGTAGCGGGCGCTGACGCGCTCGCGCACCTCCCGTTCCGTTTCGGCGGTCAGGAGACAGCGGCGGATGCCCACCCAGCCGCGTTGTCCCGTCATCACCGTGGCGTCGCTCGGCACGTGGCGCACCGCGGCCTCCCAGAACCGGCCCGGACGGGGTTCGGAGCGGTCGAACACATGATAGCGCACGACCGGCGCGGTCTGCCTCGCCTCCAGTTCGTTCAGGGCGGCCTGCATGTCCTGTTCCGCCTTCTGGGCGCGCTTCTCGGCCTCGGCGTGCTTCTGGGTGATCTGGGAATAGGCGGTGGCGATGTCCTCCACGTCCTTCCCCACCTCCTCCATCTTCTCGCGGATGCGGATCTGGGCCTGCCGCAGACCTTCCAACTGCCGCCGCCAATAGCGGTTGGACAGCACCGTCAGCACCATCAGCCCGAGGCTGAGGTAGAGCATCATCCCGGTCATGCCGCCTCTCCTTGCGCGTCGGGGTCGGGCGCCTGGGCGAGCGGGACGACCATGGTCGGCAGGACGCCGTTCTTGACGGTGAAGGCGACGCGCGCCATGGCCGCCGCCTGATCGGCCGAATAGGTCCAGACATGGGCGACGTTGGAGTAGCTCCAGATCTGGCGGGCGAAAATCACATCGCGCCGTTCGATGGCGGGGAATTCGTCCTGCACGGTCAGCCGGACCCAGAAGGCGCTGGCCTCCTCCCCATCGCCCAGCTCGTGCACGAACTCCACCTTGGTCAGTTCAAGCGCCCGGATTTCCGACAGCGCCTTCTGCCGCCGCCCGTTGCATTCGGTGGTGCGGGCCAGGAAGGCCGTCATCTCCTCCTGCCGCTGCTCCAGCTTGCGGCCCCATTCGCCCAGCGCGGTCTTCTTCCGGTCGTGCTGGCGCATCATCATGGTCTGGCGCGCCTTCTCCGACGTGATCTGCCCGACGTCGATGACGATGGACAGGCCGAGCGCCGCGGCGCTGGTGACCAGCAGAAGCATGCCCAGGAACTCGGCCGATAGAACCATTGGTGTACCTTATGGTTGCGGCGGAAGCTTCGCGTCTCCTTTATTGAGGACCGGGTTTCACGGCTTGGCATTGCGGTATTCCGTCGCACGGCCCGCCGCATGCAGACGGGAATATGTCGCGCGGTTGCAACAAACGGTCGATCGGCCTGAATTCCATTGATCTTTTCGGACCCATGCGCAAGCGTTCGGCCACAATGTCGCAGTGCTTGGACACAGTCCTGAAATGTTGCGCACCCCTGGTGACAGGACTGACATTTCCACCGTTTGAAGGGAGGACCCATGCTGGACCTGATGACTCGCGGCGACGAGGCGCTGGACACCATCCGCCGCACCTTTCCGGTGGCGCTCGGCGATTACGCGATGCCCGCCGGGGGCACCGGTCTGGTGATCATCGACGAGGTGAAGGGGTTTGCCGCCGTCGGTTGCGGTCCGCTCGCCCCGGCGGCCCCGAACGCCCAGGTGGACCGCATGATCGCCGAGACGGACCGGCTGGCCCGCCGCTTCGCCGGGGCCGGCTGGCCGATCTGCGTCTCGCTGGACCGCCACGCCCCGGACAGGCCGGAACCGCCCTATCCCCCGCACTGCCTGATCGGCACCGGCGATGACGAGCTGGTGTCCGAACTGGCCTGGCTCGAGTCGGAGCCCTCGGCGACCCTGATCGCCAAGGACTGCATCAATTTCTTCATCGGCGCGATCGAAACGGACGGCGCGGGCAAGGCCGGGCGCAACCGGCTGGTGGATTGGGTCAACGGCAACCGGCTGGCGTCGGTCGTCACCGTCGGCATCTGCACCGACGTGTGCGTGATGGACTTTGTCCTGACCCTGCTGTCGGCACGCAACCACGGCATGATGCCGACGCTGAAGGACGTTGTGGTCTACGAGCCGGGTTGCGCCACCTACGACCTGACGGCGGAGACGGCGCGGGACCTCGGCCTGCCGGAGACGGTGGTCCATCCGCAGGAGCCGGCGCACCACATGGGGCTCTACATGATGGCGTCGCGCGGCGCGCTGCTGGCCGATACGCTGCGCTGAAGCGCGGCGGGTCAGGGCTTTCGCTTTTTATCGGCGGCTCTGGTAACATCCCTGCGTGGCAAGGGTCCCGATGGTTCAACCGGCTGTCCTGGGCCGGCGGAAACGGACGGGCGGTGCGGAGACGTCGCACGTGGAAGAGCGCTATCTGAGGGCGATCCGCAACGCGCTGGTCCGGCATCAGCAATGGCTGACGCGCGACCCCAGCATGAAGGGGCGCTGCGCCGACCTCAGCTTCCACAACCTGTCGGGCCTGGGCTTGCGCCGCATCAACCTCAGCAGCGCCAAGCTCAGCGGGGCGAATCTGAGCAGCGCCCGGCTGACCGGAGCCGACCTGTCGCGCACCGACCTGTTCGGCGCCGACCTGTCGAAGGCCGAGCTCACCGGCGCGTCCCTGGAAAGCGCCGACCTGCGCGGCGCGCGGGTGGAGGGCGCCACGCTGGAGGAGGCCAACCTGCGCGGCGCCGACCTGCGCAAGGGCATGATGCTGGGCGCCGACGAACGCAAGCCGGCGGGCAACGCCGACGGCAGCACCACCTTCATCGGGTCCAAGATGGCCCGCGCCATCCTGTCCGACGCGCGTCTGGCGCAGTGCGACTTTTCCGGCTGTGATCTCTGCGGCGCGACCTTTTCCGGCAGCGACATGACCGGAACGATCCTGATCGGCGCCAATCTGATTGGCGCGGTGATGGAGCGGGTGGAGATGCAGGGCGCCCTGCTGTGCGGCGCCCGGCTGGACGACGAACTGCGCCAGACGCTGGAGCGGCGCGGCATCGACGTGGACGGCACCGGTCTGGTCAGCCTCGCCGGGCGGATGGCCGACAGCATTTCCGCCCACCAGCTTTGGGTCGAGCGCAACGCCGCCGCCGGGCAGCGGCT
Source organism: Azospirillum brasilense (assembly GCF_003349955.1). Taxonomy (GTDB): domain Bacteria; phylum Pseudomonadota; class Alphaproteobacteria; order Azospirillales; family Azospirillaceae; genus Azospirillum; species Azospirillum brasilense_B. The sequence goes on from NZ_QLKQ01000022.1 coordinate 69,684, forward strand.
GGAGATGCAGCGCGTCGACCTGCGCGGCTACAACTTCGCCAACCAGCTCCTGGCCGGCAGCGTGATGCGCTTCTGCGGCTTGCGCGGGGCGGATTTCTCCGGGGCGAAGCTGGTGATGGCGGATCTGTCCTATTGCGACCTGCGCGAGGCGGACTTCACCAGCGCCGACCTGTCCGGCTGCAACCTGCGCGGCGCCAATCTGGCGGGGGCCAAGCTGTGGCGGGCGCGGCTGCGTCCGGTGGACCTCGCCGGGGACGGCAGCCGCCTGTGGCCGACCAACCTCGCCGAGGCCAGCCTGACCGGCGCCGACCTGCGCGACACCAGCCTCGCCCGCGCCATCCTGCACGGCACCGACCTGACGCGCATCCGCGCCACGGTGGAGACGCTGCGCGGCGCCGACCTGAGCTTCGCCGTCGGGGTCGAGCCGCAATACGCCTGAGGGCTGGCACGCCTGAGAGTGGCTACGGGGCCTCCGCGATCCGGATTCGGCCCTGGATGATGGCCTCGCGCGCCTCCTCCAGCCGGTCCCTCATGGCGGGGGTGACCAGCGCGCGGTTGTTGTCGTCCAGCGCGTAGTCGACGCCGCGCTCGGCCAGCCCCAAGGCGCGCGGGCCGGGGGTCCAGGCGCCGCTGCGCCCCTCGCCGAAGGCGCGCTCCACCGCCAGGTCCACCCGCTTGAGCATCGAGGTCAGGATGGTACCGGGGTAGAGGTGGTTCTGGTTGCTGTCCACCCCGATGGCGAAGCGCCCGCCGTCCTTGGCCGCCGCGAAGATGCCGAAGTTGGACACGCCGGCCCCGGCGAACACCACGTCGGCGCTGCGCTGGAACTGGGCCATCGCCACCTCGGCCCCGGTGGTGGGGTCGTTGAAGGCGGCGGGGGTGGTGCCGACGAAATTGACCAGCAGGCCGATGTCCGGACGGGCGTGGCGGGCGCCCTGCTGGAAGCCGGCGATGAATTTGCGGATCAGCGGGATGTCCAGCGCTCCGATGAAGCCGATGGTTCCCGTCCGCGAGGCCATGGCCGCCAGCATACCGACGAGGAAGGAGCCCTCCTGCTCCTTGAAGGTCACGGACTGGACGTTCGGCGCCTCCACCACCGCGTCGACGAGGGTGAAGCGGACGCCGGGATGTTTCGGGGCGAGGCTGGCAAGCGGCGCGGCGTAGTAGAAGCCGATCAGCGCGAGGTCGGTCACGCCGCGGCGCAGCAGGGCGGCGACCGCCTGCTCGAACTGCGCCGTGCTGGCCGGCAGATAGTCGCGGTAGGCGACCCCGGTGGCCTCCTTGAACCGCTCCGCCCCGGTGAAGGCGCCCTCGTTGAAGCTCTTGTCGAACTTTTGCCCCACCGCGTAGAGCAGCCCCGGCGCGAAGTCCTCCGCCCGCACCGGAGCGGCGAGCGCGGCGAGGCCGGCGGCGCCCAGCGCCAGGACGGAACGGCGGGAGGGGAGGGTCGTCATCGGGCGGGCTTTTCCGAAAAGGACGGGCAAGCGCAGTCTAGACGGGATGGCCGTATTGACGCATAGGTTAATTGAATGACGTGCGCGTCTGGACGAGTCCTGGGGGATGTGTGGTAGCATCGCCGGCAACAGGCCGGCTGCGGCGGAAGAACCATGGGGAGGGAAGCGACATGACGGACACACGCACGCTGAAGGGCAAGACCCTGTTCATCACCGGCGCCAGCCGGGGCATCGGCAAGGCGATCGCGCTGCGCGCCGCCCGCGACGGCGCCAACGTCGTCATCGCCGCCAAGACGTCGGAACCGCACCCCAAGCTGCCCGGCACCATCTTCTCCGCCGCCGAGGAGGTCGAGGCCGCCGGCGGCAAGGCGCTGCCGATCCTCTGCGACATCCGCGACGACGCCCAGGTGGCCGAGGCGGTGGCCCGCACCGTGGAGACCTTCGGCGGCATCGACATCCTGGTCAACAACGCCAGCGCGATCAGCCTGACCGGCACGCTGGACACCCCGCTGAAGCGCTGGGACCTGATGATGGGGGTCAACGGGCGCGGGACCTTCGCTTGCGCCCAGGCCTGCCTGCCGCATCTGCTGAAAGCCGGGAACCCGCACATCCTGACCCTGTCGCCGCCGCTGAATCTGAACCCGCGCTGGTTCCAGAACCACACCGCCTACACCATCGCCAAATACGCGATGAGCCTGTGCACGCTGGGCATGAGCGCCGAGTTCCGCGGCAAGGTCGCCGTGAATTCCCTGTGGCCGCGCACCATCATCGGCACGGCGGCCATCGCCATGCTGAAGGGCGCCGCCGAGTTCGACAATTGCCGCAAGCCGGAGATCCTGGCCGACGCCGCCCACGCCATCCTGACCCGTGACGCCAGGACCTGCACCGGACACTTCTTCATCGATGACGAGGTGCTGGCGGAGGAGGGCGTGACCGACCTGGAGCCCTACGCGGTCAAGCCGGGCGCCCCGCTGGCGCCGGACATCTTCCTGGATTGAAGGCGGTCCGGCGGGGCCGTGACGTCTGTCGGGGTGGCCGGGCCGTGGCTACCCCTTTTGCGTCCCGTGAACGCTCTTGGCGCAGAGCAGCGTTCCCACGATATCACAAGCATCGGCCGCCGGTTTCGATTACACTGCGGTTTGTTTGCTCCCCAAATCGAAAGGGACCCTTTTCGCCGATCGGCTGATCCCCGGATTCAATCCGCCAACCGGCAAGTGTCCGCACGTCCCTTTCCAGCTTGTTTTCACACACCGTCCGGTTGGGGCGGAGCGGATGCTCGAACAGCGTCAAACACTGAGCTTGTCCCAGAACAATCGGTTCATTCCGGAGCTCTTATGACCATCGAGCTGCACACCTTTACCGTTACCCTGAATCACTCGGAAGCAACGGCGTACAAGAGTCTGGCCGAGCATCGGGCCTGGGTCCGCACCGCGGTGTCCGACCTGTCGGAGGCGCTGCGCACCTCCGGCATGGGCGCGGAGGCCCGCCTGCGCGGGCACGACCGCTGCGGCCACCTCGTCGTCGAGGCGACCGACACGGGTGCGAACTTCCTGCGCACCCTGCCGGCCATCGTCAGCGTGGAGGTCCACTGACCGGCGAAGCGCAACGGTCCAGGGGACACTTTGAAAGGGGCCGGAGCGGAAACGCTCCGGCCCCTCCGCGTTGCAGGCCCTTTTGCTTTACAGGCCCTTCTTCGCGGCGTCCCTCAGCCGGTGCAGGAAACGCTCGGCGCGGGCGAGTTCGCTCAGCTCCACATACTCGTCGGGTTTGTGGGCCTGCTCGATGTCACCGGGGCCGCAGACCACGGCGGGAATGTTGGCGATGCTGGTGAACAGCGCGCCCTCCGTGCCGAAGGCCACCTTGCCATGGCCGTTCTGCTCGGCGAGGTTCTTGACCAGAGTCACCTCCTCCGACTCCGGCGGGGTGTCGAGCGCCGGGCTGTCCGACAGGGTTTCCCAGGAGAAGCCGGCGTCGGGACGGACGGCGCGCATCTCCGGCTCCAGCGTCTTGGCGAAGTCGCGCAGCTCCTTCAGCATCGGCGCCACGGGATGGTCGGCGAGATGCCGGATCTCGAACTCGAAGGCGGCGTCGGAGGGGACGATGTTGCGGGCGGTGCCGCCCTCCATCACCCCGGTGTGCACCGTGGTGAAGGGCACGTCGTAATCGTAATCGAACGGCCCCTGCTCGGCGAAGCGGCGGCCCATGCCGCGCAGGAAGGACACCAACTCCGCCGCGTATTCCACGGCGTTCACCCCCTGCGGGGCGAGCGAGGAGTGGCAGGCGTGGCCGTGGACTCGGCAGCGCATCGCCACCTTGCCCTTGTGGCCGACGATCACCCGCATCCGCGTCGGCTCCCCGACGACGCACAGGCGCGGCTTCACCGCCATCCCGGCGAGCTGGGTCAGCAGGCCGGGCACGCCGAGGCAGCCCAGTTCCTCGTCGTAGGAGAAGGCGTAATGGACCGGCGTCGTCAGGTTGGCGGCCAGGAAATCCGGCGCCATGGCCAGCGCCGCCGCGATGAAGCCCTTCATGTCCGCCGTGCCGCGCCCGAACAGCTTGCCGTCGCGCTCCGTCAGGGTGAAGGGATCGCTGGACCAGTCCTGGTCGTCCACCGGCACCACGTCGGTGTGGCCGGACAGGCAGACGCCGCCGCGGTCCATCGGTCCGATGGTGGCGTAGAGGTTGGCCTTGGTCCGCTCCTCGTTGAACACCAGCGTGCTGGACACGCCCAGCGCCGCCAGATGGTCGCGGATGTAGTGGATCAGGTCGAGGTTTGAGTTGCGGCTGGTCGTGTCGAAGGCGATCAGGTCGCGCAGCAGCTCCAGCGTGCGCGGGCTGCACGCGGATGGGCCGGCGGGATCGGGTGAGGGCATCATGGACCTGTGGTTTCGTTCAGATGGCAGGCGGACCAGCGCCGGGGCGCGATCGCGCGCAGGGCCGGGCGTTCCGCCGAACAACGTGGCATCGCGTGCGGACAGCGCGGGTGAAAGGCGCAGCCCGCCGGCGGGTCGAGGGGCGATGGAATCTCTCCGCGGATCGGCGCGAACCGCCGCTTCTCCACGGACACGCGCGGCGCCTCGTCCAACAGCGCCTTGGCATAGGGATGATTGGGTTTGTCGAACAGCTCCGGTGTCGGGGCCAACTCCACGATCCGTCCAAGATACATGATCGCGGTGCGGTCGGAAATGTGTTCCACGACGCCCAGGTCGTGGCTGATGAAGAGATAGGTCAGCGAAAGCTCTTCGCGCAGGCGCATGAACAGGTTGATGATCTGCGCCTGGATCGACACGTCGAGCGCCGCCACCGACTCGTCGCAGACCAGCACGTCCGGCTTCACCGCCAGGGCGCGGGCGATGCCGATGCGCTGCCTCTGCCCGCCGGAGAACTGGTGCGGGTAGCGCCGCAGATAGGCGGGGTCCAGCCCGACCTGCCGCAGGGTCGCGGCCACATAGTCCTCCGCCTGCCGCCGGGGAACGAGCCCGTGGACCACCGGCGCCTCCCCGACGATGTCGGCCACGCGCAGGCGCGGGTTGAGCGAGGCCATGGGGTCCTGGAAGACCATCTGGATCTTCAGGTTGGCGTGGTGGCGGTCGGCCGGCGACAACTCCCGCAGGTCGCGGCCGCGCCAGCGCAGGGTGCCGGCGCTCGGCGGCAGGATGCCGGCGACCATGCGGCCCAGGGTGCTCTTGCCGCAGCCGGACTCGCCGACCAGCCCGACCACCTCGCCCTCGGCGATGGACAGGTCCACGCCGCTGACCGCCTGCACCGCCCGGTCGTCGACGGCCGCTCCCAGCCGGCGGGCGAAACGCTCCACCACGTCCAGCTTGCGGGAGAAGCGCTTGGTCAGGCCGTCCAGTTCGATGATGGGAGCGGCGGTCATGCGGCGTCTCCCCGGACTTCGGCCGCGACGGGGTTCCAGCAGCGCCAGGCGCGGTCGTCCCGCTCTCCCGCCAGTTCGGGCATGGTCGTGCAGGCTGCGGTGGGCCGGTCGCAGCGCGGGCGGAAGGCACAGCCCTCCGGCAGGTCGAGGACGGAGGGCGTCATGCCGGGGATGGAGCGCAACGGGACGCCGCGCCGGTTGCGGCTGGGCACCGATTCCAGAAGGCCGCGGGTGTAGGGGTGGCGCGGGGCGCCGATGATCTCGGCCACCGTCCCGGTTTCCACCACCCGGCCGGCGTACATCACCGCCACCCGGTCGGCCAGCGCCGACACGACGGCGAGGTCGTGGGTCACCCAGATCAGCGCCGTCCCCGTCTCGTGGCAGAGTTTCTGCACCTCGAACAGGATCTGCGCCTGGATGGTCACGTCGAGCGCGGTGGTCGGCTCGTCGGCGATGATCAGGTCCGGGGAATGGAGAAGGGCGATGGCAATGGCGACGCGCTGGCGCATCCCGCCGGAGAACTGGTGCGGGTAGGAGGCCAGCCGCTCGTCGGGCGAGGCGATGCCGACGCGGGCCAGCGCCCGGCGCGAGCGCTCCCACGCCTCCGCCCGGCTGACCGCCTCATGGGCCCGCACGGCCTCGACCATCTGGGTGCCGATGCTCAGCACCGGGTTCAGCGTCATCATCGGGTCCTGGAAGATCATGGCGATGCGCCGCCCGCGGATGGCGCGCAGCCGCTTTTCCCCGGCGCCCACCAGATCCTCGCCCTGGAACAGCACCCGGCCGCCGACCACCCGGCCCGGCGGATCGACGAGGCCGAGGATGGATTGCCCGGTCACCGACTTGCCGGAGCCGGACTCGCCGACCAGCCCGAGGATCTCGCCGCGGTCGAGCCGCAGGTCGACCCCGTCCACCGCCTTCACGGTGCCGGCGCGGGTGAGGAAATGGGTCTTCAGCCCGTCGACGCGCAGCAGGGGTTCGGTCATCGCGCGCCCCTCCTAATGGTTCAGGCGTGGGTTGAGGACGTCGCGCAGCCGGTCCCCGACCAGATTGATCGCCACGATGGTGACCAGCAGGGCGAGGCCGGGGAACAGGCTGACCCAGTAGTCGCCCGACAGCATGTACTGGTAGCCCGACGCGATCAGCATCCCCAGCGACGGCTGGGTCACCGGCACGCCGACACCGAGGAAGCTCAGCGTCGCCTCCAGCGCGATGGCGTGGGCGACCTGCACCGTCGCCACCACGATCAGCGGCGGCAGGCAATTGGGCAGCAGATGGCGCATCATGATCCGGCGGTGGGGCAGGGCAAGGCACTGCGCGGCCTCGATGTATTCCTTGCGCCGCTCCACCAGGGCGGAGCCGCGGATGGTGCGCGCGTAGTAGGCCCACTGCACGGCGGCCAGCGCGACGATCACCTTATCGACCCCCTTGCCCAGCAGGGCCAGCAGGATCAGCGCGATCAGGATGGCCGGGAAGGAGAGCTGGATGTCGACCAGCCGCATGACCAGCCCGTCCACCCGGTCCCCGGCATAGGCGGCAAGCAGCCCGACCGCCACCCCGACGGCGAGAGCGATCAGCGTGGCGACCACCCCGACCAGCAGGCTGGTGCGCAGGCCGAAGACGATGGCCGACAGCATGTCGCGCCCCTGGTCGTCGGTGCCCAGCCAATAGGTCCAGCCGCTGCCGCCCAGCGATCCCGGCGCCATCATGCCGTCGAGGATGTCCAGCTGGGCGAGGTCGTAGGGGTCCTGCGGCACCACCCAGCGGGCGAGCAGGGCGGCGAGCACGATCAGCACCAGCACCGCCAGCCCGGCCAGCGCCGTGCGCGACCGCGCGAAGTCCCGCGCCAGCCGCAGGAAGGGGGTTTCGACCGGCGGGGCCTTGGCAACGGCGCTGCTCATGCCCGCCCTCCGCCCAGCCGGATTCGCGGGTCGAGCAGCGAATAGACCAGATCGACGATCAGGTTGATGACGACGAACAGCAGCACCGTCACCAGCAGGTAGGCGATCACCACCGGCCGGTCGAGCTGGAGGATGCTGTCGATCAGCAGCTTGCCCATGCCCGGCCAGGCGAAGACCGATTCCGTGACCACCGAGAAGGCGATGACGCTGCCCAGCTCCAGCCCCAGGACGGTGACCACCGGGATCATGATGTTCTTCAGGATGTGCACCCCGACGATGCGCGCGGGCGCCAGCCCCTTGGCGCGGGCGAACTTCACATAGTCCTGCAAGGCGACCTCCCGCGTGCCGGCGCGGGCCAGCCGGATGACCAGCGACAGCTTGAACAGGGCCAGATTGACGGCGGGCAGGATCAGATGGGCCAGCCCGTCGGCGGTCAGGAAGCTCCACTGCACGCCGAACAGGCTCGCCGTCTCGCCGCGCCCGCCCGCCGGCAGCCAACCGAGCGTCACCGCGAAGGCCATGATGAGCATCATCCCGACCCAGAAGGTGGGCAGCGAGAAGCCGAGGATCGAGCCGGTCATGATGACGCGCCCGGCCAGGCTGTCCGGCTTCAGCCCGGCCCACAGACCGAGCGGGATGCCCAGCGCCACCGCCACCAGCATGGCGCAGAGCGCCAGTTCCAGCGTCGCCGGGAAGCGCTGAAGCACGAGGCCGAGCGCCGGCACCCCATGCACGAAGCTGGTGCCGAGGTCGCCGCCGAGCGCGCTGTCCACGAAGCGCAGGAACTGCTCGTGCATGGGCTTGTCGAGCCCCAGCCGGGCGATGGCGGCGGCGCGTTCGAACTCGTCGGCCTCTGGGCTGATGAGCACGTCGATGGGGTTGCCGATGGCGAAGATGCCGGCGAAGACCAGCACCGACATCGCCACCACGACGACCGCGCTCTGCGCCAGCCGCCGGAGGATGAAGACAAGCATGGCGCTCCGCTACTGTCTAACCCTCTCCCCTCCGGGGAGAGGGTGGCCCGGAGGGCCGGTGAGGGGGATGCGCGTTGCGGAGCGTTCGGCAGAAGCGCAACCCCCTCACCCTAACCCTCTCCCCAGAGGGGAGAGGGGAAGAGGGCCGCGCCCAAACCACGCTACTTCGCGGGGGTCACCTTCTGCGCCAGCGTGTACTGGTCGGCGCGCGGTTCGTAGCTCAGCCCCTTCTTCATCGCCCAGACCGTCACCTCGTAATGCAGGGGGATGATGATGTCGGCGTCCACCGCCCGCTTCACCGCGGTCTGGAGCAGCTTTTCCCGCTTGGCGTCGTCCACGGTCGCCAGCACGGTGTCCAGCATGCCGTCCAGCTCCGGGTCGGAGTAGCTGGTGTAGTTGGTCGTGCCGTAGCCCTTCTCCTTGATCGGCGTGGCGATCAGCGCCTTCAGCGGCGACGACATCTCGCCCGAATCGGCGCCCCAGCCGGCCAGATAGACGCTGTATTCCTGCTTGTTGCGCTTGGAGAAGAAGACGTTGGCGGTGGTCGCGTCGACCTGGGTCTGCACGCCGATGCGGGTGAACATCTGGGCGACTGCCTGGGCCACCTTGTCGTCGTTGATGTAGCGGTCGTTCGGCGTGCCGAGGGTGAGCTGGAAGCCCTTCGGGTAGCCGGCCTCGGCCAGGAGCTGCTTCGCCTTGTTGGCGTCGGTGGCGACGGTGACTTCCGGGTTGTTGCCGTAGAAGCCGGCGGGGAGGTACTGGTTCGCCGGCTCCGCCACGCCCATCATGATGCGCTTCACGATGGCGTCGCGGTCCACCGCCAGCGACAGCGCCTTGCGCACCTTCGGGTCCTTCAGCGGATTCTTGCCGTCGGTCCCGGTGATGGTCGGCGGGGTGTCCTGGACGCCCAGCGCCAGATAGATCACGCGGTTCGACTGGGCCTGGGCCAGGGAGACGTTGGGGGCGGACGTCAGCCGCCCGATGTCCTGAACCGGGGGCGATTCGATCATGTCCACGTCGCCCGCCAGCAGGGCGGCGACGCGCGGCCCGTCGCTGGTGATCGGGCGGAAGACCACCGTGTCCCAGGCCGGTTGCGGCCCCCAGTAGTCGGGGTTGCGCTCCAACACCTGCCGGTCGCCCTTGGTGTAGGACTTGTGCTTGAACGGCCCGGTGCCGATCATCAGCGAGCCGTCGTTGAAGGCCTGGGTGGTCGGCCAGGAATCGGCCTTGCAGCCCGCCTTGTCGAAGGTGACCGCTTCGCCGCCCGCCGCCTTGGCGGAGATGATGCCGAAGGTCGACAGCTCCACCGGCAGCAGCGGGTAGGGCTTGGCGGTCTTGATGATCAGGGTGTACGGGTCCGGCGCCTCGATCCCCGCGATGCCCTTGGTGTAGACGGTGAAGGAGGACGGGCTGTTGGCGACGTTCGGGATGCGGCAGACCGTGTAGACGAAGTCCTGAGCCGTGAACTCGGTGCCGTCGTGGAACTTCACACCCTTGCGCAGCGTGAATTCCCAGGTGGTTTCATCGACGGCGCGCCAGCGTTCCGCCAGTTCGGGCTGGAGCCGCATCTTGGCGTCCATGCTGACCAGCGATTCGAACACATGCTTGCGGGCGCGCGTGTTGGGGCCGAGGTTGTGGTAGTGCGGGTCAAGGGCGCTCGGCTCCGCCGAGGTGCCGACCGTCAGGGTCGCCGCCCGCGCCGGCGCCGGGATGGCGGCCAGCAGGGTCAGGGCGGCCACCGCCGGCAGGGTGTGTTTCAAGGTTCCTGAACGCAGCGCATCCGCAAGACGTCGATCACGCCAATGCCGATCACGTAAGGCCATCCCTCGTCCCCCTGATTGTACGTTTGATGTGTACCCGTGAAGCAGGCTCCCAGCCCTTGGACCGCGGTTGTTGCGGCCCGATTCTTGTCGTTCGGCTCGCCGCAAGCGGAGCGGCGGCGCATATGTGTTCAACGATCAGAGCTTGAAACCATTGATCTGTCAACAGGGTCCGGTCTTCTGACCTATCCGGTTTTTCCCGATGGAAAGCTTTGGCAAACGGCTCCGGACGGGGCAGGATCGTTTCACCCGAAAACGCCAACGAAGAGAGCAAGGGGATTAGAGATGAAGACCTGCCAATCCTTCTACATTGGCGGCGCCTGGACCGAACCCGCGGCGGGCGCCACCGTGATGGAGGTGTTGAACCCGGCGACGGAGCAGGTGTCGGGCACCGTGGCGCTCGGCGGGCCGGAGGACGCGCGGCGCGCGGTGGCGGCGGCCCACGCCACCTTCGACGGCTTTTCCCGCACCCCCCTGAACGAGCGGCTGGAGCTGCTGGCCGCCGTCTGCGCGCTCTTCGAGAAGCGCATGGACGAGGTGGCCGACGCCATCACCGAGGAGATGGGCGCACCCCTGGCGGCGCTGTCGAAGCCGGCGCAGGCCTTCATGGGGCTGGCCCATTTCAAGACGGCCCTTGAGGCCGCCCGCGAATACCCGTTCGAGCGGACCCGCGGCACCACCCGCATCCTGCGCGAGCCGGTCGGCGTCTGCGCGATGATCACGCCGTGGAACTGGCCGATCAACCAGATCGCCTGCAAGGTCGCCCCGGCGCTCGCCACCGGCTGCACGATGGTGCTGAAGCCCAGCGAGTTCGCCCCCTATTCGGCCTGGATCTTCGCCGAGATCCTGCACGAGGCCGGGGTGCCGGCGGGCGTCTTCAACATGTTCTACGGCGACGGCGCGGTGGTCGGTCCGGTGCTGGCCTCGCACCCGCTGGTCGACATGGTGTCGCTGACCGGCTCCACCCGAGCCGGCGCGTCGGTGTCCCACAACGCCGCCAACAGCATCAAGCGCGTGTCGCTGGAGCTGGGCGGCAAGTCCGCCAACATCATCTGCGAGAGCGCCGACCTGACCAAGGCGGTGACCCACGGCGTGCGGTCGATGATGTCCAACACCGGGCAGAGCTGCAACGCGCCGTCGCGCATGTATGTCCCGGCCTCCCGCCTGGACGAGGCGGAGAAGATCGCCGCCCAGGTCTGCGCCCGTCTGGTGGTCGGCGACCCGCGCGGCGACCGCACCGGCGTCGGCCCGATCGCCAACCAGCGCCAGTACGAGCGGGTGCAGCGCCTGATCCAGACCGGCATCGAGGAGGGGGCTTCCCTGCTGTGCGGCGGTCCGGGCCGCCCGGAGGGGCTGGAGCGCGGCTTCTACGCCAAGCCCACCGTCTTCAGCCGCGCCACCGACAGCATGACCATCATGCGCGAGGAGATCTTCGGCCCGGTCCTGACCATCCGTCCCTACGAGGACATCGAGGAGGCGATCCGCAGCGCCAACGACTCGCTCTACGGCCTGTCCGGCTACGTCTACGCCGGCACGGTGGACGAGGCGCGGGCGGTGGCGAAGCGGCTGCGCACCGGCATGGTGCATCTGAACGGCGCCTCCATCGACCTCGCGGCCCCCTTCGGCGGCTACAAGCAGTCGGGCATCGGCCGCGAGTGGGGCGAGGTCGCGTTCGAGGAGTTCCTGGAGACCAAGTCCGTCTACGGCAGCGAGCCGGCGGCGTAAGGGGTTTGAAATAGCGTCCTGAATTCCCTCTCCCCTCCGGGGAGAGGGTTAGGGTGAGGGGGTTGCGCGTGGCGGATCGTCCGGCAAAAGTGCAACCCCCTCACCGCCCGCTTCGCGGGCACCCTCTCCCCAGAGGGGAGAGGGCTAAACGGTTACGCTTCCGCGGTCTTGGCGGCGGCGACGAACTCCTCGCTGGTCGCCTTGCCCAGCCCGTTGAAGAACAGGTTCAGCAGGACCGCGGCGATGGTGCCCAGAAGGATGCCGCTGTGCAGGAGCGGCGACAGGAAGGGCGGCATTTTCTGGAAGATCTTGTCGGCGACCAGCGGCACCATCCCCAGGCTGATGCTGATGGCGACGACGTAGATGTTGCCGCGGTTGGCCATGTAGTCGACCTTCGCCAGGATCTTGATGCCGGTCGCCGCGACCATGCCGAACATCACCAGCCCGGCCCCGCCCAGCACATAGGTGGGAACGGAAGCGACGACATGGGCGAGCTTTGGGAACAGGCCGAAGGCGATCAGGATGGCGCCGCCCGCCACGCAGACCCAGCGGCTGCGCACCCCGGTGATCCCGACCAGACCGACATTCTGTGAGAAGGAGGTGTAGGGGAAGGTGTTGAAGACACCGCCGATCAGCGTGCCCAGCCCATCGGTGCGCAGGCCGCGGGTCAGCTGCTCCGGCGTCACCGGGCGGCCGACCATCTCGCCCACCGCCAGGAACATGCCGGTGGATTCGATCATGACGACGATCATCACCAGCGACATGGTCAGGATCGACCAGAACTCGAACACCGGCATGCCGAACTGGAACGGGTAGATCACGTCCACCCACTTGGCCTGTCCCACCCCGTCGAAGCTGACCAGCCCCAGAACCATGGTCAGGGCGAAGCCCGCGACGATGCCCAGCAGGACCGAGATGTTGGCCCAGAAGCCCTTGGCGTATTTGGTCACCAGCAGGATCACCGCCAGAACGAACAGCGCGACGCCGAGATAGAGGGGGTCGCCGAAATTCGGGTTCCCGGCCCCGCCGCCGGCCCACGTGATGCCCACCCGCATCAGCGAGATGCCGATGATGGCGATCACGGTCCCCGTCACCACCGGCGGGAACAGCGGCAGCAGGCGCCCGACCAGCGGGGCGGCCAGCGTGGCGAAGACGCCGGCCCCGATCACCGCGCCGTAGATGCCCAACAGCCCCAGCGACGGGTTCCCCGCCATGGCGACCATCGGCCCGACCGCGGCGAAGGTGACGCCCATCATCACCGGCAGGCGGATGCCGAATTTCCAGAAGCCGAGCGTCTGGATCAGCGTGACGATGCCGCAGGCGAACAGGTCGGCGTTGATGAGCAGGGCGATCTGATCCTTGGGCAGCTTCAGCGCGCCGCCGATGATGAGCGGCACGGCGATGGCTCCCGCGTACATCACCATCACATGCTGCATCCCCAGCGCCAGCAGGCGCAGCAGCGGAAGCTTCTCGTCAACCGGATGGGTTGGGGGTGAGGATTCCAGCGACGACATGATCCATGACCTCCGCGAATGAACAGGCGCGAAGTGCATGGCCCGTGCCACAACCGGCGGGGCGGGAGATGCGTGCGCGGTCCCCCGGGATGTGCCGCGAAAGGCGGCGGTGTTCCAGAGAAGTGCTCAATCCATGGGCAGCCCCATATCCCCTCTCCCCTCCGGGGAGAGGGTTAGGTCCTGTCTGACGGCCATTTGACGCGCATGCATTGCTGGATCATGGCGAGC
>NZ_QLKQ01000023.1 GCF_003349955.1 Azospirillum brasilense
ACGCCGGTGACCAGATGAGCGCCCCGGCTCCTACACCACGCCTCGGGACACGACCCCCGGAAAGTATCTGCCAGAAATTAGTTCCAGCATTGCAACCGCCGTATGCTGCGCGCACTCTGGTGCTGATGGAGGGTAGGCATGCGAACCCGCTCTGAACCTGAAATCCGGCTTTCGGAATTGCATTTCCGGCGGCACGCCGTCCAACTCCGGCCTATTCAAGATCTGCTCGACCGATACCGACAAGCTGAGGAGGCTCGCCATCACTCCGCGCTGCCGTCGGATCGATACTACCAGAGCGTCCTGAAGCCCATCGAGGATCGCATCCAGGCCGCGTTCCCGGCCAGTTCCACCGAGCGCCAGGTGTGGGAGGTGATCCGCCGCGAGGAGCACTTCGAATACCTCCTGTCGAAGTGGCAGCGTGACGGCAGGGCCTTGTTCGCCTTCAGTCAAACGCTGCTGGAGATGCTCGGCCACACCGATGTCATGGCCCTGCCGGTGAAGACGCTCAGGATGCCGTACGACACCTCCTACGTCGCCCTGCCTCCTGGAACCTTCCAGCCTGACTTCCATCCCCGTTTCGAGATCGATGGCTTCTACATCGAGTGCGAGGTCGACTTGGCGACCAGCATGCGTCGGCCTCCGCCGCCAGATGACGAGATCGTCGCCGACACCCGAAAACTGTGGGCAGACCCACGGATGGTCGAATGGCTACGCTCGTACGGCCTGGCCCCGTACCCCGACTACGAGACGCACCTTGCCGGGCGCTTGGCGGAAAACGCTGAAGCCTGGAGCGAGTACCACCGGTTCATGGGCGATCCGGACACCGTTCTCGACGAGGCGGCAGACAAAGGTCTTGATCCTGCCCAAAAGGGATGGTCGCCCTTCTGGTCGATCATGGTCGATTTTACCTTCAAGCCTCGGGGCCGCGGACCGGCGCCGTTGTCCACGGCCGAGCTCTTGGACATGCCGTGGCTGCGGTTCGCGGTGAGCTTTCCCTCTCACCGCAACACGGTGGCCGAGGCCATTGAGTACGAGCGCCGTCATGGGCTGCCGATTGACACCTATTATGAAGAGGACAGCTATGGCGAGGACGACCTGCGCCATGTGATCAGTCAGCCTGAACACATCGACGATGTCGTCCGGCTCGTATTCAACGTGATGTGCTACCTGAACTGGCCAGACCGGGATCAGGAGCGGCGTCTGAACGATGCGCACGCCCACGCCCGTGTTGCACGCGCGTCCACCCGCAAGGGCCGCGCCGCCGCCGAAGCCCATGCGCTGAAGGACGGCGCGCGCTGGATCGAATTCTGCGGCTATCGTGCGGAACGGAGCGCCCAGCCCGGCGCTGGCGGCGCCCTACCGGCGCACTGGCGCCGCGGGCATTGGCGGCATCATCGCCATGGGAAGGGTCTGACGGAGACGAAGCTCCTGTGGATCAGGCCGACCATGGTCGGCGGCGTGGTCGGCGCGGCGGTCCCGACGGTCTACCAGACGGCAGTCTCGGTAGGGGATGGCTGAAGGGTTTTTCGGCCTCCTTCGGTTTGGCGGACGAGGTCATCATCCCCGGCATCCGAATGACCATGGAGATGACAATGGGCTTCCACGATCCGAACTTCGCCGGTTCCACCGACCGCATGAAAGACCACGGCGCGCTGTATGTTCCGACCTCACAGGAGGTCGGTGCGCTGGTCAACACCTGGCGTCGCCTGCTGAATTGGAAGCGGGAGACGTTGGCGCAGTTCGCGGCCGTCTCGCTGTCCACGATCGAACGGATCGAGCGCGGCGAGGCGGTGAGCGCCGAGTCGCTGGACCGCGTGGCGGTGGCGCTCCGGTTCGAGGTAGGCGACTTCCATCGCCCTCGGCGTTTGAGGAGCTTCGAAGAGGCCCTGGCGCATGTGACGGAGTTCTTCGCGGGGAAGGTGGCCGTGCCCTGCGCCCCGCTGAAGACGCAGCCCCAGGCCGCAGCCTTGCTCGGCTGCCATTGCTACTTGGTCGATGACGGCCGATGCACGCAGGATGTGGCGGAGTCCGTCGCCATCCTGCGAGGGAACCTAAACTTCTATTCGTGCGCACTGGGGGATCTCGCCATCCCCGGCGAGACGGTGAAGAAGCGTGATATCTACACTTCGTTTCTGGCCGACGTTCGGGCCGTCGAGCGCCGGGGCTACAACGCGTTGCACGCCACCTACGAGGCGGACACCCGCATCGGGGCGTGGAACGTGGGCGTCATCGCCTTCTTTCCCAAACTCACCGATCCCGGCGCGGCGAAGCGGGAATTCGTATTCGTCCCGGCCGCCCTGAACATCGGACTCTAGGTGTTCCGAATGCCGTATCCGCTGATGGGGATCGCAGCCTGGGACGCCATCGGAAGCGCATTGCGCCGTCGCCGTGCACCGGCGACGGCCAGGGACTGCGGCTCCATGTCGCCCTTGAGGCCCTGTCCCACCCACGGTGCGGCTAGGGATGAGGTTGGGGATGCGGCGATGTGCCTTTGCGGATACCGGTGATCTGGCTGTCCGGAAGTGGTATCCGACATGCCGAATCGCCACGAGGGGGAACATGCCGGACCTTGCCCGCAACCGCCGCGATCGGGAAGTCTACGACGCCGCCGAACTGCCCCTGCTCGACGGCTGGCACCCAAACGAGTTCGAATGTCACGTCTGCGGGGTCGAGATGGTCCCTGTGGCCTGCGACGGCAGGCGCAGGTACAAGGTCTCCCCGTACTTCCGGGCCAACGGACCGCACGGCGCCGACTGCGACGCCGACGGCCTGCGCAACATCGTCCGCAACGGCGTCGTCCGTCCGGTCCGGAACGAGGCCGGTCACCCCGTGGGATGGCCGAGCGCATTGAAGCTCGTCGAGCGGCGCGACCAGGTCGCGACCCCGGGGCAACCGGCGGACGATGTCCGCGACCGCCATGCGGGGGGCGGCCGAGGGCAAGGGGAGCGTCGGGAGAGGCACGACTACACCGCATCGAGCCTGAAGCGGATAGCCGAGCACTACTGCCTGTTCCCCAGGCATCGGGACCGGAGGCTGACCATACCCGACTGCGATGGGCGGACGTACGGGGAGTGCTTCGCGAAGCTCGGAAACACCAGGGAAGCGCGCCTTCTTCCCGCGAAAGTCCACTTCTCCCCGATGCGGTTCAAGGCGCCGGTCATCGACGGCGATGTCGTGGCGTTCACCGTGAACGCCGTGCTGTGGGTGTTCGAGGAGGGGTTGCCAAAGCCGAGGCCGGGCGCCCACTACACCGTGCGCGTCGACATGGCGGGCTGGTCGGCCCGGCGCCGGAACCACTTCCTCGACGAGTTGGCTCGCGCGGTCGAACAGCAGAAGGCGAACGTCGACCAGAAGGCGGGCGTCTCCGTGTGCGTGTTCTTCCTGGGACGTCAGGACGAGCGGAACCCGATGGTGTTCCTGGTGGACGACGCCCGTCTTGTTTGCTTCCTGACTGTTGCTGGAGATCCTTGACCAGGCGCGGCGCGGGGGACCAGTCGTGGACGTTCATCACCACGAGGTCGTCCCATACGGTAGGTTTCCCGTCCAGCCAATTTTACAGCTTACTTTTGTCCCTGGTGACGCGCTTGAGGATGGAGTTGAGTTCGTACGTGCTCCCGGCGAAGCTGCGTTCCTCACTATCGGCGCCACTGCGTGGTTATGCAGGGCATTTCCGATCAATTAGGGGTAGAAAGGCGCTCTACTACTACCATTTACTGAGAAAATCGTAGAAATCAGTAAGATCACCCCTGCCATGCAACTGCAATGACTTCTTGGCTATTTCTTCAATGTCAATTGTGTTTGGCGGCTTCCCACTCATCAACAGACCCACCACCATCGCAAGGTGGGCATTGTAGTGTTTGTAGGCCCGATTGGTATCGAGAGGGTTGCTAAAAAATAACATTTGAGCAGCGAGAGCCGGGTGGACTTCGGGCTCCAAGCCGTCAGATTTCTGATCGTATAGTGCAATAATTTGCCTGAATTTGGAAAGTTCAAAAGCAGCCTTAATATTCAAGCGCTTTTCAAGGTAAACAAGAGCAGTTCTAGTAATCTGCTCAAAGTCAGATGTAGACACGAATAAGATTCCTGAACGCGTTATTTCAGCTCAGCTATTGCTGCTTCGCAGAGAACCTTGGCGCGCTCGAACATCGCTCGTGCATCAGCCCGGACGTCTTCCAAATCCCGTCGCCGCCCCCAGCGTTCCATGTCCCTTTGGGACACGAACGGCGCGCCAACAGCCGCTATCGCCTGTGAGTGTTGGCTTTCTGGACTGACCGATACAAACTGAACAATATCCACAGGCATCGGCATAATTTTGTCTCCTTATCAACATAATAGGCAGTCTTCACGCGAGGCGCAACTCCAACCAACCTCTGATCTGGGTATAGGGCAGTGCCAGTGGCATAAGGGAGCGTCCGGCAAGTTCGCGACCGGGCTCAGGGGGTAGCTGTAGCCAATGGCCGTTGCGCCTCCTGTTCCCGGAAGGTGTCCGCCAGGAACGTGACGAAGGCGACGCCGCTCATGACCGCCAACCGGGCGTGGCGGGGCTGGAGGCCCTTGTGGTTCCCCGCCCGGCCATGGCCGGTCCCATACCAGTTCCGCAGGTTGCCGATCTTCACGGCGACCGTGGCGAGGTTGTTCAGCAGCACCCGGATCTCGTCGGCGCCCTTCGCGCTGTCGGGGATGTCGTCAGGCACGAGCTTCAGTTCCGCCAGGGCCAGCTTGACCAGCTTGGGCAGGTCCACCCCGGCCAGGGCCGGGGCGCCGCGCTTGGCGAGGATGGTCTTGCAGCAGCTTTCGATCAGTTCCTTGGTGCCGCCGAGGGCGGCGTCCGGATCGGCATCGACGGCGCGTTCGAGCCGGAGCACCTCGTTCGCCATCCACCCGGCGTCGAGGACGTCCGCCGACGCCTTGGCGTGCTTCAGGAACGAACGGGCCGAGGCAACGGGCGCGCGGCGTAGACGGGGCGCCCGAAGATGGAGCGCTCCTCGACCAGAGCGATGCCCGCGGGCGCCAGCGCCTCGTTCAGCTTGGCCGCCAAGCCCCTCGCCTCGTTCCCGTCGGGACGGACCACCGGATGGAGCATGCGGCAGAGGAACGCCAGGAAGGTTTCATCGACGCACCCGAGCAGGTTCAGGCGGCGGTCTCCGAACACCCAGTCGTCGGGCCAGTCGTCCGGGTTGTTCTCCCGGTGCTGCCAGATGTCCCCGGCGGCGTCCTGGAAACGGCTGTCGTGGGACGGCAGGGTTTCGAGGTCGAAGATGGCGGACAGGAACGCGACCTCGTCGAGCGCGCCCCACCACCGGACGTTCTCAATCCTCAGGCCGTCGAAGATGGTCTGCCGGATGTCCCTGCCGATGCGCATTGCCAATCCCCGCAAGGCGTCCCGCCGGACCGGCCCACGGACCACGGCACGCTGACGCCCGCCAAGGTAGCGCTCATATTGTGGCGCGCAAGGGTTTTCGGGCATTGCCAGTAGATGTCAATCCGAAGAGGAGAGTCATCCTAGGGTGCTCGCCTGGAGCCGTGCCGGACGCCGCGACGGCACCGCACCGATTTGGCGCGTTGACATGCCGAAACGCAGCGATTACGTTCGTGGCGTGGTCCGTGGCACCCGTGACTTGTCGCCGAGTCAGACGCCACAAGCATAAGGTTCAGGTCTTCACGGTCCCAGGTTCGATGGGCCGCTGGTAATCGGCGATCTGCGGCATCCACATCCAAACTTAGGGAAACCGTCATGAAGACGTTGATCTCGCTCGACGATGTCGAGTCCATCAAGCGTGAACTCATCGGGATGCTGCCGGACGTCAAGTCGTCCCACCGCGTCGAGGCCATGGCCCGCGGCCTCGGCTGGGGCAGCAACGCCGCCTTGCGCGCCGAGTTGGCCGTCGGGCCGCAGACGCGGTCGCCCGACAGCCGAGTGTTCTCGGAGTACCTGAAGGACCATGGCTTCCAGGCCGTCAAGTACGGCGCCTTGGAGGAGGCCGTGGTGCGGTGCAAGTTCGCCGAGGCGCGTTCGGCGGTCGAGGCGGTCATGGCAGCGGAGCCGGGCCTGTCGATGAACGGGTTCCGTACGGACGACTTCCGCAAGAGCCGCCAGGAGAGGGAGGACGACTTCCGCCGCCTGCGCGAAGAGATGCCGTCGGCCGATGGGATTCTCCAGTTCGTGAGGGCCTGCGAGTTCCTCACCGAGGTTCCGAGGCGCGCCACAGTGAACCGCAACTCGACCAGCTACGGCTGGAAGCACGCGGCGGAGCGGTTCCACAGCGAGCGTGGGGAGCCGGACAGCTACGTGAGCAACGGCATGTTCATCGCGGCGGCGCTGCACCTTGGGTTCACGGTGAAATGGGACGGGATCGGGCCGAACGCCTTCCTGAACATCGCCCCCGCGGACCGGCCGCGGCGCAGACGGGGAGACGACATGCTGGCGAAAAGCGTCGGCGGGCCGACCCGGACGGCGGCGTGGCGGAACATGATGGTGGCCGCAATCAACGCCGGGTTGGACCGGGGGCTGTTCGGCCTGGACGCGGGCGACAACCGTTGGGGCGACGGGGAGGGGGTCTACCGCTTCGACTTCGCCGGTCTCCCGGCGATCGCCAGCGTCCGCGATGCCGGTTTCGGCGAGTTGGGGGTGAGCGTGGCCGTGAGGCCGACCGAGCGGGCGGCGGAGTTCGTCCGGACCGCCAACGCTGGCTTCCTCGCGGGCGACGCGTTCGCCTCCGGGTGGCTGGAGCGGAAGGACGGCAAGTGGCTCCAGTCCCCCGACAAGCCGATGAACGCGTTCCGGAGGGATCTGTTGCCGGTCATCGCGCGCCAGACGGTGGAGCCGCGGGGCTTCGCCGCGAGCGGCCCGTTCAAGCTGTAGGGCGGTCCGGCGGGCGCCTCGTCCCGGGACGGGGCGCCCGTATTCCGAATCTGCGGGGGACGCCCCGCCAAGCCGGTCGTTTTCCGATATCGCCGGGACTCCAACCCCTTAGGGGAGGGTGCCCGGCACCGCCAGAACGTCTTCCGGCATCACCCTCGTGATTCCGTCCGCCCCGGCGAGGACATCGAAGTACGGCAACTGCGACCAGCCGCCGTAATCGCCGACGACGTAGACCCGACGCTTGGCGCGTGTCAGGGCCACGTTGAGCAGGTTCGGCTTCCGGCACATCCTAGTCCTGGCTCCCGGTTTCCCGCCGAGGACGATGACGACCTCGTCCGCCTCCTTGCCCTGGAATGTGTTCACGGTCCCGACGGACTGCGACGCCCACACCTTCGGGAAGCCCGCGTCGACCAAGGCGTCGCGAAGGTTGTCCGCCACGTCCCGGAACGGCGATATCGCGTAGGTCTTCAGGTCGAAGGACGCGAAGTCCATCCGTCCCGCCGACTTCTCCCGGTGTTCCCGGATCATGCGGAACAGTTCGACGGCGATCTCTCCCTCCTTGGACGAATAGTTGCCTTGGTCCATCCTGCCGCGGACGTCGATCCACAGGCATCCCGGGAGCGGGGTCTCGAACGCGGGATTCTCGACCGTTCCGTACACCATCAGGTTCTCGTAGGCGATCCGGTTGGCGACGGTGAACATCGGCTTCTCGCAGCGCCTGTGGACGCGCAGCGGCGATCCCACCCAGGTCTCTCTGTCGGTACCCGGCGAGATCGTCGTCCCGATCGGGTTGCGCCGGTCGGCCAGGGTCTGGACGGATTCCTTTCCCGCGTCCCACGCCGACGTCTCCACGCCCCACGTGTCCCGCACGGCGGCGACGACCCCCTTTGGGATCGGGACGACCGGCTCCAGCTGGATGGGGTCGCCGATGCTCAACATGCGCTTACTCCGCCACATCGCCCCGACCGCCGACTGCGGCGTTGTCTGCCCGGCCTCGTCGACCAGCAACCACCCGATGTCCTCGGCCCCCAGGTCGGCGAAGAGCCGCCCGAACGAGGCGAAGGTCGTCGACAGGACGGGGCACACGAGGAACAGCGTCTGCCACGCTGCGGCCGCCACGCCCGCGGGCCGGTGCGGCACGTTCCGCCGCAGGAGGTTGAACGCGATGTGCAGGTTGCCGCGGACCCGCTTGGCGGCCTTCAGCAGGAAAGCCTCGTGCACCGCCAGGGCGGCGAGGAACACCTCGACCCTTGCGGCGTGGAGCGGCCCCGGGGCGGCGCCCTTGGCGGGCGGCTCGTCCATGAACGGCGAGGTCAGGTGGATTTCATCGTTCCCCGATGCCCACGCCGCCACGTCCGGCATGTTTGCCCCAAGCGCGGACATGGCGTCCTTCGAGACGGGGCGGGCGGATCGGTCGATGGCGGCAATGGCCTCCGATTCCGTTCGGATGCCACGGGACAGTTCGTCCTCCCGACGACGGACCGCGGCGACGGCGACCTCCCTCTCGGTGATCGTCTCGTCGAGACGCAAGAGCCATGTCGCGGCCCCGGGGGAGCCGGGGGACGGCGCTTCGGACGGCGCTGGTGCGGCATAGGCGGGTATCGCTCGCAGCCTGCCGAGTTCCGCCTCGGCCTTCTCCAGCGCCCGTCCCGCCTCGGCGATCTCCTGATCGCACTCCTCGACCATGGATCGGATGTCGTGCATTCGCCTCCGGACGTCCGTGAGGGCATGGCTTAGCGCCTCGATCCGGTCGTTGATGGCGTCCAACCCGGCCTGCCATGCAAGCCTGGTGCGGCGGTTGAAGGGACCGAGCCACACCGGTTTTCGGGCCTTCATGCCCTCGCGTCTTTCCCTCGCCTCCTCGTACTCCCGCCGGGTGGCGTCCTCTTCGACTTCGGCGGCACCGACGTTCTTGGCCGCCTGTGCCCTCTCCGCCGTGAGGTTTCCGATCCTGCGCTTCAGGTCGGCGGCGACGGTCTCCTGCCGCGCTGCATCGACCTTGCACGAGAAGGAGTTCCTGTCCGCCCGCATCCGGGCGACAAGGGCCGTGGTGGCGACGAGCGCATCGAGCGCGGGCTTCATGCCGTCCAAGTCCACCTGCAAGGCGGCGAGCCGCGACATGTGATGCGCGCGCCGCCGCGCGGCCGCGAGCGCGTCGACAGCTTGTCTGTGCCAATGGTTCCGGGGCCGGTTCAATGTCTCGACGGTCGCTACCGCGTTGCGGAAGCGCGCCCTGGCGCCCTCCCAATCGACGCCGTCCGGGACCACGTTCCAGAACACCCTGTTCAGGGAACGGTCTGCCTCCGGATTCTCCGACTTCTTGCGTGGCCAAGCCGCATCTGCGAAGGCATTCCTGTACTTCGCGGCGCCGAGCGTCGTCGCGAGCAACGCCCACGGGTTCTTGGGGCTGACCTCCGACGGCAGCTTCCCGGCGATCTGCCTTGCGCTCTCCGTAAAGTAGGCGGCGCCGCCTCGAAGCCATAACGGATCGATCTCCGCTGCCGCCGGGATCTCCTTGGTCACATTGCGGACGGCACCGTTGTTCGAGGAGGCGACGACCATCTCGAAGCCGGTCAGCGTTTCGTGGGGAAGGTACCAGGGCTGATCCCGATCGTTCACGGACACCTTTCCGCGGTACGAGAACGCCGCCTCCGGATCGTCGAACGCGACCATGCGGGAGGCGCGCTCCACGACGAGGGCGACGATGACGTCGCGGAGCATGGTGGTCTTCCCCGTTCCCGGAGGGCCGTTCACCGAGAACAGCCCGGTCGTGTCCTTAAGCCGCGAGACGAGTTGGTTGACGGCGAACTGTTGCGCTAGGACGAGCGGGTAATGCCCCTTTCCGGGCCACGCGCCGGTCGGCGCCTTTGCGGGGGCAAGCGCCTCCAGGACGGATGAGACGTCGCGGACGACCTCGGTTTCGACGGCCTTGCGGCCTTCCGTCAGATACTCCTCTAGGCATCTCCCCGTTCTCTCGGACGCCATGACGGCCTGGAGGTCGTCGACGAAGAAGCTATTCAGGATACCGTCGTCGGATTCCTCCTCGTCGTCCGTCCGCCGCTTGCTCTCCCACGACGCCACGACCACCGGCGACGCGCGGTCCGGAAGCCACCCGCACCGCCGACGGACGATGTCCTCGATTCGCCTGACGAGTCCGAAGTCCATGGGCACCGACGGTATGCCGTTTTCCTTGTCGGGCATCGGCGGCAGGACGGCGTCGATCTCCTCCTTGACCAGCGCCTCCGTCGCCTTCCAGTCCCCGCAGTCCGTGATCGCCTTCGCGCCGAACCGCTCCACGCGTCCAATCGCCCATGGTACGGACGACAGGGACACCGAGCCGCGGACAGGATGGCCGTCCGCGAGCAGCAGCATCGACACGCAGTACCGCCTGCCGCGAGGCGGCTCCCCTTCCTGTGATGGTTCGGTACCGAACGCCTTCTGCGTGTCATCGGCATAGTCTTTGAGAGTGTAGATGCCGAAATGCAGGCGGTGGTTGACGGTCCACTCCGCACGTGCGGGAATCCGATGCGGCGAGGCAGACTCCCACGGCATGGCCTGCGTGGCGCGCGTCTCGACCACCTGGGAATACGGGGGCTTCTTTCCACGCTCCTTGAGCTTGGGAGGCTCCTGGGGATTCAACATCTCCAGGGATCTCCAGAAGTTCAGGATCTTCTTCTGGCGCTGGTCCAAGGCCATGGGGTGCCGTTCCCGTCCGATTGAGGTGATCGCCGTCGGTCGCTCCCTTCAGGTCGCAAACGATTCCCAAGCCGCGCCGCCCGGCTGGAGTGCGGCTTGGTGAGGCGAATCAACTAACAGTATAAGGACGGTCGCCCTGCCGTCAAAGTCCGGCGCATCGGGCACTGGGTTTCATGCACACGCGAATCCGTGCGGTTGAAGGGTGACCGCGGATACCCGCCCGTCCGTTCGCGAAGGGCGAGCGATCAGCGCCGGTCCCACCGGGCGACCACGAGCGGGAGCACCTCGTCGAAGTCGTCGGGCAGGACGACGGCCTCCCCGCGGCGGGTCACGATGGCCGATTCCATGCACGTGTCGTCGTGGTCGCGCACCTCGGAGATGTCGGTGACCCGCAGCGCCCGTCGGCAGCCCGCCAGATCGCGCAGCACCAGAAAGTCGCCGTGCCGTTCCACCGCCATCGTCGTCTCCCGCTTCCATTCGATGCCACCGGACCGCCCCGTCCGTCGGTGCGCGGGGCGTCGGATCCGCCGTCCCGCCGACCGGATGGAGCAAACGTCGTAGTCATGCGGTCGGCGCTCGGCCGCGACGGCGCTCCACGCGCGGTGCGGACAGCGTCGATCCCATACGCGGGATCCGTGTGGCCGAGCCGGTCAGAGGCCCGGGCCAGCCGGTCGCAGGGGATGCTGTTCAGGCCCACCGTCGTCCTCCCCTCCGTCCGTCGTTGCGTTGCCCGTACGTCGCCGGTCGGAGTCCGCGATTCGGCGCCGCGCGAGCAAAGCGTCGATCTCGGCGCGCCGGAACAGAAACTGCCGCCCGCCGTCCACCGACGGTCCGGACACCGGCCGCGCGCCCATGTCGACCAGATGGAGCGCCAGCTTCTTCGACGTGCCGAACCCATGCGTCCCGCGCAGGTCGGACGCCGTCACGTACTCCCGCCGGAACGCCGCGAGCGCCTCCTCCGTGACCCGTCCACCCCGTTCGGCCGTCGCCCCCGGCACCTCGACGGTCGACAGCCAGCCGCGGCGGACCCAGTGGTACGCGACCTCCTGCTTGACGCCGAGCGCCTTGGCCGCCCCGTCGATCGACAGCGTGCGCCGCGCCGCCGCCGCCAAGGCGTCCCGGAGCGTCTCGACATCCGCCTTGTAGAACGCCAGCCGGGCAAGTCCGCGCCTTTCGGAGCGCAGGGCCGCAGGATGCAACCGTCCTTTCAGGACGGCGCGGAGGACCGCCTCGGCACCCATCCCCAGGCCGCCAAGGGCGCGCGCCGCGGTCGGCAGACCGACGAGTTCCCCGGTGCAGCGCCCCTGACCGACGGCAGCCTCGATGCGCCTGAGAAACGCCTCCAGATCGGCGACGCGCCACGCGGTGCGCCCCAACAAATCGACCGCCATACCGGACGCGGGCGAAGGCAGCAGGTCGGTGCCGCGCAGCCCGACGAAGGTTCGCTTGCCGATTCCCAGGAGGCGCCATGCCGCGTCCTGGTCAACCAGTTCCCGCAGGTCGGCGCGGAGACGATCGACGGTGGCGGCGCGCAACAGCACCGGCTCGCCCTGTCCGCCGCTTCCGGCGACGACGAGTCCGTGGCGGTCGACGAACGCCCTGAGGGTGTCGAATGCGACGCCCAGCGCCCGGGCGGCCCCGACCAGGGTGACGCACGCGTCGGGAAGGGCGGCATCGGCGCGCTTTCGCCGGACGGCGCGCAGGCGGGTGGCGAGCTCGGGGCGCAGGGCGACGTGGTCGGTGAACCCCTCCCACGCGACGCGGCCGTAGGGTTCGTCGGCGACGCTACCCAACCAGGCCGGAAGCCCGCCGTACCGCTTGGCGGCCCCGTAGCGGCCGTGGCGCGCGGCGGGTCGTTCGGCGAGGCCGTCGAGGAAGCGGTGGAACGACCCGGGCCAGTCGGCGCATGCCCGCCACCCGGCGTCGAGCAGCAGGTGCACGCGGTCCGGGTGCTTTTCGGCGAACCGCGCCGGTTTGGCCCGGTGGCCGACACCGAGCTCCGTGCCGCCGAGCGCGTAGATCAGTCGGAGCGTCCCGCCGACGCCGACCTCGGCGGCCAACCCGTCCAGGGTGTCGGGTGCGGTGAGGAACAGGCGTCGCAGCGCCCCGGCTCCGGCAAGTTCGCCGACGGGTACCGGCACGCCCGGCCCCCGCCTCAGATCGTGCCCGCAGCGACAGGCGCACGGCGACGGCACACGCCAGCCGAGGCGGCGCCCGCACGCGGGGCACCGCTCGACCAGGCGCAGGCGGTGGACCGGACAGACCGTCGTCAAGGCCATGTCCCACAAGCCTCTGTGGTGACCGTTTTCATTCAGGCACCGGGGGCACACCTTGCGCCGCCGGGCCGAAATGAAACGGGGCTATAACCCAGAATCAGACGCGACCGCTTCGCAATGGCGGGGCTGAGTAAAACTCAAGTAACACTATGATAAAAGAATCCATGGTGGAGTCATTGACTCCTCGCTGACTCATAAGACAATGAGCCGGTAAAGGATACCGGCCATGAAACTCACGGATTTCCAAGAAGCCTTCCCGGATGACGCGGCCTGCATGCGGTTCCTTGAGGAAACCGTATGGGCCAATGGCCGGCATTGCCCGGATTGCGGCTGCCTGAATACCGTACCACTGGCCGGCAAGGCTGCGGCACGCCACCTGTATCATTGCCGGGATTGCCACAAGCAGTTTACCGTGACCAGCGGGACGTGGCTCCACTCGCGGAAACTCCCACTGACCAAGTATTTCGAGATTCTGTATTATTCCGTGAACAGCAGTTTCGGGATGGCATCCACGCGGATCGCCGAATGGACTGGTGTCTCGCAGAAATCCGTCTGGAAGATCCTCCAGGCTTTCCGCGAGCTTCAAGGCTTCTGGCTCACCATGGCGGACAAGCTCGCCAACACCGTGGAATTCGACACCAAGTACGTCGGGGGCAAGCCCCGCAAGGCCAAGGGCGAAACCGGCCAGAAGGTCAAGAACAAGCGGGGCCGGGGCACGGACAAGCAGCCGGTGTTCGTCGCAGCCGAACGCCAGGGTGAGGTCAGGGCCACCGTGGTTCCGGACGAGAGCGAAGCCACGATCCGGCCGTTGGCCGAAGCCCAGGTTGATCCCCAGGCCCACATCATGTCGGACGGTGACGGGGCTTTCGCCAAGATTGCCCGGTCCTTCGCCCTACACAGCCAGTGCAGCCACCGGGATTGGGATTTCGCCCGTGATGGGGTCCACAACAACACCGCCGAGTCGTTCAACTCCTGGGTCGAGCACATGCGGGATGTCCACTTTTTCGTGTCGAAGCCGCACCTCCAGCGGTACGTCAACGACGTGATGTCGCGGTGGAACCTCCGGGTGGCGGTCGAACGCGAGGTCACCCACAGGGGCCAGCGGGTCGTGCGGGTCTTCATGGAGAAGATGCCCCTGCTGGACCGGCTCCGGACCATTTTCGTCCATGCCGTGGGGTGTCAGGTCCGGCGGGATCGCATCACAGGTGGAATTGCAGTCGCTTCCTGTAGATCTTGTCCAAGTTATTAATATTGAACGCCTTCAACATACTAAATAATCTGATTTCTCCAAACCATCAGAAAGGTATCGCCATGACAGAAGAAGCCAAATCAACAAATGACACAGATCGATGCAAAGTTTATTCGGTGACCGGTCATCGAGAAATGCAATCCGCCATGCTTGAAGACACGACGTTGATCTATCGGGCCGCAAATAGTCCGACACGACACCAATTCACATTTGAAAGTACGCCGGAATCTCAGTGATACAATTTGGGCAGAGGGGACTCTGTTTGGAGTCCCCCGCCATTTCACGGAATTTCCAAAATTAGAGATTTTTGCAGTCCAATAGCGAGGGACTGTGCCAAGCTATCAGCAACCGCCTTATCGTCAGTATAAACCGCCACCAAAGGGTTCCCGGTAGGGGTATGCTCTATCAATGCGGCATACACGGGACCGGACGGCATTTGCGTTGGTCCAACACTACGTACCACAAGGTCCTGCACTGGATACTTCATAACACACCCCGGATTGTCATTTTGGCAAAAAACCATTCAAGACCCACCACCGGACCATACGCTTATGTATGTAGGGTTGAATGGATGGGTCGAACAACAATGATACCGGAAATATGGCCGGTGACACTCACGTTTTTTTGAATATGATGTTGATTATCAATCGCATCTGATTCTGGGTTATAGCTCCGAAATGAAATGGGGGTGCACGGGATGGCCGAGGAGGCGGGAGCCGCCGTCCGGCCCGGCGTAAAACATGGCGGCGACGGCGGTCTCGTCGAGCGCCAGCAGGCGGGACAAGAGCGGGACCGCCGAAACACTGGTCGCCAGCGCCGCGATGTCCGCTATGGGTAAGCCGCAGGCTTGGATCAGCGGGGTCGGGGATTCGAAACCGTTGGCCGCAGCCATGCGCAGCAGCAAGCCCAACAGACTTTCGTCGGGTTCCGGCTGAACCCGAATCGGAAGTATGGGGACGTCGTCAGTCGGCATGGCCGCCCGCCGATCCGGTCGGTTGGCGTCTCCGTCGTCGGCGGGCAGACTCCTCTTCGACCCTCGGTCGGACCGCCTCGTCGCGCCCGGCCGCCGGGGCCGGGGCAAGCGCCTCGACCCGGAACGGGTTGACCAGGCGCCGACCATCCCCGATCCGGAGCCGGTCCACGACCTCGGCGAACAGCGGATGCGACAGGGCTCCGAGCGAGCGGTCCAGGGCCAACTTGAACGCCTCCTCGATCAGGAGGACCGCCGGTCCGAGCAACCCCCGTGAGAAATGGTGGATGCGCAGAGCCGTCTCGGCGCTGCCGAGCCGGGACGGGAGCGGAAGACGGAGCGCTCGCTCGAAGGCGTTCAGGATCAGCCGGAACTCTTCCTTCTGGTCCCGGTCCTCCCAGTCGTAGGCCCCAATGTAAACTTCGCCGACCGAGCGGCGCCCCAACTGGGCGTTGGTTGTGACCACACGTTCAATGTGCGGCTGGCCCGCCAGCACAATCGGGCAGAGGTTCGTGTTCAGCAACCCGACGATGTAGTCGGCGGCGTCGTAGGCGATTCGGTCGGTATCTGTGTGGATCAGGCGGTGCGCCTCGTCCATGATCACCAGTTCAACGCCGCACGCCTTCAGCAGCGTATGGACGCGCTTCGTAGCCTCGACCTGGTTTGCCCGCGACGGCGCGACATCCCCCAGGTCGGCCAGCATGGTCCTGGCGAGGGAGCGCAAGCTGCATCCCGGCGGCACCTCGATGCGGAGTATCCGGCGGCGGGAGCGCAGATCCTCCTCCACGTCCGGGTAGCGGGCGGCGTAGCGTTGCAGCGCCACGGACTTTCCCGCCCCCGGCGGGCCGACTAGGAGCAGGCACCGCCCTTCCAGGCCGGTGCCGTGGCTGAGGTGCAGGTCACGGATGCGGGCCTCGGCCAACTCGGCCCGCCCAGTTCCGACGTACACGTTCCGGAAGGCCGCGACCCGGCGGTTCCGTTCATTCCACTCCATCGCCGCCTCCCCGCGGGCGCATGGTGTCGGTCCGGATTCCGCGGCGGCGGGCGACGCGCTCCAAGTCGATGTCGTCCTGGTGCGCCTCGCCGGTGATCTGGTCCGTGTCGTCCGCCGGACCCTCCCCGGGGCTAGGGGCGGCGCCCGCCTCCACGCCTTCGAGGAGGAGGTCGACGATCGGGCGCGGCGGGGTATCGGGGGCATCGGCCTGGCGTCGACGCCCGCCCGGCTGTTGGGTGAGCTTCGCGAGGGCGCGGCGTTCCTTCTGGGTGCCTTTACCCTGGCGCTTCAGCCCGTACTCTGTGATCTCTACCATCGCGCGCGCGATGTCCTCGCTCCCGGCGTACCGCAATGGGTTATTGCGGACGAGGGCGCGGGCGACCTTGTACTGGTGCAGAGTTTTCCCGACGGCGACGTCACGCTGTTCCGGATCGACCTCGACCCTGATGTGCCGGTCGTTCGCCTCGTCGTGTACCTGGATCGCGGCAAGATCACCGGGGTCAATCCTGATGCGGAACTCGGGAGGCGCCTTCGGAGCGATGCGGAGGTTCGCGAGTTCCGTACTGTTGTAACGAAGTCCCAGGAATGTGATGCCGTCCTTGCGCGGCACGCGGAATTCGGTCAGGGACAGGGAGGTCAGGACGCGCTCTCGGCTCGGCGGGGCTATCGCATGGATGCGTGCGCTGTTCTCCCA
Organism: Azospirillum brasilense; assembly: GCF_003349955.1. Lineage (GTDB taxonomy): Bacteria > Pseudomonadota > Alphaproteobacteria > Azospirillales > Azospirillaceae > Azospirillum > Azospirillum brasilense_B. Next base: position 16,742 of record NZ_QLKQ01000023.1, read on the forward strand.
CATGTCGCGGGCGGAGCGCCCGTCAAACCGGCGGCGCGGGCTGACGGCGTACACGTCGGCGATCCACCGGTGGAGCAGGTACTCGAGTTGCTCCAGGGTGACCAGGCTGGCGGTCTCCGGCGTCGGGCGGCGCACACGCCTGTAGTAGTCGGCGAAGCGCGCGCCCGTGACGGAGCGGCATTGCGTCTGTAGGGTTCCGAAGAACCGTTCGATCTTGCCCTTGAACCGCGGCTTGCCGACGGGGGTAAACTGGACGTCGATGCCAAGGGCGGCGCAGGCGGTCGGGAATTGCGGGGACCGGAACTCGGCGGCGTTGTCGGGCACGACGCAGCGCGGAACGCCAAAGCACGGCCAGTCGTTCTGGATCTGCGGGTAGTTCTCCCGCATGTAGCCCTTCGGCAGGATCGCGTTGCGCAAACATTCGAAGGCCGTGAACAGGCTCGGCCCCTCGAAGCCGACGTAGAGTCCAACGGGCATGGTACTATGCCGGTCGAGGGCGACCGTGATCCATGGATGTCCGATGATACGATCAGGATCGGGTTCCGGGCCGTAGCAGACGAGGAAGCTCGTGACCTCGGTATGATCGATCTCCCATATCCGGTTGATGGCATCGACACCAGGAGCGGAGCCGACCGGCTGGAACAGCGCGTCGGCCTCCTCCTTGCCCTGGCGGGTGGCGACCAGGGTGTACGCGTCGATACGCCGATCCCTCATCCGGTAGAGGGTCCGCGCCGAGGGGATCTTGATCTTCATGCCCTCGGGCAACGAGGAGTTGCGGTCGGCGGCCAGCGCGAGGAGCTTGTTGTGCGCGAACGTAAGCGGCGGCTCGCCGGGTTGAAGGTAGCTCTCGTCGATGGCCCTATCGACCAGGTCCATGACCTCGCCGCTGAACCTTGTGGTCCTGTTGCCTCGCCGGTGGGTCATCGGCACCAGCGCCTCGAACACTCGACCGCGCTCGCGGAACCGCTTGATCCACTTTTGAACGGTGCTCGGGCCTGGCGGCTCGGGATCGCCGATGTCGTTCGCCACCCGCTCGATCAGAGGCTTCAGGATGTCCTTGGTGTAGGAGGCGTTCCCGCTCTTCACCCATGCGCGCACATACCGCCACCACCGTATCGTCTCCGCGTGCAACCCTTCGTCGTTGGCGACGCGGTCCCGCATCGCCGCGAGTTCCTCCGCCATGTCCGGAGCCTTCACGACAGGCCAGGGCAGGACGTCGAACTGCTTGGCTTCGAGAAGTTGGGCGAGCTCGGCGTCCGAATGCCGGATCTGTTCCTGGGTCTGTTCGTCCTCGAAGACCGCACTGCCGTCAGGCGCCCGCCGGACATACCGGTAGCGCCGTCCTCGGATCTCGACCGGCTGGGCGGGTAGGAAGATCAATTTGGGCGTGAACCGGCGTGCCATAGGTGCCTCCGTCAGGTGAGGATGGGGGTGTGTTCCGAGATGGGTTCCTTATGGAGTTCCAGCCGCAGGCACCCGCGCAGGGCGGCGGCGTAGATCAGGTTCCGAAGCGGCGTGGGCGGATCGGTCGGCGCGGCGGGGCGCCAGTCAGAGAGGGCGCGTTCGAGTTCGCCGAGTGTCGCGGGCGCGCGGGCGAGGGCGGCGGGGAGGGCGAGGAGAAAGTCCTCCGGCGGCTCGACGGCGCCTCCGGCCAGGACGGCCTTGGCGTTGCCGAGACGGGGTTGGCGGGCAACCTCCGCCTCGGTGACGGCGACGTAGTGAATCGCGCGCGCGGAGTAGTGATCCGCGACGGCATCGACCAATCGGCCCTTGGCGCCGTCGAGGTTGCCGAACACGTCCACCATCACCGTGTGCGCCCTTCCGCTGGCGTCGGCCACCTCCACCTTGAACTGGACCCGATGTTCGCGGATCTCGCCGTCGACGTTGACCGCGATGGCGTCCTGGCGGCCCTCGTAGGACCGGACCTCGGGGGCGGACTCCAGGAGGTGCATGAAGTCCCGCTCCGCCTCTCGCTTCCACGGCATCGGGATACCGTTCTTCCGGCTGGCGACGAGGCCGCGTTCGTTGCGGTTCCTCTGGACGGTGGTCTCGCCGCCGTTCTTCCGCGGCGGAGTCCGGACATCCGGGGCTGGGCCATCGGTCCCGAAGGAAGCCTCTTCCGGACCGGCGACGTCGTCGTCTTCGTTCATGTGGTCCCTCCACCTCATGCGCTGCCATGCGGACCAGGACATCGGTCTTCCTGGTTCGCACCCCGTCCCTTGTCGGGCATATATTCCCATGACCCAGCCGCGCTGAGAACACAACGGGAACATTTACCGGCGCACGGATGCAGTCGGGGTACGCCCGGGGGTAGTCCGATCCGGCACCGTTTCCGACGATGGCGCCGATGGTTCCGGCCGGTCGGACCGATCGGATGGGTTACTGCTCCGCCTCCGGTCCGCCGACGCACCGGATGGGAGAGGATGGCTTCTCCCGTGTGTTCCCTGTGTCCTTCGCCCCTACTCGATGGTTCCGTGAAGGAGAAATGCGAAGATGATGGAGCGCGGGTGTCCTCGAAGCAACGAGCGAATATTCTCAGGACCGCTTTCGGGCGCACCTATCCTTTTCTGGTCTGTCTTTAGGCGCCGGGGCTTCGGGGATCTATCTTCGCGAGTACGGGAAAGGAAAGGGGCGATTACACTGTCAACATTGAGGGACGCCCGACGCTCTGGGGCGGTGGCGAGCGGTGCCAAGGACAGTTTGAGGGGCGCGGCCCGGGGGTGTGGGCGGGGCGCGTTTCGCCGACCGGGTTACCTCGCATCCTCCGCCCGGTCGGCGGGGACGGGCAATGTTGACAAGCGGCGCGCCGAGGCTCTCAAAGAGAGGCTAGGAATGTTTCCCGCAATCTCAAAAAGAAAAGCGAGGCGGGGTGTTCCACCCGCCTCGCTTAATGTGGCGAAACCTCGGTTTATCAGACAACCGACAAATTTCCTTACACGTCGAGGTTGGCGACCTTCAGGGCGTTCTCCTGGATGAACTCGCGGCGCGGCTCGACGATGTCGCCCATCAGGGTGGAGAAGACCTCCTCCGCCTGGTCGGCGTGGTTGACCTTCACCTGCAACAGCGACCGCTTGGTCGGGTCCAGCGTGGTTTCCCAGAGCTGGTCGGGGTTCATTTCGCCCAGACCCTTGTAGCGCTGGATCGTCACGCCGCGGCGGCCCAGTTCCATCACCGTGTCGAACAGGGCGACGGGGCCGGTCAGGCTGCGGCTCTCCTTCTGCTTCTCGAAGGCGCGCCCCGGCTCGGCGTAGACGCGCTTCAGGTCCGCCGCGATGGCGTCCAGCTTGCGCGCCTCGGCGCTCTTCAGCAGGTCGGCGTCCAGATGATGGCGGTGGGTCACGCCGCGGCGCGTCCGCACCAGCGCGTAGCCGCCCTGGAGCAGGCTCTCGCCGCGCCAGCCGCCTTCCACGTCCAGCGCGTTCAGCCGGGCGGCCACCGTCTCGGCCGCCTGCTGCGCCTGGGCGGTGTCCTGCGACAGGGCGACCGACAGGGCGCCGCTGACCGCCGCCGATTCCACCACCGACAGGTTGCCGGCCTTGCGGGCCAGCGTCTCGATGTGCAGGCGGCCGCCGCGGGCCTGCTCGACCATCTCGCGCAGCGGCTCGCCGGTCAGCAGGGAACCGTCGGCGGGGCGCACGGACAGGTCGCCGAGCGCTGCCTCGATCAGATACTCCTCCAGCGCCCGGTCGTCCTTCAGGTACCGCTCCTTCGCGTTGCCGCGCTTGATGCGGTAGAGCGGCGGCTGGGCGATGTAGAGGTAGCCGCGCTCGATCAGCTCCGGCATCTGCCGGAAGAAGAAGGTCAGCAGGAGCGTGCGGATGTGGCTGCCGTCCACGTCCGCGTCGGTCATGATGATGATCTTGTGGTAGCGCGTCTTGTCCGGGTTGAACTCGTCGCGCCCGATGCCGGTGCCCAGCGCGGCGATCAGCGTGCCGATCTCGGCCGAGGACAGCATCTTGTCGAAGCGCGCCCGCTCCACGTTCAGGATCTTGCCGCGCAGCGGCAGGATGGCCTGGAACTGGCGCGACCGGCCCTGCTTGGCCGAGCCGCCCGCCGAATCGCCCTCCACGATGAAGAGTTCGGACAGCGCCGGGTCGCGCTCTTGGCAGTCGGCCAGCTTGCCGGGCAGGGACGCGATGTCGAGCGCACCCTTGCGCCGGGTCAGCTCGCGCGCCTTGCGGGCGGCCTCACGGGCGGCGGCGGCCTCGACCACCTTCTGGACGACGCGCTTGGCGTCCGCCGGATGCTCCTCGAAATACTGGGCGAGGCATTCGCCCACCACCGCCTCGACCACCGGGCGGACTTCGGAGGAGACCAGCTTGTCCTTGGTCTGGCTGGAGAATTTCGGATCGGGCACCTTCACCGACAGCACGCAGGTCAGGCCCTCGCGCGCGTCGTCGCCGGAGAGGTTGACCTTCTCCTTCTTCGCGATGCCCGACTCGTTGGCGTAGTTATTGATCGCGCGCGTCAGCGCCGCGCGGAAGCCGGCGAGGTGGGTGCCGCCGTCCTTCTGCGGGATGTTGTTGGTGAAGCAGAGGGTCGTCTCGTGGTAGCTGTCGTTCCATTGGAGCGAGCATTCCACGGTGACCACGCCGCCATGCTCGGTCGGGCGCTCCGCCTTGATCGAGATCGCCGGCTTGTGCAGCGGCACCTTGGAGCGGTCGAGCCAGTTCACGAAGGCTTCCAGCCCGCCTTCATAGTGCAGGTCCTGGACCTTCGGCTCCACCCCGCGGGCGTCGGTCAGCACCAGCCGCACGCCGGAGTTCAGGAAGGCCAGCTCGCGCAGCCGGTGCTCCAGCGTCGCGAAGTCGAATTCGGTGTTGGTGAAGGTGTCCTTGGACGGCAGGAAGGTGACCTCGGTGCCGGACAGCGGCTTCTGCCCACCCTTGCCGTCGTCGACCATCGGGGCCGCGCCGATGTCGGCCAGCCGCTCGTCGGCGACGCCGTGGCGGAAGCGCATGAACCATTCGCGGCCGTTGCGCCAGATGCGCAGCTCCAGCGTCTCCGACAGGGCGTTCACCACCGACACGCCCACGCCGTGCAGGCCGCCCGACACCTTGTAGGAGTTCTGGTTGAACTTGCCGCCGGCGTGGAGCTGGGTCATCACGACCTCCGCCGCCGACACGCCCTCTTCGGAGTGGATGTCGGTGGGAATGCCGCGGCCGTTGTCGCGCACCGTGACCGACCCGTCGGCGTTCAGCTGCACCACGACCGCGTCGCAGTAGCCGGCCAGCGCCTCGTCGATCGCGTTGTCCACGACCTCGTAGACCATGTGGTGCAGTCCGGAGCCGTCATCGGTGTCGCCGATGTACATGCCCGGACGCTTGCGCACGGCGTCCAGCCCGCGCAAGACGGTGATCGATTCCGCGCCGTAATCCTGCTGCGGGAGGTCGTTCTTCAGTGCTTCCTGTGCCATGGCTCGACTATAGCAGACTGCGTTGGGTTTCGGCGGAATACCGTTGTTCCGCGGGCGATTTTCTGGGCTTTTCAGCCCTTTTTCGCGGGTCTTTTGGGGGGCTAGGCCGGGGTCACGGTCGCATCCTCGATGTGGAAGCGTTTGGCCGCACCGCCGAGCGGCCCGAAGACCGAATCGTCGGTGCCGGTCATCCAGGCCTGGGCGCCCAGCGCCAGGATTTCGTCGAACAGCGCCTCGCGCCGCTGCGGGTCCAGATGGGCGGCCACCTCGTCGAGCAGCAGCAGGGGGGCGGCGCCGCGCTCCGCCGCCAGAAGGCGGGCGTTTGCCAGCATGATGGCGATCAGCAGCGCCTTCTGCTCTCCGGTGGAGCAGAGCGCCGCCGGCATGTCCTTCTGGGCGTGGCGCACCGCGAGGTCGCTCTTGTGCGGCCCCAGCGTGGCGCCGCCGCCATCCGAATCGGCGCGCCGGCTGTCGCGCAGCGAGCGGCGCAGAGCGTCCTCGGCGGCCAGGGCGGGACCCTCGTCGAGCCAGCGCTCCACCGTGCCTTGCACCGTCAGGTCGGCGCCGGGGAAGGGGCCGACGGCCCGCCCGCAGGCGGCGCGCAGCCGCTGCACCACGTCGCGGCGGGCGGCGGCCACGGCGACTCCGGTGGTCGCCATCTGGTCCTCCAGCCCGCCCAGCCAGCCCTCGTCGCCGTTCCAGCCGCGGTGCCCTTCGCGCAGCAGGCGGGCGCGCTCGCGCAGGGCGTGCTCGTAGCGGCTGAGCCGGCCGGCGTGGGCGGGGTCGAAGCCGAAGACGAGGCGGTCGAGGAAGCGGCGGCGCCCGCTGGAGCCCTCCAGGAACAGCCGGTCCATCTGCGGGGTCAGCCAGACGACGGCGACATGCTCGGCCAGCACGGTCTGGCCCTTGGCGGGATGTCCGTCCACCCGGACGACGCGGCGGTCGCGCTCGACGCCCGAAGCCGCCTGGGGCCCGATCTCGCGGCCGGTGCCGATCTCCACCGGGCCGGTGGGGGTGTCCAGAACGGCGGCGACCGCCCAGCCGGCGCCATTGCCGGTGCTGCCACCGATCCGCTCGACCTCCGACAGCTTGGCGCCGCGCAGGCCGCGCCCGGGGGCAAGGAAGCTGACCGCTTCGAGCAGGTTGGTCTTGCCGGCGCCGTTCGGTCCGGTCAGCACCACCGGCCGGTGGTCGGGCTCCAGGCGCGCGCTGTCATAGCCGCGGAAGCGGGTCAGGGTCAGGCGCGTCACCGCCAAAGCGGCCGGAGCGTCCCCCACGGGGGTGGGGTAGGGCGAAGTCTGTCTGGCGTCGAGCAAAGCGTCCGATCCGGGATGCGGGGGCCGGGCCGCCGCACCCCGTCAGACACGGGGTCCGGAGCGCGCCGGCCCGAAAAGCGCCGATCCATCCGGACCGGTCACACACGCATCGGCATCAACACGTAAAGGGCCGTGGCGTCGGCGACGTCGCGCACGATGGTCGGCGACGCGGCGTCGGCCAGCGAGAAGCGCGCGCCCTCGCCCTCGATCTGCTGCGTGATATCAAGCAGATAGCGAGAGTTGAAGCCGATTTCCAGGGGGCCTTCCTGGTAATTGACCTCCAGCTCCTCGGTGGCGCTGCCGGCTTCGGGGCTGGTGGCGGACAGGGTCAGCGTGCCGCGGGTCAGCGACAGCTTCACCGCCCGGCTCTTCTCGGTGGAGATGGTGGCGACGCGGTCCACGGCGGCGGCGAACAGCTTGGCGTCCACCTCCATCGTCTTGTCGTTGCCGACCGGGATGACCCGCTCGTAATCCGGGAAGGTGCCGTCGATCAGCTTGGAGGTCACCACCACCGAATCGAAGGCGAAGCGGATCTTGTTGTCCGACAGCGACAGCTCGATGCGGTCGGCGGCCTCGTCGATCAGCTTGCGGATCTCGTTGACGGTCTTGCGCGGAACGATGACGCCGGGAATGCCGGCGGCGCCCTCCGGCAGCGGCATCTCGACCCGCGCCAGACGGTGGCCGTCGGTCGCCACGGCGCGCAGCACCGGCAGCTCGGCCCCGCCGGCCTTGGCCTTGGCGGCATGCAGGTAGATGCCGTTGAGGTAGTAGCGCGTCTCTTCGGTCGAGATGGCGAAGCGCGTGCGGTCGACCAGCGCCCGCAGATCGCCCGCCGTCAGGTCGAAGCGGTGCGGCAGGTCGCCGCCGGAGAGCTGCGGGAAATCATCGACCGGCAGGCAGGACAGCTTGAACTGCGAGCGGCCGGCGCGCAGCGTCAGGATCGTGCCGTCGCCGCCCCCATTCGGGCCGCCGATGTCCAGCTCCACCTGGCTGCCGTCGGGCAGCTTGCGCACGATGTCGTACAGCGTGTGGGCCGGGGCGGTGGTGCCGCCGGAGCGGGTCACCGTGGCCGGGACCGTCTCGACGATCTCCAGGTCCATGTCGGTGGCGGCCAGCGACAGCTCGCCGTCGCTCGCCCGCAGCAGCACGTTGGACAGAATGGGGATGGTGTTCCTGCGCTCCACCACGCTCTGCACATGACCAAGGGACCGGAGAAGGGCGGCGCGTTCGATGATGATGTTCATGCTGGTCGTCGTCTCGGCAGGTCGTGTTTTTTGCGATTCGCAGGCGTACCCATGCCGGTCCGGCCGCAATCCAGCGGGCCGGAACGGGGGCGCATGATACCACAACGTCGGTTTTGCCGAACCAAATTCGTTCGGCGCGGTCGGGCGGTCGCCGGAAACGACGATTCCAGCCCATCCGGAGGCCCGTGACGCCCCCGCGGGGTGCCGCCGTAGGGGGATTGCGGCCGGGGCGGGAGGGCACGCGATTCGCGTCGCCGCGACTCTACCGCCCGCTCTCCGCCGCGAATTGCGCGTCCAGGCCGGCGCGGTAGTCCGGGTAGGCCAGCGCGACGCCGAGCTGGCGCTTGATGCGGTCGTTCTTCACCCGGCGGCAGTCGGCGTAGAAGCTGGCGGCCATTGGCGACAGCCCGGCCTCCTCGAAGGGCACCAGCGGCGGCGGCTCGACGCCCAGCAGGCCGCAGGCGTAGCTCACCACCTCGTGGGAGGGGGAGGGCAGGTCGTCGGCGACGTTGTAGACCGCGCCCAGCGTCGGCTTGTCCATCGAGGCGCGCAGCGTCGCCGCGATGTCCTCCACATGGATGCGGCTGAACACCTGTCCAGGCTTGTCCACCCGCCGGGCGGTGCCGTCGCGCACGTTGTCCAGCGCGCTGCGCCCCGGCCCGTAGATGCCGGCCAGCCGGAAGAGATGCATCGGCACGCCGTACTGACGGTAGAGGTTCAGCCAGCCGCGCTCCGCCTCGACGCGGCGCTTCTGCCGCTCGCCGGTCGGGCGCAGCCACGCTGCCTCGCCCACCCATTCGCCCTGGGTGTCGCCATACACCCCGGTGGTGGAGAGGTAGCCGGCCCAGTCGAGCGTCCGCAGGTCCGCCAGATCCATGGCGTGCTGGTCGAGCACCGGGTCGCCCCGCTCGTCGGGCGGGACGCTGACCAGCAGGTGGGTGGTGCCGGCGAGCGCCGCGCGGGCGTCGTCCAGCGGGCGGCCCCGGTCGAACAGGAACGCCTCGATGCCCTGCGCCTCCAGGGCGGCGCGCTTGTCCTCGCCGCGGCAGGTGGCGGCGATCCGCCAGCCCTCGGCCTTCAGCCGGTCGGCGAACACGCGGGCGGTGAAGCCCAGGCCGAAGACGAACAGACGGGGTGAAGCCATGTCTTGCGGGGTCCTTGCGTCGGAAGCGGCAATGACGGAGTGTAAGGCCGCCATGAACCGACGCAACGCTTACCTCATCACGGCCGCGCTGGCGCTCCTGTCCGCCGGCCCAGCCTTCTCCGCTCCCGCCGTCGATCACAACCGGGAGTTCCAGGCCTGCCTGACGCTGGCCGAAAAGCGCCCGGCCGAGGCGCTGGAAAGCGCGCAGACCTGGCTGAACCGCGGCGGCGGCGACCATGCCCGGCTGTGCCAGGCGCTGGCGCTGTTCCACAAGGGCGACTTCACCACCGCCGGGGCGCGGCTGGAGGAGTTGGCCCCAGTGCTGGGCAAGGACGACCCGAAGGCCGGGGCCTCGATTCTCGGGCGTGCGGGCTGGGCGTGGCTGCGCGCCGGTGACAATGTGCGGGCGGAGCGGGCCTACAGCCGCGCCCTGGCGCTCCAGCCGGACGACGTGGACCTGCTGATCGACCGCGCCATCGCGCGGGCCGAGACGGAGCGCTTCTGGGACGCCGTGGCCGATCTGGACGCGGCGTTGAAGAGGGACCCGCGGCGCGCCGAGGCCTATCTCTACCGCGCCGCCGCCCACAAGGCGCTGGCCAACGACCGGCAGGCCGTCGCCGACATCGACCGCGCGCTGGAGTTGCGTCCCGGCGACCCCGACGCGCTGCTGCTGCGCGCGACCATCAAGGCGCAGACTGGGAATCTGCCGGGCGCGCGGGAGGACTGGAGCCAGATCGTCCGCAACACGCCGAACAGCGCGGCGGCGAAGACGGCGCAGGCCAACCTCGACCGCTCCGCCAAGGCGCCGGCGTCCGCACCGGTGGTCAAGGGCGACGCGAAGGCCGGGGCAGCTTCCGCAAAGCCATAATAAAATTGTGGTCGTTACGCTAATTTCACAGGGCTCCTGCGACATTTGGCGGCTGGACGAGTGCGAACGCTTCGCAGGATCATCCGCGGCGAAGAGGGGCGGACAGGAACGCGCCCCCCACCTCCCGGTGCGATCAGGTGCAGCCATGAGCGGTCATCCCACCCCCGAAACCGGCCAGTCCCCCGGCGGACGGCATTTGGGCGAGTTGAAGAAGGGCGAGCGCGCCCGCGTGACCGGCGTCGATGAGCGAGGGGTCGTCACCACCCTTCCCGAAGGGGAGCTGGAGCGGCGCATGATCGAGATGGGGCTGGTCGAAGGCTCCCACGTCGAGGTCCTGCACGAAGCCTTTCCGGGCCGCGACCCCATCGCCATCCGCGTGAACGAGCACACTCTGGCGCTACGCCGCGCCGAGGCGCGCGCCGTGCGGGTGGCGCCCGCCGCCTGACGCCCGCCATCTGACCCACGGCGTCATCTCCTTCCTTCAAAGCGACCTCCTGTAAGGACATCCGGCCATGTCGGTCCTGGACTCCGCCCTGCCGCCGCGCATCGCGCTGGTCGGCAACCCGAACTGTGGCAAGACCGCCCTGTTCAACGCCCTCACCGGCTCCCGCCAGAAGGTGGCGAACTACCCCGGCGTCACCGTGGAACGGAAGATCGGGCATTTCGTCAGCCCGCTCGGCCGCCGCGTCCAGGTGATCGACCTGCCGGGCACCTACAGCCTGCGCGCCCGCTCCCCCGACGAGGAGGTGACCCGCGACGTCGTGCTCGGCCGCTTCTCGCACGAGGACAGCCCCGACCTGCTGGTCTGCGTCGCCGACGCCACCAACCTGCGCCTGAACCTGCGGCTGGTGGTGGAGCTGAAGCGGCTGGGCCGTCCGATCATCCTGGCGCTGAACATGATGGACGCGGCGGAGAAGCGCGGCTGCCGCATCGACGCGGCGGCGCTGTCGGCCGCGCTCGGCGTGCCGGTGGTGCCGACCGTCGCCATCCGCCGCGGCGGCGTCCAGCCGCTGCTGGAGCAGATCGATGGCGCCATGGCCATGGCGACCGATGCGGCGGAGAATCCTGCGTCCTGCGGCTGGAGCGAACCGTCCTCGCGCGACCTTCGGGCCTACCACCAGGAGGTCGAGGGGCTGCTGGCCGGCTGTGTGGCTGACGCCGGCCTGCCGCCGCTGGCGACCCGGCGGGTGGACGCGGTCCTGCTGCACCCGGTGTTCGGGCTGGCCTTCCTGTTCCTCGTGCTGTTCCTGATGTTCCAGGCGGTGTTCGCCTGGGCCGAGGCGCCGATGAACCTGATCGACGGCGCGGTCAGCGGGCTCAAGGACTGGGTCGCCGCCACCCTGCCGGACGGCGCGTTGCGCAGCCTGCTGACCGACGGGATCATCGCCGGGGTGGGCAGCGTGGTCATCTTCCTGCCGCAGATCCTCGTGCTGTTCTTCTTCATCCTGGTGCTGGAGGCGACCGGCTATCTCGCCCGCGCCGCCTTCCTGCTCGACCGGCTGATGGGCGGGGTGGGGCTGCACGGGCGGGCCTTCATCCCGCTGCTGTCCAGCTTCGCCTGCGCGGTGCCCGGCGTCATGGCGGCGCGCACCATCGAGAACCGGGCCGACCGGCTGGCGACCATCATGATCGCCCCGCTGATGACCTGCTCGGCCCGGCTGCCGGTCTACACGCTGCTGATCGCGGCCTTCGTGCCGGACCGTCCGCTGCTGGGCGGGCTGGTCGGGCTTCCGGGGCTGGTGATGTTCGCGCTCTACGCCGCCGGCATCCTGTCGGCGCTGGCCGTCGCCTTCGTTCTGAAGGGCACGGTGTTCAAGGGCGCGCGCGAGCCGCTGCTGATGGAACTGCCGGCCTACCGCCTGCCCAACCCGCGCGACATCGCGCTGGGCCTGTTCGAGCGGGCCAAGGTCTTCCTGGCGCGCGCGGGCACGACGATCTTCGCGCTGATGATCGTCATGTGGTTCCTGGCGAGCTTCCCCGGCGCGCCGGAGGGGGCGACCGAGCCGGCCATCCAGTATTCCATCGCCGGCATGATCGGCCACGCGCTGGAACCGCTGCTGGCGCCCATCGGCTTCACCTGGCAGATCGCCGTGGCGCTGGTGCCGGGCATCGCGGCGCGCGAGGTGGCGGTCGGCGTGCTGGGCACGATCTACGCGCTGAGCGAGAGCGGCGACGCGCTGCAATCCTCGCTGGCCGGGGCGCTGGCCGCCTCCTGGAGCCTGCCGACCGCCCTGTCGCTGCTCGCCTGGTACGTCTTCGCACCGCAATGCGTCGCCACCCTGTCGGTGGTGAAGCGGGAGACCAACGGCTGGTTCTGGCCGGCGGTGATGTTCGTCTACATGATCACGCTGGCCTACGGGGCGAGCTTCATCACCTACCGCGTCGCCTTGGCGTTGCTGTGAGGGGCGCTGCTGTAAGGGAAGGGGAGGGCACGGCCATGTGGCAGGATCTGCTGGTCGCCGTGGTGGTGGCGCTGGCCGCGGCGTGGACGGTGTGGCGAGTGATCCTGCCGGCCGGGCTGCGCGCCCGCCTGCTGGGCAGGGCCGCGCCGAAGGGCTCTGGCTGCGGCGGCGGGTGCAAGGGCTGCGGCCCGGCCGGCGGCGGTTCAGGCTGCCATTGAGCCGGAGCCCCTACAGGGCTGGGACGCGGGCGGCCCCCCGCTTGACCGCGTACATCGCCTGATCGGCGTGGACGATGAGTTGCTGTGCATCCCGCCCGTCCTCAGGGTAGACGGCGACACCGATGGACAAGGCGAGCGGAAGCCGCAGGCCGTCGACGAGGATGGGCTCCTCCAGCGCCGCCTGGCATTTGTCGGCCACCGTGTCCGCCCCGGCGCGGGTCACATCCACTTCCAGGACGATGGCGAACTCGTCGCCGCCGATGCGGGCGATCAGGTCGGACTTGCGCAGCAGGCCGGACAGGCGCCGCGCCACCACGCGCAGCACCTCGTCGCCCCGGCTGTGGCCGTGGGTGTCGTTGATCGGCTTGAAGCCGTCGAGGTCGATGTAGAGCAGGGCGAACAGGGAGCCGGCGCGCTCCGCCCGGTCGATGGCCTGTTGCAGACGGTCGTGGAACATGGTGCGGTTCGGCAGGCCGGTCAGCGCGTCGTGATGGGCCATGTGGGCCATCCGCGCCTCGCTCGCCCGCAGGGCGGCCTCCTGCTCCCGCAGCTTGCCCAGCAGATAGTTGAAGCCGTGCACCAACTCCCCGACCTCGTCCATGCGGCGGACCGGCAGCGGCGCCAGCTCGACATGCCCATCGGCCATCTGGTGCATCCGCCGCGCCGCCTCGGTCAGCGGGCGGAAGAAGCGGCGCATGCCGATGAACAGCACGGTCGCGGCGAAGGTGGCGATCATCAGGCTGTTGGTGGCGATGAAGGCCTGGAGGTCGCGCACCCCTTCGAAGGCCTCCGCCGTGGGCAGCCGGGCGACCAGGAACCAGCCCGCCGTCGGGACCTCGGCGATGGCGGACAATTCCTCCACCCCCGCCGCGTTGACGGTGACGCCGGTGCCGCGGTAACCGGCCATGGCCCGGTCGTGTAGCGGGTTCACCCCCTCCGGCGGGGTCGCGGTCAGGATCATCCCGTGGTCGCTGGCCGACACGAACAGCCTGTCGCGGGGGGACACCAGGAGGAAGCCGCCGCTGCGCCCGATGCGGTTTCCCTGCACCAGATTGAGGAAGCCGGGCGACGAGAGAGCCGTGGCGCCGCTCAGGACCGCGACCGGGCGGCCGGCGGCGTCGGTGACGGCCATCGCCATGACCATCATCGGCTCGCCGTCGAGGGAGGAGCGGGCGGGCCGCCCGATCACCGGTTCACGGGATGCCAGCGCCGCCTGGAACCAATCGCGGCTTGAGACGTCGAAATCCGGCGACCGGTGCCGTTCCGGATAATCGGCGATGACCTCGTGGCCGTCGGGCCGGACGACCATCAGCCCGCGCGAGAACAAAGGCGCGATGTCCTGATGCCGTTTCAGCCAGTCGCGCAGGGCCGTGGGATCGTCGAGGGCTGCCAATGGCAGGCTTCCGGTGGCGCGGCGCAGGAGATCGAGCCGCGCCTTGATCTTCTCGTCGATGTCGTGGGCGACGTAGGACGCCGTCGATTGCTGCTGGGACGAGGTCAGGTTGTTGATCTTGTCCTCCAAGAAGGATGACAGGACCCAGATGCGCGCGCAGGCGCCGACGAAGACCAAGACTAGTCCAAACAGCATAAGACGGACGATGATGCTGCGGCTCTGCCGGCGCAGTTCATCGGCCACGGCGACGAGCATCCGCAAGCTCTACTCCTCCAAGAAACCGTGAGCTTATTTCCCAGATGGATAGGCTTTGTGCCCACCGTCAGCCGACAATAAACGATGCTGCGCCGCTTCGGAAGACGCAAAGGACAGCAAATCCTCATGAATGGCACCGGAACTGATTGAAAAAACGAAACATTTCCACTGTCGGGCGAGAAATGTCCGCAAGGGCTCGCGTTTCTTCCGGGTCGGTGAGGCGCTCCATGCGGATGTCGGCATTTCCAAGGAAACCTTCCCGTGTGGTCGGGATGGGGGCCGCGGGCAGCCGTGGCTCGGACCCGCTGCACGGGCCGCCCGCCGATGCATCCGGTCCACCGATACCTCCGTATAGTATCCAGGCCGGCCGACCTCCGGCAAAGTTGTGAGGAAGACAACGGTCCGCGCCATCCATGGAGCGGCCCTCGTCCGTCTGGCCGATCCCGTCGCGGATCTGTCGCGCGTCCAAAAAAGGAGGGGGTTTTGAGCACGATTTCCACCAAGGACGGCACCCGCATCTTCTACAAGGACTGGGGCAGCGGGCAGCCGGTGGTGTTCTCGCACGGCTGGCCGCTCAGCGCCGACGCCTGGGACGGGCAGATGCTGTTCTTCGGCCAGCAGGGCTACCGGGTCATCGCGCACGACCGGCGCAGCCACGGCCGGTCGGACCAGACCTGGACCGGCAACCACATGGACCAGTATGCCGACGATCTGGCGGAACTGCTCGACGCGCTCGACGTGCGCGACGCGGTGATGGTCGGCCATTCCACCGGCGGCGGCGAGGTTGCCCGCTACATCGGGCGCCACGGCACCGGGCGCGTCGCCAAGGCCGTGCTGGTCGGGGCGGTGCCGCCGATCATGCTGAAGACCGCGGCCAACCCCGGCGGCCTGCCGATGGAGGTCTTCGACGGCATCCGCAAGGGCACCTACGACGACCGCTCGCAATTCTTTCTCGACCTGACCATGCCCTTTTACGGCTTCAACCGCGACGGCGCCAAGGTGTCGGAGGGGCTGCGGCACTCCTTCTGGCTGCAGGGCATGATGGCCGGGATCAAGGGCGCCTACGACTGCATCCAGCAATTCTCGGAAAGCGACTTCACCGAGGATTTGAAGAAGATGGCGATCCCGACGCTGCTCATCCACGGTGACGACGACCAGATCGTGCCCATCGACGCGTCGGCCCGCCGCGCCGTGGAGATTGCGCCGCAGGCGACGCTCACGGTCTACGAGGGGGCGCCGCACGGCCTGACGGCCACCCACCAGGACCGCTTCAACGCCGATGTGCTCGCCTTCATCAAGGGGGCGTAGGCAAGGACCGGTCAGGCGTCGCCGGCGAGGGTCACCTTGTCGGCGATGCGCACCAGATCGGGCAGGGACCGCGCCTGCATCTTGCGCATCACGCTGGCGCGGTGGACCTTCACGGTGATCTCGCTGAGCTGCAGCTCGGCGGCGATCTGCTTGTTGAGCTGCCCGGCGGCGACGAGTTGCATCACCTCCCGCTCGCGCGGGGTCAGGCTGCGGAAGCGCTCGCGCAGGTCGCACAGCGCGTCCAGGGCGCGGCGGCGGTCGCGGTCGCGCTCGATGCCGGTGTGGACGGCGTCGATCAGGTCCTGGTCGCGGAAGGGCTTGGCCAGAAACTCGACGGCCCCGGCCTTCATCGCCGTCACCGACATGGGAATGTCGCCGTGACCGGTGATGAAGACGACCGGCAGACGGATGTCGGTCCCGCTCAGCTCGCGCTGGAACTCCAGCCCGCTCTGGCCGGGCAGGCGGACGTCGAGCACGAGGCAGCCGGGCGCGTCGGGCAGGCGCTGCTGCAGGAACTCCTGCGCCGAGGCGAAGGGCAGGGCGGTCAGCCCGACCGAGCGCAGCAGGCTGACCAGCGACTCCCGGATGGACGGATCGTCGTCGATGATGGCGACGAAGGGCGATTCCACGGCCATGGCGGACCGGTCGGAAGGGGGGCGGTCGGACATGGACCGGTCGCTCATGGTGTCCGCTCCAGCGCCGCTCCGGCCTCCGGCCGCTCCGGCTCGTCGTCGGCGGGCAGGGTGAAGCGGAAGACGGCGCCGTGGGGCTGGTTGGCGGCCACCCACAACCGGCCGCCATGGGCCTCCACGATCGACTGGCAGATGGTCAGGCCCATGCCGATCCCATGCTCCTTGGTGGTGAAGAAAGGTTCGAACAGTCGCTCCTCCTGGGCCGGTTGCAGGCCGGTGCCGGTGTCCTCCACCGACACGATGACGTCGGTGAGCCCGCGGCGGCGCGAGCGGATGCTCAGAACGCGCGGACGGTCGGTGACCGCGGCCATGGCGTCGTCGGCGTTGGCGATCAGGTTCAGCAGCACCTGTTCGAGCTGCACGGCGCTGCCGTTGACCGCCGGCAGGCGCTGCTGAAGGTCGGTGCGCACGGCGATGCGGTTCAGGCGGCGCTCGCCCTCCGTGCGGTCGAGCGCGCTGCGGATCACGCCGTTGATGTCCATCCGGCTGCGCTGGGGCGGCGCCTTGCGGAAGGAATCGCGGATGCAGGCGATCACCCGCGCGGCGCGGTGCCCGTCGTCGGAAATCCGCTTCAGCGCCGCCCGCACCTCATCCAGATCGGGCGACGGGCGGTCGAGCCAGCGCAGTCCGGCGCCCGCGTTGGTGACCATGCTCGCCAGCGGCTGGTTGACCTCGTGCGCGATGGAGGCGGAGAGCGCCTCCAGGCTGGCCAAGCGGGCGTCGCGCACCCGCCGCTCCGCCGCCACCGAACGGACCAGCCGCCCGTAGAGCGTCGTCATCTCGGCCAGCAGGACCAGCAGGACGATGCTGGAGGCGGCCAGCCCGAAGACCCGTCCCGACCACCAGCCGGCGCTGAACCGCCCGCCGCTGATGAAGCTCAGCAGGCAGGTCTCGATGGCCCAGGCGGCCAGCACGACCATCAGCCACAGGTCCAGGACGGAGCGCCGCTGCCGCCACAGGACGGCCAGTGCGGCGGCGCAGAGCGCCAGCGCGGTCACCGGCACGACCATCCACAGCGGCGTTTCCCGCAGGCTGTCGATCATCAGCCGCGGCAGAAGGGCCTCGTCGGCCAGCGCGAAGGCGGTGAGGCCCCCGGCGAGGACCGCCGCCAGCGCCATGCCGCCGGCGATGGCGGGCAGGGCCGGGCGGTGCGCCTCGCGCGGCCCGGCCTCCGCGGCCTTGAGCAGCGCGTAGGCCAGGATGAACAGCGGCAGCCCGATGCGGCGCCCGGCGGCGACGATGGCGGTGCTCTGCAGGCTGGCGCCGAGCAGCCCGGTCGGCGCGAAGACCCCGGGAAAGGTCAGCGCCCAGGGGACGATCAGCAGCGCCGTCGTCAGATAGCCGGCGGCCAGCGCCAGCAGGGCCGGCGTGCGCTGCGTGGCGTAGAGCGCGAACAGCAGCACGGCGGTCATCAGCTCGGTCAGCAGGACCGCGGTGGCGTAGGCGGGCAGCAGGACCGCCGTTCCGTCCAGCGTCAGGCGGGCGAATGGCGCCGCGACGGCCAGGGCGACCAGCAGCCCGGCCACGGTACCGACGGCCAGCCGCGTCTGACCCGCCCGTGGGGGCAGGGTCGCCAGAAGAAACCGTTGGTCTCCGGGGTCATCGCTCGTGCGCATCACCCTCGCCCGCCCGTCGGGTCACGTCCGCCTTCAACCCTCAAGCCCAGTCCTTTACCCCGTCCCTTTACCCTGACCGGCACCGGCGGCGAGCGGCGCCTTGGCCTGATATACCAAGGTATAGGGCCGGCAAACGCAAGTTCAATGTCGCCGTCCTCCGTCCCTGACCGATGCTTCGACACACCGCCGGGCCACAGACTTCGCCAGAGGCAACGCCATTGGCACCGGCGCCAAAAACAACGGGGATAGAGACATGACCATCACCGCCACCGCGACTCCCGGCAAACTGCTCGTATCGCCGAAGGACCACGCGCTGATCATGATCGACCATCAGTCGCAGATGGCCTTCGCGACCCATTCGATCGACGCCACGACGCTGCGCACCAACACCGCGCTGGTCGCCCACGCCGCCGCCGGCTTCGGCGTCTCGACCATCCTGACCACCGTCGCGGAAAAGAGCTTCTCCGGCCCGATCTTCTCCGAGATCACCGAGGCCTTCCCGGGGGCGGAGGTCACCGACCGCACCTCCATGAACACCTGGGAGGACGCGAACGTCATCAAGCGGGTGAACGGCCTGGGCAAGACCCGGCTGGTCTTCTGCGGCCTGTGGACCTCGGTCTGCATCGTCGGCCCGACCCTGTCGGCGCTGGACCAGGGCTTCGAGGTCTACGTCATCGCCGACGCCTGCGGCGACGTGTCGGTCGAGGCGCACCAGCGCGCCATGGACCGCATGGTCCAGGCCGGCGTCCGCCCGATGACCTCGCTCCAGTACATGCTGGAACTGCAGCGCGACTGGGCGCGCACCGAGACCTACGAGATGACCACTGGCATCGCCAAGAAGTACGGCGGCGCCTATGGCCTGGGCATCATCTACGCCAAGACGATGTTCGGCGCGTCGGAAGGCGGCCACAGCGCCGCCGCCTGACCAAGGGTATTGGCTTCGCGGCGCCGAAAGCTCCGCGCCGCGGCGGACCGGTTCCGACTCTCCCCGGGGCCGGTCCGCCTCTTCCCGCCCATCCGGACGAAGAACAGGCACGCCATGATGCCTTACCTGCTTTCCCTCGGCGCCGGCATCCTGGTCGGCGTCCTCTACGCGTTGCTCGGCGTCCGCTCCCCCGCGCCGCCCACCATCGCCTTGATCGGCCTGCTCGGCATGCTGGTCGGCGAGCAGGCGGTGCCGGTGGTCAAGCGGCTGATCGCCGGGCAGCCGGTGCTGGCCTTCATCCAGAACGACTGCGCCCGCCACATCCTGGGGCCGCAGGCCGGCGCCGCCGCTCCTGATGCCGCGAGCCCGCCCGTCCCCGCCGCGGACGCACCCCCGCGGGGCCGGGCATGACCGGGACCGGTCGTCCCGGCATTGGCCGCCGGGGCGCCATCGCCGGAAGCGCCGCCGCCACTCTGCTCGCCTCGCCCCTGCTCACCCGCCTTGGGAATGCCGCCATGCCCTCTTCCGACCTTCTGATCGTCAACGCCAAGATCACCACGCTCGACCGCGCCAACCCGCAGGCCGACGCCGTGGCGATCCGCGACGGGCGCTTCCTCGCCGTGGGGCGGGAGGCCGAGGTGCGTGCCGCCGCATCTCCGGACGCCACGGTGATCGACGCCAAGGGACGCCGCCTGATTCCCGGCCTGATCGACAGCCACATCCACGTCATCCGCGGCGGCCTGAACTACAACATGGAGCTGCGCTGGGACGGCGTGCCGACGCTGGCCGACGCCATGGCGATGCTGCGCGCCCAGGTGGCCCGCACCCCGGCCCCGCAATGGGTGCGCGTCGTCGGCGGCTTCACCGAGCACCAGTTCGCCGAGAAGCGCCTGCCGACGCTGGAGGAATTGAACGCCGCCGCCCCCGACACGCCGGTCTTCATCCTGCACCTGTACGACCGCGCGCTGCTGAACGCCGCGGCGCTGCGGGCGGTGGGCTATGGCAAGGACACGCCCAACCCGCCGGGCGGCGAGATCCAGCGCGACGCCGCGGGCAACCCGACCGGCCTGCTGCTCGCCCTGCCCAACGCGATGATCCTCTACTCCACCCTCGCCAAGGGGCCGAAGCTGCCGGAGGAGTATCAGGTCAACTCCACCCGCCACTTCATGCGGGAGCTGAACAGTCTGGGCGTCACCAGCGTGATCGACGCCGGGGGCGGCTTCCAGAACTACCCCGACGACTACGCGATCATCGAGAAACTGCACGCCGACGGCGAGATGACGCTGCGCATCGCCTACAACCTGTTCACCCAGAAGCCGAAGGAGGAGTTGCAGGACTTCGCCACCTGGTCGGACACGGTCAAGCCGGGCGACGGCGACGACCGCTACCGCCTGAACGGGGCGGGGGAGATGCTGGTCTATTCGGCCGCCGACTTCGAGGACTTCCGCGTCGCCCGCCCCGAGATGCCGCCCAACATGGAGACGGATCTGGAGCCGGTGGTCCGCCTGCTGGCCGAGCGGCGCTGGCCGTGGCGGCTGCACGCCACCTACGACGAGACCATCGGCCGGGCGCTCGACGTCTTCGAGAAGGTCAACCGGGACATCCCGCTGCAAGGGCTGAACTGGTTCTTCGACCACGCCGAGACGATCAGCGACCGCAACATCGACCGCATCGCGGCGCTCGGCGGCGGCATCGCCGTGCAGCACCGCATGGCCTATCAGGGCGAGTATTTCGTGGAGCGCTACGGCGCCAAGGCCGCCGAGGCCACGCCGCCCATCGCGAAGATGATGGCCGCCGGCGTGCCGGTGGGCGCCGGGACGGACGCCACCCGCGTGGCGAGCTACAACCCCTGGGTCTCGCTGTCCTGGCTGGTCACCGGCAAGACGGTGGGCGGGCTGTCGCTCTACCCGATGGCCAACCGGCTGGACCGCGAGACGGCGCTGCGCCTGTGGACGGAGGCCAACACCTGGTTCTCCAACGAGCAGGGCAAGAAGGGCCGGATCGAGGCCGGGCAGCTCGCCGACGCGGCGCTGCTCAGCGACGACTACATGGCGGTGGCGGAGGACCGCATCCCCCACATCCGCTCGGTCCTGACCCTGCTGGGCGGCGCCGTGGTGCATGGCGAGGGCGATTACGACACGCTCGCCCCGCCGCTGCCCAAGCCGATGCCCGACTGGTCGCCGGTCGCCACAGTCGGCGGCTATCACCGCGATCCCAAGACGGTGCAGCGGCAGGCGGCGGAGTGCGGCTGCCATTCCGGCTGCGCCGTGCACGGCCACGACCACGCGGCGGCGCTGGGCGCCGACGTGCCCTCGTCCGACGCGCGCAGCTTCTGGGGCGTGTTCGGCTGCGGCTGCTGGGCGGTCTGAGGGGGAGCGCAACGATGGCCGACACCCTCTCCACGCGCAAGGACGCCGCCGCTGCGCCGATCGCCGCCCTGCTCGACTGGCCGGGGACCGCCTGGCTCGCCCGGCTCGCGCTGGCGGCGCCCTTCGTCGTCAGTGGGCTCGTCAAGCTGACGGACTTCAACGGCGCCGTGGCCGAGGCGGCGGGGCTGGGGCTCGGCCTGCCGGTCCTCGTCGCGGTGGCGGTGATCGTCACCCAGCTCGGCGGGTCGGCGCTGTTCCTGACGCGGCGCTGGTGCTGGCTCGGCGCCGGGATCCTCGCCGGCTTCACGGTGGTCGCCACGCTGCTCGCCCACGCCTTCTGGACCTTTGAGGGGCCGGACCGCGCGCGGCAGACCGCCACCTTTCTGGAGCATCTGGCCATCGTCGGCGGCTTCGCAGCCGCCGCGGTGCTGACCCACCGCCGAGGAGGGCGCGCATGACCGCCGAGGCCGTCCCGAACCCCGGGAAAAAGCCGCCCGCCTCCAAGCCCGCCGGAGCCTTCGCGCCGCTGAGCAACCGGCTGTTCGCCGTGCTGTGGGTGGCGGCGGTGCTGGGCAACGTCGGCACCTTCATGCGCGACGTGGCGAGCGCGTGGCTGGTGCTCGACCTGTCGGGATCGCCGTCCACCGTCGCGCTGATCCAGGCGGCGGGCTCGCTGCCCATCTTCCTGCTGGCGATCCCGGCGGGGGTGCTGTCGGACATCATGGACCGGCGGCGGATGCTGATCGTCATCCAGTGCCTGCTCGCCTGCGTCAGCGCCGCGCTGATGATCCAGGCGTGGCTGGGCGTCGCCAGCGTCGCCTCCATCGCCGGATTGACCTTCCTCGGCGGCGTCGGGGCGGCGCTGATGGCGCCGGTCTGGCAATCCATCGTGCCGGAGCTGGTGCCGCGCGGCGAGCTGAAGGGCGCCGTCGCGCTGAACAGCCTGGGCATCAACATCGCCCGCGCCATCGGCCCGGCGGCGGGCGGCGCGATCCTGGCCGCCGCCGGGGCCGCCGCCACCTACGCGGTGGATGTGAGTTCCTACATCATCGTCATCGCCGCCCTGCTGTGGTGGCGGCGCACCCCCGACCCCCGCGACGATCTGTCGGAGCAGTTCGGCGGCGCGCTGCGCGCCGGGCTGCGCTACGCCCGCGCCAGCAAGGAACTGCACCGCGTCTTCCTGCGCGCCGGCCTGTTCTTCGCCTGCGCCAGCGCCCTGTGGGCCCTGCTGCCCATCGTCGCCGGGCCGATGCTGGGCGGCGGACCGGGCTTCTACGGTCTGCTGCTCGGCGCCGTGGGGGCGGGGGCCATCGGCGGGGCGACCGTCCTGCCGCGCCTGCGCGAGCGTCTGGGGGCGGACGGCCTGATGCTGGCGGCGGCGCTGGTCACCGCCGTCGTCATGGGCATCCTCGCCCTGGCCCCGCCGCGCTGGCTGGCCCTGCCGGTCCTGCTGGGCGCCGGGGCGGCCTGGATCGCCGTGCTGACGACGCTGAGCGCCACCACCCAGGCGATCCTGCCCAACTGGGTGCGCGGGCGCGGGCTGGCGCTGTACCTGACCGTGTTCAACGGCGCCCTGACGGCGGGCAGCCTGGGCTGGGGCGCGCTGGCCGACGCCATCGGCGTTCCGGCCACCCTGTGGGTCAGCGCCGTCGGGCTGCTCGCCGTCGCGGTGCTGTCCCGCGCGGTGCCGCTGCCGGAGGGCGAGGCCGACCTCACCCCCTCCAACCATTGGCCGGAGCCGCTGACCGCCGAGCCGGTGCGCAACGATCGCGGCCCGGTGCTGATCACCATCGAGTACCGGGTGGCCGCCGCCGACCAGCACGCCTTCCATGCGGCGCTCCGCCGCCTGTCGGAGGCGCGGCGGCGGGACGGCGCCTACGCCTGGGGCGTCAGTCAGGATTCCGGCGATCCGGAACGGGTGCTGGAGTGGTTCTTTGTCGAATCCTGGGCCGAGCACCAGCGCCAGCACCGCCGCGTGTCCAACGCCGACGCGGACGTGCAGAAGGAGGCGTTGGCCTTCCACCGCGGTGACGGGCCGCCGCGGGTGTCGCACTTCCTGGCGCTGGAGCACCACGCGGGGCCGGCCTCGTGAGGCGCTGGCGCGGGGTGCTGGTCGCGGCTCTGCTGCTGCCGTCCGCCCCGGCCCCAGCGGAGACGCCGCCGCCCCTCACCAACACCCGCTACGACGAGGACTACCGCTACCTCCTCGACCCCGCGGCGGGCAGCGGCGCCTTTTGGGAGCGCTTCAAGGCGATCCCGCTCACGCCCGGCGGCACGGTCTCCCTGTCCAGCGGACTGGAGGCGCGGCTGCGCGGCGAGGCGGTGCGCAACAGTGGCTGGGGGCAGGACGAGCCGAGGAACGACGCCTACGGCCTGTGGCGCCTGCTGCCCTACGCCGATCTGCGCGCCGGGTCGGCCCTGCGCGTCTTCGGGCAACTGATCATGGCCGGCTCGGCGGGGAAGCTCGGGCCGGAGGGGGCGCCGGACGTCGACCGCGCCGACCTGCTGCAGGGCTTCGCCGACCTCTCCGTCCCGCTGGGGGGCGCGCAGGGCACGCTGCGGGCGGGGCGGCAAATGCTCGCCTACGGGTCGGAGCGGTTGATCAGTTTGCGCTACGGCGCCAACGTGCCGCGCGCCTTCGACGCGGTGACCGGCATCTTGCGGTCCGGCCCCTGGCGGGTGGACGGCTTCCTCGGCCGCCCGGTCCGCGCGGCGCCGGACCTGTTCGATGACCGGCGCGACGGCGGGCGCTCCGCCTGGGGGCTGTACGCCACGCGCGGCGCGGGCGCGGGCTGGGGCACGGGGTTGGACGCCTACTATATCGGCTACGGCAACCGGGCGGCGTCCTTCGAGGGCGGGCAGGGGCGGGAGGAGCGGCACACACTGGGCACCCGCCTGTTCGGCAAGGCCGACGGCTGGGACTGGAACTGGGAGGCGATGCTCCAGACCGGGCGCATTGACGGGGAAACCATTGCCGCCTGGTCGATCGCCAGCGACACCGGACACCGTTGGGAGAGTGTCCCGCTGCGCCCGCGGCTCGGGCTGAAGGCCAACATCGCCAGCGGCGACCGCGATCCCGGCGACGGGCGGCTGGGCACCTTCAATCCCCTCTTCCCTCGCGCGAAGTATTTCGGGGAGCTGACTCCGGTCGGGCCGCTGAACCTGATGAACCTGCATCCCTCCGTGGATGTGGCGCTGTCGGACGACTTCAGCCTGTCCGCCTCGGCCATCGCCTATTGGCGGATGAGCCTGGAGGACGGCGTCTACGACCTGTCGGGGAACCTTCTGCGCTCCGGCGCCGGGTCGCGGTCGCGCCACATCGGCACGCAGGGGGAGCTTGTTCTGTCCTACGCCGCCGGCCGCACGGTCGAGGGGTTGCTGTCCTACTCGCTGTTCCGGCCCGGCGCCTTCCTTCAGGACACCGGCCCCGCGAAGACGATCCACTTCGTCGGGATGGAGGCGGTGTTCAAATTCTGACCCTTCCGGGTGACGGCGGCCCTCCGCCGGACGGGTCGAGGGAGCGAACATACGGTAAGTTGCACCCGCCAGCGGGGCGGGGATGCGGAACATCCGCGCGACCGCGCCGTTCCAGCGCCCGAACCGGACCAAAGCGAACCGGCCATAGGCCCGGAAGCCGGTCCCAGAAGAGGTGGAGGCGATCCCATGAAACACCAGACCCATGCCGTCCTGGCCGTGTTCCTGACCGGCGCGGTCCTTACCGGCTGCGCGCCGGCGTCCGAGACCGCGCCGCCGTCCGCCGTCCTGGCTCCGGCGAGCATCGAGCCCACGCCGCGGCTGTCCATGGTCGAGAACGTCCGCTCAACCGCCAAGGTGCGCGGTGTCGACAAGGCGGCGCGGACGGTGATCCTGCAATTCCAGGACGGGCGGGAGGAGGCGGTGACCGCCGGCACCGCCGTGCGGAACTTCGACCGCATCAAGGTCGGCGACACCGTGCAGATCGAGTACGCCCGCCTGACCAACATCGTCACCCAGCCGCCGAACGGCGGGCCGGGCGCCACGCAACGCAGCAGCACGGACCGCGCGGCGGTCGGCGAGATGCCGCACGCGTCGGCGATCACCACCACCCGGGTGACCGAGGTCGTCGAGGCCATCGACCTCAACCGGCGGACGGTCACGCTGCGCGGGCCGCAGGGGCGCGTGCGCACGGTTCCGGTGCCGCCGGATGTGCAGGGGCTGGAGACGGTGAAGCCCGGCGACGAGGTGGTGATCAGCCGGACGGAGGCCGCCACGGTCACCGTGATGCGATGAGGGGGAGTTTGAGAAAGGCCACCGATGAGGGAAGGTGGCGCGAGTGACGGGACTTGAACCCGCGGCCTCCGGCGTGACAGGCCGGCGCTCTAACCAACTGAGCTACACCCGCAATATGGCTCCGGATGCTGGACTCGAACCAGCGACACGCGGATTAACAGTCCGCTGCTCTACCGACTGAGCTAATCCGGAACGGAGGCCGGCTTATAAGCCCCTTTCCGGGGGCTGGCAAGGGGAAAACGAACGGGCGACGGGATTTTCCGTCCGGCAGCCGGGGCGGCGATGCGGGGCCGTGACAATGGGGCCGAAATGTGGCGAAGCCCTCGCGCGCCGGTTGACAGAGGGCGCGGCTTTCGCTTCCTTCCGGCCCCGGTTCCCGTCATCTGCCGCTGGTCCCCGTTCCCCATGTCCAAGGTCGTTCCCTTCGCCCAGGCGCGCGAAGCCCTCCTCGCCCGCCTCACCGAACAGCTTCCCCCCTCCACCGAGTGGGCCGGGCGTCTGATGCTGATGCCGGACGGCAACCGGGTGGAGCCGATGCCCGCGACCGACGCGGTCGAGGTGCTGCGCGCCTTCCGCGCCGGGCTGGGCGAGGCCATCGGCGCCGCCCCCTGCTCGGTCGGCGGCATGTGGGTGTCGCGGGAGGACTGTCTGGACTGGGATGGGCTGCTGGCCCCGCTGGCGGTGGCTGCCGGCTATGTGGTGGCCGGGGCGACCGGGGGCGCCGGCCTGTCGGTGGAACTGTTCCGCTGCAAGGGCGCGCTGGCCGGCTGGGGCGTGCGCGGCCTGCGCGGGGAGCCGGCGGTGGCCCGGTCCGCCGGCTACGCCGTGGTGATGGTCAGCCGCCGCCCGGACGACCAGGAGATCGTCCTGGACCGCGTGATGGACACCTTCGGCTTCGTGATGCGCAGCCAGGGCGAGCCGGTGGTGGAGACGGGCGACCTGAACGCCCGGCTGGCGCGCCGGGCCTGTCCGCTGCGGCGATAGGCGGTCAGCGGTTCGGCGCGTCGGCCTGGACGATGCGGGTGACGGTCTGCAGACGCTGCACGTCGCGCACTTCCAGAACGATGCCCAGGTTCAGCGCGGCGAGCGTGTCCACCAGGGATCGCATGCTGTCCCGCACCCGCTCCAACGCGTCGGGGCCATGGTCCGATTCGCTGCCGAGGGAACTGACGAAGGCACTGATTTCCAACTGCATTTACGCCCGGCTCCGCCTGTGTGATGGCTGTTGTCCCGCAAGGCGTTACTCCGATCCGCGCGCTCGCGTCCATCGGGCTTGCGCCATAGGCCGCCGGGCGAAGCCCCCTGCCCACTAGGCCGAAGGGCGGCGGAAGCGCATGGGTTCGCCGAAGCCGGGGATGGCGAAATGGCCGGGGTCGACCGCCTGCTCCGCCAGCGCGTGGTGCAGCGCCCGGATGGGAGCGTCGATGCCCTCGGCGGTCAGCTGGAAGGTGCCGAAATGCATGGCGACGCTGTGCCGCGCCCCCAGGTCGCGGTGCGCTCGCACGGCGTCGGCCGGGTTCATGTGCTGGGCGGCCATGAACCAGCGCGGTTCGTAGGCGCCGATCGGCAGCAGGGCGACGTCGATGGCGCCGAACCGCCGCCCGATCTCCCGGAAATGTGGGCAATAGCCGCTGTCGCCCGCGAAATAGACGGCGGCCTCCGGCGTTTCGACCACGAAGCCGCCCCACAGGGTCCGGCGCCGGTCGAAGGGCGTGCGGGCGGACCAGTGCTGCGCCGGGACGAAGGTGATCCGGGTGCCGTGCGGGCCGGGCAGGCTGTCCCACCAGTCCAGTTCATGCACCGCGTCGAAGCCGGCCCGGCGCATCATCGGCCCGTTGCCGAGCCCCGTCATCACCTGCGGAACGCCGCGCCGCCGCGCCAGATGGCGCAGCGTTGGGGCGTCGAGATGGTCGTAGTGGTTGTGGCTGAGCAGCACCGCGTCGATGGCCGGCAGATCCTCCATGCGCACCGCGGGCGGGCGCACCCGCTTCGGCCCCAGCCGCCCGAAGGGGCCGGCGTGGTCGGAATAGACGGGGTCGGTCAGGAAGGCCGCTCCACCGATCTGGATGAGGAAGGTCGCCTGCCCGATGAAGGTGACCGCCACCTCGCCGCGCGCCGGGGTGACGGCACGGAAAGGGCGGGGCGGTTGCGGGTCCGGCGGCGTCCAGCGCGGGCCGCGCGCCTTGTAGAGCCGCCACAGCTCGCGCGGGCTTTTGTCCGTGTCGGCGTGGGGGTTGAAGAAACGGCGCCCGTCCCAGTGGTCGGACGGGACGGCGGGAAAGCGGGGCTGGCTGTCGTCGCGCGGCATGACACCAGAAGTGGGGTGGTGCGGCGGCCTTGGCTAGGCCGCCGCCTGCCGCGATGCGGCAAGAATTTCGGGTCCGCGCAGCAAACAGTTTCCAGGGCGGAATGTCTGATGATTAAAGCATTGAAAGCGTTGCATTTTTTGGGGTCTGCCCTGCAAGAAGCGCGCGTGTGGTATTAGGTATACCAGGGCATATTGATCTCAACGAACAACACCCCCGATAACGCCTCCCAACGATTGGAGACCATCATGAACAGCTCGACCTACAGCCACATCGGCAACGACCGCGCCCAGTCCTCCGCCCTCCAGGCCGTCCGCGAGTTCCTCGCCGCCTGGCTGCGCGCGACCCCGGCCTACATCGTGTATCGTGCCCTCAACGAGCGCTGATTGTGAAACGGGGGGCGGCCCAGCGGTCGCCCCCCGTGTTGTATTGAAACCGTTGCATCCCGGTTCAGGATGCCGGCGTGAAGTTCCGACTCCAGACCGCTTCCAGGGTCGGCAGGGTCAGCGCCCGCTCCGCCACGGCCGACAACTTCGGGCAATGCTCCGCGAACCAAGCGCGGCGGGGCCGCCAGTGCACCATCGCCCCGACGTAAATGTCGAGCGCGCTGAAGCGCTCCCCCAGCACCCACGGGCCATCACCCAGCTGAGATTCCAGCCAGAGCCACAGCGTCTTGCGGTGTTCCACCATCGCCGCGCCGAGCGTCTCCGGAGCCTCCGTCACCCAGCGCTTCGGATAGTCGCCGTAGGTGAAGGTCGGGTAGATGTTGGCCACCAGCCAGACCAGCAGCCGCAGGAAGGCCGCGCGCTCCGGCGAGTCCGGCAGCGGGGCCAGTCCGGCGTCCGGGTGCCGTTCGGCCAGCAGCAGCGCGATGGCCGCGCTTTCCGTCATCACCGTCCCATCCGGCAGGACAAGCGTTGGAATCTGCCCCAGCGGGTTCAGCGCCAGCAGCCGCTGCCGCGCCGCGCCCGGCGCGTCGAAACCCGCGACGTCCTCGAAGACGAAGGGGACGCCGCACTGGACCAGCATCGCTTCCGTCAGGACGGACCCCCAGCCGGGGGCCCCATAAAGCCTGTAACCCGCTCCGCTCATTCCCGATCCCTCCCGTCCTGGGGTGCCTGTTCCGCCGCCAAAGCCCAGAAGGCTTCCGCCGCCGGGCTCTGGCGGGCGCGCGGGCGGTAGAGCCGCACCTCGACCGCGATTTCCCAACCCGCCCCGCCGGCCCGCACCAGCCGTCCCTGCGCCAGATCCTCGCCGATCAGGCTGTCCGGCAGCCACGCCACGCCGCGGCCGTCGCGGGCCAGCGTGCGCAGCACCGCGGCGAGGTGCGAGGTGAAGACGGTATCGAGCGCCAGCGGCGCCGGAAAGCCGCCGCGCGCCGCCGTGACGATGCGTCCCATGCCCGATTCCGGGCTGTAGGCGAGATGGGGCAGGGCGACCCCGCCGCTGGACACAGCCCCACCCGACAATGGGTACCGGGGGGCACCGGACCCGTCGGGCGCACAGACCGGCACCAAGCGATCGCTCCCCACCGCGGTCGAGCGGAAGGCCCCGGCCTCCAGCCGGGAGGGGGCCGCCGCATGGGCGTGGCAGAGCAGGAACTGCGCCTGCCCCTGAGTCATCACCTGCTCGCAGGCCTGCATGCTGTCGGACAGCAGATGGATGGCGCCCAGCCGCGCCTGTCCCTCCAGCCGGCTCAGCCAAGTCGGGAAGAAGGTCAGCGACAGCGCGTGCGTCGCCGCGAAGCGCAGCGTCGTGGCCGCCGCGCCCCCGGCCAGCCGTGCCTCCTCCCGCCCCTGCAGAAGGCGGCGCACCGTCTCGTCGGCGAAGGGACGGAAGCGGCGTCCGGCCTCGGTCAGCCCGACCGGCTGGGTGCTGCGGTCGAACAGCGGCGTGCCGGTCCAGTCCTCCAGCGCGCGGATGCGGCGGCTGAAGGCCGGCTGGGTCAGGTTGCGTCCCTCCGCCGCGCGGGAGAAGTTGCCGCACTCCGCCAGGGCGAGGAAATCCTCGAGCCAGTTCAGTTCCATCGGTGACTCTTCAGCCCATGCCGGATGCGCATCACGCGATTTGAAACTGGCATTGGCCCGGCGGTCCCGTCCATCCCTATCCTGCGGCCCAGGGCATCGGAAAAGCCAAAGGGAAGCAGCGCCATGCGCATCGTCGAGATCCGGGAAAAGACCGTCGGCATCAAGTCCGACATCGCCAACGCCTACATCGATTTCAGCCAGATGACCTGTTCCACCGTGGCGGTCATCACCGACGTGGTGCGCGACGGCAAGCCGGTGATCGGCTACGGCTTCAACTCTAACGGACGCTACGGCGCCGGCGGCCTGATGCGGGAACGCTTCATCCCCCGCCTGACCTCGGCCGCCCCCGACAGCCTGATCGACGAGGCGAACGGCAACCTCGACCCGTTCAAGATCTGGGCGCGGCTGATGACCAACGAGAAGCCGGGCGGCCATGGCGAACGCTCGGTCGCGGTGGGCACCATCGACATGGCGGTGTGGGACGCCGTGGCGAAGATCGCCGGCAAGCCGCTCTACCGCCTGCTCGCCGACCGCTACCGCGGCGGCGTGGCGGACGAGTCGGTCTGGGTCTACGCCGCGGGCGGCTACTACTATCCCGGCAAGGGGGTGGAGGCGCTCCAGGACGAGATGCGCAGCTACCGCGACCGCGGCTACAAGGTCGTGAAGATGAAGATCGGCGCCACCTCGCTGGAGGACGACCTGCGCCGCATCGAGGCGGTGCTGGAGGTGGTCGGCGACGGCCGGAACCTCTGCGTCGACGCCAACGGCCGCTTCGACCTGAAGACCGCCATCGCCTACGCCGAGGCGCTGAAGCCCTACGACCTCTTCTGGTACGAGGAGGCCGGCGACCCGCTCGACTACGCGCTCCAGGCCGAGCTGGCGAACCATTACGACCGCCCCATGGCGACCGGCGAGAACCTGTTCAGCCACCAGGACGCCCGCAACCTGATCCGCCACGGCGGCATGCGGCCGGACCGCGACTGGCTGCAGTTCGACTGCGCGCTCAGCTACGGCCTCGTCGAGTACATGCGCACGCTGGACATGCTGGCGGAGAACGGCTGGTCGAGCCGCCGCGTCGTGCCGCACGGCGGCCACCAGATGTCGCTGAACATCGCCGCCGGCCTGCATCTGGGCGGCAACGAGTCCTACCCGGACGTGTTCAAGCCCTTCTGCGGCTTCGCCGACAGCATCGCGGTCGAGGACGGGCGGGTCCGCCTGCCGGACCAGCCGGGCATCGGCTTCGAGGACAAGGCGGAGCTGTTCCGCACCATGCGCGAGGCGCTGGAGACCGCGAACTGAGGCGGTCGCCGTTGCGCGCCGCACCCTGTACGGGCGGTATAAGGCGTTGACTCGCGCCGGATCGTCCTCACATGCTGTTGCGGTGTTCAACAGTTTTGAAAGGAGGTGATCCAATGTCTCATGGAGCCAAGCCGGTAGCCGTTCTGTTCGGTCTCGCCGCCCTCCTGACGGCGGGGGTCGCCAGCGCGGATTGCTCCTCCAGCCACAGCGCCAGCGCCGGCACGCAAAAGCCGGCCAGCGACACGGTCGCCACCGGCGACCGGGCTTCGGGCAGCACCCGCGGCTGATACCAGCAACGCAACACCGGCAGCACCATGCCGAACGGGCCGTTTCCCACCTGGGAAGCGGCCCGTTTCTTTTTGGCGCCCGGCGAACCGGCCGAAGGTTCTCGTTCCAGTTTGTCCGGATAATCCTGTCACCATGCTGTGCCCTTCTGGTCCATGAAAGATTCGTCTACGAATAATGCGGTCTCGGAAGCTGTGAGGTACTGCGGTCTCCACGGGCGTTCGGCCCCACGAAACCTCAACGACGCGGAGACCTCATGCAGTACCGACAAAGCACCGGAATTGACGTCGGCTCGACCTGTTGCGGCGGCCTTCGGCACGACTCCCGCCGGACCTTTCTGAAGATCGCCGCGCTGGGCGCCGGGGCTGCGCTGATGGCGCCGCTGACCTCCGGCGCCGCCGGCGCCGCCCAGCCCGGCGGCGCGGTGGACGCGCTTCTGCTCTCCTGCATGGATTACCGGCTGATCGACGACATCGGCCGCTACATGGACGGGCGCGGGCTGACCAACCGCTACGACCATGTGATCCTGGCCGGCGCGTCGCTGGGCGCCCTGACCGACCGGAAGAAGGCGTGGGGCGAGGCCTTCTGG
Source organism: Azospirillum brasilense (assembly GCF_003349955.1). Classification (GTDB taxonomy): domain Bacteria; phylum Pseudomonadota; class Alphaproteobacteria; order Azospirillales; family Azospirillaceae; genus Azospirillum; species Azospirillum brasilense_B. The sequence goes on from NZ_QLKQ01000023.1 coordinate 48,683, forward strand.
GACCATGTGGCGGTCGCCAAGCAGTTGCACGGAATCCGGCGCGTGATGGTCATGGATCACCGCGACTGCGGCGCCTACCGCGTCTTCCTGGGGACGGATCTGGTGGCGGACCCGGAAAAGGAAACCGCCGCCCACGCCGAGCAACTGCGCGCGCTGGGCGCCGCGATCAAGGCGCGGCATCCCGATCTGGAGGTGGAACTGCTGCTGATGGCGCTCGACGGCAGCGTCGAGACCATCGCCGAATCCGCCTGAGGACGGGCGGACAAGCCCGCGGCGCCAGAGCATCGGGGCACCCCTTGCTCCGGCGCCTTTATAATTCGTATGCGAAATAGTCGGTTGAGCGCGGTCCTCCCATTTGGTAAACGCAAAGGTAAGGATGTGGCCGGCGAGGTGGCGGGGCACCGCTGCCGCGGATACGACGGCGTGCATCGGACCCGGGGTGCCATGCGTCCCTTGGGAAGTGCAGGGTTGTGCCGTTCCCTTCCGCCGTGCTGTTCCCGGGCCGCCGATGAGCATTCTCACACGTCTCGTCCTGCTTGTTCTCCTCGCCAGCCTGCCGGCCATCGGCATCCTGGCCCACAACAGCCTGGCCGCCGTCGAGGCGGGGGAGCGGCAGGCCGAGGCGGAAGCCCGCCGCCTGCTGACCCTGATCCAGGACGAGCAGCAGCGGGTCGTGGAGGGCATGCGCGGCGTTCTGGTGACGGTGGCCGAGATGGCGCCGCGGCTCGCCATCGACCCCCAGCAATGCTCCTCCACCCTGAACCGCCTGCGCGGCCGGCTGCCGCGGGTGAAGGGCATCGCCCTGACCGATCTCGACGGCTCGGTCCGCTGCGCCAGCGATTCGAGGTTGAACGGCCTGATGGTGGCGGCGCTGCCGCACATCCGCATGGCGCTCTACGGGCAGGGCTTCGTCGTCGGCGACTACGCGGTGCGGCGGCTGGACGGGCGCCCCGTGCTGCCCTTCGCGGCGCCCTACACCGACGGGGCGGGCCGCATGGCGGGGGTGGTGTCCATCGCGCTCGACGCCGGATGGCTGCGCGAGTATCTGGCGGAGAAGCCGCTGCCGGCGAACGCCATGCTGGTGCTGGCCGACCGCAACGGCACGCTGCTGGGCCGCTTCCCCGGCAGCGACGACCAGCGGGTGGGCATGCCGCTGCCCGAACCGTTGATGGCCCTGCTGCGCGCGCCGTCCGACGGCGTGGCGGAGGTCGCCGGCCTGGATGGCGAGCCGCGGATCCTCGCCTACGCCCCGGTCGACCAGAAGGTCCGCGAGCTGTTCCTGGCGGTGGGGCTGGACCGGACGGAAGCGCTGCGCCCGGTCACCGCCGCGGCCGAGCGGAGCGCCTTCCTGCTGGCGCTGGCGGCGGCGCTGTCCCTGGCCGCGGCCTGGATCGGCGCGCGCCTGTTCGTGCTGCGCCCGGTGGCCCGGCTGAAGCGGGTGGTCGGGCGCTGGAGCGCCGGGGACCGGGCTGCCCGGATCGGGCGGCCGGGCGACCGGTCGGAGATCGGCGCCCTGGGCCGCGCCTTCGACGCGATGGCTCAGGAACTCCAGGCGCGGGAACTGGCCCGCGACGCCGCCCACGCCGCCGAACACCGCATGGCCGCGACCCTCGCCGCCTCGACCGACGCGGTGGTGGAGCTGGACCATGAGGGCCGCGTGACCTTCGCCAACGAGAAGGCGGCGCGCCTGTTCGGCGGTGGCGGGGACCTCATGGGGCACGTCTTCGTGGCCCTGCTGCCGCCGGGCGTGGCCGAGTCCTTCACCGCGCGCTTCCGCGACGCTCTGGACCGGGGAGAGCCGGAGGAGTTCGAAATCCGGCTGGCCGGTGACGAGAAACGGGCCGGTGGCGACTGGTACGCCCTGCGCCTGTTCGCCACCGGCGACCGGCTGGCCGTCTACGCCCAGGACGTGACCCGCCGCAAGGAGGACGAACGGGCGATCCGGCGGGCCGTGGAGCGTCACCGCTCCCTGCTGGAAACCGCCGCCGACGCGATCCTTCTGGTCGACGCCAATGGCACGGTGCATACCTACAACCGCGGCGCGGAGCGCATCTTCGGCCATCGCCCGGCCGACGCGGTCGGGATGGACGTGCGCCGTCTGATCCCGGGCGGCCTGATTTCGGAACCCCTCAGCCCGGACCGGCTGGCCGACGGCGTCGCCCGCGAGGTCGAGGGGCGGCGGCGCGACGGGCTGGCGGTGCCGCTGGAGCTGTCGCTCTCGGCCTGGAGCGATGGCGACGACCGCTTCTTCACCGCCATTTTGCGCGACATCACCGAGCGCAAGCGCACCGAATCGGCGCTGCGCCGCGCCAAGGACCAGGCGGAGCGGGCCAACCGGGCGAAGTCGCGCTTCCTCGCCGCCGCCAGCCACGACCTGCGCCAGCCGGTGCAGTCGCTGTTCTTCCTCACCTCGGCGCTGGGCGAGCAGATTCAGGGCACCCCGGGCCACGGCACGCTGACGACCATGCAGCAGGCGCTGGAGGCGCTGAAGCGCCTGCTCGACGGCCTGCTGGACATCTCCAAGCTCGACGCCGGGGTGGTCGAGCCGGTGACCACCACCGTGGCGATCCAGCCCCTTTTCGAGCGCCTCGCCGCCGAATACGCGCCGGAGGCGGCGCGGCGCGGCCTGACCCTGCGCGTCGTCCCGACCACGCTGCACGCGCGCAGCGACCCCATGCTGCTGGAGCGCATCATCCGCAACCTGCTGGACAACGCGCTGCGCTACACCGGGCGGGGCGGGGTGGTGCTGGGCGTGCGGCGATCGCGCCGCCGCTTCCACATCGCCGTGTGCGACAGCGGCGCCGGCATCCCGCCGGACCGCCAGGAGGATATCTTTGAAGAGTTCACCCAGCTCGGCAACCCGGAGCGCGACCGCGAGAAGGGGTTGGGCCTCGGCCTCGCCATCGTGCGGCGGCTGTGCGCTCTGCTCGGCCACTCCGTGGCCCTGCGGTCGCGGCCGGGCAGCGGATCGACCTTCCTGGTCACCGTCCCCGTCGCCGAACCGCCGAGGCCCGCCGTGACGACGGTTCCGGCGGTCGGACGGACGGAGGGCGGCGGGTGCCGGCTCGTCCTGATCATCGACGACGAGGTGATCATCCTGATGGGGCTGCGCGCCATGCTGGAGGGGTGGGGTTACGAGGTCATCGCCGCCACCGCGGGGGATGAGGCGATCCGCCTGCTCGACGAGGCCGGGCGGCGGCCGGACGTCATCCTGGCCGACTACCGGCTGCGCCACGGCAAGACCGGGCCGGAGGCGTTGCGCGCCATCCACGCCCATTGCCGGTTCCCGATCCCCAGCATCATCCTGACCGGCGACACCGCCCCCGAACGGATCGTCGAGGCCCAGCGCAGCGGCTTCGCCATCCTGCACAAGCCGGTGTCGTCCCATCACCTGAAGCAGGTGGTGGCCGAAGCCGGGAGCCGCTGAGGGCGCCCCGGCTCCGGTTCCGCTCAACGTGTCCGCAGCAGGGCGTGGCGCTTGCGCCCGGCGGACAGGCGGACCTGCCCCTCGCCGTCGAGATCGGCCAAGGTCAGCAGCGCCGCCTCGTCGGTGACGGGGGCGCCGTTCACCCGCGCCCCGCCGTCGCGGATCAGCCGCCTTGCCGCCCCTTTGGACTCGGCGAGCCCGGCGGCGGCCAGCAGGTCGGCCAGCCGAAGGCCGGCGGCGAGGTCGGCGCGGGCGGCCTCCACCACCGGCAGGCCATCGCCCGCCCCGGCCTCCTCGAAGACCCGGCGGGCGGTCTCCCCGGCCTCGGCCGCCGCCGTCGCGCCGTGGCAGAGGGATGTGGCCTCATGGGCGAGGATCTTCTTGGCCTCGTTGATCTCCGATCCCTGGAGCGCCTCCAGACGGGCGATCTCGTCCAGCGGCAGTTCGGTGAACAGGCGCAGGAAGCGGCCGACGTCGGCGTCCTCCGTGTTGCGCCAGAACTGCCAGAAATCGTGCGGGCTGCGCCGGTCGGCGTTCAGCCACACCGCGCCCGCCGCCGTCTTGCCCATCTTGGCGCCCGACGCGGTGGTCAGCAGCGGCGTGGTCAGGCCGAACAGCTCCGTCCCATCGACGCGGCGGGCCAGCTCGATCCCGTTGATGATGTTGCCCCACTGGTCCGACCCGCCCATCTGCAGCCGGCAGCCGTGGCGGCGCGACAGCTCCAGGAAGTCGAAGGCCTGGAGGATCATGTAGTTGAACTCAAGGAAGGTCAGCGGCTGCTCGCGGTCGAGCCGCAGCTTGACGGAATCGAAGCTCAGCATCCGGTTGACGGTGAAATGGCGCCCGATGTCGCGCAGCATCGGGATGTAGCGCAGCTCGTCCAGCCAGTCGGCGTTGTCGACCATCACCGCGCCGTTCGGCTGTTCGCTGCCGAAGGACAGGTATTGCGTGAAGGCCCGGCCAATGCCGCCCATGTTGGCGGCGATCTGCGCGTCGTCCAGCATGGGGCGGCTGGTGTCGCGGAAGCTGGGGTCGCCGATGCGCGTGGTGCCGCCGCCGATCAGCACGACGGGCCGATTGCCGGTCTTCTGGAACCAGCGCAGCACCATGATCGAGACGAGATGCCCGACATGCAGGCTGTCCGCCGTGGCGTCGAAGCCGATGTAGGCGCCGACCGGCCCCCGGCGCAGCAGGGCGTCGAGGCCCGACAGATCGCTGCCCTGATGCAGGAAGCCGCGCTCGTCGAGCACGCGCAGGAAGTCGGACTGGAAGGGGCTGGAAGCGGCGGGGGTCGCCATGATGCTGATCTCCGGAAGGGAAGGGCCGCGTCCCGGAGATCATCTGTCGAAGCACATGCCGCCGGTCAGCGGCGGCATGGTTCAAGTGGTCAAGACTGAACGCGCCGCCCTATGGGAGCAGCGTATAATAACGGCTGAAGTGGTGCGTGCGCGTCGTCATGGCCGGAAAGCTAGGCGCGGAGGGGCGAGGCGTCAAGGGCGGATGACGCGCCGGTGCTGACCCTTTGTCCGATGCCCGGTCATGCGGGGACTGGCGCTCGCCGCACCCATGCCGCATAAAGCCCGTCTTCCCCCTGCCGGGAGGAAGGGCTTTTCGTTTGCGGGGACCCGACCATGAGCGCCATCGCCGAAGCCGCGCCGGCCAAGCTGAACCTCTATCTGCATGTGGTGGGCCGCCGGGACGACGGCTATCACGAGCTGGACAGCCTCGTCGCCTTCGCCGAGGTGGCGGACCGGGTGACGGTGCAGCCGGGTGTGGCGCGGATCGCGCTGCGCGGGGTCGACCTGCCGCCGGTCGGGCCGCGGCTGGCCATCTCCGGCCCCTTCGGCCCGGCGCTGATGGGCGAGAACCCGGCACAGAACCTCGTCATCCGTGCCGCTTACGCGCTGGCCGCCGCGCTGGGACACGAGGCCGACGCGATGATCGCGCTGGAGAAGGTGCTGCCCGTGGCCTCGGGGATCGGCGGAGGCTCGGCGGATGCCGCCGCGACGCTGCGCGCCCTGGCCCGGCTGTGGGGCGTGCCGGTGGCCGACCAGCGCCTCTACGAGGTCGCGGCGTCGCTGGGCGCCGACGTGCCGGTCTGCGTCGCCGGGCGGAGCTGCTATTTCGGCGGCGTGGGGGAGGTGCTGGAGGAGGCGCCGGCCCTGCCCGAGACCTACTCGGTGCTGGTCAACCCCGGCGTGCCGGTGCCGACCCCCGCCGTGTTCAAGGCGCGCCGGGGGGCCTTCTCCGCCCCGGCCCGCTTCACCGAGGCGCCCGCCGACGCCGCGGCGCTGGCCGCGCTGCTGAAAGAGCGGCGCAACGACCTGACCGAGCCGGCGCTGACCGTCGCTCCGGTGATCGCCGAGGTGCTGGCGGCGCTGGACCATACGGACGGCTGCCTGCTGGCCCGCCTGTCGGGCAGCGGCGCGACCTGCTTCGGCCTCTACGCCGATGCGGAGCATGCCGCCGCCGCGGCCCGGTCGATCCAGGCGGCGCGGCCGCGCTGGTGGGCGAAGGCCGCCCGGCTGCTGCCGACCCCGGTGGACGCGCCGCCGCTGCCCAAGGGGTTGACGGCACCGTCCGCGGTCACCGCGGCCCCGGCGCCGCCGGTCCCCTTCCCGGACACCGGCGGCTGGGGCGTCGGCTGACCCTCTCGGGCTGACCGCTCTGTGGGCTTAGCAGCCGCCGCCGCGCGTCATCGCGCCGCCCAGCATGGCGCCGCCCAGCGTGCCGGCGGCGGTGGCCGCCAGCTTGCCGTCGCCGCGCCCGAACTGCGAGCCGACCAGCCCGCCGACAGCCGCCCCGCCGAGCACGCCGATCAGGTCGCCGTCGAGCGGCCCGCACTCCACCACCTGAGGCGCGGCGCGGACCACGCGCGGGCGCTGCTGGACGATCACCGGCGGCGGCTCCTCGATGTAGACGGGGGCCGGGGCGTAATGCACGACCGGCGGCTCCTCATAGACCACCACCGGCGGGGGGCGGCGCACGATGACCACGCGGCCGTTTCCATAGCCGCCGTCGATGTAGCCATGCTCGTAATAGCGGGGCCGCTCGTACCGCTCATGGTCATGCCGGTCGCGGTCATGGCGCTCCTGCTTGGCGCGCCAGCCGTGGGCCGGCGCCCAGTCGGGCGGATCGGCGAGGGCCGGGGACGCTCCAGCGCCCAAGGCCGCCACACCGGCGAGCAGCGTGATGGCGAGGGATTTGGGGGTGAAGCGGATGTGCGTCATGATGGCTCCAGGATACGTCTCACCCGAATGAACATCCGGGAGCGGAGTCTTCATCCATCCGACCGCCGCATGGGGCGTGATCTTTTTGGGGTGCGCGAAAGGGGTAACCCGCCCTTGGTCCGCCCCGCCGTGCCCCTCACGCCCACACCGGTTCGGGAAGACTCTCCGTCAGCAACGCGGTGACCATCTCCACCCCTGCGCGCCGCGCCGCGCCGCCGATCAGCAGCGCCAGCTCCGTCTCCGGCAGCGCCGGCAGGCCGTCCGCCACGCCGAGGAAGCGCGCCCCGGGCGGCAGGGCGCTGTGGGGAAGCACGCTGACGCCCAGCCCGCCGGACACTGCGGCGCGCACCCCGGCGTGGTTGGGGCTGGAATAGGCGACCCGCCAGCGCCGTCCGGCGCGCTCCAGCTCATGCACCGCGCGGTTGCGGTAGACGCAGCCCTGCGGGAACAGCACCAGCGGCAGCGGGTCCTCGCGGTGCAGCTCCTCCGCCGCCGGGCCGACCCAGCAGAGCGGCTCCCGCCACGCGCGCCGCGCACCGGGGTGGCCGGGCTCCTGCTTGACCAGGGCGATGTCGAGGTCGCCGCACTCCACATCGGCGCGCAGCCGCACCGACAGGTCGCAGCGCACGTCCAGCCGCAGCCGCCGATTCGCCCGCGCGAAATCGGCGAGCAGGCGGGGCAGCCGCTCCACCGCGTAATCCTCCGGCACGCCCAGCCGCACCACCTCCGCCGCCGGGCGCCCGGACAGGACGGCGTTCGCCTCGTCGTTCAGCGCCAGCAGCCGGCGGGCGTAGCCGAGCAGCCGTTCCCCGTCGTCGGTCAGCGCGACGGCGCGGCTGTTGCGGTCGAGGAGCGGCAGGCCGACCTGCTCCTCCAGCCGGCGGATCTGCTGGCTGACCGTCGATTGCGTCTTGTGCACCCGCTCGCCGGCCCGCGTGAAGCCGCCGGCGTCCACCACCGAGACGAAGGTGCGCAGCAGCCCCAGATCCATCTCGCGCATCGGACCAACCATTCAAATTTCGAATGCAATGGATGATATCATCCAATTTCCAAATGAAAAGGCTCCGCGTCATCCTCTCTCCAACGCACAGAATTCCGCATGGGAGAGGACCGGCCATGACCCACGCCGCCACACACGCTTTACCCCGGACCGACCCGCGGGCGGCGCCGCTCGCGCTGGTCGTGCCCTTCTGCCTCGCCTGGAGTTCGGCCTTCGCCGCGGGGAAGATCGGTTTGGCCGACTGCCCGCCGCTGCTGCTGCTGGCCTTCCGTTTCCTGATCGCCGGGGCTCTGCTCGCCGCCATCGCGGCGTGGCGGGGCGAGTATCGGGGGATGGCCGGGCGGACGCTCGGCCTGCTGGCGCTGCTCGGCCTGCTCAACCACGCGCTCTATCTGGGGCTGAGCTACAGCGGCATGACCCACGTGTCGTCCGGCCTGACCGCGCTGATCGTCAGCGCCAACCCGGTGCTGACCGCGGCCCTGGCCGCCCTGCTGCTGGGCGAGGCGATGACTCGGCGCAAGGCGGTGGGGCTGGCGCTGGGGGTGGCCGTGGTGGCGCTGGTGGTGCGCGGGCGACTGGGCAGCGGGACGGACGCGCCGCTGGGCATCGCGCTCGCGGTCGGCGCGCTGGTGGCGCTGTCGGCGGGGACGCTGCTGTTCAAGCGGCTGGCGCCGCGGACCGGGCTGCTCGCCGGCACCGGGGTGCAGGTGCTGGCGGCGGGCTTGGCGCTGCTGCCCCTCGGGCTGCTGCTGGAGGAGGCCGGGTCGATCCGTCTGACCGCCGGCTTCGCCGGGTCGCTGATCTATCAGGCGCTGGTGGTGTCGATCGGCGGCTATCTGCTGTGGTTCCGCCTGCTGCAGCGGACGAGCGCCACGGAGGCCAGCGCCTATCACTTCCTGATGCCGCCGCTGGGCATGCTGTTCGGCTGGGCGCTGCTGGGCGAAACGGTCCAGCCCTGGGACCTGCTGGGCATCCTGCCGGTGGCGCTGGGCATCCGGCTGGTGACAAGGGGGTAATGGGCGTATCCTGGCAAAAGGGATACGCCTTTCGCGGGGGATCAGGTTGCGCCCTGCGATTGTTACGTTTTCATGACGCCCCACTCTCCATCGTCCTGTTGTTGAGGCCCACACGCCGGGAGGCCCACCATCTCGAACATCGCCGTCTCGCCCACACTGGTCCTGATCGACATCCTCGGCGCCGTGGCGCTGCTGCTGTGGGCGCTGCGGTTGGTGCGGACGGGCGTGTTCCGGTGGGGTGGGGCGGCGGTCCGCCGCTGGGTCGGCTACGGCACGCGCAACCGGCTGGCCGCCTTCCTGGCCGGCGTCGCCGCCACCATCGCGGTGCAGAGCAGCACGGCGACCGCCCTGATGACCGCCTCGATGGCCGGGCAGGGCTTCATGACCACACCCATGGCGCTGGCGGTGATGCTGGGCGCCGATGTCGGGACCAGTCTCGTTGCCCGGTTGCTCGCCATCGACCTGCACTGGCTGTCGCCCAGTCTGCTCCTGCTCGGCGGGGCGCTGCACGCGCTGGGCGGCGAGCATCGCGGGCGGCGGGCGCTGGCCCGCATCCTGGTCGGCATCGGGCTGATGCTGCTCGCCCTGAAGCTGCTCGGCGCGGCCACCCTGCCGGTCCGGGAGTCGGCGCTGGTCCAGGCGATGCTGGAGGCGCTGGGCGGCGAGCCACTGTTCGCCCTGATCGTCGCGGCGGCGCTGACCGCGGCGGTGCATTCCAGCCTCGCCACGGTGATGCTGGCGGGGTCTCTGGCCGGTGCCGGGGTGATCGGGACGGAGACGGCGGTGGCGCTGGTCCTGGGCGCCAATCTGGGCGGCGCCATCCCGGCGGTGCTGGCGACCTCGGCGGACGGAGCGATGGCGCGGCGGGTGCCGCTGGGCAATCTGCTGGTCCGGGTGACCGGGTCGCTTCTCGCCCTGCCGCTGGTGCCGATGGCGGCGGCGCTCCTGGCCGGGATGGCCCCGCTGACGGCGGTGGTCACCGCGCATGTCGCCTTCAACGCGGCATTGGCGCTGCTCTTCCTGCCGCTGGTCACGCCGCTCGCCCGGTTGACCGAAGGGCTGCTGCCCCAGCCGCAGGACGCGGGGGAGGATGCGGCGACTCCCCGGCATCTCGATGAATCGGCGCTGGAGACGCCCTCCGTCGCCATCGCCGGTGCGGTGCGCGAGACGCTGCGGCTGGGCGATCTGGTGGAGGACATGCTGTGCCGCAGCCTGACCGCCCTGCGCCAGAACGACGAGCGCCCGATCGCCGAGGTCAGCCGCGCCGACGACCGGGTGGACCGGCTGCACACCGCCCTCAAGCTCTATCTCGCCAAGCTGGGCCGCCGCCACCTCGACGCCGAGGAGACCCGTCGGGTCGACGACCTGATGGCCTTCGCCATCAACCTGGAACACATCGGCGACATCATCGATAAGAGCCTGATGGAACTCGCCGCCAAGCGCATCCGCCACCACCTGCATTTCGCGCCGGAGGATTTCCGGGAGGTCGAGGAACTGCACCGCCGCACGGTGGAGAATCTGCGCACGGCGCTGGGCATCCTGATCGGCGAGGACCGGCGGCTGGCCCGGCAGCTCATTGCCGGCAAGGACGCGGTGCGGGCGCTGGAGCGCACCGCCACCGCCCGCCATCTCGACCGCGTGCGCCGCGGCGACGCCGCCAGCATCGAGACCAGCGCCCTGGTGCTCGACATCCTGCGCGACCTGAAGCGCATCAACGCCCACGTCGCCGCGGTCGCCCTGCCCATCCTCGATCAGGTGGGCGAACTCAGCGAGAGCCGCCTGAAGGTGGTCGGGCTGCCCCGGCTGGAAAGCCGGGACGTGTAGGGGAGGGGGAGAGCCGCGCTACCGCGGCATCTCCCCGGTCAGGGTGGCGCTCAAACCTTGCAGCAGGCCGAAGCGGCAGCCCTCGCCAAAGGTGGCGCGCAGCCGCGCCGGGTCGCCGATGGACACGCGGATGTCGCCCGCCCGCGCCGGCTGGTGCAGGCGGCGCACCCGGCTGGCGCACAGCTCCTGCAACACCTCCAGCAGCATCAGCAGAGAGGTCGGGCGGCCGGTGCACAGGTTGAAGACCTCGGCGCCCTGCGGACGGCGCTCCATCGCTTTTACGAGAAAGCGCACGACATCGCCGACGAACACGAAATCGCGGACCTGCTCGCCGTCGCCGAAGATCGTCACGTCCTCGCCCTGCGCCACGCGGCGGGCGAAGATCGAGATCACCCCGGAATAGGGCGAGGACGGGTCCTGCCGCGGCCCGTAGACGTTGAAGAAACGGAAGCCCGTCGTCGGCACCCCGTGGATGGCCCAGGCGACGTTGGCGTGCAGTTCGCAGCCCAGCTTGTCCACGCCGTAGGCGGACAGCGGCCGCGTCGCCGCGTCCTCGCGCAGCGGGGTGGCCGTGTTGTCGCCGTAGACCGCGGCGGAGGAGGCGTAGACCACCGGCACCGGCGTGCCGTTGCGGGCGCTGCGCGCCGCCTCGAAGACGGTGACGGTGCCCGACAGGTTGGTGCGGTGGGTTTCCGCCCACAATTCGCGCGAGCGCTGGACGGAGGCGACGGCGGCCAGATGGAACACGCCGTCCACCCCCTGAATCGCCTGATGGACCGCGTCGGGATCGGCGACGTCGCCGACCACCAGCTTGGCCAGCAGCGGCTTGTTCTCCAGACGGCCGGTGCTCATGTCGTCCAGGATGGTGACCCGATGCCCGTCGCCGATCAGCCGGTCGGCCAGATGCGAACCGATGAAGCCGCAGCCGCCGGTCACGAGATAATGGGCCATCCGCCGTCCTTTCCACCTTCGCAAAGCATGGATTCATAGTGGCGAGGGGGTGTCGAACCGACCAGACCATCTTAGGGGTAGGGAATGGCGCATGGGGTGCGCCGGTCCTGGCCGTTCGGGGTGGGAGGCCCCGAATCGGTGTCGTTTCAATGGCGCTTTCCGGCACCCTCGCGGCGGGCAGGCGGAACCGAGGGTTCAACAGCCTTATCCACCATCTTATGCACTTTTTTGTGGATAACTTTGGTCAAGGGAACCAATGGCCGCCGTGGAGCATCCCGGACACAGTGTGTATCGAAGGACACATCGGTACGGTGCCGGCCCCCGGTCAGTCCGCGGTGGACTCGCCCGTCGCGGACAGCAGGCGGGCCACCGCCTTGCGCAGCTCCTCGTTGAGGAAGGGTTTGTAGAGCACGGCGTCCGCCGCGAACATCTCGGCCATCTTCAAGGCATAGCCGGCGGGCAGGTTCGGCGCTCCGCCCGACATGGCGAGCACTTGAGCGCCGGGGTTGCGGGTGCGTGCGGCCTTGATGACCTCGACCCCGTCGGCCTCGGGCATCAGCACGTCGGTGACGATCAGGTCGAAGACCGCGCCGCCGTCCAGCAGAGAGATGGCGACACGTCCGTTTTCCGCCTCCACGACCTCATGGCCCGCCTGTTCGATCACTTCGGTGACCGCCAGCCGCACGGCGGCCGAATCCTCAACGACCAGCACCTTCGCCATGAACCATCATCCCATGTGTCGTTTGGCCCGGTCCGCCGGGTGGGGCGGTGGGCAGGTCGATGATGAAGGACGTTCCGCGTCCGGGGGTGCTTTCGACCAGAATATCCCCGCCCCCGTTCCTTACAATACCATACACCACTGAAAGCCCAAGTCCTGTCCCCTTCCCGACCGGCTTGGTGGTGAAGAAGGGGTCGAACACGCGCTGCCGCGTCGCCTCGTCCATTCCGGTCCCGGTATCGCTCACGGTCAGCCGAACATACTGGCCTTCGCCGAGCTGGGTGAGGGACGTGTCCTGCGCGTTCACGGTCAGGGAACGGGCGCCGATCGTCAGGGTGCCGCCCTGTGGCATGGCATCGCGGGCGTTCTGGATCAGGTTCAGGAGCACCTGGGTCAACTCGGTCGCGGTGATGGTCACGGTGTCCAGGCCGGATGAGAGCCGGGTGTGCGTCGTGATGGTTCCCGGCATCGAGGGGGCGGCGAGTTCCAGGGCGGAATGCACGGCGTCCTCGAGATTGCCCGGCGGCGATTCGGCCACCTCGACACGGGCGAACTGGAGGACGTCGCGCATGATCGTGCGGGCCTTCACGCCGCTGTCATGGATGGCGTTCAGGTAGGTCTGCAGCTTGCGATCCTCCCCGGCGCGGCCGCGCGCCAGATCGGACAGGCTGATGACCGGTTGCAGCAGGTTGTTGATCTCGTGGGCAAGGCCGCCGACGAGGCTGCCGAGCGCCGCCATGGTCTGCTTTTGCCGCGCCGCCTCCGCCGATTGCCGCCGCGCGCTGATGTCGCTGGTCGTGCCGCGGTAGCCGAGAAAGGTGCCGTTGCCGTCATAGCGCGGCGTGCCGCTGACCATCACCCAGCGCGCGGCTCCCCCCGGCGAGGCCAGCGGGAAGGACAGGCGGCGGAAGGGTTCCCGCCGGTGCAGGGCCTCGATCAGGACGGGATAATCCTCCGCGGGACGGTTGCGGTCCAGGAGATCGGCGTGGGTGAATCCCAGAAGCTCCGCCCCGCCGCGTCCGGTGGATTCCTGGGCCCGCGGCGACAGGGCGGTGAAGCGCCCGCGCTCGTCGGTTTCCCAGAACCAGTCGTTGGAGCATTCCAGAAGCGCGCGCCAGCGCGCCTCGCTCTCGCGCAGTTCGGCGGTGCGGGTGGCGATGAGCGACTCCAGCCCGCTCAGATGGTCGCGCAGGGCCTCTTCGCTGCGGCGCATCCGATAGAAGGCGAGGTCGTAGGGGTTTCGCAGGGCGGTGACGATGATCGCCCGGTACAGCAGGTAGAAGGACAGGATCTTGATGAAGTGCCCCAGGGCGTTGATCGCCCCATGGGGGTGGTTGTAGAGCGTGAAGATCAATTCCTGCGGGGCCAGCAGGGCGATTCCGGCGAAGGTCAGGCCGAACACCCTGGGTTCGAACTGCCGGCGCTTGCCGCACAGCAACAGACAGGCGACGACCGCCGCGATGCTGAAGGTGTACTCGGCCCAGATCTTGAACGGGGACAGCCCGACGCCCGGAACGAAGGCGTCCGGCATGATGCCGAAGGTGAAGATCGACAGGAAGGCGCAGGCCACCGCGGCCACCTGGATCAGCAGCACATCGCCCGCGCGCAGCCGCGTCTCGGTCAGCAGCGGCGCGGCCAGGAAAACCGCCGCCTGAAGGCCGCGGGCGGCGATCCAGAGCTGGGTGGATTGGTTGGCACTGGCCTCGCCGATGACGTTCATGCCGGGAAAGGCGATGGCGTGGAGCAGGTCCAGCAGCGCGATGCCGGGCATGGACAGGCCGACGAAGGAAAGGAAAGGCGACTGGTTGGTGTCGCGCGTGTTCCAGGCGATCGTGAAGATCGTCATGGAGATGGCGACGGCGAACATCTCCACGCAGAGATGGAACAGCAGGTAATTGTGGCGGACCAGGATGGCCAGAACCGCCATGAGCATCAGCAGGGCGGCCAAACCGGACAGGACGGAGCGGTCCCGGAGCCAACGGGCAAACGTTGGTCGGATCGCGGACGGCTGGGTCCCGCTCATGAACGGTCGGCTCCGCGGTGGACGGGGGTGCGGCCCACGCATGGCACGGTCAGCCGACCGCGCGATGCCGCAGGACCGATCAACACACCAAATCCCGTCGCGGTGCAAGCCGGACGTTGTGCCTTCCAAGCCGACGCGGCAATTGCTCACAGGAAAGCGGCGGCCACCGTCCTGTCTTCGCAGCATGGGCTGTTCGGCGCAAACACCGCCAGGAAATCAGCCTTCCTTGGCGGGCTGGGCCGGAGGCAGGTCGAAGGGTGTGCTGACGAAGGGGTCGCCGCGGCCATGGCCGGCGCGGTCGTGACCTTTCTCGGTCGCCGCCTTGCGGTAATAGCCGACAATGAACACGCGGACCGCGTTGGCCAGCGACACGGCGTTGCCGCGCGACCGGCGGGACTGCGAATCCAAGCGGTCCTTGAGGTCGCTGCACAGTTCATCGACGGTCAGGTCTTCCCGGAGGCAGATGTCGTCCAGCGCTTCCCAATAGGACGGCTCCAGCCGAAGCGGCGTCGGATGCCCGAACAGCTTGACGGTGCGTGCCACCAGCGGGATGGCGTTCAGCGGCGATGGCGCGTTGGACGCCTGTGACTCCTGACCCGACATAGCCCTGTATTCCTTGACTGTCAGCCGTGTATCCTGTCGTGCAATCAATATAGCGTGATTGAAAAAATTTGCGACGATAAAACTCAGCGGATGTGCTGGCTGGCCTTACGGCACGTCACCCGACTCTCCCGCCATGTCCTTGAGCATGTATAGATTGGTGATGACGATAAAACCTTTGTTATAGGTAATCGCACCGGCGTTGCGCAATGCACGCAGGCTTTTATTCACCATCTCGCGCGTGACACCCAGCATCGACGCCAGGGCTTCCTGGGACACCGGCTGGTTGATGCGCAGTCCGGCGGGCGTCTTCTGCCCATAGGTGTCCGCCAGCAGAAGGATACGCCGGGCCAGCCGGCGCGGCACGTCGTGGAAAACCGCATCCTCGATGTTTTCCGACACCCAGCGCAGCCGTTCGCACAGCACGCCCATCATGCGGATGCACAGCGAGGGGTGCCGTTCCAGGAAGGAGATGAATTCCGGGCGGTCGATGCGGAACAGTTCCGCCGGGCGCAGCGCGGTGGCACCGGCGGTGCGGTCCTTGCCGTCGATCAGCGCGATTTCCCCCAGCACGTCGCCGGGGTTCAGGATGTTGAGCAGCATCGTCTTGCCGTCTTCGGACGAGGTCGAGACGGCGATCTGCCCCTTCATGATCGCGTACAGGCAATCGCCGGGATCGCCCTTGCTGAAAACGGTCTGGTTCTCGGTGAACCGTGACACCCGGCCCAGCGCGACCAGCTCCCGCATCCGGGCGTCGTCGAGAACGCCCAACATGTGGTTGCGCCGCAGGATGCCGGCGACGTCCTTCAGTAAGGCCATGGCGCTCGCGGTCCCGGTTGAGTTCCGTTGGACCGTTGATGGCACCCGGTGGACGATCAGTCCAGCGGATTCCCCGCCGGGGCACGCGCCCCGTCCCGCAGAGCGCGGTCCCACAGGGCGGTGTGCTCGAAATGGAACCGCGCCTCGGGCGCGGGCGCGCCGCGGGCGGCCCAGCGGCGCATGGTCTGGAGCAGCTCCAGCGCGTCCTCCCGCTTCTGGTCGCACCGTCCGTTGGGCAGCCAATGGCGGAGATCGGCGAGTTCCTCGTCCGGCAGCCCCTCGGCGGCGGCCAGGCGGAGCAGCCGGCCATAGCCGCGCTCGCGATAGGGCAGGGCCTTGGCGATCGCCTCGAGCCGCCGCGCCGTGGCGGCGGGGACGACGCCCTCCTGCGCGGCGTCGGCCAGGGTGCGGCGGATGTTCACCATGGCCTCGGACAGGCCGGGATAGCCGAGTTCCGCCGGGCCGTGGATCACCGCCACCTCGTCGTCGTCCTCCAGCCGCCCGTCGCGGAAGGCTTCGAAGACCGCGCCGACGCCGATCATGCCGAAGGGGTGCAGCTCCGCGGCGCGCAGGGCGCCCATGCTGGACGCCCCGAACACCGCCACCCCCTGGTGGATGGCGTGCAGGATTTCCTTGTGCCAGACGGAGGGGATGTTCTCGAAGTAGCCGTCGACGATGCCGATCGCCCGCGGCTTGCGCTCGCACAGCCGGATGACGTCGCCCTGGGCGACCGGCGGCAGATAGGTGGCGTCCAGAAGCCGGGCCGCGTCGGGGCGGGGCAGGGTGGGGCCGAGGAAGACGTAGAGGCCGTCCGGCGTCTGCATATGAGTCTCCACCTTTGCTCTCACGATACGAGGTCCGGCCTCAGACGCCGGCCACGGCGCGCGCCCGCGCGCCCATCGCGTAATCCGGGGAGGAATCCAGTCCCTCCAGGCCGGGGATGACCAGACGAACCACGGGGATGCCGAACTCCGGCTTGGTCAGGTCCACCGCCACGGCCTCCTCGATGCCGGCGGCGCGCAGCCGGGCGAGCTGGCGGGCCAGATCCTCCTCGACGGTGCTCCCGGCGAGGTTCGGGATGGCGGCGAAGTCACGGCGTCCGGCCCCTCCGGTGATCAGCGCCGTCCAGCGCGCGTGCTGCGCCGGGTCGAGATGGCGTTCGTATTCGGAGCGGGGCATGTCGTCGCGCGCCCCGGCGATGAAGGTCAGCCGGCTCTGCGCCGCCTCGGTCAGGGCGCGGGACAGGGCGACCTCCGGCGCGGCGTGGCACCCCATGCCCATGGCCGGGCGGATGCTGTGCTGCGGCGCGTCGTCCCGCGTCGCGATGCGGCAGAGGATGGCCGGCAGGCCGATGTCGCTGGTGATGTCCCACAGGCCGACCGCGACTCCCGCGTCGTCGAAGCGGTCGAGCAGCGAGCGGCAGACCGGGTCGGCGACGCTGTCAGGGTCGATGCGGGTGGCGGCCTGGGCCTCCGGAGAGGCGAGGCGCCACAGGGTGGCGGCGTCGCGCTCGACCAGTTCGGTCATGGCGTGCGCGGTCGCCTCGGCGAGGCTGTTGCCCGAGGCCAGCCCGTTCGACCCGGCGAGGAAGCAGCCGGACCCCGGCGGCATCGGCAGCGTGAAGTTCAGGTGAACCGTCTCGAACGGCACCCATGTCCGCCCGCCGCCCAGCAGGTCGTCTCCCTCGATCCACAGCATCGGGGTGTGGGGGGTGAAGGCGCTGGTCGACAGCCGCGGCAGGCGGGCGACATCGACCACCCGGTGGGTCCAGCGCAGCTCGTCGTAGCTGGCGAATTTCAGGGGCAGGGTGATGCGTTCGGCGTGGTAGCTCTCGATCGACTCCATGACGCCCGACGCCTTGGCGGCGGCCAGAGTCACACCCTTGCCCTGGGCGACGGAGATGGAGCGGGAATTCGGCCGGGTCACCATCACGACCGGGATGCCCACGCTGTCCAGCCCCGTGACGTTCGCCACCCGCGTGATTCCCATGACGGGAAGGAAGGGGGCGACGCGGGCCAACGTCTGGTCCGGCGTGGCGATCCGGTGGGTTCCGGTGGTGTGGACCTTCAGCGGCTGGTCGGACATGGCCGGGTCCCGGGCGATGCCGCGGACGAAATCGAGGGGCATGGAAGAGGGTCTCCGCCGTAGGATGCCGACTTGGTATGCCCGTGGCTGAGCCGGACGGAAAACCGGCGAAGAACGAAGGGGCGGGCGGGGACCGTGGCAGGCCGGCCAGGGAAGGTGCCGGCCGCCACGGCCCGGAGAACAGGCCCGATGAGCGGGCCCTGCAGGTTCGCCCCGCCGGTCAGAGGCCCGGGGTGATCGCGTGGCGGGCGGCCTCGTGGTCGTCGCTGTTGAAGGCGCGGCGGTCGCCGATGCGGGCGGTGGCGGTCAGCGCGGAGGCCTGCTCGGCGACCTCGGTCACGCCCTGGGCGGTCACGGCGAAGAGACGGCCGTCGGCACCACGGATGAGGGCGGTCTGGTCGATGATGGCGGTCATGGGAACAGCTCCTGGGCGTGGGTTTCGAAGAACCGCGAATACTGCGGTATGTCGAAACCTTCGCTGGAATGGCCCGTCCGGACTGTGAAGAACTTCACATGCCGGACACCCCGTGCCCGGGTAAGAATCGCTTACACACGCACACGCGTATGTTCAGTCCCGAAAAAATTCAGTCCCGGAAAAATTCCGGGAACCCGGGAAAATCCGCGAGGCCGAGAACCGGCAAGCCGAGACAGGAGCGTACCGATGAAGTTGGACCGCCGTATCCCCCGCAGCCTCGACGAGATGGCCGACCTCAGCTCGCTCACGGCGCCGCCCGCCGTGGTGACGCGTTCGCTGACGATCGGAGGGCGCCGCGCCAGCCTGCGGCTGGAGGCGACGATCTGGGACGGGCTGAAGGACATCGCCAAGTCCCAGGGAAAATCGCTGGAGGCGCTGTGCGCCGACATCCACGACAGCCGGACGGAGGGCATTCCCTTCGCCACCAGCGTCCGGGTCTATGTGCTGAACCACTTCCGGCGCACCGCCGCGGGCACCTCCACGCTGGTCGCCTGACGCTCCGGAGGGGCGCCCGCCCGGACGCCTAACCCGGACACGTCGCCCGGATCACCTCACCCGGATCACCTCACTGGGCCTGACGCGGCGAGGCAGCGGCGGAAGGCCCGGCAGCGGTCGGCGAGCGGCATCATGGACAGCTGGCGGCTCATCGTCTCGGCAGCCGCCAGATGCTCCATGGCCTCGCGATGCTGGCCGACGGCGGTGAAGGCTTGGGCCAGGGCGAAGTGCGACCAGCCCTGTTCGGACAGTTGGCCGGCGTCCGTCGCGATGCCAAGCGCGTTGGCGGCGCAGCCGATCGCGGTGTCATGCTGCGCCGTTTCCAGGGCGAGATCGGACATCCAGTTCAGAATCCGCGGCCTGGGCAGCGAGTGGTTCAGGATGTGCGCCTGCTCCAGGCTGGCGTTGAGCAGCCGCGCGCCCTCCGTGGCGCCGCCGGTGCGGGCGATGGCGTAGCCCAGCGCCCCCAGCGTGATCGGCTGGAAGATGTGCAGGCGCGTCGCCTCGGTGATCGTCACGGCGTCCTTCAACAGAGGCAACGCCTCGGCGAAGCGCTCGCCGATGATGTGGACCAGCGCCAGATGGACCTTCACCGACGAGATGGAGAAGGCGTGCCCGACCTCTTCCGCGATGTCGAGCGCGTGGAGCATCACCCGGACGGCCTCGTCGTCGCGCCCCAACTCGGCGAGGCAGCGGCCCTGATAGGCCGCGGTGATGGCGACGGCCACCGCGGTCAGGCCGAACCGCGCGCGGGGGGCATGGGCCAGCGCCAGGCTGCGCGCCTCCTCCAGCTTCTCCTGGGCCTCCGGGAAGTGCCCCTTGTCCACCAGCATGCCGCCCAGCCGCATCAGCCCTTGGATGCGCAGCTCCATCGTTCCCTGGTCGCCCAGATGGTCGAGCGCGCTGCGGCTGAGCGCGATGGCCCCGTCGAGCACACCGTAGACCCACTGGAAGGACGCCTTGAGCGAGGTGGCGCGGGCGTAGCGGATGCGGTCGCCGATGCCCAACGCCATGTCCCGCGCCTCCTCCAGCGGGTCGCCGGCCAGCTGGCGTCCCTGCGGGAGCAGGACGAGAGGGATTCCGACCCACAGGTCGATCCGCCGCTGGGTGTTGCGGCGGGTGTCCGGCAGATGGTCCAGGGCCTTCAGAGCCTGCTCGTAGAAGCGCCCGGCGTCGAAATGCTTGCAGCGCATCTCCGCCCGGCGCCCGGCCCGGCGGCCGTAGGCGCAAGCGAGCGGCCAATCCTCGGCGTAGAAGGCGTGATGGGCGATCAGCTCCGCCCGGTTCGGCAGGTTGCGGTCGGACCGCCGACGCAGGGCGTGCAGAACCCGCCCGTGCAGCGGCTGGCGTTCCCGCTTGGTCAGGGTGGCGTAGGCGACCTCCTGGACCAGCGCATGGCGGAAGGTCAGCTCCAGGTTGGGCAGCAGGCGGGAGCGCGCGAAGAAGCCGCTCTGCTCCAGCCGGGACAAAGCGGCCGGCAGGTCGGCGGCGGGGATGGGCGACACCGCGCGCAGCAGGCCGAGATCGACCGAGGTGCCGATCACCGCCGCGTGCATCAGCACCCGCCGCGGACCGGGGTCCAGCGCGTCGATCCGCGAGGCCAGCAGGCCGTGCACCGTGGCCGGCAGAACCATCCGGGCGTCGGTCTTGCCCAGGCTGTAGCGGCCCGGACTGCCGACGATGACCCCGGTGGTCTCCAGGGTGCGCAGCGACTCCTCCAGATAGAGAGGCACGCCCTGGCTTTGCGTGGCGACGCGGGCTTTCAGATCGGCCAGCGACGGGCTGTGACCCAGCCAATGGTCCAGGAACTCGTCGGCCTGCAGCGGCTCCAGCGGTTCGAGCGCGATGGTGTGGACCGAATCCGGCGCGGACCAGCCGCCCGGCGTGTCGGGCCGCGAGGTGGCCAGGACGAAGACCCGGGCGTCCTCCACCCCCTCGGCGAGGGCGTCGAGCAAGCGGTTGGTCAGCCCGCGCGTCCAGTGCGCGTCCTCGACGAGGACCAGAAGCGGACGCTCGACGGACAGCTCGCGGATCGCCGCGACCAGCCCCTCGACGCTGAAATCGGCCTTCTGGGCGGGGTCCAGCCCCTGCCACAGCGGGTGGACGGAGGGCTGGCCGAGCAGTTCCCGCATCGCCTCGCCGGCCAGCTCGCCGCCGCTGCGCGTTGCGGCGGCGGTCAGGCGCGCCACCGCTTGGTCATCCACTGTCTGACCATCCTCTGCCGGGCCATCCTCTGCCGGGCCATCCGCCGCTCCGCAGACCGCCAGGGCGAGGCAACGGGCCGCCGCCTCCAGGTCGTCGGGGTCGCCCAGGCGGCGGATCGGGAACTGCGGCCAGATGGTCGTGGTGAAGGCCGCGGCCTCCGGGGTGCGCATCAGCTCTCCGGTCAGCCGGGACTTGCCGATGCCGGCCTCTCCGATCAGGACGGCGCAGGCGCCGCGGCCCCGTTCGGCCTGCCGCAGCGCACCGGTCAGCGCCGCCAGTTCGGGCCCGCGCCCGACGAACAGGGTGCCTTCGGCGGACAGCAGGTCCATCGCCGTGAGCCTCATCGCGCGCGCCGCCTCCAGCGCGAAGGCCGTCACCGGCTCGGCCGTGGCGGACAGGCGCAGCGTCCCCGCCGGGCGGACGGTCAAGCCCTTGGGCACGAGGTCCAGCGTCTCGCGGCTCAGCAGCACGCTGTTGGGCTGCGCCCGCTGCTGGAGCTTGGCGGCGACGTGCACGGTTTCGCCCACCGTGCGGTAGTCGGTCCAGACGCCCGTCTCGATGATCTGGGCCACCACCTCGCCGGAGCTGATGCCGATTCGCATCTTGAACTCGTCCGAATCGATGGCCGAGCGGGCGATGTCCTGCGCGGCGAGGCAGGCGCGCAGCGCATGGTCCTCCAGCGCGGAGGGGGCGCCGAACACCGCCATGATGCCGTCGCCCAGCACCTGGGCCACCGTGCCGCCATAGCGCCCCACCGCGTCGGTGAGGATCTGGAGAATGGTCAGAAGGGTCTGGTCGGCTTCCTCCGGGTCGCGGCCGGACACCATGCTGGAGGATTCGACGATGTCGGCGAACAGGATGGTGACGACCTTGCGTTCCGCGCTGTTGCGCCGGGCCGCTCCGCCATCCGGCAATTCGGCGGCAGGCATGGCATTGGACGCGGCGTTGGCCGCAGGCATGGGCCGGCACGACGCCTCGTGAGGCGCCGCCGTGGGCATCGATTGCGATTTGCCCAGGTCCATGTCCGTTCCGGCCATCGAAGCCCCCCTGCGGAGCGTCATCGGCATGTTAGAGGAAACAATTTCGAATGCGCAGACATTCAAAACAAGGAATGGGTAATTTCACTCCGGGAAACTCAGCCTAACATATGTTGGTATGTTTTCTCGTGCAATCGGCAAGGGGCGGCCCATCCCGGCCTGCAGTCCAGCCGTGCCCGCCCTGCCTCGACGCACGGAATGGTGTCGCGTGAAAAAATGACTTGCCTCGGCCGTCTCCCGGGCGTATACGGGCGCTCCTCCGCTGGAGCGGCGCGGGCGTAGCTCAGGGGTAGAGCACAACCTTGCCAAGGTTGGGGTCGAGGGTTCGAATCCCTTCGCCCGCTCCAGTACACAGCGCGGATGGTACGAAAAAGGGCGGCCTCGGGCCGCCCTTTTCGCGTTCGGCGTTCTGTCGCCGGGCCGGAACCCGGCGGCGGGCCTGTCCGGCCCGCCGTGCCGCATCCCGGCGGGGGCGCTGTCACCACAGCGCCAGCGACAGCTCGTAGAACAGCGCGCCGACGATGGCGGTGGCCGGCAGGGTGATGACCCAGGCCATGACGATGCCCTGCGCCAGACCCCAGCGCACCGCGCTGGTGCGGCGGGCGGCGCCGACGCCGATGATCGCCCCGGTGATGGTGTGGGTCGTGCTGACCGGCACGCCGAGCCATGTCGCGACGAACAGGGTGATGGCCCCGCCCGTCTCCGCGCAGGAGCCCTGGACCGGCTTCAGGTCGGTCAGCTTGGATCCCATCGTCTTGACGATGCGCCAGCCGCCGAACAGCGTGCCCAGCCCCATCGCGGCCTGGCAGGTGATGACCACCCAGAAGGGGACGTGGAAGGTCTCCCCCAACAGGCCCTGGGAATAGAGCAGGACGGCGATGATGCCCATGGTCTTCTGCGCGTCGTTGCCGCCGTGCCCCAGGCTGTAGAGCGCGGCGGAGCCGATCTGGATGTGGCGGAACAGCCGGTCGACCGCGAAGGGCGTGCTGCGCCGGAAGATCCAGGACACCGTCACGATCATCACGCTGGCCAGCAGGAAGCCGACCACCGGCGAGACCACGATGGCCGCGGCGGTCTTCGCCAGACCGGACACCACCACGGCGTCCAGCCCGGCCTTCGCCACGCCGGCCCCGACGAGGCCGCCGATCAGCGCGTGGGAGGAGCTGGAGGGGATGCCCAGCCACCAGGTGAAAACGTTCCAGACGATGGCGCCCATCAGCGCGCCGAAGATGACGTGCGGGTCGACCACCCCCGCCCCGACGATGCCGGTGCCGATGGTGGTCGCCACATGCAGGCCGAAGAACAGGAAGGCGATGAAATTGAAGAAGGCGGCCATCGCGACGGCGGTCCGCGGCTTCAGCACGCGGGTGGAGACGACCGTTGCGATGGAGTTGGCCGCGTCGTGCAGCCCGTTGAGGAAATCGAAGAGGAGGGCGACGCCGATCAGCCCGATGAGGATGGGCAGGGCGAGGGAAGCGGCTTCCATGGGATCAGACCTGTTCGACGATGATGCCGTCGATGGTGTCGGCCACGTCCTCGCACGCATCGAGCACGCGTTCCAGCAGCTCGATGATCTCGCGTTGAAGGGCGTGGCGATGGGTGATGGGGGAGTCGAGCCCGCCGCTCTCGTCGCGCAGCCGGTGATTGGCCTCGCGCAGGAGCCGGTCGCCTTCGCTCTCGATCCGCGAGACCTCGGCGGTCATCGCGTGGAGTTGCTCGACGTGTTTGGGAATGTCGCGGAGCAGGGGGATGCCCGCGCTCAGCCGATTGGTGCAGCGCACGATGGCGTCGGCCTGGGCGTGCATTTCCGGCGTGTAGTCGGTGAAGCCCGCCTCCACGAGGTGACGCGCGGTCTCCTCGATGAGGTTGAGCACGTCGTCCATCCGTTTGCCGAGTTCCTGGATGTCCGAACGGTCGAAGGGCACGATGAAGCTGCGGTGAACGGCGAGCTGGATCTCCTTCTCGATGACGTCGGCCTCGCTCTCGACCCGGCGGATGGTCTGGAACCGCTCCTCCAGGTCCTGGCCGCTGGCCATCATCGCCCGCAGCGCTTCCGCGCCCGTGGCGACGGTCCGGGCATGGTCGGCGAACAGGTCGAAAAACCGATCTTCGCGCGGCATCAGGGCCCGGAACAAATTCAGCATGCGTGGTTCTCCAACTTACGCCGGCCTGCAGTGCTGGGGAACCCGCACGGTTGCGCGCGAGCCTCAGCGTCGCGGCTGGTGTAACATCCCCGGCGCCCGTGGGGAGTCACAAAAGTGTCATCCCGGGCCGGCTTGCGGCGAGATTTCACGGGGGTGCCCGGCGGAAAGACCGGTGATTTGCCGCGGCGGGCCGCTTATCCTGCCGCCGACGGATCGGCAACGGGGTGGCGCGTGGCAGGCGAAACACGGATCGGCTTGGAAACACAGATCGGGCTGACGGCGGCCATCGTTTCGGTGAGGGTTTCCGCGGCGAACGGCGCGGAGCCGCGCGTGGTGACCGTGCGCAGCGGTTTCGAGATCCCCGAATCGCACCGCCGCGGCGACGAGCCGCCGCCCCATCGCGACGCCCTGCCGGGCGCCCCCTTCGATCCCGAGCGCTTCCGCACGCTTCAGGACGGCCTGCGCGCGGTGGCGGAGGAGGCGGCCGGGCTGACCCTGCGCTATGTGGAGCAGCTTTACAGCTTCGGCGACCGTTACCGCGACCCGCATGAGCTGTTCGGCGGCCCGCGCTCGCTGGTGGTCGGCTATCTGGCCTTGCTGCGCGAGGCGCCGCTGCGCATCGACGGGGCGGAGTGGCGCGGCCTGTACGAGTTCTTCCCCTGGGAGGACTGGCGCGAATCGCCGCCGGCGCTGCTCGATTCGGTGATCCGCCCGGCGCTGGCCCGCTGGGTCGCCGCGGCGCCGGACGAGCCCGCCCGCGCCCGCCGCGGCGAGCGCGCCCGCATGGCCTTCGCCCTGGACGGCGGGGAGTGGGATTCCGAACGGGTGCTGGAGCGCTACGAACTTCTCTACGAGGCCGGGCTGGTGGTGGAGGCGTTCCGCGACCACGACTTGGCCCGCCGGGCGGGGGTGGAGGAGCGCACGGTGCGGCTGGAGATGCCCCGCGCGCTGGGCCGCCCGATGGCCCGCGACGGCCGCCGCGTCCTGGCGACGGCGCTGGAGCGGCTGCGCGGCAAGCTGAAGTACCGCCCCATCGTGTTCGAGCTGCTGCCCCCGACCTTCACCCTGCACCAGCTTCAGCAGGTGGTCGAGGCGCTGTCCGGCGAGCGGCTTCACAAGCAGAATTTCCGGCGCCTGATGATCTCCGGCGGGCTGGTCGAGCCGACCGGCCAGTATGAGAGCCAGACCGGCGGGCGCCCCGCCGAACTCTACCGCTTCCGCCGCAGCGCCATCCTGGAGCGGACCAGCACGGGGGCCATCGCCGCCCCGGAGGATTGACCATCCTTGCAATGAGGTTATCCTGCCGTCAAAGCCAAAGAAGGGGAGCGAAAGCGCATGACCGAGTTCGACAGCACCTGCGACCTCTACGACCGCTTCGAGAAGACCGCCCGCGTCGCCGACCCCGTCTTCCGCGACTTCGGCGGGCGTTGCAAATTCAGCGGCGCCGCGGTGACCGTGAAGTGCTTCGAGGACAACTCCCGCGTCAAGGAGCTGCTGGGCACACCGGGTCGGGGCAAGGTGCTGGTGGTCGATGGCGGCGGCGGCCTGCGTGCCGCCCTGATGGGCGACCTGATCGCCAAGGACGCGGTGAAGAACGGTTGGGAGGGCGTGGTCATCCACGGCTGCGTCCGCGACGCCGCGGTGCTCGCCACACTGGACCTCGGCATCAAGGCGCTGGCGGCGATCCCGCGCAAGACCGTCCGCAATGGCGAGGGGCAGAAGGATCTGCCGGTGACTCTGGCCGGCATCCGCATCAACCCCGGCGATCTGGTCTTCGCCGACGAGGACGGCGTGCTGGTGCTGACTCCGGAGGAGTTCGGCGCGGCCGGCTGAGCCCTGCATTTGCAAGCCCTCCCCTGCGCCGCGGGGGAGGGTTGGGTGGGGGCACCAAGGACGGCGCTACACCTCAGCCCGCGACCTTCTCCCAGCCCATCTTCTGGTACCGGTATTCCAGGATCGTCGGCGCCGCACAGGCGTAGCCGACCCAGACTCCCAGCGTCATCAGGACGCCGGTCGGCCACAGCAGCAGGGAGATGAGGATCAGCAACGCGTGAATTCCCGCGTGCAGCCACTCGGCCTTTTTCGCGAAGTAGACAGGACCGAGCAGAAAGGCCCAAAGGATCTCGCGGTTGGTCACCGCCTCCCGCTGGCCGTTCTCCGGATTCTCGAACACCATCCCGGACGGAGCCGCCGCCATCCCTGCCTCCCCTTGATTGTTTTCCGTTTTATTTGGGGAGGCAGTCTGGACGGCGGCGAGCCGGCTTGTCGAGGCTGAAACAACCTTTTTCCGGATGGTGGAGCGGAAACCCGTCCGGCGGACCCGCGACGGCGCGCTTGCGGTTCACGGCGCCTTGTGCGGGGACAGGTTGGGCAGCAGCGCGGCGAACAGGCCGAGCAGGGGAACGACGGAGCAGACCTGGAACACGAAGCCGATGCCTTTCCAGTCGGCCAGAACGCCGAGCCCGGCGGCGGCTAGGCCGCCGATCCCGAAGGCCAGCCCGAAGAACAGCCCGGACACCATGCCGACGCGACCCGGCATCAGCTCCTGCGCGTAGACGATGATGGCCGGGAAGGCCGAGGCCAGGGCCAGCCCGATCACCGCGCTGAGCGCGACCGTCGCCGTCAGCCCGACATGGGGCAGCAGCAGCGTGAAGGGCAGGATGCCGAGGATCGAGATCCAGATGACCGTCTTGCGCCCGATCCGGTCGCCGATCGGCCCGCCGATGATCGTCCCCGCCGCCACCGCCGCCAGGAAGACGAACAGGCAGAGCTGAGCGGAGTCCGGCGCCAGGGCGAAGCGCTCCATCAGGAAGAAGGTGTAGTAGCTGGTGAGGCAGGCCAGATAGACGTATTTGGACAGGATCAGCATCATCAGCACGGCCAGCGCCCGGTTCACCTGCCCGTGGGTCAGGCCGGGGTGGCGGACCGTGCCGCCACGGCGGACCGGGCGGGCGTGGTCGCTGCGCGCGTACCAGCGCCCGATGCCGGTCAGCAGGACCATGCCGCCCAGGGCGGCCAGCGCGAACCAGGACAGGCTCTCCTGCCCGCGCGGCAGGATGATGTAGGCGGCCAGCAGCGGCCCCAGCGCCGAGCCGGCGTTGCCGCCCACCTGGAACAGCGACTGCGCCAGCCCGTGCGCCCCGCCGGAGGCCAGACGGGCGATCCGCGACGCTTCCGGATGGAAGACCGAGGAACCAAGGCCCAGCAAGGTCGCCCCGATCAGCAGAGCCGCATAGTTCGGCGCGAAGGCGAGCGTGACCAGCCCGACCAGCGACGCCCCCATGCCGATGGTCAGCGAGTAGGGCGCCGGCCGGCGGTCGGTGGCGAGGCCGATGATCGGCTGAAGCAGCGAGGCGGTGATCTGGTAGATCAGGGTGAGCAGGCCGATCTGCGCGAAGCTGAGGTCGAATCCGCCCTTCAGGATCGGGTAGATCGCGGGCAGCAGGGACTGGATCAGGTCGTTCAGCAGATGGCAGACGCTGATCGTCCCCAGGACGGGCAGGGCCGTCCCCCCGGCCTTGGGCCGGGTCAGGGTGGTGTCGGTCACGAAAGGAAGCCTTTTTTGGCGCTTGGCCGGTGGGCGGGCGGCGCGTTGCTTGGTATGGAGCAACAGCCTATGGTGAGTCGCGACGGCCTGCCACCGCGGTCAGGCCGATTTCTTACGAGACTGGGCCATGGTCCGGAACCTGCGCATCGAGACGGTCGAGGAGTCGCCCCGCCCGCTGATCACTCTGGGACAGGATCACGCGGACGGCACCGTGCTGGCCGCCCACACCCACCGGCGCGGCCAGTTGCTGTCCGGGGCGACGGGCACGCTGCTGCTGTCCACCGCCCAGGGGCGCTGGGTGATGCCGCCCCATTGCGGGCTGTGGATTCCGCCGGGCGTCCCGCACGAGGTCCGCATGATCGGGATGGTCATGACGCGGAGCCTCTATCTGGCCCCGGCGCTGGCCGACACCATGCCGGGCCGCTGCGAGGTGGTGGCGCTGTCGCCCTTCTTCCGCAGCCTGATCGGGCGGGCGATCGACGTGCCGGTGGACTACGACCCGGAGAGCCACGACGGCGCGGTGATGGCGTTGCTTCTGCACGAGATGCGGCGGCTTCCGGTGGAGCCGCTGTCGCTGCCCTTTCCCGCCCACGCCGCCCTGGCGGAGCGTTGCCGGCGGTTTCTCCAGGAACCGACGATCCAGGCGACGATCGAGGCGTGGAGCGACGGGCTGGGCATGAGCCGCCGCAACTTCACGCGGCTGTTCCGGCGCGAGACGGGGCTGAGCTTCGTCGAATGGCGCCAGCAGGCGTGCTTGGTGTCCGCCCTGCCGCGGCTGGTCGCGGGAGTTCCGGTGACGACGGTGGCGCTGGACCTCGGCTACGACAACCCCGCCGCTTTCACGACGATGTTCAAGCGCACTTTGGGTGCCGCTCCCAGGGCATATCTGGCGGGGAGTGATTGAGCGACGCACCTTCGCTTTGCCACGTTGTAGGCAGCCAGTCGGCTAAATGACTTTTCTGCTTTAGGAAAGTGACTTCGCAACCGCAAAGTGTATGTGCACCACTCCCTTATCGATTGGTCTTCTGTTTCCGCGATGGAATCTGTGGTAAATGGTTTGTCCTTTGGCATCTTCGTATGCAATATAAAATATTCCAACAATATACAGCAGTCTAAATAGCTCGTCGACCTCATAGGTGACGCCATGTGCTTTCATATTTTCATGCGCTGGCTTTAGAGCTGACAAAATATCACTGTGAGTGTAGCGAGACCCTCCATCCAAGGAGTTTTTCGCAATACGTTGAAGGGTATGCTCTAGAACAGAAATGGATTCTTTCGGAATAAATGCTGTAAGGGCTGATTTTATGTCTTGCCATGCCATATTGGCATATGTTCGAAACACGGACGCAAAGTCTGCACTTTGCAGGCTTGCTTTATTAGGATAATTATCTCTTGCTGCCTTGAAAAAACGTACAATATCGCGAGGCTTTCCCCAGCTGTAATCGAGAAATTTGCTCGCAGAGACGCCCGGCATAAAGCGGTGAAACATCGCTTTCCTGTCGAAATTATTTCCAAGAGACAATCGAAGTCGAGCAATCATTAAATCGAAAATGGGATGTTCCTTCCCATAAGGGAAGCTCTCCCACGATATTTCTTGTCCATAAGATTGTATGCTATGGCTTATATCTGCCGTAGAAATTTCTTCGTGTTCTAAGAATTCCGATCTGATTGACATATACACCGTGCAGTCGATGTTCTCATCGATAAATTTTTCGTTGATGGATTGCACGGCCATTACCGTATCTCTTACAAGTGCCGCGTCAGCGCTGAGAGTCGATTTATCTCTATAAGCAAAGTGCATTTCGTCTAGAAATAGGCGGCATTTAAGGCTCCTTTTTTTTATCTGAGAAACGCAGAACTTCGTAAATTCATCATTGCTCCTTTTTATGAGCTTTGCTGCATCTAACGCGACCTTCTCCTTTGTGACTGCGGAAACATCGAATTTCATAGATGAAAGTGCGGATCCGATGGAATCGCTAACGTGCGCAGCAATCTCACCGGCGGAGGACGACTTAATATTTTGAATGAGATTAGAAATCCATCCGTTTTGTTGCGGTGGATCCTCTATTTCATCACATTGTGCCAGAAGGAGGGAAAGAAGAAGCCGTTTCATGGCATGATGGAAAAATCTTGTTCTCTTAATGTGCTCTTCATCTATAAGCATGGATGCGCTATCGCTGACTGCAATTTTTGCCAAGTCTGCTTCTTCGAGAATTTCTTTTCTAAAGACAATGAATTTAGTTTTATAATGTTTGCGAGAATCTTCCTCAAGGTGCCTCAATATGGCAGTTTTTCCAGTCCCTTTTTGTCCGACCAAAATAAACTTGGCACCACTACGAAATTGATCGATGCCGGGGAAGTGCGCATTGTGATAGGCATCGATGAAAATAGGCTTGCTGTTGACTTTCTTAGCCATATAGTATTCAGCATTTGCATCTGGTTCTCCGACCGATATCTTGATTAATGGAAGTTCCGGCATTTCTGTGCTCATAATTACTTCCCCAAACCGATTTTCAAACGGAAGAGCCTTTTTCCAATTCAATGTGATGAAGTACCATTCCCTTGTCAACCCTGAGTGGGAGATGCAGCTTTCTAAAAGCTCAGAGGAACTCATATTTTGGTGAGCACAATGTAAGATTGCGGTTTGTGACTTGTCCGTCTGGGACGGGATGGCTTGAAAAAGATAAGCCCCCGCCGGTCTCTCGGCGGGGGCTTATCTTTGTCGAAGACCTCTTGCACCCGCCCCCCTCCCGGCCTCCCCCCGCTTGCGCGAGAGGAGGGGAAGAGGTGCAGGCGGATCAGGCGGCGACCGTGTCGGCCACGTCCTGGAACTCCTTGATCTGGTCGAAGTTCATGTAGCGGTAGATGTCGCCGGCCTTCTGGTTGACGACGCTCACCTGCTCCAGATACTCGGCCGGGGTCGGCAGCTTGCCCAGCAGGGCGGCGACGGCGGACAGCTCGGCGGAGCCGAGATAGACGCGGGTGTCGATGCCCAGACGGTTCGGGAAGTTGCGGGTCGAGGTCGAGATGGCCGTCGAACCCTTGCGGATCTGCGCCTGGTTGCCCATGCACAGCGAACAGCCGGGCATCTCCATGCGGGCGCCCGACTTGCCGAGAACGCCGTAATAGCCTTCCTCGGTCAGGATCTGGGCGTCCATCTTGGTCGGCGGGGCGATCCACAGGCGGGTCGGGATGTCGGTCTTCCCGTCCAGGATCTTACCGGCGGCGCGGAAGTGGCCGATGTTGGTCATGCAGGAGCCGATGAAGACCTCGTCGATCTTGTCGCCGGCAACCTCCGACAGCAGCTTCACGTCGTCCGGGTCGTTCGGGCAGGCGACGATCGGCTCCTTGATGTCGGCCAGATCGATCTCGATCACCGCGGCGTACTCGGCGTCGGCGTCCGGCTCCAGCAGCGACGGGTTGGCGATCCAGTCCTCCATCGCCTTGATGCGGCGGCCGAGCGTCCGGGCGTCCTCGTACCCGTTGGCGATCATCCACTTCATCAGGGTGATGTTGGAGCGCATGTACTCGATGATCGGCTCCTTGTTGAGCCGGACGGTGCAGGCGGCGGCGGAGCGCTCGGCCGAGGCGTCGGACAGTTCGAACGCCTGCTCCACCTTCAGCTCGGGCAGGCCCTCGATCTCCAGGATGCGGCCGGAGAAGATGTTCTTCTTGCCCTTCTTCTCCACCGTCAGGAGGCCCTGGCGGATGGCGTAGAGCGGGATCGCGTTGACGAGGTCACGCAGCGTGACGCCCGGCTGCAGCGTGCCCTTGAAGCGGACCAGCACCGATTCCGGCATGTCCAGCGGCATGACGCCGGTGGCCGCGGCGAAGGCGACGAGGCCCGAGCCGGCGGGGAAGCTGATGCCGATGGGGAAGCGGGTGTGGCTGTCGCCGCCGGTGCCGACGGTGTCGGGCATCAGCAGGCGGTTCAGCCAGGAGTGGATCACGCCGTCGCCCGGACGCAGGGCGACGCCGCCGCGGGTCGAGATGAAGGTCGGCAGCTCGCGGTGGGTCTTGACGTCCACCAGCTTCGGATAGGCCGCGGTGTGGCAGAAGGACTGCATGACCAGATCGGCGGAGAAGCCGAGGCAGGCCAGATCCTTCAGCTCGTCGCGGGTCATCGGGCCGGTGGTGTCCTGCGAGCCGACCGTGGTCATCTTCGGCTCGCAATAGGTGCCCGGACGCACGCCCTGGCCTTCCGCCAGGCCGACCGCGCGGCCGACCATCTTCTGGGCGAGCGTGAAGCCCTTGCCGCTGTCGACCGGAGAGGACGGCAGGCGGAACAGGGTCGACGGGGCGAGGCCCAGCGCTTCACGGGCGCGGGCGGTCAGGCCGCGGCCGATGATCAGCGGGATGCGGCCGCCGGCGCGGACCTCGTCGAAGATCACGTCGGACTTGACGGAGAACTCGGCGATCACCGCGCCGTTCTTCAGCGCCTTGCCCTCGTAGGGGCGCAGCTCGACCGTGTCGCCCGTCTCCATCTGCGAGACGTCGAGTTCGATCGGCAGGGCACCGGCGTCTTCCATCGTGTTGTAGAAGATCGGGGCGATCTTGGAGCCCAGGCAGACGCCGCCGAAGCGCTTGTTCGGGACGTAGGGGATGTCCTCGCCCGTCCACCACAGCACCGAGTTGGTGGCCGACTTGCGCGAGGAACCGGTGCCGACCACGTCGCCGACATAGGCGACGAGGTTGCCCTTGGCCTTCAGATCCTCAAGCTGCTTGATCGGGCCGCGGACGCCGGCCTCCTCCGGCACGATGCCGGGGCGCGGGTTCTTCAGCATGGCCAGGGCGTGCAGCGGGATGTCCGGGCGCGACCAGGCGTCCGGGGCCGGGGACAGGTCGTCGGTGTTGGTCTCGCCCGACACCTTGAAGATGGTCAGCGTCAGGCTGGCCGGGACCTCGGGGCGCGAGGTGAACCACTCGGCGTCGGCCCAGGACTGAATCACCGCCTTGGCGTTGGCGTTGCCCTTGTCGGCCAGCTCCTTGACGTCGTGGAAGTAGTCGAACATCAGCAGCGTGGTCTTCAGGCCGGCCGCGGCGGCCTCGCCGCACTCGGCGTCGCCCAGCAGGTCGATCAGCGGCTTGATGTTGAAGCCGCCGAGCATGGTGCCCAGCAGCTCCGTCGCCTTGACCTTGGAGATCAGCGGCGAGGTCTCGTTGCCCTTGGCGAGCGAGGCCAGGAAGGCGGCCTTGACCTTGGCGGCGTCGTCGACGCCCGCCGGGACGCGGTGCGTGATGAGATCGACCAGGAAGGCTTCCTCGCCCTGCGGCGGGTTCAGAAGAAGGTCGACCAGCTCCTCGGTCTGCTTGGCCGAAAGCGGCAGGGCGGGAATTCCGAGCGCGGCACGCTCAGCGACATGCTGGCGGTAAGCTTCAAGCACGGTGCGGTCCTCTCATCCAAGGTTGCTCAACAGTCGTCCGATTCCCCGACCCGGGGGGCGCGCTCGCGGACCCGGCTTTTTTGCCCTTGCGGCGTCTTTCCACGCCGCTGGTCCTACCATTCCGGAAGGAACTTCCGCGGAACGGAGATGTCTTACGTCGCGGCCTCGGGAGTCGTCAAGTCAACGCTCCGCCTGCGACACGTTTTCAGATGCCGGCCATAGAAGTGGTATTACAACTTGCTCCCGCCGGCCCTGTGGAGGGGCGGCGATTTCCTGAATTCCTCATGGTCTTTGCAATGAACGCTCCGGTGGGGTTTCTGCGCGGGCCGCCGCATCACCATGGCGAACCCGCCGGCGAAGAGGTTGATGGCGAACAATTGGGCATGTAGGGTGTTCCGGCTGTGCATCCACGGCACCGCGCAGGCTCCATGCCCTCAGGCTCCATGTCCCTTCGACACCGGATCACCGCCCGGTTCCTCAGCGTCCTTCTGGCGCTGGCGCCGCTGCAGCCGCTGCCCGCCGCCCTTCCCATGGCGGCGACCGCCGGGCTGGCCGCGGCCACCGGCGTGCTGCTCTGGCCGCAGGAGGTCGAGGCGCGGGCCGGTGGGGGCCGAAGCTCCAGCGGCGGCTACAGCCGTCCGGCCGTGCGCACCCCGTCCTTCTCCACCCGCTCCGCCCCGTCGCGCGCGCCGGCCACCGGCAGCGGCGGCTACAGCCGTCCCCAAAGCGGGCCGTCCTTTGGCCTTCCCGGCGGGGCGCCGTCCGGCGGCGGCGATCTGGGCGTGTCGCGGCGGTCGAGCGGCGAGGCACTGGACCGCTACCGGGCGCAGCAGCAACAGCAACAGCGGGAACGCACCCCGCCGGTCGCCGCGCCGCCGCCCCGTTCCGGGGCCGGGGCCGGCTCCGGCTCCGCTTCCGGGTCCGGCTGGGGTGGAGGGGGCTGGCAGGGAGGTGGCT
>NZ_QLKQ01000024.1 GCF_003349955.1 Azospirillum brasilense
GTAGGTCGCCGCCAGGTCACCACGGCACACGCCAAACCATCCAAGGACGTGGACGCAGCAAGGCTTCGCAAACACTTGACAATCGTCGCACACGGTCCTGTCCCAAGGAACACCCGCGGGGTGGAGCAGCCCGGTAGCTCGTCAGGCTCATAACCTGAAGGTCGCAGGTTCAAATCCTGCCCCCGCAACCAAAAAGCGTTGAAAGCCCGTCTCGCAAGAGGCGGGCTTTCGGCATTTCAAACCAGCCGCGTCCGAGTTGGACTTGGTGTGTGGTAGGCCTGCATCAGGCCCCATCGAACGTTTTTCTGTTTTTTATCGCGTCGGCGCGGGTCGCTTCGCTCAGCGCGTCCCGGTGGCCTTGCTGTGGGTGGATGGCGGGGGCATCGGACATCCACCTCCCGTACCGGCCGTGACCAACGCGGTGGTGGCGTGATTGGACGACCCCGTCATCGATGCCCAGCCAAGCCCACATTTTCGGCGTGAGTATCTACTAATATAACAGTTGTTTTTTGTGGCATACCAGAAATACTTTTGTGTGAAATGATATTGACCTCCCGGCGGTCGCTGGGCTTAATCGGCCGCCTTACACAGTTCGCGCCGGAGAGCAGCATGATGGGACGGGATTGGCGGGTCGCAGGCGGTGTCCGCCGGAGGTTGGTGGTGGCTGCGGCGGCGATGATGACCGCCGCCGTGGTGGTCGGCGTGATTCCCGGCCCGCTGGGCAGCGCCGCGGCGCAGGAGGCGCGCCAGGGCGGCACCCTCAGCATCATCCTGCAGCCGGAGCCGGTGACGCTCACGCCCTCGACCAACATGGCGCAGCCGACCCAGGTGGTCGCCGGCAACATCTTCGACGGTCTGGTCACCTACGATTTCGAGCTGAAGCCGAAGCCCGCGCTGGCCGAACGCTGGGAGGTGGCGCCCGACGGCCTGACCATCACGTTCCACCTGCGCAGCGGTGTGAAATGGCATGACGGCCAGCCCTTCTCGGCCGCCGATGTGAAATGGTCGCTGGAGAATGTCTGGAAGACCATCCACCCGCGCAACAAGTCGCTGTTCGAGAACGTCACCCAGGTCGACACCCCGGACGACGCCACCGTCATCCTGCGCCTGTCCAAGCCGTCGCTGCCGATCCTGTCGGTGCTGAACGGCGTCGGCGCCCCGATCCTGCCCAAGCACCTCTACGAGGGCACCGACGTCCTCAACAACCCGTACAACAACAAGCCGATCGGCACCGGCCCCTTCGTCTTCAAGGAGTGGAAGCGCGGCGAGTTCGTCGAGCTGACCCGCAACCCGGATTATTGGGAGGCCGGCAAGCCGCACCTCGACCGGCTGCTGTTCCGCATGATCCCCGACGCCGCCGCCCGCGCCGCCGCCATCGAGAAGGGGGAGATCCAGTACGCCCCCTACAACCCGGTGCCCTTCCGCGACGCCGAGCGGCTGGCCAAGCTGCCGCGCCTGAAGGTCGACACCCGCGGCTACGAGTGGCTGTCGCCGCTGCTCTACCTCGATTTCAACATCGAGAACCAGCATCTCAAGGACGTGCGGGTGCGCCGGGCCATCGCCCACGCCATCGACCGCGCCGCCCTGGCGAAGATCGTGTGGTTCGGCTACGCCAAGCCGGCGATCAGCCCGGTGCCGTCGTCGCTCGTCACCTTCCACAACGCCAAGCTGCCGCAGTACCCCTTCGACGTGAAGAAGGCCGAGGCGCTGCTGGACGAGGCCGGACTCAAGCGCGACGCCAACGGCGTGCGCTTCACGCTGACCCATGACTTCCTGCCCTACGGCGACGATTACCGCCGCACCGGCGAGTTCCTCAAGCAGGCGCTGAAGCGCGTCGGCATCGAGGTGACCATCCGCTCGCAGGACAGCGCCGCCTTCATCAAGCGGGTCTATGTCGACCGCGATTTCGACTTCGCCATCTCCTACAACAACGCCTTCCCCGATCCGCAGATCGGCGTGGTGCGCGCCTTCTGGTCGGGCTGGCTCGGCACCGGCACGCCCTGGACCAACGGTTCGGGCTACCGCAACGCCAAGGCCGACGCCCTGATCCAGGAAGCCGGCGTCGAGGGCGATCCGGCCAAGCGCGTCGCCCAGTTCAACGAGTTCCAGGACATCGTCCTGGGCGACGTGCCGTCGTTGCCGCTGCTGGAGCTGAACTTCTTCTCGGTCTATTCGGCCGACCTCGAGGGCATCGTCGAGCAGGGCGATCAGGTCTATTCCTCGCTGAAGAACGCCCGCTTCGTGAACGCCCCGAAGGGGAACTGACGCGCCGTGCTGACCTATCTCAGGCGCAGCGCCGCCCAGGTGGTCTTCGTCCTCCTGGGCATCGCGTTGATCAACTTCTTCCTGCTGCATCTGGCGCCCGGCGACGCGGCCCAGGTGCTGGCGGGGGAGTCCGGAGCGGCGACGCCGGAGTATATGGAGGCGCTGCGGCGGCAGTTCGGGCTGGACCAGCCGCTTCACGTCCAGTTCCTGCGCTATCTCGGCAATCTGGTGACCTTCGACCTCGGCTATTCCTTCCGCCAGTCGCTGCCGGTGTCGGAGCTGATCCTTCAGCGCCTGCCGGCGACGCTGCTGCTGATGGGGACCGCCATCGGCTTCGCGCTGGTCGCCGGCTGCTCGCTGGGCTTCCTCGCCGCGCGGCGGGCGGGGAAGCTGACCGACACGGTGATCTCCATCGTGGCGCTGCTGTTCTACGCCACCCCGGTCTTCTGGGTCGGCATCATGCTGATCGTCGTCTTCTCCGTCATCCTGGACTGGCTGCCGGTCGGCGGGATGACCAGCGTCGAGGCCAATCTGAGCGGCCTCGCCCTGGTCGGTGACGTGGCGCTGCATCTGGTGCTGCCGGCGGTGACGCTGGGACTGTTCTACCTTGCCATCTACGCCCGGCTGATGCGGGCGGCGATGCTGGAGGTCTATGGCCAGGACTTCGTCCGCACCGCGCGGGCCAAGGGGGTGCGGCCCCGCCGCATCGCCTGGCGCCACGTGCTGCGCAACGCCCTGCTGCCGATCGTCACCACGCTCGGCGTGCAGCTCGGCTCCATCCTCGGCGGGGCGGTTCTGGTCGAGACGGTGTTCTCCTGGCCGGGGCTGGGCCGTCTGGCCTTCGCGGCGCTCTTCCAGCGCGACCTCAACCTGCTGCTCGGCATCCTCTTCTGCTCGTCGGTGGTCGTGGTCCTCGTCAACATCGCGGTCGATCTCGTCTACACGCTGCTCGACCCCCGCATTGAACTCAACTGACCGATGGCGCTTCCCGAGACCGTTTCCCTCCCGCCGGCGCGGGCGGACTTCCGCGACACCACCGTCGGACGGCTGCTGCGCCGCCCGTCGGCGCTGCTGGGGCTGATCCTGCTGGCCGGCATCCTGGCCATGGCGGCCTTCGCCGACATCGCCTTCACCGGCGACCCGCTGGACATGGCGGGGATGCCGCTGCTGCGTCCCGGCGAGGACGCCGCGTTCCCGCTCGGCACCGACATGATGGGGCGCGATCTGGCGTCGGGCATCTTCCACGGCGCCCGCGTCTCGCTGCTGATCGGCGGGGTGGCGGCCCTGGTGTCGCTGGTGATCGGCATCGGCATCGGCGCGCTGTCCGGCTATTACGGCGGGCGGATCGACCGGGCGCTGATGCGGGTGACCGAGCTGTTCCAGACCATCCCGCCCTTCCTGTTCACGCTGGCCCTGGTCGCCATCCTGCAGCCGTCCATCGCCACCATCACCGCGGCCATCGGCATCACCTCCTGGTCGGGGCTGGCGCGGCTGGTGCGGGCGGAGGTGCTGCGCCTGCGCAACAGCGAGCTGGCCCAGGCCTCGATCATCCTCGGCGCGTCCGACGCCCGGATCATCTTCCGGCACATCCTGCCGAACGCGCTGGCGCCGGTGATCGTGTCGGCCTCGATCCTGGTGGCGACCGCCATCCTCACCGAGTCCTCGCTGTCCTTCCTCGGGCTCGGCGATCCCAACGTCGTCAGCTGGGGCGGCATGGTCGGGGCGGGGCGCGAGACGATCCGCACCGATCCGCACGTCGCCGCCATCCCCGGCGTCGCCATCGTCATCGCCGTGCTGGCGCTGAACCTGCTGGGCGACGGGCTGAACGACGTGCTGAACACAAAGGGCGAGCGGCGATGAGCGATCCTGTGTCGAGCGAGCCGGTTCTGGCCGTCGACGGGCTGTCGATCGGCTTCCAGACCCGCCGCGGCCTGTTGCCGGCGGTGCGCGAGCTGTCCTTCTCGGTCCGGAGCGGCGAGATGCTCGCCATCGTCGGCGAGAGCGGCTGCGGCAAGTCGCTGACCGCGCTGGCGCTGCTCGGCCTCGTGCCGCCGCCCGGCCGGGTGACCGGCGGAACGGTGCGGCTGGAGGGCCGCGACCTGCTGGCGCTCGACGAGGCGGCGCTGCGGCGCGTGCGCGGCGCCCGCATGTCGATGATCTTCCAGGAGCCGATGACCGCGCTCAACCCGGTGCTGACCGTGGGCGAGCAGATCATGGAGGCGATCCTCGAACACGAGGCGGTCAGCCGCAAGGCGGCGCGCGAGCGGACTCTGGCGCTGCTGGAGCGGGTGCGCATTCCCGATCCGGAGCGCCGCTTCGCCGAGTATCCGCACCGCCTGTCGGGCGGCATGCGCCAGCGGGTGATGATCGCCATGGCGCTGGCCGGCGCTCCGGCCGTGCTGGTCGCCGACGAGCCGACCACCGCGCTCGACGTCACCATCCAGGCGCAGATCCTCGGCCTGATCGACGAGCTGCGGCGGGAGCAGGGCACCGCCGTGGTCTTCATCACCCATGACCTCGGCGTGGTGTCGCGCTACGTCGACCGCGTGCTGGTGATGTACGCCGGCCGCAAGGTGGAGGAGCGCGACACCCGCGACCTCTTCGCCGGTCCCCTCCACCCCTACACCCGCGGCCTGATCGCGGCGCAGCCGCGCGCGGGGGCCGGTGCGGCCGGCGCCGAGCGGGAGCGTCTGGCCGAGATTCCCGGCACCGTGCCGGCCCTGGCGGCGATGCCGCCCGGCTGCGCCTTCGCCCCGCGCTGTCCGCTGGCCGACGCGCGTTGCGTCCAGGCCGTTCCGCCGCCGCGCCGGGCCGGAAGCGGCCTCGTCGCCTGCCATCACGCGGGAGAGACCCATGCCCTCTGACGTCATGCTCGCCGCCGAGGCCAACGCCACCCCCGCGCCGGCCGTTCCGGTGCTTCAGGTGAGCGGGTTGTCCGTCGAGTACCGGACGGCGCGCGGCGTGGTCCACGCGCTGGACGACGTGTCCTTCGAGCTGGCGCCCGGCGAGACTCTGGGCATCGTCGGCGAGTCCGGCTGCGGGAAATCGACGCTGGCGCGGGCGGTGGTCCGGCTGCTCGACCCCAGCGCCGGCACCATCCGGCTGGGGGGAACGGACATCACCCACGCCTCGCGGCGGCGCATGCGCGCGGCGCGGCGCGACCTCCAGATGGTGTTGCAGGACCCGGCGGCCTCGCTCGACCCGCGCTGGACGGTCGGCGATCTGCTGGCCGAGCCGCTGGAGATCCACGGCATCGGCACCCGCGCCGAACGGCGGGCGCGCGTCGCCGACCTGCTGGGAAAGGTCGGGCTGCCGCCCGAGGCGGCGCAGCGGCGACCGCACGAATTCTCCGGCGGCCAGCGCCAGCGCATCGGCATCGCCCGCGCGCTGGCGCTGGAACCGAAGGTCGTGGTTCTGGACGAACCCGTCTCGGCGCTCGACGTCTCGGTCCAGGCGCAGATCCTCAACCTGCTGACCGACCTGCAGCGCACGCTGGGCGTCAGCTTCCTGTTCATCGGCCATGACCTGTCGGTGGTGGAGCATGTCTCCGACCGGGTGGCGGTGATGTATCTTGGAAGGATCGTCGAGCTGGGCGGCCGTGACAGCCTGTGGCGCCGGCCCGCCCACCCCTACACCCGCGCCCTGCTCGACGCGGCCCCACGGATCGACGGTCCCTCCGCCCCCGCCGGACCGGGCTTGGCCGGCGACACGCCCAGCCCCTACGACCTGCCGTCGGGCTGCCGCTTCCACACCCGTTGTCCGATCGCCGCCGACCGTTGCCGGAACGAGGCGCCGGCCCTGCGGGCGCTGTCGCCGGGCCACCTCGTCGCCTGCCATTTCGCGGAGTGAGGGGCGGAGGCGCCCACCCCGCAACCAGCGACCGGGAGCTGAGCATGGGGTCCCGCCCGGCCACCGATCCAGGAAAAATCGGACGGCCCGTTCGGTGGGCATGGCCGGAATCGTGGTGTCTTTGACATTCCAGCCAAGCGCGCCACGGCATACTCTGACTCCAGCGCACAAGCGTCCGGTGGATCGAAGCCCCGGGGGCTGCCGCTTCGGAACGGGGCAGGGGCGGAGAGGGACATGCTCACCATCGGTTTCGTGGTGTTCGACGATTTCCAGGTGATGGGCATGGCCGCGCTGTCGGCCTTCGAGATGGCCAACCTCGTGCTCGACCGCCCGGCCTACCGGGTCCATGTGCTGTCGGAACGGGGAGGGCCGGTGCGCAACTCGCTGGGCTTCGCCATCGAGACCGAACCGTTCGGCGTCGGCGTCTTCGACACGACCGTCACCATCGGATCGCTGCGGGTCAAGCCGTCCACGCCCGGTCTGCTCACCTATCTGCGGGACGCCGCCACGGCCTCGCGACGGGTCGCCGGCATCTGCACCGGCGCTTATGTGCTGGCCGAGGCCGGTCTGCTCGACGGGCGCCGCGCCACCACCCACTGGAGCCATGCCCGGACCCTGCAGCGCCTCTATCCCAAGGTGAAGGTGGAGGAGGACCGCATCTTCAGCGTCGACGGCCCTGTCTGGACCTCCGCCGGGATGACCGCCGGCATCGATCTCGCCATGGCGCTGGTCGAGGACGACTTCGGCGCCGAGGTCGCCAAGCAGGTGGCGCGCAAGCTGGTGGTCTACCTGCGCCGCCCCGGCGGGCAATCGCAGTTCTCGGCCCTGCTGGATCTGGAACCGCGCTCCGACCGGGTCCGGCGGGCGCTGGTCTACGCCAAGGAGAATCTGAAGAACGACCTGTCGGTGGAGGAGCTGGCGGAGGCGGCGACGCTCAGCCCGCGCCAGTTCAGCCGCCTGTTCCGCCAGGAGACCGGCCAGACCCCGGCCAAGGCCGTCGAGCATCTGCGGCTGGAGGCGGCGCGGGTGATGATGGAGGAAGGGCGCCATTCCATGGACATCATCGCCCGCGAAACCGGCTTCGCCGACCGCGAGCGGATGCGCCGCGCCTTCCTGCGCGCCTACGGACAACCGCCGCAGGTGGTCCGCCGCACCGTCGAAAGCGG
Organism: Azospirillum brasilense; assembly: GCF_003349955.1. Lineage (GTDB taxonomy): Bacteria > Pseudomonadota > Alphaproteobacteria > Azospirillales > Azospirillaceae > Azospirillum > Azospirillum brasilense_B. Next base: position 7,281 of record NZ_QLKQ01000024.1, read on the forward strand.
CCGTCTGTCGGCGCTGGAGTGAGTGCCCGGCGGCACCGGGCTTAGGCTGATACCAACACGATATGGCTCCCGCCGTGCATCGGCGGCGGTGGCTCCTTCCATCATCCGAAACAGCGTTTTCCTGGGAATGCTTCGGCTTCCCGCGACGCACGCGCTCGACCTTTTTCCAACCAGGGACATGACACCATGCAGCTCACCGGCAACACCATCTTCATCACCGGCGCAACCTCCGGCATCGGCCGCGGGCTGGCCGAGGCGTTCCACAAGCTCGGCAACCGGGTCATCATCGCCGGCCGGCGCAAGGCCCTGCTCGACGAGGTGACCGCCGCCAATCCCGGCATGACGGCCATCGAGCTGGACATTGCCGACCCGGCCAGCATCCAGGCCGCGGCCGCGCGGCTGATCGCCGAGAACCCGACGCTGAACGTGCTGATCAACAACGCCGGGATCATGCCGTTCGACGACGCCTCCGCCCCGATGGACGACGCGCAGGCGCAGGCGATCCTCACCACCAACCTGCTCGGCCCGATCCGCATGACCTCGGCGCTGATCGAGCATCTGAAGGCGCAGCCGCGCGCGGTGATCGTCAACAACACCTCCGTGCTCGCCTACACGCCGCTGGCCACCACGGCGGTCTATTCGGCGAGCAAGGCGGCGCTGCACAGCTACACGCTGTCCCAGCGCTTCATGCTGCGCGACACCAGCGTCGCCGTGCAGGAGATCGCGCCGCCCTGGGTCAACACCGACCTGATCAAGAAGGGCGACGATCCGCGCGCCATGCCGCTGGACGCCTTCATCGAACAGACGATGGCCGCGCTGGCCAGCGACGCGGAGGAGGCCATCGTCGAAAGCGCCCGCCCGATGCGCGACAACGCCGGCCCCAACGAGCACGCGTTGGTGATGGGCTTCAACAGCTACATCGCCGAGAACCCGATCCCGGTCTGATCGGGCGCACCGTCACGGGAACGGGCCGCCGGGTTCCCGCCCGGCGGTCCTCTCCTGCGCCGCCGACGGAGGCCGCGGCCGGCCATACGGGGAATCGCGTATTCCCGCCGGACGGCCACTCCCCGATGATCGGTCGGGACGAAGAAGCGTGCGAAAACAATGCGGAAGCCGGATTCTCAGCCCGCTTCCCGCGCGCGCCGCCCCGTGCCCCCGTCACGCAAGGGAGATCGAGATGATCCACGGCGATATCACCAGCAGCAACGACACCGTCGGCGTCGCCGTCGTCAATTACAAGATGCCGCGCCTTCACACCAAGGCGGAGGTGCTGGAGAACGCGCAGAAGATCGCCGACATGCTGATCGGCATGAAGACGGGCCTGCCGGGCCTCGACCTCGTGATCTTCCCCGAATATTCGACCCACGGAATCATGTATGATTCCAAGGAGATGTACGAGACCGCCGCGACCATCCCCGGCGACGAGACCGAGATTTTCGCCGCGGCCTGCCGCAAGGCGAAGGTGTGGGGCGTCTTCTCCCTGACCGGCGAGCGGCACGAGGAGCATCCCCACAAGGCGCCCTACAACACCCTGATCCTGATGAACGATCAGGGCGAGATCGTGCAGAAATACCGCAAGATCATGCCCTGGGTGCCGATCGAGGGCTGGTATCCCGGCACCTGCACCTACGTGTCGGAGGGGCCGAAGGGCCTGAAAATCAGCCTGATCATCTGCGACGACGGCAATTATCCGGAAATCTGGCGCGACTGCGCCATGAAGGGGGCGGAGCTGATCGTCCGCTGCCAGGGCTACATGTACCCGGCCAAGGACCAGCAGGTGCTGATGGCCAAGGCGATGGCCTGGGCCAACAACACCTATGTCGCGGTGGCCAACGCCGCCGGCTTCGACGGCGTCTATTCCTACTTCGGCCATTCCGCCATCGTCGGCTTCGACGGCCGCACGCTGGGCGAATGCGGCGAGGAGGAGTACGGCATCCAGTACGCCCAGCTCTCCAAGTCGCTGATCCGCGACTTCCGCAAGCACGGCCAGTCGGAAAACCACCTCTTCAAGCTGGTCCACCGCGGCTACACCGGCATGATCAACAGCCACGACGGGGTGAAAGGGGAGGCGGCCTGTCCCTACGACTTCTATCGCCAGTGGGTGAGCGATCCCGAGGGCACGCGGGCCATGGTGGAATCCTTCACCCGCAAGACGGTCGGCACCCCCGAATGCCCGATCGACGGCATCCCGTCGGACGAACCGGCGCACCGCTGACCCCCGGCACGCGCATCGCGAAAGGCGGACGGCATGGCGCTCCACAGCTACCGGATCGCGCGGGAACCCTACTATCGCCCGGCCGGCGACGAGATCGCGCTGTTCGAGGCGGCCCACGCCGACCGCCTGCCGGTGATGCTGAAGGGGCCGACCGGCTGCGGCAAGACCCGCTTCGTCGAGCATATGGCGTGGCGGCTCGGCCGGCCGCTCGTCACCGTGGCCTGCAACGAGGATTTGACGGCCTCCGACCTCGTCGGCCGCTACCTGCTGGAGGCGGAAGGGACGGTCTGGCAGGACGGGCCGCTGACCCTGGCGGTGCGCCACGGCGCCATCTGCTACCTCGACGAGATCGTCGAGGCGCGCGCCGACACCACGGTCGTCATCCATCCCCTGACCGACGACCGGCGGGCGCTGCCGCTCGACAAACGGAACGAGCTGCTGACCGCCCATCCCGACTTCCAGCTCGTCGTCGCCTACAACCCCGGCTATCAGAGCGTGGCGAAGGATTTGAAGGAATCCACCAAGCAGCGCTTCGCCGCGCTGGAGTTCGGCTATCCGGCGGCGCCCGTCGAGGCCGGGATCGTCGCCCACGAGGCCGGGATCGACCCGGCGATGGCGCGGCGCGTGGTGGCTGTGGCCGAGCGCAGCCGCAACCTGCGCGGCCGCGGGCTGGAAGAGGGCGCCTCGACCCGCATGCTGATCCACGCCGGCCGGCTGATCGCCCGCGGCGTCGCGCCGGAGGCCGCCTGCCGGATGGCCATCGTCCTACCGCTGACCGACGACCCCGACCTGCGCGACGCGCTGGCGGCGGCGGTCGGCGCCTGCTTCTGACCGGCGATGGACGGCGTTGGTGGAGACATCGCCCTGGCCGATGTCGAACGCCGGCTGAGGGCCTACGGGGCGGCGTTGTGGGGAAGCGATCCGCCCTTGCGGCCCTTGGTCGGGGAGGGCGATCCGGCGGCGCAGCGGCCCCGCTTCGACGCCGACCTCGTCCGGCTGCCCGTGGTCTGGCCGTCCCTGGACCTCTACCGGGCGGCGCTGGCGCATGTCGGGGCGCACCGCATGTTCTCGCGCCCGTGGCCGGCCAAGGGGCTGAAGCCGCTTCTGACCATCGTCGTCTCGCTGGTCGAGGACGCGCGGGTCGAGCATCTGGCGATGCGGCGCCTTCCCGGCCTGCGGCGGCTGTGGGCGCCGTTCCATCGCGTCGAACCGTCGCCGTCCCTGATGGCGGCGGACCTGCTGGAGCGGCTGGCGCGCGCCTTGTTCGACCCCGGATTCCGGGACGGCAACGCCTGGGTGGACAAGGGGCAGCGGTTGTTCTTCGAACGGCCGGAGCGCTGGGACGACTCGGGGTTCAGCCTGCGGCTCGGCGGCGATCTGGCCGGCGACCTCGGCAAGACGCGGGTCCAGGTCAACGCCCGCGGGCACCGCGTCGACCCCGTCTATCGCGACGACAACGGCGGACTCTGGCTGTACGACACCCCGCCGGAGCCGCCGCGCGACGCCGACGACCCGCTGGAGGCGGTTCGGCCGGAGCCCGTGGAGGAAGAGGGCCATCGTCGAAACGCGCCGTCGCAGACACCACCGGCGCCGGCGCCGCTCGCCGTCGCCGAAACCGCCGCGCTGCGGCCGGTGGCGCGCTACCCGGAATGGGACCACCGCATCGGCCTGCACCGGCCCGATTTCGTCCAGGTGATCGAGGCCGTTCCGGAGCATGGACCGCCGTTGCTCGCGCCCGCCGATCCCCGTCTTGTCCAGCGGGTCCGTGCCCTGGTCCACCACGCGGTGGTGGCGCGGCCGGAGCGGTTGCGGCGGCAGCGGGAGGGCGACGCCCTCGACCTCGACGCCTGCGTCGCGGCGAGCGCGGCCCGGCGACAGGGGCATGCCCCGGACACGCGAGTGTACCGGCGGGTGCGGCGGCGGGGCCGCGACCTGTCGGTCCTGTTGCTGCTCGACGCGTCGCATTCCACAAACGATCCGGCGGGGGACGGCACGGTGCTGGACCTCGAACGCCGGTCGGCCGACCTGTTGGCCGGCCCGCTGGCCGCGGCCGGCGACCGCTTCGCCCTGGCGGCTTTCCGTTCCGATGGGCGGGAGGCGGTGCACTGGCTGCCGGTCAAGCGCTTCGCCGAGCCCTACGACGCGGCGGCGCGCGGGCGCCTCGCGGGGCTGGACGGGCGCTGGTCGACGCGGATGGGGGCGGCGATCCGCCACGCCGGCGCGGCGCTGTCCGCCCAGCCGACGCTGCGCCGCCTGCTGCTGCTGGTCACCGACGGCGAACCGTCCGACATCGACTGCCCCGACCCCCGCCATCTGGTGGAGGACGCCCGCAAGGCGGTGCGGGAGCTGGCCGGGCGGGGCATCGACGTGGTCTGCGTGGCGCTGGGCGGCGATCCCCACACGCATCACCGCATCTTCGGCCGGCGCAACGTGCTGCCGGTCGACCGGGTGGAGCGGCTGCCCGACATCCTCCCGGCCGTCTATGTCCGGCTGACCGGCTGAATCCGCGGACGTCTACCGGCCGTTCAGCGCCCGCACCGCCATCGCGGCGGCGGCGGCGCGGTTCTCGACGCCGAGCTTCGCGTAGATCTGTTCCAGATGCTTGTCGACCGTGCGCGGGCTGAGGCCGAGGATTTCGGCGATGTCGCGGTTGGGCTTGCCGTTGGCGACCCACATCAGCACCTCCGCCTCGCGCGGCGTCAGGGACAGCTTGTCCTTGAGCTGGGTGTCCTCGCCGGCGCCCGTCTCCTCGGCCAGTTGCAGGAGAATTTCGTCGGGACCGGTCTGGCCGACCGGGCTCAGGCGCAGGCGGCGGCCGTCCGTGCCGGTGGCGATCACCACGCTGTCGGGCTTGCGTCCGGGGCCGCCGGCCTGACGGTCGGCCAGCCAGCGCCGCGCCTCCTCCGGCAAGGAGACGCCGTCCCCCCCGGCGGTGCCGAAGGCCGCCTCCAACATGCGGGTGGTCTGCGGCGTGCACCACAGCACCTCGCCCCGGTGGTTGGCGGCCAGCAGGGTGCGGCCGGTGACGTCCAGCGCCGCCCGCGTGCTCTGGGCGACGCGGGCGTTGGCAAGGTGGGCGTACATGCGGGCGATCAGGGTCTCGGCGACGATGGGCTTGGTGACGTAATCCACCCCGCCGGCGGCGAAGCCCTTCAGGATGTGCTCCGTCTCGGTCAGGCCGGTCATGAAGATCACCGGGACATGGGCGACCTGGCTGCTGCGCTTGAGCTGCCGGCAGGTTTCGAAACCGTCCAGCCCCGGCATGATGGCGTCCATCAGGATCACGTCGGGGGTCACCTGCTCCAGCAGGGCCAGCGCCTTGCGGCCGTCCAGCGCCACCAGCACGGTCACCCCGGCCTCCTCCAGCGCGTCGGTCAGGAAGCTGAGGGCTTCGGGCGAGTCGTCGACGACGAGGACGACGTCACGCGGTTTGGTTACGGGCTTCATCGTCATGGCTGGACTCGTCATGGCGGGAGTTGTCATGGCGGGAATTGTCATGGCGGGGCTTGTCGTCGCGGGACTTGTCATCGCGGTGCACCGCCTCCAGCGCGGCCATATACTGGTTGAGGTCGTAATTGCTGACGAGCGTGCGCATGCGGCCGACGAAGCGCTCCAGCTCCGGATGGGCCGCGGCGATCTCGGCGAGCTTGGCCTGCATGCCGCGCACGTAGCCGATGCGGCCGAGATGGATCAGCTCGGCGATGTGGTGCTGAGGCGGCAGCTCCGAGGGGGTGAAGACCGGCGGCCCGGCGTCGGTGTCGGCCGGCGCCTCGTATTCCCATTCGATGCCGCGCAGCCGGCCGATGCAGGCCAGCAGCTTGGGGATGGACACCGGCTTGGCGGCGAAGCCGTCGTGGGGCTGGTCGCCGTCGGAACCGGGACCGGCGCGGTCCTCCCGCGTGTCGGCGGACACCAGGATGATGGTGGTGTCGCCGTGGCCGGCGGCGCGCAGCCGCCGCGCCACCTCCAGCCCGTTCATGCCGGGCATGGAGATGTCGAGCAGGAGGATGTCCGGCCGGTGCAGTTCCGCCATGGCGAGGCAGGTCGGCCCGTCGGTCGCCTTGAACACGGTGAAGCCCAGCTCCGCCAGCAGGTCGGACAGCAGGCTGCGGTGGGCGAGGTCGTCGTCGGTGACCAGCACGGTCAGGCGCGGGCCGCGATAGCCGCGGATCGGGTGGTCGGGCTGGCTGGCGGCGGTGGACAGCATCGCCGCCGACATCATCAGCCGCACCCGGAACAGGCTGCCCTTGCCGGGCGTGCTGGTCACGGTGATCTCGCCGCCCATCACCTCGGTCAGCAGCTTGGTGATGGTCAGGCCGAGGCCCATGCCGGGCACCATCGGGTTGGCGGCCGACCCGCGCTCGAACGGTTCGAAGATGCGCTCGCGGTCGGCCTCGGCGATGCCGGGGCCGGTGTCCTCCACCTCGAACTCGGCGATCTGGCTGCGGTGGCGCACGCGCAGGCAGACCGAGCCGGAATCGGTGAACTTGATGGCGTTGGACAGCAGGTTGATGAGGATCTGGCGGATGCGCCCCTCGTCGGTGAAGACGACCGGCGGCAGATCCTCCGGCGCGTCGAAGCGGAAGGCGATTCCCTTGGCCTCCGCCTGCAGGTGGAACATGCCGACGAGCTGGTCGAGCAGGTCGCCGAAGCGCACCTCCCCGCGGTTCAGCTGCAGCCGGCCGCTCTCGATCTTCGACACGTCGAGCAGACCGTCGAGCAGGCCGGCCAGATGCTCGGCGCTGCGCCGGATGACGCGGACGGCGTCGACCCGGTGCGGCGGCATGGCCGCGTCGCGCTCCAGGATCTGCGCGTAGCCGAAGATGGCGCTCAGCGGCGTGCGGAACTCGTGGCCGATGCCGACCAGATAGCGGCTCTTGGCGAGGTTCGCCGCCTCGGCCGCCTCCTTCGCCTTCTGGAGCTGGGCGTCGGTGCGCTCGTGGGCCTCGATCTCCCGGATCAGCAGGGCGGTCTGCTTCTGCGTCTCCTCCTGCGCCACCCTGCGGCTCTCGCGCGCCAGGACGAACAGCCAGGTGGCGACGCCGGCGACGATCATCAGGATGAAGAAGACCTTCCACAGCGTGCTGCCGATCAGCGCCTGCGCCTCGGCGTTGACCGAGGCGACCTCGACATAGACCAGCGCCAGCACCGCGCCGACCGCCAGCGCCAGCATCAGCAGGACGCCCAGATAATGGCCGAGCCGCGCCTTCAGCGCCGTCGCCGCCCGCGGTGGCAGCACGGCGTCCAGCGCGCGGCGCAGCTGCACGCCCATCCGCGCGTCGGTCTTGCAGCCGTCGCCGCAGCGGGCGTCCAGCGAGCAGCAGAGCGAGCAGATGGCTCCGGCATAGACCGGGCAGTGGGCCATGTCCTCCGGTTCGAAGGCGTGCTGGCAGATGCAGCAGCGGATCGCCTCCGCGCCGTTCCAGTCGTCGAAGGGGCGGCGCGCGATGTAGGTGCCGCCGCGCGTCGCCCAGGCGATGGCCGGGGCCGCGACGAAGGCGGTGGCGAAGGCGAGGAAGGGCGCGCAGACCCGCAGCGTCGGCCCCAGCGCGTCGAGGAAGGCCAGCATCGACAGCGCCGTCGCCAGCAGCATGGCGCCGACGCCCACCGGGTTGATGTCGTAGAGGTGGGCGCGCTTGAACTCGACGTGGCGCGGGCTGAGGCCCAGCGGCTTGTTCACCACCAGATCGGCGACCAGCGCCCCGATCCAGGAGGCGGCGACGCTGGAATAGAGGCCCAGCACCGGCTCCAGCGTCTTGTAGATGCCCAACTCCATCAGCATCAGGCCGATGACGACGTTGAACACCACCCACACCACCCGGCCGGGATGGCTGTGGGTCAGGCGGGAGAAGAAGTTCGACCAGGCGATGGAGCCGGCGTAGGTGTTGGTGACGTTGATCTTGAGCTGCGACAGCACGACGAACAGGCCGGTCAGGCCGAGGGCGAGCTGCGGCGACGGCGTCACGTACTGGAAGGCGACGAGGTACATCCGCGTCGGTTCCGCCGCCATCTCCAGCGGCACGGCGTTCTGCAGCGCCAGCACCACCAGGAAGGAGCCGAGCAGCAGCTTGATCGTGCCGATGACGATCCAGCCCGGCCCGGCGGCGACCAGAGCCGCCCACCAGCGCAGCCGCTTGGTCCCGGTGGCGGCGGGGTCGTAGGGCAGGAAGCGGATGAAATCCACCTGCTCGCCGATCTGCGCCAGCAGGGAGAACACCACCGACGCCGCAGCACCGAACAGCATCAGGTCGAAGGCGCCGCCCGCCTCCGCCGCCTGGCCGGTGAAGCTGGTCCAGGCGCTGAAGGCCTCGCGGTCCTGGACGGCGATGAACAGGAAGGGCAGGGCGTGCAGCGCCAGCCACAGCGGCTGGGTCCACAGCTGGAGGCGGCTGATGACGGTGAAGCCGTAGGCGACCAGCGGGATGACCAGGAGCGAGCTGACGACGTAGCCGGCGGCCAGCGGCAGGTCGAAGACCATCTCCAGCGCCGTCGCCATGATCGCCGCCTCGATGGCGAAGAAGATGAAGGTGAAGGAGGCGTAGATCAGCGACGTGATGGTCGAGCCGATGTAGCCGAAGCCGGCGCCGCGCGTCAGCAAGTCCATGTCCACGCCGTAGCGGCTGGCGTAGTAGCTGATCGGCAAAGCGCTGGCGAAGATCAGGACGGCGGCGGCCAGGATGGCGAGGGCCGCGTTGGTGAATCCATAGCTCAGCGTGATCGCTCCGCCGATGGCCTCCAGCGCCAGGAAGGAGATCGAGCCGAGCGCGGTGTTGGCGACGCGCAACGGCGACCACCGCCGCGCCTTCCGCGCGGTGAAGCGCAGCGCGTAATCCTCCAGCGTCTGGTTGGCGACCCACCGGTTGTAGGTCCGCCGGATCGCGACCACCCTCTGGCGCCCCGCCATCGGCCCCATTCACCCTCCTGAGGATATGTTTGTCTCACTGATTGTTTCTTGGCCCTGTTTCCGGGCATTTTCGCTAATAAATCCTCCGTCCCCGCCAGTCTGTCAGGAACAGATCGGCCAGACAACAGAGTTGAATCACGTCGTTTCTTGCGGGTGGAGGCAACTGTTCCACTCGCTTCCGGGTGGTTGCGGGCGCTCGGGCGGTTCCAGTCTCCCGCGATTTTATAACGATTTGCCGACCGGCGCCCCTATACGCAAATCCACGTATTGCTGCGATGCACTGTTCGGCCAACCATCGGGCTGTCCTAACGCGGAACGTTCCGCCCACCCCCCAAAAAACACCGCCTGTCCGACGGCCGCGCCCGGTTGCGCGCCGTCGTTGCAAGGCGACAACGGCGAACATCAGGAGGTTTCATGTCCTCAGACAAGTTTGATGCGGGCAAGCCCGTTGGCGGGCTGCCGTCGCCGCTCCGCCGCAAGCTCCTCCTCGGCATGGCGGCGCTGCCGGCCGTCGGGCTGCTGCCGCGCGGCGCGCTGGCCCAGGCGCTGCCGACCGACGCCGTCAACACGACGAAGCTGGCGGTCACCGACAGCACGGTGAAGGTCGGCATCCTGCATTCCACCACCGGCACCATGGCGATCTCGGAGACCGGATCAGTCCAGGCCGAGAAGCTGGCCATCGCCCAGATCAACGAGATGGGCGGCGTGCTCGGCCGCAAGATCGAGGTGATCCAGGAGGACGGCGCCAGCGACTGGCCGACCTTCGCCGAGAAAGCCCGCAAGCTGCTGGTCGAGGACAAGGTGGCGGCGGTGTTCGGCTGCTGGACCTCGGCCTCGCGCAAGGCGGTGCTGCCGGTGTTCGAGCAATACAACGGCATGCTCTACTACCCGACCTTCTACGAGGGGCTGGAGCAGTCGAAGAACGTCATCTACACCGGGCAGGAGGCGACCCAGCAGATCCTCGCCGGGCTGGACTGGGTGACGAAGGAGAAGGGCGCCAAGAGCTTCTTCCTCATCGGCTCCGACTACATCTGGCCGCGCACCTCCAACAAGATCGCCCGCAAACACATCGAGATGAAGGGCCAGAAGGTGGTGGGCGAGGAGTATTTCCCGCTCGGCCACACCCAGTTCAACTCGGTCATCAACAAGATCAAGCTGACCAAGCCGGACGTCATCTACGCCTCGGTGGTCGGCGGCTCGAACGTCGCCTTCTACAAGCAGATGAAGGCGGCCGGCATCGACCTCAACAAGCAGGTGCTGATGACCATCTCGGTCACCGAGGACGAGATGCTCGGCATCGGCGGCGAGAACATCGCCGGGGCCTACGCCTGCATGAAGTACTTCCAGTCACTGCAGAATCCCAACAACGAGAAGTTCGTCGCCGCCTTCAAGGCGATGTGGGGCGCCAACAGCGTCATCGGCGACGTGACCCAGGCCGGCTATCTCGGCCCCTGGCTGTGGAAGCTGACGGTGGAGAAGGCCAAGAGCTTCGACATCGACAAGATCGCCGTCGCGTCGGAAGGCATCGAGTTCAGCGGCGCGCCGGAAGGCTATGTCCGCGTCCACGGGAACCATCACCTGTGGAGCAAGACCCGCGTCGGCCGCGCCCGTCCGGACGGCCAGTTCGACGTCGTCTACGAGACGGCGGACCTCATCGAGCCGAACCCGTTCCCGAAGGGCTACCAGTAAGGGGCGGGGCGTCGGCTTCGGTTGCCCCCTCCCTAACCCTCCCCCGCTGCCGCGGGAGAGGGGACGGCCGCCGCTTCGCAGTTGGCCCCCTCTCCCTCGAAGAGGGGGAGGGTCGGGGAGGGGGCAACCGCCTCCGCACTCCGCCGCATCACCGCACGGGAGTTCCCATCATGTTCGAGGGCTACAGCCTGGCCGAGCTCGGGTCGATCTTTGCCATGCAGGGATTCGCGGGGCTCATTCTCTTTTCCGTTTTCGTGCTGATGGCGCTGGGCCTCGCCATCATCTTCGGGCAGATGGGCGTCATCAACATGGCGCACGGGGAGTTCATGATCCTCGGCGCCTACGTGACCTATCTCTGCTCCAACTTCATCTCCAGCACCGCGCCGGCGCTGTTCCCGGCCTATTTCTTCATCGCCATGATCCTGGCCTTCGTCGCCAGCGGGGCGCTGGGGATGCTGGTGGAGTGGGGGATGATCCGCTTCCTCTACCGCCGCCCGCTCGACACGCTGCTGGCGACCTGGGGGCTGAGCCTGATCCTCCAGCAGGTCTTCCGCTCGGTCTTCGGCGCGCGCGAGGTCGGCGTGGTCCTGCCGGACTGGCTGATGGGCTCGGTCGCCGTCACCGACACCATCGAGGTGCCGATCAACGGCCTGTTCGTCATGGCCCTGACCATGGGCATCACCGCCGTCATCTACGCCGTGATGTTCCGCTCGCGCTGGGGCCAGGGCGTGCGGGCGGTGATGCAGAACCGCACGATGGCCGGCGCCGTCGGCATCAACACCGAGAAGGTCGACCGCTACACCTTCGGGCTCGGCTGCGGCATCGCCGGGGTGGCGGGAAGCGCCTTCACCATGGTCGGCTCGACCGGCCCGACCTCGGGCCAGCTCTACATCGTCGACACCTTCCTGGTGGTGGTGTTCGGCGGCGCCCAGAGCCTGGTCGGCACCATCGCGTCGGCCTTCACCATCAGCCAGGCCCAGTCGACGATGGAGTTCTTCCTCAGCGGCTCCACCGCCAAGGTGCTGACGCTGCTGACCGTCGTCGTGATCCTGATGCTGCGCCCGCAGGGCCTGTTCGTCCTCAAAGTCCGCCGCTGAGGAGTCCTTCCATGACGCGCAACCCTCAAACCGGCCTTCTCGACCGCGGTCTCTGGCGCATCGACGGGGACGTCGTCGGCATCCTGCTGCTGGCCGCCCTGCTGGTGATCGTCCTGCCGCTGGGGCTCGACATCTTCCGGCTGAACATGGTCGGCAAGTACCTGACCTACGCCTTCGTGGCGCTCGGCCTCGTGCTGTGCTGGGGCAGCGCCGGCATCCTGTCGCTGGGGCAGGGCATCTTCTTCGGCATCGGCGGCTACTGCATGGCGATGTTCCTGAAGCTGGAGGCCTCCAGCCCCGAGGCGACCAAGATCCAGTCCACCCCCGGCATCCCCGACTTCATGGACTGGAACCAGCTGACGGCGCTGCCCTGGTTTTGGGAGCCGTTCCACAGCCTGACCTTCTCCATCGTCGCGGTGGTGGCGGTTCCGGCGCTGCTCGCCTTCATCGTCGGGCTGGCGATGTTCAAGCGGCGGGTCGGCGGCGTCTATTTCGCCATCATCACCCAGGCCTTCGCCGCCATCCTGACCATCCTGATCGTCGGCCAGCAGGGCTACACCGGCGGCATCAACGGCATCACCGACCTGCGCACGCTGAAGGGCTGGGACATCCGCACCGACGAGGCGAAGCTGGTGCTCTACTTCGTCAACGCCGCCCTGCTGATCGGCTGCATCCTGCTCTGCCTCACTGTCCGCCGCTCCAAGCTCGGGCGCATCCTGGTGGCGCTGCGCGACAAGGAGGACCGGGTCCGCTTCTCCGGCTACGACGTCGCCAACTTCAAGATCTTCGTCTTCTGCTTCGCCGCGGCGCTGTCGGCGGTGGGCGGCGCGATGTTCACGCTGCAGGTCGGCTTCATGTCGCCGTCCTTCGTCGGCATCGTGCCGTCGATCGAGATGGTCATCTACTGCGCGGTCGGCGGCCGGCTGTCGCTGCTCGGCGCGGTCTACGGCACGCTGCTGGTCAACTGGGCCAAGACGATGCTGTCGGAGAGCTTCCCGGAGTTGTGGCTGTTCGCCATGGGCGCCCTGTTCATCGGCGTCGTGATGGTGTTCCCCAACGGGCTGGCCGGGCTCTACCAGCAGTACATCGCCCCGCGGCTGCGCCGCCCGTTCGTCGGCCGGGCCAAGATGCCGGCCGCCGCGGCGCCGATCATCCCGCCCCACACCGCCGCCGACTGAGGAGGGACGGAGACCATGGCCAACAACACCGATTACCTGCTGGCGGTCGAGGGGCTGACCGTGTCCTTCGACGGGTTCAAGGCGGTCAACGACCTGTCCTTCTACGTCGACAGCAACGAGATCCACGTCATCATCGGCCCCAACGGCGCCGGCAAGACCACGGTGCTCGACCTCATCTGCGGGCGGACCAAGGCGTCCGGCGGCTCCATCAAGTTCCGCAACAGGGAACTGACCGCGATGAAGGAGCACCAGATCGTCACCGCCGGCGTCGGGCGCAAGTTCCAGAACCCATCGATCTACGACGACCTGACGGTGTTCGAGAATCTGGAGATTTCCTACCCCCGCGGGCGCAGCGTGTTCGGCGCGCTCGCCTTCAAGCGCGACGCCGCGGTGCGCGAGCGGGTGGCCGAGATCGCCGAGATGATCTTCCTCTCCGATCATCTCGACCAGCGCGCCGAGCATCTCAGCCACGGCCAGAAGCAATGGCTGGAGATCGGCATGCTGCTGATCCAGGACCCCGAGCTGCTGATGCTCGACGAGCCGGTCGCCGGCATGAGCGTCAACGAGCGCAAGAAGACCGCCGAGCTGCTGAACCGCATCATCCAGAACCGCTCGGTGCTGGTGATCGAGCACGACATGAAGTTCGTCGAGGACATCGCCCACCGCGTCACCGTGCTGCACCAGGGCAGGATCCTGTCGGAAGGCAGCATGGAGCGGGTGAAAAACGATCCCAAGGTCGTCGAAGTCTATCTGGGCCATTGAGGCTATCCAGGCCATTCAGCGGGGGATCAAGAGATGCTGTCCGTCAATCAACTCCGCGTGTCCTACGGCGAGAGCGAGGTCCTGCACGGGCTGGACTTCACCGTGGCGCCCAACGAGATCGTCGCCATCATGGGCCGCAACGGCATGGGCAAGACGACGCTGATGAAGTCGCTGATGGGGATCGTGCCGACGCGCTCCGGCGCCATCCGCGTCGGCGGCGACGAGATCACCGGCCTGAAGAGCTACGAGCGGGTGGCCAAGGGCGTGGCCTATGTCCCGCAGGGCCGCATGATCTTCCCGACCATGACGGTCCAGGAGAACATCGAGACGGGGCTCAGCGTCCATGGCGGTCGCAGCGTGCCGGGCGACCTTTACGAGCTGTTCCCGGTGCTGCTGGAGATGAAGGGCCGGCGCGGCGGCAACCTGTCGGGCGGGCAGCAGCAGCAGCTCGCCATCGCGCGGGCGCTGGCGACCAAGCCGAAGGTGCTGCTGCTCGACGAGCCGACGGAGGGCATCCAGCCGTCGATCATCCGCGAGATGGCCCGCACCCTGCGCCGCATCCGCGACGAGAAGGGCCTCAGCATCATCGTGTCGGAGCAGGTGCTGAGCTTCGCGCTCGACATCGCCGACCGCGTGCTGGTGATCGAGAACGGCGAGATCGTCCACGAGGACAGCCGCGATCAGGTCGATGAGGCGAAGGTCGCGCGGCTGCTGTCGGTCTAGGGGATAGCGGGGATTGCCCCCTCCCTAACCCTCCCCCGCTTCGCAGGGGAGGGGATCTGGTTCTCCCTCCCCTGCGTGAGCGGGGGAGGGTCGGGGTGGGGGCACCCACTGCCCATCCCCCATCTCCCACCACAGAAGGATGCGCCATGACATCCGCCAAGTCCGCGTCCACCGCCTGCGCCGTGGTCGCCCTGCTGACCGCCGTGGCGACGCCGCTGGCCGGGTCGCCCGCCGTGCCGACCGCCGGCCTCGTGCTCTCGGCCGCGTTGGCCGCCGCCGCGGCGGCGCTGGCCCACCGCCAGGGCGCCGGACTCCGCCGGCTCGGCGAGCGGGCCGCCGCGCTGGCCGGCGATGTGGCGGTCGGCGGCAACGACCCGCAGCGCGACCTCGCCGCCGCCCTCGACCGCATCGCCGCCGCCGCCGAGGCCCGCGCCGCCCGCGAGGCGCAGCGCGAGGCCGAGCGCACGGCGACCGAGGAGCGCGCCGCCCGGCTGGAGGCGCTGACCCGCGACTTCGAAGGCAAGGTCGGCCGGCTGGTGCAGACCGTCTCCTCGGCGGCCGGCGAGATGACCGACACCGCCACCGCGATGAGCGGCACCGCCGAGCGCAGCAACCGGCTGTCGGCGGCGATGTCGCAGTCCTCGGCCCAGGCGTCGATGAACGTGCAGACCGTGGCGACGGCGACCGAGGAGCTGTCGGCCTCGATCCAGGAGATCGGCCGGCAGGTCGCCTCCTCGGCGGCCATCGCCGGCAAGGCGGTCGCCGACACCCGCCGCACCGACGCGGTGGTGCAGAGCCTCGCCGACAGCGCCGCGCGGATCGGGCAGGTGGTCGGGCTGATCCACGGCATCGCCGGGCAGACCAACCTGCTGGCGCTGAACGCGACCATCGAGGCCGCAAGGGCGGGGGAGGCCGGCAAGGGCTTCGCCGTCGTCGCCAGCGAGGTCAAGACGCTGGCCAACCAGACCGCAAGGGCGACCGAGGACATTTCCACCCAGGTCGGCGCCATCCAGTCGGCGACGGGCGAGGCGGTCGAGGCCATCCGCGCCATCGCCGGCACCATCGCCGAGATCAACGAGATCGCCTCGGCCATCGCCGCCGCCGTCGAGCAGCAGGGGGCGGCCACCCGCGAGATCGCCCGCAACGTGCAGGAGGCGGCGCGCGGCACCGAGAGCGTGGCCTCCAACATCGTCGGCGTGTCGGACGCCGCGTCCGACACCGGCATGGCGGCCGGGCAGGTGCTTGGCGCCGCGTCCCAGGTCGCCGGCCACGCCGACGAGCTGAGCCGCGAGGTCAACAACTTCCTGGCGGAGGTCAGCCTGCAATCGGCGTTGCGCCGCCGCGCCTCGGTGGCCGGGCGCCTGATGGCGGCAGGCACGGCGCGGCGCGCCCAGGGCTTGGCGCCGGGAGCGCCTGCCACCGCGGCGGTGAACAAGAGCGGCATCGCCGTCACGGACGAGACGGTGACGGTCGGCATCCTCCATTCCGCCACCGGCACCATGGCGCTGAGCGAGGGCGGGTCGATCCAGGCGGAGATGCTGGCGATCCAGCAGATCAACGAGTCCGGCGGCGTGCTGGGCCGCCGCATCGAGATCGCTCAGGAGGACGGCGCCAGCGACTGGCCGACCTTCGCGGCCCGCGCCGACAAACTGCTGGGGCGGGACAAGGTGGCGGCGATCTTCGGCTGCTGGACCTCGGCCTCGCGCAAGGAGGTGCTGCCGGTGCTGGAGAAGCGCGACGGCCTGCTCTACTACCCGACCTTCTACGAGGGGCTGGAGCAGTCCCGCCACGTCATCTACACCGGGCAGGAGGCGACCCAGCAGATCCTCGCCGGGCTGGACTGGGTGATGCGCGAGAAGGGGGCGAAGAGCTTCTTCCTCGTCGGGTCGGACTACATCTGGCCGCGCGCGTCGAACGCCATCGCGCGGCGCCACATCGAGGCCAAGGGCTGCCGCGTCGTCGGCGAGGACTATGCCGAACTCGGCGACACCCGCTTCGAGGGCATCGTCGCGCGGATCAAGGCGGCCAAGCCCGACGTGATCTACGCCATCGTCGTCGGCGGCTCGAACGTCGCCTTCTACAAGCAGCTCAAGGCCGCCGGGATCGAGCTGGACCGCCAGATCCTGATGACCAACAGCGTCACCGAGGACGAGATGATGGGCATCGGCGGCGACTACATCGCCGGGGCCTTCACCTGCGCCAAGTATTTCCAAAGCCTGGAGCTGCCGGCCAACCGCGCCTTCGTCGCCGCCTTCAAGGCGATGTGGGGGGCGGACAGCGTCATCGGCGACGTCACCCACAACGCCTATCTCGGCCCCTGGCTGTGGAAGCTGGCGGTCGAGAAGGCCGGCAGCTTCGACGTGGCGCGCGTCATCGCCGCCTCCCCCGGCATCGAGTTCGCCGGGGCGCCGGCCGGGCCGCTGCGCGTCCACGAGAA
This sequence comes from Azospirillum brasilense, assembly GCF_003349955.1. Taxonomy (GTDB): domain Bacteria; phylum Pseudomonadota; class Alphaproteobacteria; order Azospirillales; family Azospirillaceae; genus Azospirillum; species Azospirillum brasilense_B. The sequence goes on from NZ_QLKQ01000024.1 coordinate 24,286, forward strand.
CCATCACCTGTGGACCCGCACCCGCATCGGCCGCGCCCGGCGCGACGGCCAGTTCGACGTGGTCTTCGAGACCCGCGACCTGATCGAGCCCAACCCCTTCCCGGACGGCTTCCGGGAACTGGCGGCCTGAGGCCCAACCACCCCTTCGCCACCCATCAGTCCACCAATAAGGAAGAGCAAACCATGGCTGACACCCTGATCAAGGCCGACCTGTCGCAGTCTCCCTATGAGAACGACATGATCCACAACCGCTGGCATCCGGACATCCCGATGGCGGTGACGGTGAAGCCGGGCGACGACTTCATCCTGGAATGCTACGACTGGACCGGTGGTCAGATCAAAAACGACGACGATGCCGCCGACGTGCGCGACGTCGATCTCAGCCAGGTGCATTTCCTGTCCGGCCCGGTCGGGGTCGAGGGGGCGGAGCCGGGCGACCTGCTGGTCGTCGACCTGCTGGACATCGGCGCCTTCCCGCAGCAGCAATGGGGTTTCAACGGCTTCTTCTCCAAGCAGAACGGCGGGGGCTTCCTGACCGAGCATTTCCCGCTGGCCCAGAAGTCGATCTGGGACTTCGAGGGCATGTTCACCAAGTCGCGCCACATCCCCGGCGTGCGCTTCGCCGGGCTGATCCATCCCGGCCTGATCGGCTGCCTGCCGTCGCACGACCTGCTGGCCAAGTGGAACAAGCGCGAGCAGGCGCTGATCGACACCAACCCGACCCGCGTCCCCGGCCTCGCCAACCCGCCCTACGCGCCGACCGCGCACATGGGCCGGCTGAAGGGCGAGGCCCGCGACAAGGCGGCGGCGGAGGGCGCGCGCACCGTGCCGCCGCGCGAGCATGGCGGCAATTGCGACATCAAGGACCTGTCGCGCGGCTCGCGCATCTACTTCCCGGTCTATGTGAAGGGCGCCGGCCTGTCGATGGGCGACCTGCATTTCAGCCAGGGCGACGGCGAGATCACCTTCTGCGGCGCCATCGAGATGGCTGGCTGGGCGCATCTCAAGGTCAACCTGATCAAGGACGGCATGGCGAAGTACGGCATCAAAAACCCGATCTTCAAGCCGAGCCCGATCGTCCCGACCTACAACGACTATCTGATCTTCGAGGGCATTTCGGTCGACGAGGCGGGCGAGCAGCATTACCTGGACGTCCATGTCGCCTACCGCCAAGCCTGCCTCAACGCCATCGAGTATCTGAAGAAGTTCGGCTATTCCGGCGCCCAGGCCTACTCGATCCTCGGCACCGCGCCGGTGCAGGGGCACATCAGCGGCGTGGTCGACGTGCCGAACGCCTGCGCCACCCTGTTCCTGCCGACGCAGATCTTCGACTTCGACATCACCCCGAACGCCGACGGCCCGACCAAGTTCATCAAGGGCGACGTCGACATGCCGATCGCCCAGGACCGCGTGTAAAGAGAGAGAAGGGAGGCCGCGCCATGCCGATGTACGATTACGAGTGCCCGACCTGCGGCGATTTCACGGGAATGCGGCCGATGGCGGAAAGCGGCCTGCCGCAGCCCTGTCCCGATTGCGGAACACCGTCGCAACGGGTGATCCGCATGGCGCCGGCCTTCTCCGGGCTGTCGGCCACCGTCCGGACGGCGCACGCCACCAACGAGCGCAGCGCCGACCGGCCCAAGCTGCTGTCGGAGGTCGGTCCGGCGCACAAGCACGGGCCGGGCTGCGGTTGCGGCGGTGGCGGCGGCAAGAAGGGACGCTCGGTGCTCCGCACCCCCGACGGGGCGAAGGGCTTCCCGACGGCAAGGCCGTGGATGATCAGCCACTGACGCGTTGACAGCGACCATCACCGAACGGCCCGCCTCCCCCCGAGGCGGGCCGTTTGCTTTTCCCGTCCCCGCGACATCCGACACGGGTCCCGGCGCCGATCGTCCGTTTCCCCAACATCGCTGTTGACCGAAGCTGTATTATCCATCATACAGGTTCCTGTCTTATGGAGAGACGGACACCGGTTTCCAGCGAGAAGGAGGCGGGGCACAGTGAAGTCGTCGGTTGAACCGCTGAAGGCGCGCCGGATCTATCTGCTGCTGCGCGACCGCATCGTCGCCGGCGACCTGCCGCCGGGCGGGCGTCTGCCGGGGGAGCCGGCGCTGGCCGCCGAACACGCGGTGTCGCGGGTGACCGTGCGCCGGGCGCTCGACCTGCTGGAGAAGGAGGGGCTGGTCCAGCGCAAGCCCGGCTCCGGCACCTTCGTCCATGACAGCCGCGCGGTCCGTCCCATCGTCGCCGACCTCTCCAACGTGCTGTCGCACCTGATCGACATGGGGCGCAGCACCGACGTGAAGCTGCTTTCCTTCGGCTACGTCGCGCCGCCGGAGGCCATCGCCGAGAGCCTGGGGCTGAAGCCGGGGGAGCGGGTCCAGCGGTCGGTCCGCGTCCGGCTGATCGACGGGGAGCCCTTCTCCTACCTGACCACCCATGTGCCGGAATGGCTCGGCCTGACCTATTCGGAGGCGGAGCTGGCGGCGCGCCCGCTGCTGGAGCTGATCGAGCGGTCGGGCGTGAAGACCGAGCGGGCGACCCAGGCGATCAACGCCACGCTGGCCGGGCCGGAGCCGGCGGCGGCGCTCGATCTGGAGATCGGCTCGCCGCTGCTGACGCTGACCCGCATCGTGCACGACCCGTCCGGCCGCGGGGTGGAGCATCTGCACGCGCTGTACCGGCCCGACCGCTACAGCTTCCACATGGATCTGGTGCGCATCGGCGACGACGGGGAGCGGCGCTGGAGCCCGGCCCTGGGCCGGCCGCGCGCGTCCGAGACCGCCAAGACCGACAAGAACAAAGCGGGCGAAAAGCCCACCCGCGGCTCGCGGGCCATCAAGCAGAGGAGTTGAGCGTTATGGGACGTTCGGTTCAGGACTCCGCACTCTCCGGCGTTTCCCGCCGCACGGTGCTCAAGGCGGGCGCCGCGGCGGCGGCCTTCGCGACGGTGGGCGCCCCGTCGATTCTGCGGGCGCAGACCCCGGCCGTGAAGATCGGCATCCTCCAGCCGGTGACCGGCGCGCTCGCCCATGACGGCGACCTCGGCCGGCTCGGCGCCGAGATGGCGATCAACGAGATCAACGCCGCGGGCGGCCTCAAGGCGCTGGGCGGCGCCAAGATCGAGATGGTCTTCGGCGACGCCCGCTCCACCCCGGAGGCCGGCACGCAGGAGGTGGAGCGCATGCAGGCCGAGGGCGTGTGCGCCATCGTCGGCGGCTTCGCCAGCCCGATCTGCCTCGCCGCCTCGCAGGCGGCGGCGCGCTACGATCTGCCCTATCTGGTCGATGTCGGCGTGTCGGACCAGATCATGGCGCGCGGCCTGACCAACACCTTCCGCTTCAGCCCCGGCTTCGGCAAGGTCACCCAGGTCGCCCTCGACAACCTGACCAAGATCAACGAGCTGGCCGGCAAGCCGGCCAAGACCGTCGTGCTGGTCCATGAGGACGGGCTGTTCGGATCGGGCCTCGCCAAGCTGCTGCAGGCCGAGCTGCCCAAGCGCGGCTTCGAGATCCTGGAGACCATCGCCCACCCGACCCCGGCGCGCGACATGTCCAACGTGGCGCTGCGCATCCGCTCGCTGAACCCGGACCTCGTCATCCCGTCCAACTACTACGGCGAGTTCGTTCTGCTCGCCCGCACCATGCAGCAGCAGCGCATCAAGCCGAAGGGCGTCTACGCGGTGCTGGGCGGGGCGGCGTCGAACGGGCGCTTCGTCAAGGAATTCCCGCAGGCGGCCCAGAACGTCATCGACTGCAACCACTGGCACGATCCGAAGAATCCACAGGCACAGGCGCTGCGCAAGGCGGTGGAGGCGCAGGGCAAGTCCTTCGCCTACAACGTCCCGCTGAACTATTCGAACGTTCTGCTGCTCGCCGACGCCATCGAGCGTGCCGGCTCCGCCGACCGCAAGAAGATCATCGAGGCGCTGAACGGCTCCACCTTCGAGGGCCACATCATGCCCTACGGCCCGACGAAGTTCGTCAACGGCCAGAACGAGGGCGCCACGCCGATCAACACGCAGATCCAGGGCGAGGACATCAAGGTGATCTTCCCCGAGTACTTCGCGGAGGCGAAGGCCAACTTCCCGGCGACGTAACCCGTCCCGCCGCCTTCGCGCCTCCCGCATTTCCCCCGACCGTCCCGTGGCGCCGCGCAGCGGCCGCGCGGACGGGCGGGGGAACCGTCTCCCTCATGCGCGGGCTGCCATGTATTCACCTCAGATCATCCTGGAAGCGGCGCTGAACGGGCTGATGACCGGCGCGGTCTACGCGCTGATCGCCCTCGGCCTGACGCTGATCTACGGCGTGCTCCACATCATCAACTTCGCCCATGGCGCTCTGCTGACCTGCGCGATGTTCGCGGTCTGGGTGGCCTGGGCCTGGCTCGGCCTCGACCCCTATCTGGTGATCGTGCCGCTGGTGCCGCTGATGTTCGTGCTGGGCTACGGGCTTCAGCGCTTCGTCATCGGGCCGGCCAGCCACGGCGACGACGGCAACATCCTCCTGGTCACGCTCGGCCTGTCGATCGTGCTGGAGAACGTGCTTCTGGCGGTCTTCCAGTCGGACACCCGCACGCTCGACACCGATTACTCGTTCCAGGTGGTCGCGCTGGGGCCGCTGCTGCTGTCCTACCCGCGGGTCATTGGACTGGGGGTCGCGGTGGTGGTGACCGGGCTGCTCTGGCTGGTGCTGAACCGCACCGACACCGGCAAGGCGATCCGCGCCGTCGCCAAGGAGAAGCTGGGCGCCAATCTGGTCGGCATCGACGTGCCGCACGTCTACGCCGTGACCTTCGGGCTGGGCTGCGCCTGCCTCGCCGTGGCCGCCGCGCTGCTGATGCCGACCTTCTACGTCAACCCGCGCATCGGCGGCGCCTTCGTGCTGGTCGCCTTCACGGTGGTGGTGCTGGGCGGCATGGGCTCGCTGCCCGGCGCGCTGCTCGGCGGCCTGTTCATCGGCGTGGTGGAGAGCCTGTGCGGCCTGCTGCTGGGCGACAGCCTGGGGCAGATCGGCATCTTCCTGATCTTCATCGCCGTGCTGCTGGTGCGGCCGACCGGCCTGTTCGGAGCCAAGGCATGACCGCGCGCGACCTGATCCCGATCGCCGTCCTGGCCGTTCTCGCCGCGCTGCTGCCGCTGGTGGTCACGTCGAGCCCGGTGATGAACTTCCTCGTCTTCACGCTGATCGTGGCGCTGGGGGCGCAGGGCTGGAACATCCTGGGCGGCTTCGGCGGCCAGTTCAGCTTCGGCCACGCCGCCTTCTTCGGCACCGGCGCCTATGTGACGGCGATCCTGCAACTGCGCTACGGCGTCAACGCCTGGGCCGGGCTGCTGCTGGCGATGGCGGCGGGGGCGGCGGTCGCCTGGACCATCGGCTTCCTCAGCTTCCGCTCCGGCCTGCGCGGCTCCTACTTCGCGCTGGTGACGCTGGCCTTCGCCGAGGTGTTCCGCATCCTCGCCAACGCGACGGCCTTCACCGGCGGCGCCGCCGGCCTGCTGATCAAGCTGGACGTCCACCCCGCCAACCTGCAATTCGCCGACCGCGCCGTCTTCTACTGGCTGGTCCTGGCCTTCGTCACCGGAGTGCTGCTGCTGACGCGGTGGATCCAGCGCTCGCGCTTCGGGGCGCAGCTCGTCGCGGTGCGCGAGAACGAGGACGCGGCCAAGGCGCTCGGCGTCGACTCCCTGAAGGTGAAGCTGCGCGCCATCGCCCTGTCGGGCGCGGTGACGGCGCTGTCCGGCTGCCTCTACGCCCAGTATTTCCTCTACATCGACGCCCACATCGCCTATGGCAGCTGGATTTCGGTGGAGCTTCTGCTCGCCCCGATCATCGGCGGCGTCGGCACCGTTTTCGGGCCGGTGGTGGGGGCGCTGACCCTGCACGGGCTGGGCGAACTCGCCAAGCAGTTCGCCGGCCGCATCCCCGGCATCGACCTGATCGTCTTCGGCGGCGTGCTGGTGCTGGCCGTCGCCTTCGCCCGCGGCGGCATCCTGGGCCTGCTGGAGCGGCTGCGCGACCGCGGCCGCGGGATGATGACGCGCGGCGCCAAGGAGGTGTCCCATGCTGGCCGTTGAGTCCGTCTCCAAGCGCTTCGGCGGCCTGATGGCGGTGGACAACGCGTCGCTCGCGCTGGAGCCCGGCGGCATCATCGGCCTGATCGGGCCGAACGGCGCCGGCAAGACGACGCTGTTCTCGATGATCTCCGGCTTCGTGGCACCGAGTGACGGACGGATCCTGTTCGAGGGCACCGACATCACCGGCGAGGAGCCGCACCGCCGCGCCGAGCGCGGCATCGGCCGCACCTTCCAGATCGTCCAGCCCTTCGCCGGGCTGACGGTGTGCGAGAACATCGCGGTCGGCGCCTATCTGCGCCATGCCAGGCGCGCCGACGCCATCGCCCGGGCGCGCGACGTCGCCCGCCGGGTCGGGCTGGCGGCCGAGCTGGACCGGCCGGCCGGCGGGCTGACGGTGGCCGGGCGCAAGCGGCTGGAGCTGGCCCGCGCGCTGGCCACCGAGCCGAAGCTGCTGCTGCTGGACGAGGTGCTGGCCGGTCTGAACCCGTCGGAGATCCGCGACATCATCCCGGTGATCCGGGGCATCCGCGACGAAGGGGTGACGATCCTGATGATCGAACACGTCATGCAGGCGGTGATGAACCTGTGCGAGCGCGTCTATGTGCTGGCGCAGGGCCGCATGATCGCCGAGGGCAAGCCGGCCGCCGTCTGCGCCGACCCCCGCGTGATCGAGGCCTATCTCGGCCATGGCGCCGCCGCCCGTCTGGCGGCGGAGGGGGCGGCCCATGGCTGAGGCGCTTCTGAGCATCCAGGGGCTGAAGACCGGCTACGGCGCCACCGAGGTTCTGCGCGGCATCGACATGGCCGTGCTGGATCGCGAGATCGTCACGGTCCTCGGCTCCAACGGCGTCGGCAAGACGACGCTGAACAAGGTGCTGTCGGGCGTGCTGCCGCCCTGGGCCGGGGAGGTCCGCTTCGCCGGCAACCGCATCGACGGCCGCTCCGCCGCGCGCATCGTCGAGGAGGGGCTGATCCAGGTGCCGGAAGGACGCAAGATCTTCCCCAACCTGTCGATCCGCGAAAATCTGGAGCTGGGCAGCTACCGGCGCGGCAAGCCGAACCGGGCGCGGAACCTGGAGCGCATCTTCACGACCTTCCCCCGCCTGAAGGAGCGCGAGGGCCAGCTCGCCGGCACGCTGTCGGGCGGCGAGCAGCAGATGCTCGCCATCGGGCGCGGCCTGATGGCCGAACCGCTGCTGCTGATCCTCGACGAACCGTCGCTCGGCCTGTCGCCGCTGGTGGTCGAGGAGATGTTCGGGCTGATCCGCCAGCTGAACGCGGGCGGGCTGGCGATCCTGCTGGTCGAGCAGAACGTCGTCCAGTCGCTGGAGGTCGCCCGCCGGGCCTACATCCTCGAAAACGGCGTCTTCGCGCTGTCGGGACCGTCCGACGAGATCGCGCGCGACCCCGAATTGAAACGCACCTATCTCGGCCTCTAGGGGCCGTCCGCTCGGGAGCGGTGACATGACAAGCCTGTCCTTTGACGTGAAGCCGGCGAGCCAGCTGCTCGCCGCCGCCCGCCCGTCCTGGCTCGACCGTTGGGGCACCTTCGCCGCCGGCCTGACGTTTGCCGACCTGCCGGCGCCGGTGGTGGAGCGGGCGAAGCTGGTGCTGCTCGACTGCGTCGGCGTGATCGCCGCCGGCATGCAGGAGCCGGAATGCCAGGCGCTGGCGGGCCGCATGGCCGAGACCGGCGGTTCCGGTGACGCTCCGGCCATCGGTGCGGGGCGCGGTTTCGCCGCCGGGTCCGCCGCCTTCCTCAACGGGCTGGCCGGAACCATGCTGGAGCTGGACGAGGGCAACCAGTACGCCCGCGGCCATCCGGCGATCCACGTCGTGCCGGCCCTCCTCGCCGCCGGGCCGCGCCTGAAGGCGTCCGGCGCCGACCTGCTGACCGCGCTGGCGCTCGGCTACGAGATCGGGTCGCGCATCGGCATCGCCGCCAAGCTGCTGGTCACCACCCACCCGCACGGCACCTGGGGCACCGCCGGGGCGGCGCTGGGCGTGGCCCACCTGAACCGCGCCGACGCGGCGTTGATGATCGAAACGCTGAACATCGCCTCGACCCTCGGCCTCGCCACCAGCCGGCGGACGATGCTGGAGGGCGGCACGGTGCGCAACGCCTACGCCGGGGTGTCGAACCAGCTCGGCCTGACCGCCTGGGATCTGGCGGCGAGCGGCATCATCGGCGAGACCGACGGGATCGGCAGCGTGTTCGGCGGCGTCATCGCCGGCGACTTCCGGCCGGAGCTGATGGTCGAGGCGCTGGGCGAGCGTTGGGAGATCGCCCGCAACTACTTCAAGCGCCATGCCGCCTGCCGCTACACCCACGGCGCGCTCGACGCGCTGGGCGACATCGTGGCGAAGGCCGGCGGGCGGATCGCCCCGGCGGAGGTCGCGGCCATCGAGGTCGACACCTACGTCTGGGCCGCCCAGCTCGACGGGCCTGAGCCTAAGAACATGCTGGCGGCGAAATTCTCGCTGCCCTTCGCGCTGGCGACCTTCCTCGCCAACGGCGCCGCCACGCCGGAGGCCTTCCGCGACGGCGCCCGCCAGGACGCGGCGACCCGCGCGCTTGCCCGCCGGGTGACCGTGCGCGAGGACCGCGGCCTGACCGCCCGCCTTCCCGGCCTGCGCCCGGCCCGCGTCCGCCTGACCCTGGCCGACGGCCGGCGCTTCGAGGCCGAGGCGCTGACCAACAAGGGCGACACCGAGGACCCCTACAGCCCGGAGGAGGTGCGCGCGAAGTTCGCCGATCTCGCCGGTCCGGTCTGGGGCGCCGCCCACGCCGCCGCCATTGCCGACTGCGTCGCGTCGATCGACCGCGCGGCCGACCTTTCAACCCTGACCCGGCTTCTGTCGGCGCCCGCCGCCGCCGGGGGGAGCGTCTGAGATGACCCGACCCGACCTCACCTTCAAACAGCGGCTTTCCGAGGACCGCGTCGTCCTGGCTCCCGGCGTCTACGACGCCTTCACCGCCTCGCTGGCGGCGGGGGCGGGGTTCGAGGCGCTGTACCTGTCGGGGGCGGCCATCGCCTACACCCGGCTCGGCCGGCCCGACATCGGGTTGGTCTCGGTCAGCGAGGTGGCGGACACCATCGCGCTGGTGCGCGACCGCGTGCCGACGCCGCTGGTGGTGGACGCCGACACCGGCTATGGCAACGCGCTCAACGTACAGCGCACCGTGCGCATGTTCGAACGGGCCGGGGCCACCGCGCTCCAGCTTGAGGACCAGAGCTTTCCCAAGCGCTGCGGCCACCTGACCGACAAGGCGGTGATTCCAGCCGGCGAGATGGCCGGCAAGATCAAGGCGGCGGTCGATGCCCGGACCAGCGAGGGCACGCTGATCATCGCGCGCACCGACGCGGTGGCGGTTGAGGGCGTCCCGGCGGCGCTCGACCGCGCCCGGCTCTACGTCGAGGCCGGCGCCGACGTGCTGTTCGTCGAGGCGCCGAAGAGCCGGGAGCAGCTTTCCGCCATCGCCACCGACCTGGGCGGCATCCGCCCGCTGCTGGCCAACATGGTGGAGGGCGGCCAGACGCCGATCAGCTCCGCCGCCGACCTGGGCGATCTCGGCTACCGGCTGGTGATCTTCCCCGGCGGCATCGTGCGGGCGCTGGCCCGGCAGGCGCAGGACTATTACGCCTCGCTGGCCCAGCACGGCACCACCCAGCCCTTCCGCGACCGCATGTTCGACTTCAACGCGCTGAACGATCTCATCGGCACGCCGGAGATGCTGGCGCTCGGCGAAACCTACAAGGACTTCACCTCCGCCAAGCGGGAGGACGCGGCATGACCATTCAGAAAACGACAATCGACCCCGTCACGCTGGCCGTCCTCAAGGGCCGGCTGGAGCAGATCGCCGACGAGATGGACGCGACGCTCTACCGCTCGGCCTTCAACCCGATCATCGCCGAGGCGCGCGACGCCTGCCACGGCCTCTACCACGCCGAGACCGGCGCCACGCTGGTGCAGGGCACTAACGGCCTGCCGATCTTCGTCGGCGCCATGGCCTTCGCGGTCAAGGCGGTGATCGACAAGGTGGCGCGGGAGGGCGACCTGCACCCCGACGACATCTTCCTGTTCAACGACCCCTACGACGGCGGCACCCACCTGAACGACTTCCGGCTGGTGCGGCCGATCTTCCGTCAGGGCCGGCTGTTCTGCTGGATGGCGTCGGTCGGCCACTGGCTCGACATCGGCGGCAACGTGCCGGGCAATTTCAACGCGCGGGCCACCGACAGCTTCCAGGAGGGCGTGCGTTTCCCGCCGGTGAAGCTGGTCAAGGCCGGGGCGATGAACCATGACCTGCTGGCGATCCTCGCCGCCAACTCCCGCGTGCCGGTGTCCAACTACGGCGACCTGAATGGGCAGCTCAACGCGCTCGACCTCGGCGTGCGCCGCCTGACCGAGCTGCTGGACGAGCATGGCGAGGAGACGGTATCCGCCGCCTTCGACGCCTTCACCGCGCGGGCCGAAGCGCTGATGCGCAGCGCGCTGTCCAAGCTGCCCGACGGCACCTACAGCTTCGAGGATTATCTCGACAACGACGGCATCACCGCCGACCGCCTGCGCATCGCGCTGGACCTGACCATCGCGGGCGACCGCATGGTGCTGGATTTCTCCCGCTCATCCGCACCCTGCGCCGGGCCGCTCAACATCGCCTATTCCACGGCGGTCGCCTGCTGTTACGTCGCGCTGAAGCACGTCTTCACCGACGTGCCGGCCAACGCCGGCTGTCTCAACCCGATCACCTTCGTCATTCCCGAGACGACGCTGCTGGCGGTCAAGCCGCCCAAGCCGGTCGGCGGCTACACCGAGACCATCCTGCGCGTCATCGGCGTGGTGTTCGGCGCGCTGGCCCTGGCCGACCCGTCCCGCGCCACCGCCGCCCCCTTCGGCACCATCAACGCGCTGTCGCTGGCCGGCCACCGTCCGGACGGCTCGCGCTGGGTGATGTTCTCCTTCTTCGGCGGCGGCCTGGGCGGCAACCCGGAGAGCGACGGGCTGAACCACGCCAACAACCCGATCTCCACCGCCACCATCCCGCCGGTGGAAATCCTCGAAGCCGCCTATCCGGTGATGTTCACCCAATGGGCGCTGCGCCCGGATTCCGCCGGGGCCGGCCTGCACCGCGGCGGGCTGGGCGCCGTCTACGAGATCGAGGCGCTGACCGCCGCCGACGTCTTCCTGCTCGGCGAGCGCGGCGTTTTCGCGCCCTTCGGGGTGGCCGGCGGCACGCCCGCCGCGCTGAACCGCTTCGTCTGGCAGAGCGACGAGGGCGAGACATCGCCGCCGCTCGCCTCCAAGGTCACCGACGTGAAGATCCGCGACGGCCAGCGCGTGCGGCTGGAGACTCCCGGTGGCGGCGGCTGGGGCGATCCGCGCCGCCGCGACGCCGAGGCCGTGGCCCGCGACGTGCGGCTCGGCTATCTCGGCGCCGAGGCCGCGCGCGGCGCCTACGGCGTGGCGCTGACCGACGACGGCGCGCTCGACGTCGCCGCCACCGCGGCGCTCCGCGAATCCCCCGCCGCCTGACGAATCCGGAAGCAAGACCATGAGCAACGGTATCACCAAGGGCGCCATCGTCGGCGTCGACGTCGGCGGCACCTTCACCGACCTGTTCCATTACGACGAGGCGCGCGGCAGCTTCCGCACCGCCAAGGTCCCGTCCAACCGCGGCGACGAGGCGGTCGGCTTCCTCGCCGGGTTGCAGAGCTTCGGCCCGGTCGCCGATCTCGGCTCCATCGTCCACGGCACCACGGTCGGCACCAACGCGCTCTTGGAGCGCAAGGGCGCCAAGGTCGGGCTGATCACCACCGCCGGCTTCCGCGACGTGCTGGAGATGCGCCGCCGCGACCGCCGCCAGACCTGGGGCCTGTGGGGCGACTTCGTCCCGGTCGTCGACCGCGATCTGCGGCTGGAGGTGGCGGAGCGCACGCTGGCCGACGGCACCGTCCGCGCCGCCGTCGATCCCGACGAGGTGCGCGCTTGCGCCCGCCGGCTGGCCGCGATGGGGGCGGAGGCGCTGGCCATCGTCTTCATCAACGCCTACGCCAACCCGGCGAACGAGTTCGTGGCGCTGGAGGCGGCGCGCGACGTCTGGCCCAACGCCAATATTGAGTGCTCGTCGCGCATCCTGCCGGAGATCCGCGAGTTCGAGCGGACCTCGACCACGGCGCTGAACGCCTACCTCCAGCCGGTGGTCGGCAGCTACCTCGCCAAGCTCGACAACGCGCTGGCGGGGGAGGGGTTCGGCGGACGCTTCCACATCGTGCAGTCGAACGGCGGCGTCATGTCCACCGACACCGCGCGGCGCCTGCCGGTGCGCACCGCCCTGTCGGGGCCGGCGGCCGGAGTCATCGCCGCGGCGGCGATCGCCAAGGCGGCGGGCTTCCCCAACGTCATCACCGGCGACCTCGGCGGCACCAGCTTCGACGTGTCGCTGGTGGTCGAGGGGCAGACCATGCTGGCCGCCCAGACCACCATCGACTTCGGTCTGGTCGTCCGCACGCCGATGATCGAGATCACCACCATCGGCGCCGGCGGCGGCTCCATCGCCGGGGTCGATCCCGGCGGCATGCTCCAGGTCGGGCCGGAGAGCGCCGGCTCGCGGCCGGGGCCGGTCTGCTACGGCCAGGGCAACAGCCGCCCGACGCTGACCGACGCCAACGTGCTGCTCGGCCGCATCAACGCGGAGCGTCCGATCGGCGGCAAGCTCGCCCGGCTGGACGTGGACGCCGCCCGCACCGCCATCGCCACCCACGTCGCCGAGCCGCTGGGCCTCGACGTCATGGCGGCGGCGGAGGCGGTGGTGCGCATCGCCAACAGCAAGATGGCCGGCGCCATCCGCCTCGTCTCCATCGAGCGCGGGCACGACCCGGCCAAGTTCGCCGCCGTGCCCTTCGGCGGCGGCGGCGCGCTGCATGTCGGCGCCCTCATCAAGGAGGTCGGGCTGAAGGCGGCGCTGGTGCCGCGCTTCCCCGGCGTGACCTCCGCGCTCGGCTGCGTCATCGCCGACATCCGGCACGATCAGGTGCAGACGGTGAACCTGCCGCTGGCCGGCATCGACGCCGCGTCGCTCGACCGCCGCATGGTGGAGGAGGCGACCGCCGCCCGCGCCGTGGTGGAGTCCGCCGGCCTCAGCGTCGAGCGCATCGACCTCGTCTTCGAACTCGACATGCATTACATCGGCCAGACCCACACGGTCGCCGTGCCGCTGCCGGTGTCGGTGGCGAACGGCACGACAGGCGTCGATGAGACGACCATCCGCGCCGCCTTCGAGCGCGCCTATCAGGCGTCCTTCAGCCGGCTGCTGCCGGGGGTCGGCGCCAAGATCGTCAACCTGCGCACCGCCGCCATCGGCCGCCGTCCGCATTTCGACCTCGCCGCCCTGGCCCCGGCCGCCGGAACGACGGTGGAGGGCGCCCATGCCGGGTCGCGGCCCGTCTGGTTCGACGGGGCGTGGCACGAGACGGCGGTCTACAATCGGCTCGACCTGCCGGTCGGCGCGCGCATCCAGGGTCCGGCGATCCTGGAGCAGCCGGACGCCACCACCGTCATCGACCCCGACCTGAGCGCCCGCGTCGACGGCTATGGCAACGTCATCGTGGAAAGGAGCGCCCGATGAGCGGCACGGCCATTCCGATGGAGCGCACCGCGCTTCTGGTCTGCGACCTGCAGAACGACTTTCTCCACCCGGAGGGGGCCTATGGCCGCGCCGGCCAGACGGCGCCGGAGATTCTGGCGCTTCCGGAACGGGTGAAGCCGCTGGCCGACCTTCTGCGGTCGCGCGGCGGCTGGGTGATCTCGACCAACTTCACCCTCGTGCCGGGCCGTGGCGGCGAGCCGATGATCTCCCCGCACCTGAAAGCTCTGCGCCCCTTCCTGGCGAAGGGCGACTTCCAGCCGGGCGGCTGGGGGCACCGCACGGTGGACGCGCTCCAGCCCGTCGATGTCGAGGTGGAGAAGATCGCCTATTCCGCCTTCTACATGTCGCGGCTGGAGTGGGTGCTGCGCAAATGCGGGGTGGAGCGGCTGCTGGTCTGCGGCATCGTCACCAACGGCGGCGTCGCCTCCACCGTGCGCGACGCCCATGTCCGCGACTTCGACACCATCCTTCTTGAGGACGGCTGCGCCGCCTTCACGCCGCAGGTCCATGACGTCTCGGTCGACGCCCTGCGCCCGGTCTGCCGCGTGGCGACGGTCGCGACGATGCTGGAGGAGTTGGCCGGGCCATGAGCCTCATCCTGCCCGCCGAGGGCGTGGCGTTCGAATTCACGGTGCCCGTCGTCGTGATCGGCGGCGGGGCGGCCGGGATGATCGCAGCCCTCGCCGCCCATGAACGCGGGGCGGCGGTGCTGGTGTTGGAGCGCGACGCGCTGCCCCAGGGCTCCACCGCCCTGTCGGCCGGCCTGATCCCGGCGCCGGGCACCCGCTGGCAGCGCGCCGCCGGGATCGAGGACAGCCCGGAGCGCTTCGCCGCCGACATCATCGCCAAGGCGAAGGGGGAGCCCGACCCGGAGGACGTCTCCCGCGTCGCCCGCACCGTCGGCCCGGCGCTGGAATGGCTGGCCGACCGCTACGGCCTGCCGTTCTCGGTGATCGACAACTTCACCTATCCCGGCCACAGCGCCCGGCGCATGCACGGGCTGCCCAGCCGGTCGGGGGCGGAACTGATCGACCGGCTGCGCGGCGCCGTCGAGGCCGCCGGCATCGACGTGCTGTGCGAGGCGCAGGTGACCGCGCTCCACGCCGACGGCGCGCGCGTCCGCGGCGTCGAGGTCACCCGCCCCGACGGCAGCGTCGAGCGGGTCGGCTGCGCGGCGCTGATCCTCGCCTGCAACGGCTATGGCGGCAACCGGGCGCTGGTCGAGCGCCATGTCCCGGAACTGGCCGACGCGCTCTATTTCGGCCATCCCGGCAACCAGGGCGACGCTCTGCTCTGGGGCGAGGCGCTGGGGGCGGCGACGCGGCATCTGTCGGGGCACCAGGGCCATGGCTCGGTCGCCCATCCCGCCGGCATCCTGGTCACCTGGGCGACGGTCACCGAGGGCGGTGTGCAGGTGAACACCGAGGGCAGGCGCTTCTCCAACGAGGCGCAGGGCTATTCGGAGCAGGCCGCCGTCGTGCTGCGCCAGCCCGACGGCATCGCCTGGACCGTCTTCGACGAGCGCATCGCCACCGTTGCCCGCCAGTTCGAGGATTTCCGGCAGGCCGAGGCGATGGGCGCGGTGCTCGGCGCCGACGATCCGGCGGACCTCGCCCGCCAGATGAAGGTCGACGCGGCGGCGCTGGCCGCGACGCTGGACGAGGTCGAGCGGTTGAAGGCGGCGGGGGAGGCCGACGGCTTCGGCCGGAACTTTGCCGGCGCCGCGCCGCTGGTCGCCCCCTACCGCGCCGTCCGCGTCACCGGCGCCCTGTTCCACACCCAGGGCGGGCTGGTCGTCGACGACGACGCCCGCGTGTTGGCCAAGACGCCGGACGGGCAGGGCGGTCCGCTGCCCAACCTCTACGCCGCCGGCGGGGCCGCCTGCGGCGTGTCGGGAGCGAAGGCGTCCGGCTATCTGTCCGGCAACGGGCTGCTGACCGCGGTGGCGCTGGGGCGCATCGCCGGGGCGGCCGCCGCGGACGCCGTGAAGAAGGAAGGCAACCCATGACGCAGTCCCCCCGCAGCCTGTTCGACAAGGTCTGGGACGCCCATCTGGTGGCGACCCGGCCGGACGGGCAGGCGCTGCTCGCCATCGACCGGCATTTCCTGCACGAGGGCTCGTTCCACGCCTTCGGCATGATCGACCACGCCAAGCGTGCGGTGCGCCGGCCGGAGCTGACCTTCGCCGTCGCCGACCATTACGTGCCCTCGCACAGCCGGGCCAAGCCGATCGCCGATCCGGAAATCGCCAACATGGTGACGATGCTGGAGGCGAACGCCGGCCGCCATGGCCTGCGCCATTTCGGCCTGCACGACCCGGCGCAGGGCATCGTCCATGTGCTGGCTCCGGAACAGGGGCTGACCCTGCCGGGCCTGACCATCGTCTGCGGCGACAGCCACACCTCGACCCATGGCGCCTTCGGGGCGCTGGCCTTCGGCATCGGCGCCACCGAGGTATCCCATGTGCTGGCGACGCAGACGCTTTGGCAGCGCCGGCCCAGAACCATGCGCGTCACCGTCGATGGGGAGCTGGGCGCCCATGTGACGGCCAAGGACCTGATCCTGGCGGTGATCGGCTTCATCGGCGCCGATGGGGCCGCCGGCCATGTCATCGAATACGCCGGCAGCGCCATCCGCGCCCTGTCGATGGAAGGCCGGCTGACCGTCTGCAACATGTCGATCGAGGCGGGGGCGCGGGCCGGCATGATCGCCCCCGACGACACCACCTTCTCATGGATCGAAGGGCGGGTTTATGCCCCCAAGGGGGAGTTGTTCGACCGCGCGGTCGCGCACTGGCGGACCCTGCCGAGCGACCCGGACGCCGCCTTCGACCGCGAGGTGTCGCTCGACGCCGCGGCCATCGCCCCCTCGGTCACCTGGGGCACCAGCCCGGAGACCGCGGTTCCGGTCACCGGCGCGGTTCCCGATCCCCGCGCCGAGAGCGACCCGGTGCGCGCCGGACAGATGCGCAAGATGCTCGATTACATGGGGCTGACCCCCGGCACGCGGCTGGAGGAGGTCTCCATCGACCGCGTCTTCATCGGCTCCTGCACCAACGCCCGGCTGGAGGACCTGCGCGCCGCCGCCGCCGTGCTGCGCGGCCGCCGCGCCGTGGTGCCGGGGCTGGTGGTTCCGGGGTCGGTCCCGGTGCGCCGTCAGGCCGAGGCGGAGGGGCTGGACCGCGTGTTCACCGACGCCGGCCTGGAATGGGGCGAGCCCGGCTGTTCGATGTGCGTCGGCATCAACGGCGACCTCGTCCCGGCGGGGGAGCGTTGCGCCTCCACCACCAACCGCAACTTCCCCGGCCGTCAGGGGCCGAACGCGCGCACGCATCTGATGAGCTCGGCGATGGCCGCCGCCGCCGCCGTGACCGGCAAACTCTCCGATGTCCGGACGCTCGATGTCCGCAAGCTGGGAGCTTCGTAAGGATGGACCCCTTCGTCACGCTGACCGCTCCGGCGGTGCCGCTCGACATCGCCAACATCGACACCGACCAGCTGCTCCCGGCGCGCTTCCTGAAGAAGCCGCGCAGCGCCGGCTACGGCAACTTCCTGCTCCATGATGAGCGCAAGCCGGGCTTTCCGCTGGACGACCCGGCCTATGCGGGTGCCCGCGTGCTGGTGACCGACCGCAATTTCGGCTGCGGGTCGTCGCGGGAGGGGGCGGTCTACGCGCTGGTGGACGGCGGGTTCCGCTGCGTCGTCGCCCCCAGCTTCGGCGACATCTTCGCCGCCAACGCCGCCAAGAACGGCCTGCTGACCATCACCCTGCCGGAGGAGACGGTGGCGGAGCTGCGCCGCCAGTTGCAGGAGACTCCGGGCGCCGCCGTCACCGTGGACCTGCCGGCCCAAACCCTGACCGGCCCGGACGGACGGCCGCTGCCCTTCGCCATCGACCCGTTCAAGAAGGAATGCCTGATCGAGGGGCTCGACGACGTGGCGCTGACCCTGCGCCACCAGGACGCCATCGCCGCCTTCGACCGCAGGGACGCCGAGGCCCGGCCCTGGCTGGTGCCGGAAACCTGACGGCTTGATGCCGGATTACGGTGCCCCGTCGCACACCACCCGGTTGCGGCCGCCGTTCTTGGCGCGGTACAGCGCCTCGTCCGCCCGGGCGAGCACCGCGGCGACGCTGGTCTCGCCCGGCCGCAGCGCGCTGACTCCGATGCTGACGGTGAAGGTGAGGACGGACCCGGCGCCGTTGGCGATGCGCACGTCGGTTCCGGCCAGCGCCCGGCGCAGCCGCTCCGCCAGCAGCGCCGCTCCCTGCGGCGGCGTCTCGGGCAGCAGGATGGCGAACTCCTCGCCGCCCAGCCGGCCCAGGACGTCCGCGCCGCGCACCATGGACCGGCAGACCCGGACCACGCTGCGGATCGCCTCGTCCCCGGTGGCGTGGCCGTAGGTGTCGTTGACCTTCTTGAAGTGGTCGATGTCCAGCATGATCGCCGACAGCGGCTGGCCGTTGCGTTGCGCCCGCGCCACCTCGTCGGCGGCCCGCGCCATGAATCGCCCGCGGTTCAGCGCTCCGGTCAGCGAATCGGTGGTGGCAAGCCGCTCCAACTGGCGCTGCATGTCGACCACGCGGGAGGCGGCGAGCAGGCGGGCGCGCAGCCATGTCAGGTCCAGCGGCTTGCGCAGGAACTCGTCGGCGCCGTTCTCCACGACCTCGAAGAACTGGTTGGTGATGCTGCCGGGAATCATCAGCATGAGATAGAGGTGCCGTTCCCGCTGCGCCGCGCGCAGATGCCAGCAGACCTCCACGCCCTCCATCTCGCCGACGCGAAAATCAACGAGCGCGATGTCGATGGGCTCGTCGCGGCAGCGGGCCAGCGCCGCCTGACCGCTTTCGGCGAAGGCCGTCTGATGGCCGAAGCCTTCAAGCTGCTGGCACAGCACCGTGCGCGCCATGCGCGAATCGTCCACCACCAAAATCCGCATGCGGCCTCCACGACCATGGCTCCAGAGAACCACAAAGCCCTGAAGGAAACATTACAACCGTATGGATTTTCGAATGATGCCAGCGAGCGTAGCCGCCGACTCACTGGGAGGGATTCATGGCAACGATGGTACTGGATAGGCCGACGACCGGGCCGTGATTCCTGGACTATGTCGAGCAGGTCCTGTGCCCGACGCTGCAAGCGGGCGATGTCGTGACGATGGACAACCTACCAGCCGATAAAAGTGCGGCCGGTGCGGGGCTCACCAGAAGACTGCACAGTGTCCCGCCCCTGCACGGAACACTATATCCGGTGATCGCCGAATGGAGATCATTTCAAGGCGTTCCGACATACTTCGCGCTTGCATCCTTGACAATGCTTCCGGACATTACCGAGGATTGTCCTGTCGCAGCTTGGTATACACATGCGCGCGCTGCTTCCCATCCACCGCCCTCTGGCCACCGCCGTGGCCTTCCTCATGCTGGTGGGGTGCAACGTGCCACAAGCCAACGATCCAAACACTGTGGTGGCGCTGCGCTGGGAGCGTCCGAACTCCAGCCAGACCGATTTTCAAGCCGACGTTGCGCGATGCGACTATGAAGTCAGTGCCGTGGTTCCGCCCGCCCAATATCATCCTTTCGCGACCAACGTATGGGTGCTTCTCCAAGATCAGATCAATATCTCCGACGCAGAGTCCCGAATGCGCGCACTGATGGAGAAGTGTCTGCTCGCCCATGGCTGGCAGAAGGTTGCCCTGTTTGCCAACGCACGCACAAGCCACCCTCAAGCCCTCGAATTCAAACCACGCCAACTGCAGTAATCATTTACGGAGGAAATCACTGTGAAGCTGGTGCCCCTTGCCCTGACCGCCGCCTTGGTGCTGGCGGTATCCGCGTGCCAGCAGACCAAGTTCTATGCCGGCGGCGCCACCTTCGATACGAAGGAGGAGGCATTGACCTTCACGCGCAACGTCACATCAGCCACTGTCCAGCAGATCCAACCATTGCCGAGCCCGATCGCCGATACTCTTACGATTGTGGTGCCCACGCGCGAGCATGCGGCGGCCATTTTGAAGGCAGGCAACCCCAACCCTTCCCCAGACTACCTCGACTATCTCTCCGATGCCGCCGTTATCAACTGGTCGCTTCCTGCACAACAGGTGGAGCGTCGGGGCTCCTTCAAACGCGTAATCGTTCAACAAGCCGAGGTGCCTTCGCTTGCCGACATTAAGCCGGGCGGCTACCTGCTCTGGCTTGAGGCGCCAACGCGGGCCCAGTTCTTCTTCCATGTTGCTGAACGCGGCGCAACGAAGACGAGCCAGCTCGAACTGCGCGACCTCTCAGCCAGTTCTCCACGCGACCAAGTGATGAATTTTCTGGAATCTTTGGAGCAGTACGTGCGCACCCACCCACCCCAGAAATCTTGATGCTCGTGACGAGCCGTCTTCTTCGGCAGGATGACACGCCCTCGGTCACACCCACTACGGCGGGCCGCTCGCCGCGACGGCGCTACCCACTATCCTACCCATCATCAGGAGCCGGCTTCCGGCGGTCAAGGGCGATGATTGGCGAAGGAAGTACCGGGCTAAAATCCAGCAAACATGCGGGTTTGGCGGGCTTCAGCGAAGTTCGACGAAGAAGAAATTGGCGGATGGGGTGGGATTCGAACCCACGGTGGGGTTGCCCCCACGCCAGTTTTCAAGACTGGAGCCTTAAACCGCTCGGCCACCCATCCAAACAACGCATTCAAGGACTTAGCCTCGCGCGTTGAGGGGATCACTCATTCTGATCCTCACCCCGATCCCCGTAATTGGTGCCTTATACCGGCTCTCCACGTGCCGGGGAACGGAAGCGGGGCGAACATGCCGTTTCCTGGTTCTCCGGTCAACTCGCTTTTGATCGCTGTTGCGCAGCGACCAACCCGGTTCAAGGGGGGCGTCACATCCGGATCGGACGGCCCAGGTTCGACAGCCGCTTCGTCGGCCTCGGCGGCGTTGGGGAATCGGAAAAATCGGGCAGGCTGGGGGCGCGGCTGATGACCTTGCGGATCATGACGCCGGTCGCCTCAAGATCCTCGATCACCGTGGCCGAGACGCGGCCCGCATAGTGCGGGCGGTCGAGCTTGGTGCGCATCTCCTCGATGATCTTCAATTCCGGCTCGAACAGTTCGCGGGCGCCGATGGGAAGCGCCTGGTCGTCCCGCATGCGCTCGAAATAGTTCCGGGTGGAGCGGGCCAGCAGTCCGGTCAGCAAAAGATCGATCCGTTCGAACTCCGTGCGCAGGTCGGCCAGCTTGGACGTGCCGACGGTGGTCAGGCGCTCTTCCGTCAGGGCGACGAGGGCGCGCACCTCCTCAACCTTCCGGCGGAAGCCGAGGAAGGAGGAGAAGCGATCCTCCTGGATGTCGCGCTGAGCCCGCGCGCCCAGGGCGACGGCCTCGCCGGCCTGCTGCTCGATGGCCGTCAGCAACTCTTCGATCGCTCTGCGGCCGCTGTCCTGTCCCCAGACCATCGTCTTGCCGCCTCTCCCCGCGGATGGACGCTTGCTCGGTTTCCGAGTCGGCTTGAGGATGCGTGAAAAAATTTAAGAAATGTCTGACCCGTCGCGCAGGTCGAGCAGGACGGGCGTGTGGTCGGACGCTTTTTCCGCGCCGCGCGGGCGGCGGTCGATCCGGCATTCCACCAGACGGTCGGCGGCCTGCGGCGACAGCAGGAAGTGGTCGATGCGCAACCCGAGATCGCGCGGCCAGCAGCCCGCCTGATAGTCCCAGAAGGTGTAGGCGTGGTCGTCGTCGTGCAGGGCGCGGTAGGCCTCGGTCAGGCCCAGATTCAGCAAAGCGCGGAACTTCGCCCGCGATTCCGGCTGGAACAGGGCGTCGCCGGCGAAGGCCACCGGGTCGAAGACGTCGCGCGGCTCCGGGATGATGTTGTAGTCGCCACCCAGCACGAAGGGGACCTCCTGCGCCAGCAGGGTCCGGGCGTGGGCGTGAAGCCGGTCCATCCAGCGGAGCTTGTAGGCGAACTTCTCCGTCCCGAGGGGATTGCCGTTGGGCAGATAGAGCGAGGCGATGCGCACGCCGCTCACCGTGGCCTCGACGTAGCGGGCCTGCTCGTCCTCCGGTTCGCCGGGCAGGCGGGTCAGCACGTCCTCGTGCGGCGCCTTGGAGAGGAACGCCACGCCGTTGTAGGACTTCTGCCCCACCGGCGTGACGTGATAGCCCAACTCCTCGAAGGCGGCGCGGGGAAAAGCCGCGGTCTCGCACTTGATTTCCTGGAGCAGCGCGACGTCCGGGGACTCCGCACGCAGCCAGTCGGTGATCAGCGGAAGGCGGGCCTTCGCCGAATTGACGTTCCAGGTGGCGATCTTCACGTCGTGGTCTTCTTGTTCGGCAAAGGCCGGGGGAGGACGGAACCGTCAGGCGGCGAAGGAGTTGCCGCAGCCGCAGGACGCCGTGGCGTTCGGATTCTTGATCTGGAAGGCGGCCCCCATCAGGTCCTCGACGTAATCAAGGGTGGAGCCGGCCAGCAGGTCCAGCGAAACGTCGTCGGTGACGACCTTCACGCCGTTCTTCTCGAACACGTGGTCGTCCTCGTTCGCCGTGGCGTCGAAGGCGAAGCCGTACTGGAAGCCGGAACAGCCGCCGCCCGACACGGTCAGGCGCAGCATCAGGGCCGGGTCGCCCTCGTGCTCGATCAGGAAGGCGACGCGCCTGGCGGCGCTGTCGGACACGGTCAGAACGCGCGCACCCTCTTGCGTGGTGGCGGGAAGGGCGGTGTCGGGCATGGGACGGACCTCGGTGTTTCGCGGGGGTGTTTCGCGGGACAGACGACACAACGACGAATGTAAGGGTGTGTCCGCCTTTCGTCAAAGGCATGTCCGGCGAACTCATGCCTGACCTGCGGTTTGCCTGAGCCCGAATGCCAGGAGGCGGCTGCCGGATGTCTCGGCGGGTTTCCGCCTTCGCCGTTGCACAGCGCGGTTTGCGTCGGTAGTGTCCGCGCCATGACGGCGGACTTCTTCCAGGATCGCCCGGCGCCCTATGGCTGCGACCCCGCACAGACGCGCGGCCGGCTGTTTCCGGAGCCGGAAAGCCCGACGCGCTCGTGCTACCAGCGCGACCGCGACCGCATCGTGCATTCCGGCGCCTTCCGCAAGCTGAAATACAAGACGCAGGTCTTCGTCTATCACGAGGGCGACTATTTCCGCACCCGCCTGACCCACAGCCTGGAGGTGGCGCAGATCGCCCGTTCGATCAGCCGCGCGCTCGGGTTGAACGAGGATCTGGCGGAGGCGGTGGCGCTCGCCCACGATCTCGGTCACACCCCCTTCGGCCATGCCGGCGAGGACGCGCTCGACGCCTGCATGGCGCCCTACGGCGGCTTCGCCCACAACGACCAGACGCTGCGCATCCTGACGATGCTGGAGCGCCGTTACGCCGACTTCGACGGGCTGAACCTGACCTGGGAAGCGCTGGAGGGCGTGGTCAAGCACAACGGCCCGCTGCTGCCTCTCCGTGATGGTGAAAGGCTGCCGACGACGCTGGCCGCCTTCCAGGAGCGCTGGGACCTGGAGCTTCACACCAACCCGGGCGCCGAGGCGCAGGTGGCGGCCCTGGCCGACGACATCGCCTACAACAACCACGACATCGACGACGGGCTGCGCGCCGGCCTGTTCACCGTGGACGAGGTGGCGGAGCTGCCGCTGGTCGGTCCGGTGGTGCGGCAGGTCTGCGACCGCTATCCGGGGCTGGAGCGGTCCCGCCTGATCCACGAGACGATCCGGCGGATGATCAACAACATGATCGTCGACCTGCTGGCCGAGACGCGGGAGCGGCTGGACCGCCACCGTCCGGGCAGCGCCGCCGCGCTGCGCGCCCTGCCGGAGCCGGTCGTCAGCTTCTCCCCCGCGATGGTCGAGGCGCAGCGGCCCTTGCGCGCCTTTCTGAAACAGCGCATGTACCGCCATTACCGGGTGAACCGGGAGATGAGCAAGTGCAAGCGGGTGGTCACCGCCCTGTTCGATCTGTTCCTGGCCGAGCCGAACACCCTGCCGACGCAATGGCAGGAGGAGATCGTCAAACAGGGCGGGCAGGGGGACCGGACGGTGCTGGCGCGGCTGGTCGCCGACTACATCGCCGGGATGACCGACCGCTACGCGCTCGCCGAATATGCCCGCCTGTTCGACATGGACGCCAAGACCTAAACGGCCCAGACCTAAAGCAAGAATTGAACCGATGAACATCTTCAAGGTCTTCGAGAACGACATCCGCAAGCTGCTGGACGAGCTGGCCGCCGAGGGCCAGATCCCGGCGGGGCTGGACACCGCGCGCCTGACGGTGGAGCCGCCGCGCGAGGCGGCCCACGGCGACCTGTCGACCAACGCGGCGATGATCCTGGCCAAGCCGGCGGGCAAGCCGCCCCGCGCGCTGGCCGAGTTGCTGGTGGCGAAGCTGAAGACCCGCCCCGACGTGGCGAGCGCCGAGATCGCCGGTCCGGGCTTCGTGAACCTGCGCCTGACGGCCGACGTCTGGCGCGACCGCATCCGCGACGTGCTGACCGCCGGCACCGCCTACGGCGAGAGCACGCTGGGCGGCAAGCGTCCGGTGAACGTCGAATACGTGTCGGCCAACCCCACCGGCCCGCTGCACGCGGCCCACGGCCGCGGCGCCGTGTTCGGCGACGCGCTGGCCGCGCTGCTGGAGAAGGCCGGCTACGCCGTCGCCCGTGAATATTACATCAACGACGCCGGCGCCCAGGTCGACGTGCTGGGCCGCTCCACCTTCCTGCGCTACCGCGAGGCGCTGGGCGAGGACATCGGCGAGATTCCGGCGGGCCTCTATCCCGGCGAGTATCTGAAGGAGGTCGGGCAGGCCCTGGCCGAGCGCGACGGCAACAGGTGGGTCGGCGCGGACGAGGCCGACTGGCTGCCGGCCTGCCGCGACTTCGCCATCGCCACGATCATGGAGTGGATCAAGGAGGACCTCGGCGTCCTCGGCGTCCGCATGGACGTCTACAGCTCCGAACGCGCGCTGGTGAAGGCCGGGGCGGTGGACACGGCGCTGAAGGCGCTGGAGGACCGCGGCCTGATCTATGTCGGCGTGCTGGAGCCGCCGAAGGGCAAGAAGCCCGACGATTGGGAGCCGCGCCCGCAGACCCTGTTCAAGTCCACCGACTTCGGCGACGACGTCGACCGCCCGCTGAAGAAGTCGGACGGGTCCTTCACCTACTTCTCCAACGACATCGCCTATCACTACGACAAGCACCGCCGCGGCTTCGACCTGCAGATCGACGTGTGGGGCGCCGACCATGGCGGCTACGTCAAGCGGATGCAGGCGGCGACCACGGCGATCACCGAGGGCAAGGCGTCGCTGGACGTGAAGCTCTGCCAGCTCGTCCATCTGATGAAGAACGGCGAGCCGGTGAAGATGTCCAAGCGCGCCGGCACCTTCGTGACGCTGCGCGACGTGATCGAGGAGGTCGGCCGCGACGTCGTCCGCTTCATCATGCTGACCCGGCGCAACGACCAGACGCTGGACTTCGACTTCGCCAAGGTGGTCGAGCAGTCGAAGGACAACCCGGTCTTCTACGTGCAGTACGCCCATGCCCGCTGCCGCTCGGTGCTGCGCCACGCCGCGACGGCTCTGCCGGGGGCCGACCTGTCGCTGGCGGCGCTGGCCGCCCGGGCCAACCTCGCCCGCCTCGACAGCGAGGAGGAGATGGCTCTGGCCAAGCGCATGGCGACCTGGCCGCGCCTGGTCGAATCCGCCGCCGAGGCGCACGAGCCGCACCGCGTGGCCTTCTACCTCTACGATCTCGCCAGCGACTTCCACGCCCTGTGGAACAAGGGCCGCGACGACACCAGCCTGCGCTTCCTGATCGATGGCGACGAGGAGGTGACGGTGGCCCGTCTGGCGCTGATCAGCGCGGTCGCCACGGTGATCGCCTCCGGTCTCGCCGTGATGGGCGTGGAGCCGGTGGAGGAATTGCGGTCATGAGGTATGAGGGCGATGCCAACCACGCCAGCGATCCCTACGGCGCGCCGCCGCAGCGGGGAGGTCGGCGCGGTCTGCTCGGCCTCGGTCTGGCGGTGGTCGGCATCGTGGCCTTCGCCGGCGCGATCGTCGTGGTCTATGGCGGCAAGGGGCAGGGCACGCCGGACGGCGCTCCGCCCCTGCTGATGGCCGACAGCGCACCGACCAAGGCCCGCCCGGAGCAGCCCGGCGGCATGGAAGTGCCGCACCAGGACAAGCTGGTCTACGAGCGGCTGAATGACCGTGGGTCGAAGTCGCAGATCGAGCGCCTGCTGCCGCCGCCGGAGGAGCCGCTGCCGCGTCCGGTCGTGGCCCCCCAGGTGCCGCCGTCGCCGACCCTGCCGGAGGCGCCCGCGGTGGCCCAGCTTCCGCCGCCCCCGCCGGGCTCCACCACCACGGTGCCGCGCCAGGACGGGGAGGGGGCCGCGCCGCCGCCGGCCGCTTCCCCGGCTCCGCCGCCCGCTGTCGCCGCCCTTCCGGCCCCGGCACCGGTGGCACCGGCCCCCAAGGTGGCCCCGCCGCCCGCGGCCAAGCCGGTGCCGGCTCCGCCGCAGGCCCAGACGCCTCACCAGTCTCCGGCGGCCGCGGCGCCCAAGCCGCAGCCTGCGCCGCCGGTGGCGGCCGCCCCGGCCCCGCAGCCGGCGCCCGCACCGGCGAAGGCGTCGGGTGGGGGGAACTGGCGCGTCCAGCTTGCCTCGGTGCGCAGCGAGGCCGAGGCCTCGACGGAATGGAAGCGCCTGTCCAGCCGCTACGGCGCGGCGCTCGGCGGGCTGTCCATGCAGGTCGCCAAGGCCGATCTGGGCGAGAAGGGCATCTTCTACCGCATCCAGGGCGTCGGCCTCGACGAGGAGCGCGCCAAGTCAGTCTGCGCCCAGCTCAAGTCCCAGAATGTGGGGTGTGTGGTTGTCCGTCCCTGATCCGGCTTTGCCGAACGCTCACGCCATGACCGAACACGACCGCACGGCCCATCGCGCCGCCCATCGCGCCGTGGTGTTCGGCGCCGCCGGCACCGCCTTGACCGCGGACGAGCGCGCCTTCTTCCGCGACGCCGATCCGCTGGGCTTCATCCTGTTCCGGCGCAATTGCGAGACGCCGGAGCAGGTCCGCGCGCTGGTGGCGGAGATGCGCGCGGCGGTGGGCCGCGCCGACGCCCCCGTGCTGATCGACCAGGAGGGCGGGCGGGTGGCCCGCATGCGCCCGCCGCACTGGCCGGCCTTCCCGGCGATGCGCGCCTTCGGCGATCTCGCCGCCCGCGACGCCGACGCCGGGCGGGAGGCCGCCCGGATCAACGCCCGGCTGCTGGCGCTGATGCTGGCCGATTGCGGCGTGACGGTGGATTGCGCCCCGGTCTGCGACGTGCCGGTCGAGGGCGCCCACGACATCATCGGCGACCGCGCCTTCTGCGGCGATCCGGCCCGCGTGGCCGATCTGGCACGGGCGACCTGCGAGGGGCTGATGGCCGGCGGCGTGCTGCCGGTCGTCAAGCATCTGCCCGGCCATGGCCGGGCCTTCACCGACAGCCACGCCGAGCTGCCGGTGGTGGACGCCCCGCGCGCGGCGCTGGAGGCCACCGACTTCGCGCCCTTCCGCGCCCTGGCCGACATGCCGCTGGGCATGGTCGCCCATGTGGTGCTGAAGGCCATCGACCCGGACCAGCCCGCCAGCACCTCGGCGATCGTGGTGCGCGAGGTGGTGCGCGGCGCCCCCATCGGCTTCGACGGGCTGCTGTTCAGCGACGACCTGTCGATGGGCGCGCTGGCCGGCGGCATGCGCGGCCGGGCCGAGGCGGTTCTCGCCGCCGGGCTGGACGTCGTGCTCCACTGCAACGGCGTGATGGAGGAGATGGCGGCGGTGGCCGAGGGCGTCCCGGCGATGAGCGGGGAGGCCGTCCGACGCTGGGCGCGGGCGGAGGCGCTGCGCGGCCCGGTGCCGCCGGTGGACGCCGACGACCTGCGGGCGCGTCTGGCGGAATTGCTGGGAACTCCCCAGGTTTAGAGCCATGCTCAGGCTTCCCCGGCAAATTCGGGGGGCGCAACGGGAGAGATGCGCGTGCTGGAAGGTCTGATCGACCGCATACCGATGATCTTCGCGGTCGCCATCCCCGCGATCCTCGCCATCACGATGCACGAGGCGGCGCACGGATTCGTGGCGATGTGGCGCGGCGATGACACGGCGTGGCGGCTGGGCCGGGTGACGCTGAACCCGCTTCGCCACATCGACCCCCTGGGCACGGTGGTGCTGCCGGCGGTGATGTATTTCACCACCGGCTTCGTCTTCGGCTGGGCCAAGCCGGTGCCGGTGAATTTCGGGCGCCTGCACCACCCGCGCCGCGACATGGTGTGGGTGGCGCTGGCCGGGCCTGGGGTGAACTTCGTGCTGGCGCTGGTCTCCGCGATCATCTGGGGCTTCACCAGCCCGCAGGGCGGGGCGACCGAGATGTGGGTCCGCGCCGCGCTGGAGGTGTCGGTCCTGGTCAACGTCGTGCTGATGGTCTTCAACATGATCCCGCTGCCGCCGCTCGACGGCGGGCGCGTGGCGGTCGGCATCCTGCCCGACGCGCTGGCCTTCCCGCTGGCCCGGCTGGAGAAGTACGGCATGCTGATCCTGATCGGTGCCTTCTTCCTGCTGCCCTTCATCGGGCGGGAGCTGGGCATGGACCTCAGCGTCTTCTCCTGGGTGCTCGGCCCGCCGGTGGATTACATGATCGAGCTGATCCGCATCCTCAGCGGCAACTGACGGCATGGCTGGCAGGAAACCCCCGGATCATGAGGACGAGGCCGCGGCGGCCAGCCCGGCGGAACAGCTCGTCCTCGTCCTGGACGGGTTCGAGGGGCCGCTCGACATGCTGCTGGCGCTGGGGCGCGAGCAGAAGGTGGACCTGACGAAGATTTCCATCCTCCAGCTCGCCGACCAGTATCTCGCCTTCATCGCCGAGGCGCGGAAGGTGCGGCTGGAACTGGCGGCGGATTATCTCGTCATGGCGGCGTGGCTGGCCTATCTGAAGTCGCGCCTGCTGATCCCGGAGGTCGAGGACGAGGAGCCCTCGGGCGAGGACATGGCGGCGGCGCTGGCCTTCCAGCTCCAGCGGCTGGAGGCGATGAAGGGGGCGGCGGCCAAGCTGTTCGCCCGCCCGCAGCTCGGGGTGGACCGCTTCGCCCGCGGCGCCCCGGAGGACCTCGACATCCTGCGCAAGTCGATCTTCCAGGTCACGCTCTACGACCTGCTGAAGGCCTACGGCGAGCACAGGAAGCGGCAGGAGGGCGGCGTCCTGCACATCGAGCCGGTGCGCCTCTATTCGCTGGAGGACGCGGTGCGCCGCCTGTCCGAGCTGCTGGGCCGCATGCCGGACTGGGCCACCCTGTCGAGTTTCCTGCCCGACGGCGTGCGCGGCGGGCTGCTGACCCGCTCGGCGCTGGCCGCCCATTTCGCGGCGACGCTGGAGCTGGCCAAGGCGGGGCGGGTGGAGCTTCGCCAGGACGGCGCCTTTTCCCCCATCTACGTCCGCCGGGCATCGCGCCGGCATGAGCACCAGCATGAACGGGGCGACGAGGAATGAGCGGACCCGACGGCATGATCCAGGAGATCGAGAACCCGGAGGAGGTCGAGCGGCGCCTGCGCGATCTGCGCCTGCTGGAAGCGTTGCTGTTCGCCTCCGCCGACCCGCTGGACGAGGAGACCCTCGGCCGGCGGCTGACCCACGACGCCGACGTGCGGGCGCTGCTGGAGGAATTGCGCGTCCATTACGCGGCGCGCGGGGTGAACCTGATCCGCACCGGGGCCGGCTGGTCCTTCCGCACGGCGGTGGACCTCGCGCCGCTGCTGCGGCAGGAGGAGGAGGTCTCCAAGAAGCTGTCCCGCGCCGCCATCGAGACGCTGGCGATCATCGCCTACCACCAGCCGGTGACCCGCGCCGAGATCGAGGCGATCCGCGGCGTGGCGACGAGCAAGGGCACGCTGGACATCCTGATGGAGAACGGCTGGATCCGGCCGGGCCGCCGCCGCGAGACGCCGGGCCGCCCGCTGACCTGGATCACCACCGACCATTTCCTCGACCATTTCGGCCTGGAGACGCTGCGCGACCTGCCGGGGGTGGAGGACCTGCGCGCCGCGGGCTTGCTCGATTCCCGGCCCGTGCTTCTGGGCATCGGCGGCGCCGGTCTGGACGATGCGGAACCATCGGAAAACACTGACGATTCCGATACCTGAGCGAAACGCTCGAAAATAAGAACCATTTGCATCGGGGTCGGCGCGCCGGTACTAAGATCAATCGACCGCCATCAAACGACCCCCGGGCCGCTTCAGACTGGGACCGCCATGGATCGTCCGTCCGTCACCGACGCCCGTTCTTTCTCCGCGACCGGAGACGCCGTTTCCGAACCCCGGCCGGCCGGCCTGCGCACCGCGCTGCGCGACAAGGCCTCGGCCCTGTTCAGCCGCGGGACCGATCCGCGGCAGGGCGCGCCCTGCGAGGCCGCGCCGGTCACGCTGCCGGCCAACGGGCGGCATCTCGACGCCTCCGGTTTCCAGGGCGCCGCCGCGGCCATCGCCGTCGAGGCCCTGGCGCTGAACGGCGTCACCCACCGGTACGGGCGCGTCGTCGCCGTGAACGACGTCAGCGTGACCATCGGGGCGGGGGAGATCGTCTGCCTGTGCGGGCCGTCCGGCTGCGGCAAGTCCTCGCTGCTGCGCATCGCGGCGGGGCTGGAGGCGGTGCAGACCGGCTCCGTCCGGATCGGCGGAACGGTGGTGGCGGACGAGCGCGGCGCGGTGCCGCCGGAACGCCGCGGCGTCGGCCTCGTCTTCCAGGATTACGCGCTGTTTCCGCACCTGTCGGTGCTCGACAACGTGCGCTTCGGCCTGACCGCCCTGTCCGGCGAGGCGCAGCGCAAGCGCGCGCTGGAAACGCTGGGGCAGGTCGGCATGGCCGGCTACGCCGATTCCTTCCCGCACCACCTGTCCGGCGGGCAGCAGCAGCGCGTGGCGCTGGCCCGCGCGCTCGCCCCGAATCCGGCGGTCCTGCTGCTCGACGAGCCCTTCTCGGGACTGGACGCCCGGCTGCGCGAGCAGGTCCGCGACGAGACGCTGCATGTGCTGAAGCAGAACGGCGCGGCGACCATGCTGGTCACCCACGACCCGGAGGAGGCCATGTTCCTGGCCGACCGCATCGCCCTGATGCGCGCCGGCAAGGTCGTCCAGGTCGGCAACCCGGTGGACCTCTACACCCGCCCGGTCAACGCCTTCGCCGCCGAGTTCTTCGGCGAGGTTAACCGGCTGTCGGGCGTCGTGCGGGATGGGGCGGTGGACACGCCGGTCGGCCCGATCCCCACGGAGGTCGCCGACGGCACCGCCGTCGACGTGCTGATCCGCCCGGAGGCGCTGAAGCTGTCCGCCCAGCCCGCGGCCACCGTTCCCGCCGGGGAGCTGCCGGTTCTGGCGCGGGTGATGGCGGCGCGCCTGCTGGGCCGGACCAGTCTGGTCCATCTCGACGTGCCGGACGGGACGGGCGGGTCGGTGCATCTGCACTCCCGCATGCCGGGCCAGTTCCTGCCCGCCGAACAAAGTCACGTTTCGGTGTGCATGGACCTGTGTCAGGCCTTCGTTTTTCCAGCCGGTGCACCCACTTAGTCGTTTGAGCGGTTTCGCCCGACCGATCGTTGCGGGAGGGGAACCTTTCTGCCATAGTGCCGCCCCGCCATTGGGCTGCCTGTTCAGGAAACGTGTGTCATGGGATTCTCCAGCGTCTGGCATTGGGTCATCGTCCTTCTGATCGTCCTGCTCCTGTTCGGCGCCGGCAAGCTGCCGAAGGTCATGGGCGACCTCGCCAAGGGCATCAAGAACTTCAAGGCCGGCCTGAAGGACGAGGAAGAGGGTACCGCCGCCGGTGCCGACTCCAAGGTCCTGCCGAACCAGCCGGTTCCGCCGGCCCAGCCGGTGTCCCCGGTCCATCCGGTTTCGCCGGCCCCGGTTTCGCCGGCTGCCGACCCCGGCGTGAAGAAGGACGAGACGGCCCGCACCTGACCGTCCGGCGCCCGTCATCCCCGCGCCGCTTCGAAAGGCTGAGGAGCCATGTTCGACATCGCATGGTCGGAACTGATGGTCATCGCGGTCATCGCCCTCGTGGTGATCGGCCCGAAGGACCTGCCCAAGGCCATCTACACCCTGGGAAAATGGGTGAAGAAGGCGCGCGTCGTCGCGCGCGATTTCCAGGGCCACATCGACGACATGATGCGCGAGGCGGAGCTCGACGAGCTTCGCAAGGAGGCCCTGAAGGTCCGCGACACGAACCTCCAGAAGATGGTCGAGAACACGATCGATCCGAAGGGGGATCTGAAGGGCGCCTTCGACATGGGGGGCGACCTCGGGGCCAGCGGCTATCACGGCAGCCCGCCGGAGGATGGCCTGTCCTCGACGGCGGCATCCCCGACCTCCGTGCCTCCCGTCGGCTCGCCGCAGGTGACCGCGGCCCAGCCGCTGCCGGCGACCGAGCCGCCGGTCACGGCCCCGCTTCCCCCGGCTCTGCCCGCGGAGTTCGTTCCGGCCCCGGCCAAGCCGCCGGTTCCGGCCTCCGCCGATTCCGCTGCGGCGGCAACCACGAACAAGCAGGCGTGACCCAGTGTCCGGCGAAACGCGCATGACCGGCGAGTCCGACGACGAGCTCGAAGAAAGCAAGATGCCGCTGATCGACCACCTGGTCGAGCTGCGCAACCGGCTGATGTACGCGACGCTGGCGATCCTGATCGCCTTCTTCGTCTGCTACGCCTTCTCGGACCGCATCTACAACTTCCTGGTCCAGCCCCTGGCCGACATCCTGGCCGGGCAGGGGCGGCGGATGATCTACACCGGCCTGACCGAAGCCTTCTTCACCTATGTGAAGGTGGCCTTCTGGGCCGGCTGCTTCCTGTCCTTCCCCATCGTCGCCAGCCAGATCTGGATGTTCGTGGCACCCGGCCTCTACAAGCACGAGCGCAAGGCCTTCCTGCCCTTCCTGGTGGCCACCCCGATCCTGTTCTTCCTGGGCGGGGCGATGGTCTACTACTTCATCTTCCCGCTGGCTTGGCGCTTCTTCCTGGGGTTCGAGTTCCACCCGGGGATGGACGCCGGCGCCCTGCCGATCGAGTTCGAGGCCCGCGTCAGCGAGTATCTCGGCCTCGTGATGCATCTGATCTTCGCCTTCGGTCTGGCTTTCCAGCTTCCAGTCCTGCTGACCCTGCTGATCCGCGCCGGGCTGCTGACGACCGAGACGCTGGCCGCCAAGCGGCGCTACGCCATCGTGTTCGTGTTCATCGTCGCGGCGGTCCTGACCCCGCCGGACGTCATCAGCCAGGTCGGCCTCGCCATCCCGCTGCTGGCGCTCTACGAGGTGTCGATCCTGATCGGCCGCCGCATCGAGAAGACGCGCGGCGACGCCGACGAGACGGAAGCCGAGCAGGCGTAAGGCCCGTCGCGCCTTACGCCGTCGCTTCGTCGACCACCACCTGATTGCGGCCGTTCCGCTTGGCCCGGTAGAGGGCGAGGTCGGCGGCGGCCAGCGCGGCGTCGAGATCCTCGCCGCTGCGGCAGGCGGCGATGCCGATGCTGACGCTGGCGGCGATCTCGTGGCCTTCGAAGGGCAGGGGCCGCGCCGCCACGTCGCGCCGCAGCGCCTCCGCCAACGCCGCCGCCCCGGTGCGGTCGGTGTCGGGAAGCAGCAGGCAGAACTCCTCCCCGCCATAGCGCCCGAACAGGTCGGTGCGGCGCAGCCGCGCCGCGACGGTCTCGGAGAAAAGCCGGAGAAGCGCGTCGCCGGCGAGATGGCCGAAGGTGTCGTTGACCCGCTTGAAGCGGTCGAGATCGAGCAGCAGCAGGGTCAGCGGCGCCCCGTTGCGTTGCGCCCGCAGCAACTCCCGCTCGGCGTGCTTCAGGAAGGCCCGGCGGTTGTAGGCGCCGGTCAGCGGGTCGATGGTGCCGATGCGGTCCAGATCGGCCTGCAGCTTCTCGCTGGTCATGGCCAGGAAGCCGAATCCCCAGCCCGTGACGGCCAGAATGGCCTCCAGGAACCCGGCGCTCTGCACCAGGTTGGGTGTCAGGATGCTGTCCACCGGCCCGCCCCAGGCGGTCAGCACGGCGCGTCCGGCCACGAACAGGGCGTGGGCCAGGAAAACCAGGGCGGTGACCCGTTGCGCCCGCCTCGGCCGGTCCGCCGGCCCCGTCCACCACAATTCCAGGGCCGCCAGCAGCGACAGGCCGGTGATTCCGGCGGACATGATCAGGACGCGCGCCGTCACGTCGTTGGTTGCCACCACGAACCACGCGATGCCGGCGGTCAGCACGGCGAGCAGCGCAATCCCGAGGCGCCAGGGGATGGACCGTCCGGCGAAGCTGCGCACGCCAAACCAGTTCAGGATGTAGGTGGCGGCCACCAGGGCGTTGCTCAGCGGCACGACGGCGGCGGGCGGCCAGACCCCGTAAGCGGTGACCATGGCCATCCCGAGGGTGCCGAGCAGCGCTCCCCCGGCCCAATAGGCCAGCGCGGTGATGTGGCGGTGCGCTCTCCAGGTCAGGAAGGCGGCGATGGACAGCAGAACGCCGATGCCCACCAGGACGATGACGAGGGTGCGGGTGTCGAGGATCATGTCCGGAGTGGGGAGGGCAGCGGTCGATTCCGGGGTTCTGCACGCATTCGCGTTCCCGGCGCCACCGATAAGTATAGGACACCAGTCATTTCAGGGTCTTTCCCATCGGCGCGGCTCCGCCTCTGGACCTTCACCCGGCGGCGGACTATAACCAGCCACCCACCCATTCCGTATCGCCGTGAGCCATGCACGACCTTCGCGCCATCCGTGAGAACCCCGAATCCTTCGACCGCGGCCTCGCCCGCCGGGGCCTTGAGGCGATGTCGCCGACGGTGCTGGACCTCGATTCGCGCCGCCGCGCCGCGCAGACCCAGCTTCAGGAGATGCAGGCGCGCCGCAACGAGGCGGCCAAGGAGATCGGCCTCGCCAAGCGGGAGGGCCGCGACGCCCAGCCGCTGATGGACGAGATGGCGCAGCTCAAGGAGCGGCTGCCCCAGGTCGAGGAGGAGGAGAAGGCGCTGGGCGCCGAGCTGGAGGGTCTGCTCGCCTCCATTCCGAACCTGCCCGCCGACGACGTGCCGGATGGCCCGGACGAGAGCGCCAACGTCGAAATCCGCCGCTGGGGCGAGCCGACGGCCATCGCGAACGCCAAGCAGCATTTCGAGCTGGGCGAGGCGCTGGGCCTGATGGATTTCGAGGCGGCGTCGCGCATGTCGGGCGCCCGCTTCACCGTCCTGAAGGGCGGGCTGGCCCGGCTGGAGCGCGCTCTGGCCGACTTCATGCTGGACATCCACACCGGCGAGCACGGCTACACCGAGATCGCGCCGCCGCTGATGGTGCGCGACAACGCCCTGTTCGGCACCGGCCAGCTTCCGAAGTTCGAGGAGGACCTGTTCCGCACGGGCGATCATTACCTGATCCCGACCTCGGAAGTGCCGCTGACCAACCTCGTCAACGACCAGATCGTGGCGACGGAGGAGTTGCCCCACCGCTACACCGCGCTGACCCCCTGCTTCCGCGCCGAGGCCGGATCGGCGGGGCGCGACACCCGCGGCATGATCCGCCAGCACCAGTTCTGGAAGGTCGAGATGGTCAGCGTCACCGCCCCGGACCAGTCGGAGGCGGAGCACCAGCGCATGACCCAATTCGCCGAGACCATCCTGCAACGGCTGGGGCTGCCCTACCGCGTCGTGACGCTGTGCACGGGCGACATGGGCTTCTCCGCGCGCAAGACCTTCGACATCGAGGTCTGGCTGCCCGGCCAGAACATGTACCGCGAGATTTCGAGCTGCTCGAACTGCGGCGACTTCCAGGCCCGCCGCATGAAGGCCCGCTGCCGTCCGAAGGGCGAGAAGCAGACGCAGTTCGTCCACACGCTGAACGGCTCGGGCGTGGCGGTCGGGCGCTGCCTGATCGCGGTTCTGGAGAACTACCAGCAGCCCGACGGCTCCATCCTGGTTCCCGAAGCGCTCCGGCCCTACATGCGCGGGCTGGAAAGGATCACCGCCTGATGTTCGATCACCCGCTCGACCTGTCGAACGCGCGCATCCTCGTCACCAACGACGACGGCATCCACGCGCCGGGCCTGAAGGTGCTGGAGGCCATCGCCCGCTCCCTCACGGACGACGTGTGGGTGGTGGCGCCGGAGATGGAACAGTCGGCGGCCAGCCACTCCCTGACCATCAACCGGCCGCTGCGCCTGCGCCAACTGGACGAGCGGCGCTTCACGGTGGACGGCACGCCGACCGACTGCGTGCTGCTGGCCGTCAACAAGGTGATGCGGGACGCCCGCCCGACGCTGGTCCTGTCCGGCGTCAACCAGGGCTCCAACATCGGCGAGGACGTGACCTATTCCGGCACGATCGCGGCGGCCATGGAGGCGACCCTGCTGGGCGTTCCGGCCATCGCGCTCAGCCAGCATTACGAGACCCGCTCCCAGATCGACTGGTCGGCGGCGGAGCGCTGGGGGGCGGAGGTGGTGCGCAAGGCCGTGTCCACGCCCTGGCCGAAATACGTCCTGCTCAACGTGAACTTCCCGGCCTGCCCGGCGGACCGGGTCACCGGCATCCAGGTCGTCCGCCACGGCAAACGCAAGATCGGCGACGAGCTGGTCGAGCGTGTCGATCCGCGCGGCAAGCCCTATATCTGGATCGGGACCCTGCGCGGGGAGGCCGACGTGGCGCCCGACACGGACATCCACGTGGTCTTCCACGGCGGCATTTCGGTGACGCCGGTCTATCTGGATCTGACGCACACGCCGACGCTCCAGACCCTGCGGCACGCGTTCGAATGAGGTCGTTTCCGAGGTGAATGGGTAGGATGTGACGGTCGAGGCACGCAAGATCCGGCTTCTGATGGCGTTGCGCCGCAACGGCGTGACCGACACCCGGGTTCTGGCCGCGATCGAGCGGATACCGCGCGAGCGATTCGTCCCGCAGCCCTTCCAGGATCAGGCGTGGGAGGACACGGCCCTTCCCATCGATCTGGGCCAGACCATCAGCCAGCCGCTGATCGTGGCGCTGATGACCCAGGCGCTGGAGCTGGGGCAGCGGCAGACGGTGCTGGAGATCGGCACCGGCTCCGGCTATCAGGCGGCTGTTTTGTCGCGGCTGTGCCGGCGGGTCTACACCGTCGAACGGCTGCACCCGCTGCTGAGCGAGGCGGAAGCGCGATTCCAGGCGCTGCGCCTGGACAACATCACGACCCGCCACGGCGACGGGACGAAGGGCTGGCCCGAACAGGCGCCGTTCGAGCGCATACTGGTCACGGCCGCCGCAGGTCCCGATGCGCCAAAGGACTTGACGGATCAGCTCGCCGTTGGTGGTGTCATGGTCATCCCGCTGGGGGACGACTACCGCAGCCAGCGGGTCGTCCGCATCCGGCGGACCGAAACCGGTCTTACACGGGAGGACTTGTGGCCCGTCCGCTTCGTACCGTTGCTGTCCGACCCTCCGTCTCCCCCCGGAACGGAAAAGCCGGCCCATTCGGCGTGACAGGACGCGCCATCCTGGCGGCGCTGGCGGTGATCCCGCTGCTCGCCGCCTGCCAGCAGCGCACCGGCGATCTGGCGCCGGTCACCTCGGTGTCCAGCACCCCGGATTCCATCGGCGGCGCGGTGATCGTGCAGCGCGGGGATTCCGCCTATTCGCTGTCGCGGCGCTACAACGTGCCGCTGCGCGACCTGCTGGAGGTCAACCACCTGTCGCCGCCTTACCAGCTCCAGGTGGGACAGCGTCTCGTCCTGCCGGTGTCGCGCCAGTACATCGTCCAGCGCGGCGACACGCTGTACGGCATCTCCCGCATGTTCAGCGCGGACATGAGCGAGCTGACCCGTCTCAACGGCCTGACCGCCCCCTACGCGGTGCAGGCCGGGCAGCCGCTGCGCCTGCCGGGCGGCGGCGATGCGTCGGGCGGCACGGCGGTGGCCCAGGCGCCGTCCTCCAGCGCGGGGGCCGCGGTCGGCGGGGTGGTGGCTTCGGCCCCGGTCAAACAGGTGTCGCGCGGGTCCATCCAGGCGGCGGAGCTGCCGCCGCCGGGCGCTTCGGCATCGACACCGGCCCCGGTGGACAGCCCCTCACAGACCGCGACGGTCCTGTCCCCGGTGCCCGGCGCCAAGCCGGCCGCTGCGCCCGAGGTGGCGACCGCTGCGCCCGTCTACCAGCCGGGGCAGGCCCCGACCTCGCTGCGTCCACCGGGCCAGAAGCCCGCCGTTCCCGAGCCGGCGCCCGTGCCGCGTGTCGTCGAGGCCGCTCCGGTCCCGGTTCCGCCGCCGGCGCCGGCCCAGGAGGTCGCCGCCGCCCCGCCCCCACCGCCCAAGGCGGTGGAACCGGCGCCGCCGCAGCGCGCCACCGGGCGGCTTCTCTGGCCGGTGAAGGGAAAGGTGATCTCGACCTTCGGGCCGAAGCCGGACGGGCTGCACAACGACGGCCTGAACATCGCCGCCAGCAAAGGCACGACGGTGGTCGCCGCCGACAACGGCGTCGTCGCCTACGCCGGCAACGAGCTGCGCGGCTTCGGCAATCTGCTGCTGGTGAAGCATTCGGACGGCTTCATCACCGCCTACGCCCATCTCGACCGCATCGACGTCGAGCGGGGCGTGGCGGTGAAGCGCGGGCAGGCCATCGGCACGGTCGGCCAGACCGGATCGGTGACGAGCCCGCAGCTTCACTTCGAACTGCGCAAGGGCAGCCAGGCGGTCGATCCGCGCGACCGCATGGAGCCGCGGGTCAGCGAAGGGGCTTCTCCAGACGGCCAGCCAGGTCCTGGATGAACTGCCAGGCCACCCGGCCGGAGCGGCTGCCGCGGGTCACCGACCATTCCACGGCCTCGGCCCGCAGTTGCTCCGCCGGGATGTCCAGCCCGAAGCGGGCGGCGTAGCCCTCGATCATCGCGAAGTAGGTCGGCTGGTCGCAATTGTGGAAGCCCAGCCACAGGCCGAAGCGGTCGGACAGCGACACCTTCTCCTCGACCGCCTCCGCCGGGTTGATGGCGGTGGAGCGCTCGTTCTCGATCATGTCGCGCGGCATCAGGTGGCGGCGGTTCGAGGTGGCGTAGAACACCACATTCTCCGGACGCCCCTCGATCCCGCCCTCAAGCACGGCCTTGAGCGACTTGTAATGCGCGTCGTCGTGGTCGAAGGACAGGTCGTCGCAGAACAGGATGAAGCGGCGCGGCTCGTCCTTCAGCCGGGCGAGCAGGCGGGGCAGGGTGGGGATGTCCTCGCGGTGGATCTCCACCAGAGCCAGCGTGCCGGGATGCTCCTGCGCCACCGTGGCGTGCACCGACTTGACCAGCGAGCTCTTGCCCATGCCGCGCGAGCCCCAGAGCAGGGCGTTGTTGGCCGGCAGGCCGGTGGCGAAGCGGGTGGTGTTGTCCAGCAGGATGTCGCGCTGGCGCTCGACGCCGCGCAGCAGGCCGATCTCCACCCGGTTCACGGTGGGCACCGGCTCCAGCCGGTCGGGATCGGCGTGCCAGACGAAGGCGTCGGCGGCGCCGAGGTCGAGCCGGCCCGGCGGCGGCGGGGCGAGCCGTTCCAGGGCCTCGGCGATGCGGGTGAGGAGGGGCAGCAGTTGGGCGTCCGACATCGTGTTCCTTCGCAGGCGTTTCTTCCGGTTTCGTTGCGCCGACCCTAACCCGCGCCGCCGGCTGCGGACAAGGAGGCGCGCTTGCGGGGGAGGCGTGCGCGCCGCTATGGTGCCGGGAACGCGAACCGAGGGTCGGTCATGCACGCAGAACGTTCCGCCGATCTCCCGAAACCGGCGGGGAGCGCCGCTCATGTCCTGCGGCGGCTGGAGGAAACGCCCCTGCGGGAGGACCCTTTCCCGCATCTGGTGGTGCCGGACGCCCTGCCGGCGGACCTCTACGCCCGCGCCGTCGCCCACTGGCCGAGGTTCGAGGCGCTGGCGCTTCTGCAGATGGACACGCTGCCCCAGCGCTATCAGATGGTGCTGACCGACCGCAATCTGAGGGACATGGAGCCGGAGGCCGCGGCGGTGTGGCGGGAGGTCCGCGACAGCCTGCTCGGGCCGGAGACGCTGAAACGGCTGGCGCCGCGCTTCCCCTCGCTCGCCGCCAAGCTGGAGGGGCCCGTCGGCGTCCGCCCAGCGACGGTCTACGCGCGGCTGGTCGAGGACCATGCGGGGCACGCCATGCTGCCCCACACCGACGTGTTCGGCACGTTCCTGTCCATGCTGCTCTACATGCCGGCGGACGGTAGCCGCCCCGATCTCGGCACCGCGCTGTACCGGCCCCGCGACGCATCCTTCAGCGCCAACGCCGGGCGGTCGACGGAGCGGTTCCCGCGCGAGGATTTCGAACTGGCCGGCACCGCGCCCTTCCTGCCGAACCATCTGCTGGCCTACGCGCCGTCCGACCGATCCTTCCACGGAGTGGAGCCGGTCGAGGCGCCCTGCGTGCGCCGCTTCCTGCTTCTCTTTGCCGTCATGGACAGCCGCGGCCCTTGAAGCCCGGCGGGCGTACCCCTATTCCATTGCATCGACGGCCCGGACCGTTATAGTCGCCGCGTCCGCGAGCGCCCGCTGCGCCTTCGGAACCAAACCACAGGGAGCCTCCAGATGTTCGTTTCGACGGCCTATGCACAGACCGCCGCGCCCGCCGCCGGTGGGGCCGACATGATCGTGCAGTTCCTGCCGCTGATCCTGATTTTCGTCGTCTTCTATTTCCTGCTGATCCGTCCGCAGCAGAAGAAGATGAAGGAACACAAGGGCATGCTGGAGGCCATCCGTCGCGGCGACCGCGTGGTGACCGGCGGCGGCATCATCGGCACGATCACCAAGGTCGGCCCGGAGGACGAGCTTCAGGTCGAGATCGCCGAGAACGTCCGCGTCCGCGTCATGCGCTCCACCGTGAACCTCGTGCTGTCGAAGTCCGAGCCGGCCAAGAGCGCCGACGATAAGGCTGAAGAGAAGGTCGTGGACCGCAAGTAACGCGGTTCTCCGGTAGCGAACGGGACTGGTTTACGAATGCTGTATTTTCCGCGCTGGAAGATTTTTCTGATCGTCGCGATCTGCGTGCTCGGGACCATCCTCACGCTGCCGAATTTTTTCAGCCGCGAGACGCTGTCGGCCCTGCCGAGCTGGTACGCGCACAACCGGGTCAACCTGGGCCTCGACTTGCGCGGCGGGTCGCACCTGCTGCTTGAGGTCGACATGGGCGCGGTCATCCGTGACCGTGTCGAGGGCCTGGTCGATTCGGCGCGCACCCAGCTGCGCAACGACAATGTCGGCTACACGGCGATCAACCCGGGCGACCGCGGCATCACCGTGCAGCTCCGCGACCCGGCGCAGGCCGACACGGCGGTGCGGGCGCTGCGCCAGCTCGCCAACACCATCGGCGGCGGACCGCTCGGCGGCGGCCAGCCGGACCTGGAGGTCAACGCCAGCGGCGGCGCCGTCACCGCCCGGCTGAGCGAGATCGCGCTCCGCGAGCGCGCCACCCAGGCCATCGAGCAGTCCATCGAGATCGTGCGGCGCCGCATCGACGAGACCGGCGTCAACGAGCCGACCATCGCCCGCCAGGGCGCCGACCGCATCCTGGTCCAGCTTCCCGGCGTCGAGGACCCGGACCGCGTGAAGCGGCTGCTCGGCACCACCGCGAAGATGACCTTCCGTCTGGTCGACATGAACGCCGACCCGAGCGCCGGCCGCGCCCCTCCGGGCACCGACATCCTGCCCTCGTCGGAGAGCGGGCGGGCGCAGACCGCCTATGTCATCCGCAAGAAGGTCGAGGTGGACGGCGCCAACCTGACCAACGCCACCGCGGGCAGCAACCCGCAGACCGGCGAATGGGTGGTCAATTTCGAATTCGACAGCATCGGCGCCCGCCGCTTCGCCGACGTGACCCGCGCCAACGTCGGCCGGCCCTTCGCCATCGTGCTCGACAACAAAGTCATCAGCGCCCCGGTGATCCGCGAGCCGATCACCGGCGGACGCGGCCAGATCAGCGGCAACTTCACCGCCGCCGACGCCAACGACCTCGCCGTCCTGCTGCGCGCCGGCGCCTTGCCGGCCCCGCTGAAGGTCATCGAGGAGCGCACGGTCGGCCCCGATTTGGGCGCCGATTCGATCCGCGCCGGCCTGATGTCGGTGGGCATCGGCTTCGTGCT
This sequence comes from Azospirillum brasilense, assembly GCF_003349955.1. GTDB lineage: Bacteria > Pseudomonadota > Alphaproteobacteria > Azospirillales > Azospirillaceae > Azospirillum > Azospirillum brasilense_B. The sequence continues at coordinate 66,154 of NZ_QLKQ01000024.1, forward strand.
GGTCTGCGCCTACATGATCGCCGCCTACGGCCTGTTCGGCGCCTTCGCCTGCTTCGCCCTGCTGGTCAACACCGTCCTGACGCTGGCCGCGCTGTCGCTGCTCCAGGCGACGCTGACGCTGCCGGGCATCGCCGGCGTTCTGCTGTCGCTGGGTCTGGCGGTCGACGCCAACATCCTGATCAACGAGCGCATCCGCGAGGAAACGAAGAAGGGCCGCGGCGTTTTCGGCTCGGTCGAGGCCGGCTTCAGCCGCGCCTACTCCACCATCGTGGACGCCAACCTGACCACCGCCATCAAGATGGCCATCCTGTTCGTGCTGGGCACCGGCGCGATCAAGGGCTTCGCCGTCACCATCACCTTCGGCATCCTGATTTCGCTGTTCACGGCCACCGTGCTCGTGCGTCTCATGATGGTCAGTTGGCTGCGCAAGACGCGGCCGGCCGCCCTGCCGGTGTAAGAGGTCATTCCCATGTTCCGGCTTCGTCTGGTCCCTGACAACACCAACATCCAGTTCATGCGCGGGCGACACGCCGGCCTGATCGTGTCGGCGTTCCTGTCGATCGCGTCGGTGGTGCTGTTCTTCTATCCCGGCCTGAACTACGGCATCGACTTCCGCGGCGGCATCGTCATCGAGGCGCGCACGCCGCAGGCCGCCGACTTCGCCTCGCTGCGCCACACGCTCGGTCAGCTCAACCTCGGGCAGGTGGCGTTGCAGGAGTTCGGCTCGCCCCAGGACGTGCTGATCCGGCTGGAGCGCCAGCCGGGCGACGACGCGGCGCAGCAGGTGGCCGCCGACAAGGTGAGGGCCACGCTCGCCCAGGAGCTTCCCGGCACCACCGTGCGCCGCGTCGAGGCGGTCGGCGCGTCGGTCAGCGGCGAGCTGTTCTTCAACGGCATGCTGGCGCTCGGCCTCGCGCTGCTGGCGATGCTCGTCTACATCTGGTTCCGCTTCGAATGGCAGTTCGGATTCGGCGCCATCGTGACGCTGCTGCTCGACGTGACGAAGGTGGTCGGCTTCTACGCGATCACCGGGATGCAGTTCAATTTGACGGCCATCGCGGCGATTCTGACGATCATGGGCTACTCGACCAACGACAAGGTCGTGGTCTATGACCGGATGCGCGAGAATCTGCGCATCTACAAGAAGATGCCGCTGCGCGAGCTGATCGACCGCTCGATCAACGAGACGCTGAACCGCACGCTGGGCACCTCCATGTCGACGCTGCTGTCGATCCTGCCGCTGGCCTTCTTCGGCGGCGAGGCGCTGCAGGACTTCGGCATCGTGCTGATCTTCGGCATTTTCCTGGCCACCTCCTCGTCCATCTTCATCGCCGCCCCCATCTTGCTGTTCCTGGGCGAGAACCGGCTGCGCCGCAACGCGCCGACGGAGAACGCGGCCCCGGCCGCCAACCCGACGCCCTGACCGACAAGAACTGGAAGCGGATCAGAGATGGCGGACATCACGCCGATCATCCCGTCGGACCGGCAGGTCATCGACGGCTACGGGGACGGGCAGTTCTGCGTGTCCGGGCAATGGCGCACCGGGGCGGTCGTGGTCCTTCCCGACCGCACGGAGCCCTGGCGCCCCCAGGACTTCGCTGCCCTCACGGCGGAGGACTTCGCCCTGGTCATCGGGGCGGAGCCGCGGGTGGAGTTCCTTCTGCTCGGCTCCGGCACCCGGATGCAGCTCCTGCCCAAGGCGCTGCGCCAAAGCCTGCGCGAGGCCGGTCTGGTGGTCGAGGTGATGGACACCGGGGCGGCCTGCCGCACCTACAACGTCCTGCTGGCCGAAGGCCGGCGGGTGGGGGCGGCGCTGCTGCCGGTGTGAATCTGAGTGTGAGCCGGGCCGAAAGCCCGGCCGGAAGAAGCCAACAAAAAAGGCCCCCGACTGGGGGCCTTTTCCGTTCTGGCGATCCGGGGAAGGATCAGGCCGGGGCCTTCGACAGGCGCTCGGCCACGAATTCCCAGTTCACCAGGCTCTCCAGGAACGCCTTCACGAAGTCCGCGCGGCGGTTCTGGTAGTCGACGTAGTAGGCATGCTCCCACACGTCGGCGGTAAGCAGCGGGAAGTGGCCCTGGGCCAGCGGGGTGTCGGCGTTGGAGGTCTTGGTGACCTTCAGCTTGCCGCCGTCGATGTACAGCCACGCCCAGCCCGAGCCGAACTGGGTGATCGCGGCGTTCGAGAACTCTTCCTTGAACTTGTCGACGCTGCCGAAGTCGGCGATCAGGCGCTTCTCAAGCTCGCCCGGGATGGCGCCGCCACCGTTCTTCTTCATGCTCTGCCAGTAGAAGGTGTGGTTCCACACCTGACCGGCGTTGTTGAACAGGCCCTGCTTGGAGGCGTCGCCGTAGCTCTGCTTGATGACGTCTTCCAGGCTGGCGTCGGCCAGCGGGCTGTCCTTCGTCAGATTGTTCAGGTTGGTGACGTAGGTCTGGTGGTGCTTGTCGTGGTGCAGGTGCAGCGTCTCCGACGACATGAACGGCTGCAGAGCATCATAGCCATACGGGAGCGGCGGCAGTTCGAACGCCATTGAGTTACCCTCTCTTCTTGGATTGTCCCATCTCGGCCCGCGCCTTGGCGGCACGGCACCTCCGTCCGCTCAAATAGGCCCGCGGCGCGGCAAAGTGAAGGCTGGAAAAAGGCCGAGGCGCGAAAAGGTGGTAATCCTTGCGGTGAGGACCGCCCGTGCGGCGAACTCGCCGGAGCGGACCGCACCTTCGAGGGTTGCCGGAAGCCCCATGTTCGTCCAATCGCCGGCCAGAACGAGGTTTTCCAAAGCGGTTCGGGCACCGGGGCGATTCGCCGCATGGACAGGGGACTGGTCCGGAGTCGCCCGGCGCTCCTTGATGATTCGGTGTGGCGGCGGGGCCGTGCCGGGCGTGCCGAGCGCCCGCGCCACGTCGCGCCACAAGGTGGCGGCGACCGCTTCGGCGGGCTGACCGGCGAGCGCGTCGGCGTCGCTGACCGTCACCGACAGCACGTCGCCGCGCCGGAACAGCCAGTCCGCCGTGCCGCCGACCAGCCCCAGGAAGGGCAGGCCGCCCGGCAGGTCGACCGGGGCGGGCAGGCGGAAGTGGGCGTTGACGATGGCCCGCCCGGCGGCGGGGACCGGCACCGCCTCGGGAAGCAGGCCGGAAAGCAGGCGCCCGGCGATCCAGGCCGGCGCCGCCAGGATCACGGCGTCACCGTCGGCGAGCGTGATGCGCTCCCCATCCACCGACAGGGCGACCACACGATCACCGGCGCGCTCCAGCCCGTCCACCCGCACTCCGGTGCGCAGCTCGGCGCCGTGCCGGTCCAGCCACGCCACCGCGGGTTCGACCAGGGCGGCGGACAGGCCCTTTCCGGCGAACAGGGGGCGACAGGCCGCCTCGCCGCGCAGCAGCGTTTCCCGCAGCACAGCCCCGAACAGGCGGGCGGACACCCGCTCCGGCGCCCCGTTCATCACCGACACCGCCAGCGGCCGCCACAGACGTTCGTATAGCGCTCCGGCGGGGGGCAGCGCGTCGGCCACCGTGGCGCCGGGACCGGCCGTCAGCGTCCGCAGGGCGGCGAGGTAGTCGGCGGGGCGGCTTCCCGGCACGCGACGGGCCTTGTCGAACAGCCACAGCCCGCCAAGCCGCAGGCACCAGCGCTCGCCGTTGGTCAGGTCGAGGAAGGGAAAGGCGGCGGGGCGCAGCTCGGTCAGGGCGTCTCTCGCGCCGACTTTCTCCAGATAGTTCAGCAGGGAGCGGTTGCCGCTGAGCGCCAGATGGTTGCCGTTGTCCACGACGCGGTCCAGCGTGGCGTCGTGGAAGGAGCGGCAGCGCCCCCCGGCCTGCGGCGCGCTCTCGTGCAGGACGACCCGCCGCCCGGCCTCGGTCAGGCGGACGGCGGCGGACAGGCCGGCGAGGCCGGCGCCGACGATGTGGACGGTGCCCAAGCCGGCCCGTCAGGCGGCGGGCGGATAGCCGAGCGCGCAGCGCACGGCCACCAGCGCGCACTCACGCTTGCCGACCCGCACCCGCCGGTCGAGATCGCGCCAGCCCCGGGCGCGCAGGCGCACCAGCAGCCGGTGGTACAGCACCATCATGGCGACCGCCGCCCACAGCGAGCCGCGCCGCCCGGCGGATTGCCCCTCGGCCAGCGCCCGGCGCGCCTCGGCGAAGCGTTCCTCGGCGAGAACCGCCAACGCCTCGCAGGTCTGCGGCAGGTTGGGGTGGGCGAGCACCGTGGCGGGGTCGGAACTGCCGATGCCGGCCTCGTCGAGCAATTCGCGCGGCAGGTAGAGCCGGCCGATCTCCGCGTCCTCGGTCAGGTCGCGCAGGATGTTGGTCAACTGCAACGCCTCGCCCAGCGCCAGGGCGAAGGCCTCGGTGGAGGCGTCGGCCCGGTCGAACACGCGAATCGCCAGCATGCCCACCGCGCCGGCGACGCGGCGGCAATAGAGCCGCAGGGTCGGCAGCGCCGGACCGGTCATGCCGCCGCTGTTGCCGGCCCCGGTGCCGTCGGCCCCATTGCCACCGTCCGCGGGAATGTCCATCGCCATGCCGTCGATCAGCGCCTCAAGCTCGCCGCGCGGCAGGCCGTAGCGTTCGATCGCGCCCTTCAGCGCCGCGCCCAGAGAACTGGACGGCGCGCCGCCGGCGTAGAGGCCGCGAATCTCGGTCCTCCAGGCGTCGAGCGCCGCGCGCTTCTCCGCGGGCTCGCCGGGCTCGTCCGCGATGTCGTCGATTCGCCGGCAGAAGGCGTAGATGGCGAACATCGCCGCCCGCTTGGAGCGGGGGAGAAGCAGCATCGGCCAGTAGAAGGTGCTGCCCGACCGCCCGGTCACCGCCGCCGCCGCGGCAGCCGGGCTGCCGGCGGTGTCGCTCTGCGTCGAGTCCAGCGATGGCTGCGGCATACGTCGGTCCTGCGTGGTGTCGGTCGAAGAGGCCGGAGTCTATTTGCTCCCGATGGCGCGCGCCAGCCCGCGTGCGGTGGCGAACAGCTTGTGATGCGTGCCGAGCACCACCCGCTTCTTCAGCGGGTCGCGGCTGCGCAGCCGCTGCGCCAGCGATTCGGCGAGGCTGAGGATCACCGAGGCTTCCATCCGCAACCCGCGGTGCTGGATCAGACCGGGCAGGGGGGCGGCGCGCTCCAGCAGCCGGTCGGTGTGCTCCAGCGTGCGGTCGAAGATGGCGCGCAGCTTGGCGTCGCTCTCGGTCTCGACCAGCCGCTCGACGCTGATCGCCGAATCGTCGAACCAGACCAGCGGGATGTAGCAGCGCCCGAGCTGGCTCCAATCCTCCCGGCAGTCCTGGAGGTGGTTCAGCACCTGCAGGGCGGTGCACAGCGCGTCCGACGCCGGCCCGGCGGCCACGCCCTCGCCGTGCAGGTCCAGCAGGTAGCGCCCGACCGGGTTGGCGGAGAAGCGGCAGTAGAGCAGCAGGTCGCTCCAGCTGTGGCAGCGGGCGCCCACCGCGTCCCGCCGGAAGGCGCGCAGCACCTGCCGGGGATGGCGGTCGCTGACCCCGGTCGCCTGCAGGCTGGCGCGCAGGTCCAGCGCCGGCTTCAGATAGGCGTGCTTGGCCTGGCCGGTGGTCAGCGAGCGTTCCAGCGCCTCCAGATAGGCGAGCTTGGTCTCCGGTTCGAGATCGGGATCGTCGGCGATGTCGTCGCCCAGCCGGACGAACCGGTAGAAGGCCATGACATGTGGCCTGAGATGCTTCGGCAGCAGGCGCGAGGCGACCGGAAAATTCTCCGAGTCCGTGTCCTTGCGGGCGACCGGGCTGGGTTTGCGGGGCTTGGTGGGGGCGACGTTGAAATCGGCCATTGTTCCGCCTGCTGCGCGTCGGGGCTGGTGTGGTGAGCCTGTCTGCCTAATATAAGGCGCGAGCGGGCTTTGCCCCGCGTCCAAACTGTGCCACCCCCATTTTTCCAGAACAGGCATCACATGGCGAAGGCGACCCCCGACCTGTCCTATTGCGGACGGGAGGTGAGGAAATATGACAACGACCGGTTCCTGACCTGCCTCTTCGCCCCGGCGGAGCGCCGCGAATCGCTGTTCGCCCTCTACGCCTTCAACCTGGAGATCGCCAAGACCCGCGAGGTCGTGACCGAGCCGGTTCTGGGCCAGATGCGGCTGCAATTCTGGCGCGACGGGCTGGACAAGGTCTACGAGGGCGCCGCCGTGCCCAAGCACGCGGTGATGGAACCGCTGGCCGCCGCCGTGCAGGAGGGCGGGCTGAGCCGCGCCCTGTTCGACCGGCTGATCGACGCGCGGGAGGCCGATCTGGACGACACCCCGCCGGCCAACCTGTCCTGCCTCGTCAATTACGCGGAGGTCACCGGCGCGCCGCTGGTCCAGCTCGCTCTGGAAATCCTCGGCGCGAAGGACTCCGACGCGGTGGAGGCCGGGCGTCAGGCCGGGATCGGCTACGCGCTGGCCGGCATCGCCCGGGCGGTGCCCTTCCACGCCCGCCAGCACCGCCAGCTTCTCCCCGCCGACCGCATGGCGGCGCACGGCGCCAGGCAAGGGGACCTGTTCGAGCTGCGCTCCACCCCCGAACTGCGCCCCGTGGTGCGCGAGGTGGCGGAGGCCGCCCGCGACCATCTGGCGAAGGCCCGCGCGCTGCGCCGCGCGGTGCCCCGCCCCGCCCTGGCGGCGCTCCTGCCGGCGGTGCTGGCCGGGTTGCATCTGGACGCGCTGGCGAAGGAGGGCGACGACCCCTTCGCCCCGCGCGTCCTGATGCCCCACCCGCTGCGCCACGCCAAGCTGGCCTGGGCGGCGCTGCGCGGGCGGTTCTGACCTCTGCGGGTCAGGCCAACCGGGATCAGGCGGCGCGGATCATCGCCACGAACCGCTCCACCTCCTGGCGGAGCTGGTCGGCCTCGCGCGACAGGTCGCCGGCGGCGCCGAGCGCCTGATCGGCCATCGAGCCGGTGGAGCCCGCCGCCTGGGTGACCCCGCCGATGTTGGCGGACACGGTGGCGGTGCCCATCGACGCCTGCTGGACGTTGCGGCTGATCTCCTGGGTGGCGGCGCCCTGCTGCTCCGCCGCCGCGGCGATGGCGGTGATCGTCTCGTTGATGGCGATGATGCTCCGCCCCACCGTTCCGATGACGCTGACCACCGTGCCGCTGACCGTCTGCATGTCGGCGATCTGCCGGGAAATGTCCTCGGTGGCCTTGGCGGTCTGGTTGGCGAGATTCTTCACCTCGCTGGCGACCACGGCGAAGCCCTTGCCGGCTTCTCCGGCGCGGGCGGCTTCGATGGTGGCGTTGAGCGCCAGCAGGTTGGTCTGGCCGGCGATGCCCTGGATCAGGTTCACCACGTCGCCGATCTTCTGCGCGGCGGCGGACAGCCCTTCCAGAGTGGCGTTGGTGCGCTCCACCTCGGCCACCGCCTCCGTGGCCATCTGCGAGGACCGGCCGATCCGCTCGTTGATCTCGCGGATGGAACAGCTCAGCTCCTCGGTGGCGGCGGCCACCGTCTGGACGTTCTGGCTGGCCTCCTCGGCGGCGGTTGACACGGCGGCGGCCTGACGGTCGGTCTGGGCGGCGATGGCCGACAGGCTCTGCGCGGTGCCGCGCATCTCGCCCGCCTGTTCCGACACGTTGCGCACGACACCGCCCACCGACGCCTCGAACCGGCTGGCGACGTCGGCGAGGTCGCGTTTGCGGCGCTCCGCGGCGCGCTGCTCCTCGCGGTGGCGTTCCTCCTCCAGCTCCGCCATGCGGGCGGTGTTGTCCTGGAAGAGCTTCAGGGCCTTATTGATGGCGCCGATTTCGTCGGTGCGGCCGGTGTCGGTGATGACCACGCCGCGCTCCCCGGCGACCACGGCGTCCAGCGTCGCGATGGTGCGTCGCAACGGCAGGCCGACGATGCGGCGGCTGGCGAACAGAAGCGCCGACACCAGGGCGGTCAGCAGGACCAGCCCGCCGACGATGGTGACGTTGCGCAGTTCCCGGACCGGGGCGTTGACCTTGTCGAGCGGCAGGTTGACCTGCAGGGCCCAGGGGGTTTCCGTTCCCGCGACCTTCACCGGCAGGAACAGCTGCTTCACGGGCTGCCCGTCGGCGACCGCCGTCTGCTCGAAACTCCGCCCCGCGCGGATGGCCGGCTTGGCGGCGTCGAGCGCCGGGTCCGATGTGCCGATCGGTTGCCCCATCCGCTCGCCGTCGGGATGGCCGGCCCAGACGCCGTCGTTGGAAATCAGGTGGATGGACCCGCTGTCGAACGGCTTCACCGTCTTCAGCATGGACCAGATGCCGTCGGTGGACAGATCGATGCCGGCCACCCCGATGACCCGGCCGTTCTCGACGATCGGGGCGGACATGGACACCATCAGCACCTTCCGGCCGGCGACCATGTAGCTGTAAGGCTCCACCACCATGGCGCGCCCGGTGCGCTTGGGGATCTGATAATAGGCGCCGTCGGAACCCGGATCGTCGTAACCGACAAGGGCCTCCAGCGCCACCACCCCCGACCCGCGGTTCCAATAGGGGAGGAACCGGCCGGAGGCGTCGGAGCCCGGCTTGTTGGCGAACTCCGCGTCACGGCCGTCCAGGGCGTTCGGCTCCATGCCCACCCACACGCCGAGGAAATCCGGGTTGGCCTCGGCGATGCTCTTGAGCCAGGTGGAGAGCTGCTCCCGGTCGGCCCGGCCCGTGGCCTTCAGGCCGATCAGGGAGGCCGCGATGAAGCGGCTGGCTTCCATCGCGGTGCCCAGCCGGGCCTGCACCATCTCGCCATAGCGGTGGCCAAGCTGCTCACCGCTCTGGAACGCCAGGGTTTCGATGTCCGACCCGCTCTTGGTTGTCAGGGCCGCGATCCCCGCCGCCAGGGAAACGATCGTCACCATCACGATGACGATCACCTGTTTGGCAACCAATGATTTTGTTTTAATCATAACCATCCCGTTGGAAGACTTTTCCGCTCTTTCGAAAGAAAGTGTTCCACGGAGATGGTTAAGCCTCACTTATAATCTTTATTATGGTTCAGTAACATTTTGACTGGAATCACCGCTCATCAGGCGGTGACGCCGGGCGCGGTGGCGAGCCAGCCGCCCAGATCCTCCAGCGCGCGGCGGGTGTAGGCCAGCTTGCGGTCGCGCCCGCGGATGCGCTCGTCCACCGGCGGGAACAGGCCGAAATTGACGTTCATCGGCTGGTAGGTGTCGGCGTTGGCGCCGCCGGTGATGTGGCCGAGGATCGCCCCCAGCGCCGTGGTGACCGGCGGAGCGGACGGCGCGCCGCCCAGCCGCTCGGCGGCAGCGAAGCGACCGGCCAGCAGGCCGACGGCGGCGCTTTCCACATAGCCCTCGCAGCCGGTGACCTGCCCGGCGAAGCGGATGCGCGGCTGCGCCTTCAGCCGCAGCGCGCCGTCGAGCAGGCGCGGGCTGTTCAGGAAGGTGTTGCGGTGCAGGCCGCCCAGCCGCGCGAACTCCGCCTTTTCCAGGCCGGGGATCATGCGGAAGATGCGCGCCTGCTCGGCGTGGCGCAGCTTGGTCTGGAAGCCGACGAGGTTGTAGAGCGTGCCCAGCGCGTTGTCCTGGCGGAGCTGGACCACCGCGTAGGGGCGGCGTTCCGGCTTGTGCGGGTTGGTCAGGCCGACCGGCTTCATCGGGCCGTAGCGCAGCGTGTCCACCCCGCGCTCCGCCATCACCTCGATGGGCAGGCAGCCTTCGAAATAGGGCGTGCTCTTCTCCCACTCCTTGAAGTCGACCTTCTCGCCGGTCAGCAGCGCGTCGATGAAGGCGCGGTATTCGTCCTTCTCGAAGGCGCAGTTGATGTAGTCCTTGCCGGTGCCGCCGGGGCCGGGCTTGTCGTAGCGCGACTGGAACCACGCCTTGGACAGGTCCACGCTCTCCAGATAGACGATGGGAGCGATGGCGTCGAAGAAGGCCAGCGACTCCTCGCCGGTGAAGCCGCGGATCGCCTCGGCCAGCGGCGGGGAGGTCAGGGGGCCGGTGGCGATGACGACGCTGTCCCACTCCTCCGGTGGCAGGCCGGTGACCTCGCCGCGCTCCACGGTGATGAGCGGGTGGCCGGCGATCGCCTCGGTCACGGCGCCCGCGAAGCCGTCGCGGTCCATGGCCAGCGCGCCGCCCGCCGGCACCTTGTGCGCGTCGGCGCAGCGCAGGATCAGCGAACCGCAGCGCCGCATCTCCTCGTGCAGCAGCCCGACCGCGTTGTACTCCGCGTCGTCGGACCGGAAGGAGTTGGAGCAGACCAGCTCGGCGAGCTGGTCGGTGCTGTGCGCCTCGGTCGGGCGGACGGGCCGCATCTCGTGCAGCACGACGGGAACGCCGCGTTGGGCGAGCTGCCAGGCGGCTTCGGAGCCGGCGAGACCGCCGCCGATGACGTGAACGGGGGAAAGGGACGTGTCGGCCATATCAGCAACTTTCACAAAGTTGCCGAACAAGTAGACCGTCACTGTCGCCACGGCAAGACCAACCGGACAACGGCGCGGAATCGCGGCCAGGATCGTCCGGCGGTTCCGGCGATCCTGGTCGCTCCGCCGAACAGCGGTGACTTACTGGGCGGCGAGCTTCTGCTTCAGCCCGTCGAAGCCGGAGGTGAAGATGCCGGAGATCACCTTGCGCGATTCCTCGTCGCTGGCGCCGTTGGAGGTGTAGCGCGCCTTCCACACGACGCGCGTGCCCTTGCCCGCCGGTTCGGCCGACAGGGAGGCGGCGTAGTCCTTGACCGGCAGAGGGCTGGTCAGGATCGAATAGCGGATGCGGTGGCTGCTGGCGGAGGAGGAGAGCAGCCGCTCCTCGATGGTGCCGCCGCCCTTGAGGGCCAGCACGCGCTCCTGCGCGCCGTCCTTCCGGCGCAGCGTGCAGGTCTCCACCGCCGGGTGCCAGGTGCCGAGGTTGCAGAAGGGGCCGATCTGCTGCCAGACCTTCTCGACCGAGTAGGGCAGGGTGGCCGACTCCGTGACCTCGACGGCCAGGGCCGGGCCGGCCAGGGTGGCCAGGGTGGCGGCGACCGCGAACAGGGTGCGCATGGGGTTCCCTCCGTTGTTCGGCTGTTCCGGCGCGCGTCGTTGGGCGCGCCTCGAAATCCTAGCCGAGCCGGGAGGTCTTGAAACTTGTACGTTGGTAGGACGAACAGGAGAAAGACCGGAAAGACAACGGCCGGTCCCGCCTGTGCGGAGCCGGCCGTTTCCTTTGGGAGCGAAAGGACGAGTCCTTATTCGCTCTTGGTCGTCGTCGTGCGCTCGGTGGTGGTCGAGCCGCCGGTCGGCGGGGTGGTCAGGCTGGAGTTGCCGTAGTTGGGCGAGGTGGTCGTGGTGGTGGTCGTGGTGCTGGTGGTCTCGTCGGTCCCGCAGGCGCTGACCAGCAGGGCCGCGCCGAAGGCCAGCGCCACACCGGACATCAGGGTCCTGGACATGCTCTGTCTCCATCCTGTTTGGCGAGTGATGATGAGGAAACGGTCCCGCGGCGGCTTTGTTTCCAGGGCAAAAATCGGCCATAAGAAAAAGGCCGGGGATGACCCCGGCCCTTCTTCATGCCCTCTTCCGGCTTTTCGGCTTCGCCTTCAGGTAGGGGGCCAGATACTGGCCGGTGTAACTCCGCTTGACCTTCACCACGTCTTCCGGGGTGCCCTCCGCGACGATCTCGCCGCCGCCGGTGCCGCCTTCGGGGCCGAGGTCGATGATCCAGTCGGCGGTCTTGATGACCTCCAGATTGTGCTCGATCACCAGCACCGTGTTGCCCTGGTCGACCAGCGCGTGGAGCACCTCCATCAGCTTCTCGACGTCGGCGAAATGCAGTCCGGTGGTCGGCTCGTCGAGGATGTAGAGGGTGCGGCCGGTGGCGCGGCGGCTCAGCTCCTTGGACAGCTTCACCCGCTGCGCCTCGCCGCCCGACAGAGTCGTGGCGGGCTGGCCGATGTGGATGTAGCCGAGACCCACCCGCTCCAGGGTTTCCATCTTGTCGCGGATGCCGGGCACGGCCTTGAAGAACTCCTTGCCCTCCTCGACCGTCATGTCGAGCACGTCGGCGATGGTCTTGTCGCGGTAGGTGACTTCCAGCGTCTCGCGGTTGTAGCGCTTGCCGTGGCAGACGTCGCAGGTGACGTAGACGTCGGGCAGGAAGTGCATCTCGATCTTGATGACGCCGTCGCCCTGGCAGGCCTCGCAGCGCCCGCCCTTCACGTTGAAGGAGAAGCGGCCGGGGCCGTAGCCGCGGGCCTTGGCCTCCGGCAGGCCGGCGAACCAGTCGCGGATCGGGGTGAAGGCGCCGGTGTAGGTCGCCGGGTTGGAGCGCGGGGTGCGGCCGATCGGCGACTGGTCGATGTCGATGACCTTGTCGAGATGCTTCAGCCCCAGCAGCTCGTCATGCTCGGCCGGATGCTCGCGGGCGCCCATCAGCTTGCGCGCCACCGCCTTGTAGAGCGTCTCGATGATCAGGGTGGACTTGCCGCCGCCCGACACGCCGGTGACGCAGGTGAAGGTGCCCATCGGGATGCGCGCCGAGACGTTCTGGAGGTTGTTGGCGCGCGCGCCCTTCACCTCCAGGAACTGGCCCTTGTGGCCGGGGCGGCGCTGGTCCGGCACCGGCACGAAGCGGGTGCCGTTGAGGAATTGGGCGGTGACGCTGTCGGGGTTGGCCTGGACCTCCGCCGGGGTGCCCTGGGCGATCACGGTGCCGCCGTGCTGGCCGGCGCCGGGGCCCATGTCCACCAGATAGTCGGCGGTGCGGATGGCGTCCTCGTCATGCTCGACCACGATCACGGTGTTGCCGAGGTCGCGCAGCCGCTTCAGCGTCGCCAGCAGCCGGTCGTTGTCGCGCTGGTGCAGGCCGATCGACGGCTCGTCCAGCACGTAGAGGACGCCGGTCAGGCCGGACCCGATCTGCGAGGCCAGCCGGATGCGCTGGCTCTCGCCGCCGGACAGCGATCCCGAGCCGCGGCTGAGCGTCAGGTATTCCAGCCCCACCGCGTTGAGGAAGCCCAGCCGCTCGTTGATCTCCTTGAGGATTCGGTAGGCGATCTCCTTGTCCTTCGGGCGCAGATGGTCGTTCAGCGTGCTGAACCACGTCGCCGCGTCGGCGATGGACATCTCCGCCGCCTGGGAGATGTGCTGGCCGTGCACCTTGACGGCCAGCGCCTCCGGCTTCAGGCGGGCGCCCTTGCAGGTCTCGCAGGGCTGGGAGGACTGGTACTTGGACAGCTCCTCCCGCATGTAGGCGCTTTCCGTCTCGCGGTAGCGGCGCTCCAGGTTGTTGACGATGCCCTCGAAGGCCTTGTTCGTCTGGTAGCTGCGCAGCCCGTCGTCGTAGGTCATCGTGATGGCGGAGCCGTCGGAGCCGTAGAGGATGGTCTGGCGGACCTTCTCCGGCAGCTTTTCCCACGGCGTGTCCATGGCGACGCCGAAATGCTGGGCGATGCTTTCCAGCGTCTGCACGTAATACTGGGAGGAGGAGCCGGCCCAGGGGGCGATGGCGCCCTTCTTCAGCGACAGCCGCTCGTCCGGGACGACCAGCATGGGGTCGAAGTAGATCTTGCTGCCCAGCCCGTCGCAGGCCGGGCAGGCGCCGAACGGGTTATTGAAGGAGAACAGCCGCGGCTCGATCTCCGGGATCGTGAAACCGGACACCGGGCAGGCGAATTTCTGCGAGAAGACGGTCTGTTCGTGCGACTCGGCGTTCTCGACGAAGATGATCCCGTCGGCGAGGCCGAGCGCCGTCTCCAGCGAATCGGCGAGCCGGTTGCCCAGCCCCTCGCGCACGACGATGCGGTCCACCACCACGTCGATGTCGTGCTTCAGCTTCTTGTTGAGCGCCGGGACCTCGTCGATCTCGTGCATCGTGCCGTCGACGCGCACGCGCTGGAAGCCGCGCTTGCGGAGGTCCTGGATCTCCTTCTTGTACTCGCCCTTTCGCCCCCGGATGATCGGCGCCAGCAGCAGCAGGCGCGTGCCCTCCGGCATCGCCAGGATGCGGTCGACCATCTGGCTGACCGTCTGGCTCTCGATGGGCAGGCCGGTGGCCGGGGAGTAGGGGATGCCGACCCGCGCCCACAGCAGGCGCATGTAGTCGTAGATCTCCGTCACCGTGCCGACGGTGGAGCGCGGATTCTTCGAGGTCGTCTTCTGCTCGATGGAGATGGCCGGCGACAGCCCCTCGATCGAATCGACGTCCGGCTTCTGCATCAGCTCCAGGAACTGGCGCGCGTAGGCCGACAGGCTCTCGACGTAGCGCCGCTGGCCTTCCGCGTAGATCGTGTCGAACGCCAGCGATGACTTGCCCGATCCCGACAAGCCGGTGATGACGATCAGCTCGTCCCGAGGCAGATCGACATCGACGTTCTTGAGGTTGTGCTCCCGCGCGCCGCGGACACTGATGTGCTTGTTCATGGAGTGTTCTTAGCCGAAACCGGTGGGGAAGGGAAGGCGCCAAAAAAGCTCCGGAAGCCCGGACAGATATGTGCCGGGCGCAGGCGTCCTGCCACCGGCGCCCGGCCCTTTCCGGCCGCGTGCGACGCAGGGGCGGAATGCGAGAACGCTGGGTGGGGACGGGAAGACGCGGCAGAGACGATGGCGGCAGAGACGATGATGGAGAGCCACCAAGGAATCGGTTGGCGCCGCCAACTCTCTCTGCTATGTTTGTTCATGGAGTGTTCTCTTCCGTGCGGGCCGGGCGGGTTGATCCGGATGGAAGGGGAAAGGCGCTCCGGCGGCGGCGGTTGACCCGTGCCTGTTCCCCGTGCTTTGTGAAGCGCAAGGCGGGGCGGGCATGGACCGGACCACGGATCAAACCGGCCCTGCGAACAGACACCCCCGGTATCCGGACGCCCTTCCGCCGGGCGCCCGAACGGGTCGGATGGGATACCGGGAACCCGCGCTAGGAGACACGTGCGATGAATGTATGGACGTTTACGGGGCGCCTCGGCGCGGACGGCGAGCTTCGCTCCACGCAGAGCGGCGAAAAGGTTCTGGGTTTCCGCGTCGCCAACGACGTCGGGTTCGGCGACCGCAAGACCACCCAGTGGGTGGACTGCTCCATCTGGGGCCGCCGCGCGGAGGCTCTGGCGCCGCACCTGACCAAGGGCAAGGCCGTGGTGATCTCCGGCGAGGTGACGCTCCGCGAGTTCGAGAAGCGCGACGGCACCCGCGGCGCCGGCCTGTCGGTGCGTGTCAACGAGATCGACTTCACCGGCGGCCGTGAGGGCGAAGGCGGCGGTGGCGGCGGTTACGGCGGTGGCGGCGGCTACGAGTCGCGTGGCGGCGGTGGCGGTGG
>NZ_QLKQ01000025.1:0-3199 GCF_003349955.1 Azospirillum brasilense
CTTCGTGTAGTGCCCCTTACCTAGGAATCCTGTTCCGTTGCTACCCAGACCCCAAGTACGAATGCGTCTACCTCCACGCCTTCGAGTTGGGCAGCGAGGCGCGGGCCGGAATCGGCCAGTGGATCGAGTATTACAACGCCGATCGACCGCACTCGGCGCTCGGCGGCCGAACCCCGGCCGAAGCCCACCAGGGGGCCCCGGTTGGGATCAGATTGGCGGCATGACACGGACCTGAACCAAGCTTAGCAAAGCCGCAAATCTGTCCGGGGAACGGGGACCACCTCACGTATCCGTTGTCAAGCTAAAACTCCATAAGATGGCTTATGGAAAATTAACTGCGGCACAGACGGTCTGCTCACGCTTGTCGATTCTATTGCGCTTCCGGAGCCATGAGAACAACGGACGGGAAGTACGACCGGTAACGTTTGGCATCACGAGTCAGCAGCGGCAACCCGAGCACGGCGGCATGCGCGCCGATGAAGAAATCCGGAAGCACGCCCGAGCGGGCGCCGCCTGCGGTCCGATAACGGCGAAACGCCTTGCCGGCCAGGAACAGAGCTTCGCGCGGAATCTCGTCCATGGCGATCCCGGCTTCGTCGAGCAGATCGTCCAGGTCCTCAATTCGTTCAAAGCCCACCGACAGTTCAGCATACACGACGTCGTTGATGATCAACGGCCCCTTGACGGCGGCACTGTCCAACTGCCGGATGGACCAGTCCGCCCACACCGGATCGTTCGTGACGAGATCGAGGAGCACGTTGGTGTCGACCAGGGTCATCGGCGGTCAGTCCTCGCCGCGCGTCAGCGCCATGATCTGATTGGTGCTCAGGCCCGCGGTGGCTCGGCCCCGCAGCCGCTCGAACCGGCTTCTTGCCGGCACCGTTCGGTCCGCCCGCCTCAGAAGGACACGCCCGTCCTCCGCGATCTCGAATTCCACGGCGCTGCCGGGCTCGAGGCCCAAGCGGTCGCGGATCGGCTTGGGGATGGTGACTTGCCCTTTGGTGGTGAGCGTCGTGGCCATGGCCGCCTCGGTAATACCGACATGATGTTGGGTATTACTTAACGCGGTCCATGACATTTCGCAAGGGACGGCAAGACCGTCGCAGCGCGCCGTGTTGCATGGATGCGGTGGACGTCGTAGTAACTTGTCTTGCAATTGGGCGGCGTGGTTAAGGACGCGTAGCGCTTTGGCTGTATGCCGCCGCCTGTATCATCTGCATTGTTGGTGCCGCTGCTGTCGGGTAGACGCTTATCTCTCCAGCGCTGATGAGCGTGCCGAGCTCCGCGGCGCCTGCCGTCCAGCCCCTTCTCCCGCCAGAAGCTCGATTCCCGCCCGCAAGGACGGGAGGGCCGTCGCCCGCAAGGGGTCGCCCGCCCACTGGCCGGCGAGCGCTTCCGACACGGTCAGACGCAGCCGGATCTCATCGGCACTCATCGCCCGAACCAGCGCCTTCGCCTTCCGGCGGCCTTCCTCCGTCGGTTCGGCGAAAAACGGCTGGAGCGTCGCCGGCGGCATGTCGGCCGGAGCCAAGGGGCCGGCGAGGCGATAGGAGCTGTTCTTGCTTCCGCCCGGATTGGCAGCCAGAAGCCCTTTGGCCACGAGGTCGGCAATATCCCGTTGCGCCGTCGGCATGCTGCAGCCCATCAGCTTCGCCCATTTCGGCGACGTCATGAAGCCTTTCCATTCCGGGTCCAGCATACGAACGAGCACGGCCTCCTGACGCGGCGTGACGCCGGCCTGGCGCGCCTGGTCCAGCATCTTCGTGCGGCGGAGCACGCCGCCGATCGCCACCTCGGCGTCGCGGGCCGAGCGGTCGTAAGCGTCGACGAACCACGCCAACCAGCCCGTCACATCGCCGTTGCCCTTCTGTGTCTCCTCCAGCCGGTCCCAGTACCCCTCACGGTCCCCCGCGATGGCCTGCGAAAGGCTCAACATCCGCTGCGGCATCGCCTCGTCCTGGGCAAGGGCCCGGTCGGCGATGGCACGCCCGATCCGGCCGTTGCCGTCCTCGAAGGGGTGGATGGTCAGAAACCACAGCTGCGCCAGGCCGGCACGCAACACCGGGTCGAACGCCGCGCGTTCGACCCGGTCGTTGAACCAAGTCAGGAAACGGGCCATCTCCGCCGGCACGGCGTCCGCCGGAGGCGCCTCGTAATGCACGACAGGGTTATGCGCCGGTCCGGACACGACCTGCATCGGCTCCGGCCCCGGGCGCCATTGCCCGACCGGTATCCGCCTCATCTCCGACCAACCGGTCGGAAACAGGGCGGCATGCCAGCCGAAGAGGGTTTCGTCCGTCAGGGGCCTGCTCGGGTCCCGGGTGGCGTCCAGCAGCATCGCGACGGCGCCATCCGCCCGACGGTCGTTCGATCCTCCGGGGCCAGCTTCAAGGCCGAGGCGTCGCCGGGCGGACGCACGGACGCTGTCGCGGGCCAGCGTCTCGCCTTCGATGCGCGACGACTGGATCGCGTCCTCGGTCACCGCGTCGGACTGGACCAGCAGCCGGTCCTGTTCTCCCAAGGGGTAGAGCAGCCCGGAAAGGGCTCCATGCCGGCGCGCCGCGGCCGCCAGCGGTTGGATCAGGCGGGCGGCGTCCCATCGGAAGCTCGGCCAGTCGTCACGTTGCCAGATGTACATCCGCTTCCCCGATGAGGCGAATGAGGCAACATTAGCCTCATTCTATGATGCGAATATCGGCTCATTCGCCTCACGGTGCAAGCGGCTCCATCAACGTGCAGCCGTCCTTTCCGCGCCTTTTCGCGACACCTTCAGGACTGCACCATACCCACATCAATGGGTAGTCGAGCCGGTCAGACGGCCAACCATTTTCTGCGCCTCGGACAATTGGGCCGCATAATAGCCGGCATTGACGTGTTGTGCGTCTCGGAAAACATCGTAGGCGAGTTCGAGTTGGGTCAAGGCCTGGCGGGCGCCGACCAAGTTCCGGCGCTGTTCGGCAAGCCGCATCAGGGCGATACCCTGGTTTCCAAGGCTCATCGCCCATTGGAGGGGCGCGCGCTCGCGGGTGCGCTCTTCCAGCGCGGCGCGGTAGGCGGCGACGGCCTCCTCCAGCCGGCCGGTCCCCGCCTCCCGCTCCCCGAGCGTCCGAAGCGCGGCGCCGAGGTTGTTCTGGGTCATCGCCCAGTCGAGCGGCGCGCGCTCGCGGGTGTATTCCAGCAGGGCCGCGCGGTAGGCGGC
>NZ_QLKQ01000025.1:3209-13471 GCF_003349955.1 Azospirillum brasilense
AGTCGAGCGGCGCGCGCTCGCGGGTGTATTCCAGCAGGGCCGCGCGGTAGGCGGCAATCGCGACGAGCAGCGCGGCGTTCTCGCCGCGACGATCGCCGCGCTTGTAATATTCCTGAGCCTTGCCGACTAGCCAGCTGCCTATCGTGTCCGGAGTGGTGGCGCCTTCGATTTCCGCCATCTTCCGCAGCTTTGTCACGGCGGCCTCGTCATCGAGGGCGAGTTCGTCGAAGCGGACGGCCTCTTCCAGCAGCCGGAGTTGGCGGCGCCGACGTTCCCCCTGCCGGTCCGCTTCCTCTCGTTCCTCTCGTGCCAATTCTTCCATGAAGGCGGAGGACGCCTCCTTCAGACGGCCGGCATCGAAACGCCGTTTGGCTTCCCGCCGCGCCGCCTCGAAGGCCTCGCCCTCGTTGCTGTGCCGTCCCAGCTCCCGGCGGGCCGCGTCGATCCAGTTCTCCAACCAGGGAACCAGATCGTCCCGGCCGAGCCCCTCACCGCCGAGACGCTCGACGATCGCCCGCACCGCAGCTTCCGGAATGCCCTCCGCACGCGCCCGCTCGAAGACCCCGCCATTCTCGGCAATGGCCAGCAGCTTGGCCAGCATGGCAGCTTGGTCACGCTGGCTGTCCTCGACCCGCTTCAGGCTGTCGGGATCGCCGCCCGGACAGACCGTCACCGTTCCCGAATTATTTGCGATCGTCGGGCTGCATGGGCCGCTCGATTGCTGCTCGATGCGGGCTGCCGGAGCGGGGCCGGCGGTAGCGGCGGAAAGCACGCCGCCGCTGAGGAACGCCGCCGCGGCGACCGTCACGACCGGCCTGAGCACCATAGCAGGTTTCTCCCTCTCCACATGACTCCCGATCCGCTTGGACTCTTCCCTTCGCACGCGGTAACGGTAGGATAGCATCTCCGTAGGAGAGTGGATTAAATGAAATGCTATTAAAGAAAGAGGTGAGGGTGGGGCACGGGATCGAGCGCATGGCGGCCACCCTGTCGGCGCTCGCGATCGTCGGCACGGCCATGGGGCTGCTGATCCGCAACGAGCCGATCGCCGATCCCCGACTGTTCTTCGCCCTGCGCGTCATCGTGAGCGTCGCCGCGGCCGTGCTCGGCGCGACGATCCCCGGCTTCCTCCAGGTCCGCTGGTCCCGAGGCGGGCTTGCCGTTCGGGCCGGCGGGGCACTCGCGCTGTTCGTGCTGACCTTCGTTTACACGCCGGATCTGGTCACCGCCCAGGGTGCCGGTCCCGCGACAGTCATCCAGTCCTCCAGTGGCAAGTTCAGTCCACCGATCATCGGCAACTCTGGCAGCATCACCATCCAGGGGGGCAAGCGGTAAAGCCAGAACTGGCGTGACCGCTCTTTCTGCGCCTTTTCGCGACAGCACCAGGGCGGGCGAGCCCGCCCCTCTCCGCTGCAGCTTGAGTGAGCTTCCGTCCTGAAGCGGACACCCGAATCTGGTCTGCGGTGTGTCCGTCAACCTCCCTTTGACGGACACACGATCTGGAAAGCAGGGAGAAGACACCGGCGTCAAGCCGATGCCACCACCCGGATGTCGCTCGCAGACAAAATGCCGACGTTGAGCGTTACGATCGGGATCGCGGCACCCGCTCCGCTGCCGTCCGGATCGTAGGAAAGGACGCGCGTTACCGTGTTGAACACGAAAAGGTCGTCGGCATCGGCTGGCGTGTTCAAAGCAAAGAAGCCAGAACCCAAGTCTCCAGAAGGCAACCCGCCAAAGGCTGTTCCGACAACCTCGATCCGGTCCTCTCCCAGTTTAAAATCGGTTATGGCATCAACGCCATCCGTGGACGACACAAATCGGAAGGCGTCAGCGCCGCTGCCGCCGATCAAGGTGTTGTCGCCGGAGCCGCCAACCAAGGTATCGTCACCGTCATAGCCATACAGCACATCCGCTCCAGACGTTCCGGCCAGGGTATCGCTTCCCGAGGTGCCTTCCACCATCTCAGGGGCCTCGTTCCGCCCCTGCACGACGACAGTGAGTGTCTGTGCGGTCGAGGCCGTGCCGTCGGTGATGCCGTAGGCAAAGGTCAGCGTCTCGCTCTCACCCTCGCCGAGGTCATCGAACTGGCCCGGGTCGAGCGTCAGCGACGAGCCGTCGCGTCCGACCGTCACGTCCCGCCCGCCGGTCTGGTGGAAGCCGGTCACCGCCAGCGTGTCGCCCTGGTCCGGGTCATACGCTCCATGCAGCAGGTTCACCTCGAGCAGCGTCGCATCCTCATCCGTCGCTGCGGTCAGCGAAGCCTCCACCACCGGCGCGTCGTTGCGCCCCTCCACGGTTACGGTCAATGTCCGCGCCGTCGCGTCCATGCCGTCCGTGACGCCGTAGGCGAAAGTCAGCACCGCGCTCTGCCCCGCCGCCAACCAGTCGAATTGGGTGGGGGCCAGCGACAGCAGTCCGCCACTCAAGGTCGCGGCCGCTGCCGGCCCACCGGTCTGAACCATGTTCGCCACCTCCAAGGTGCTGCCTTCGAAGTCCCAGGCCCCCTGCAGCAGGTCCACCGTCAGCGGCGCGGCGTCCTCGTCCGTGTCCGCCGCCAGCTCTCCCGGAAGCAACGGCGCGTTATTGGCATCGAGCCGCAGCATCATGTCGGCGAACTGCACCCATTCGACCCCCTGAAGGGTATCGGTGCCCTCGGCTCCACTCAGCGCCTGGATCGTCCAGGTCGAGCCGGTCTTTGTCGCCAGATAGTCGCGGGCATTGCCAGCGAACACCGCCGTGTCGTTACCAGTTCCGCCGAACAGCGTGTCGTTGCCCGCTCCACCGAACAGACTGTCGTCACCCGACCCACCGTCGAGCAGGTTCGCGGCACCATCGCCGGACAGCATGTCGGCGAAGGCCGAACCGGTCAGGTTCTCGATGGAAACCAACACGTCCCCCGCCGCCTCGCCCGCCGTTCCCATTCCGGAGGCCAGGTCGACCGCCACGCCCGCCGCGGCCGCAACATAGCTCACCGTGTCGGTGCCGCTGCCGCCATCCAGGGTGTCGGCCCCGAGCCCGCCGATCAACGTGTCATTGCCCGCCCCTCCGGACAGGCTGTCATCCCCGTCCGCTCCGGCGAGTCGGTTGTCCTGCGCGTTGCCGGCCCCGCTGAACGGCCCGCTGCCGGTGTAGGTCAGCACCTCCACGTTGGCGCCCAGAGCATAGGCGGCGAGGCTCGTGCGCACCTCATCGGTGCCCTGGTTGGCCAGTTCGGTCACCACGTCGCCGGCGCTGTCCACAATGTAGACGTCATTGCCCGCCCCACCGGACAGGCTGTCGTCACCCGTGCCGCCATCCAGTGTGTCGTTGCCATTGCCGCCGACCAGGGTGTCGTTGCCCGCTCCGCCGTCCAGGAGGTTGGAACCGCCATTGCCGGTCAGGACATTGTGCAACGCATTGCCCGTGCCGTTGAGCGCGGCCGAGCCGGTCAGGGTCAGGTTTTCGATGTTGGCGCCGAGCACCCAGGAGACCGAGGCGTTGATCGTGTCGGTGCCTTCGTCGGCCAGTTCGACCACCAGGTCGCCGGCGTTGTCGACGATGTAGAGATCGTTGCCGAGGCCACCGGCCAGCAGGTCGGCCCCGGCCCCGCCGTCCAGCCGGTTGGCCCCATCGTCGCCGACCAGCGTGTCGGCACGGGACGAACCGGTCAGGTTCTCGATCCCGATCAGAACGTCCCCGGCGGCATCGCCGGCCGTCCCGATGCCCGCTGACAGGTCCACCGCTACGCCGGCCGCGGACCCGGTGTAGCTGGCGGTGTCGCTGCCCGCCCCACCGTCCAGCGTGTCCGCCCCGGCCCCGCCGGTCAGCGTGTCGTCGCCGTCCAGGCCGCACAGCACATTGGCCCCCGCCGTGCCGGTCAGGTTGTTGTTCAGCGCGTTCCCGGTCCCAACCAGCGCGGCCCCGGTCAGCACCAGCGCCTCGACGTTGTCGCCCAGCGTGTAATCGATGGCGCTGCGCACCGTGTCGGTCCCTTCGCCGGCGAACTCGATCACCACGTCGCCGGCATCGTCGACGTAGTAGGTGTCGTTGCCGATACCGCCGGCCATGAGGTCTGCGCCAAGGCCGCCGTTCAGCGTGTCGTTGCCCGTCCCCCCGTCCAGTGCGTCGTCCCCGGCGCCGCCGTCGAGGGAATCGTTGCCTACCCCACCCCACAGCGTGTCATTGCCATCGCCACCGCGCAGGGTGTCGTTGCCGGTACTACCGGTGCCGGCGAAGTCCCCCGTACCGGTGTAGGTCAGCACCTCGACGTTGGCGGCCAACGTGAAGGCGGCGAGGCTGGTCCGCACCTCGTCGGTGCCCTCGCCGGCGGTCTCGATCACAACATCGTCCGCGTCGTCGATCAGATACAGGTCGTTGCCGGCCCCGCCGACCAGCGTGTCGAGGCCGAGGCCGCCGGCCAGCGTGTCGTTGCCGCTGCCGCCGCGGATCAGGTTGTCCAGGTCGTTGCCGGTCCCGGCGAAGGCGCCACTGCCGGTATAGGTTAGAATTTCAACATTGGACCCCAGCATGTAAGTGGTGAGTGTGGTACGCACCTCATCAATGCCTTGGCTGGCGGCTTCGACGATCGACACGTTGGCAGCGTTCACCAGGTAAACATCGTCACCATTGCCACCGATCAAAGTGTCGGCGCCGCCACCACCGTCGAGCGTGTCGCTGCCGTCATCGCCTGCCAGGCTGTCGCTGCCGCTCCCCCCAGTGATCCTGTTGTCCAGGGAATTGCCGGTCCCAATGAACGAGCCGGTGCCGATGTAGCGAAGGTTTTCGATCCCTGCACCAATTTGATAGGTGCTGAGCGTCGTGCGAACCTCGTCAATTCCTCCGCCGGAAGCTTCGCTGACGCAATCGCGAAGATCATCGACGATGTAAATATCATCGCCGGCCCCGCCCATCATCGTGTCGCCGCCCGCCCCACCGTCCAGCGTGTCTGCTCCGGCCCCACCTTCCAGAAGGTCATTGCCGGCGCCACCCACCAGGGAGTCATCGCCTCCGAGACCGACGATCCGGTGCCGATCGACCCCGCCTACAAGCGTGTCCGCGAGATCCGTGCCAATCAGTTCCGACACGAACGGCTCGATGGAACCGACCCAAACCCTTGTCGCAATACCCCAGCCGCTGCTGTCCGGTGTGCCAAAGCCAGCAACAAAGCCGCCATCCGGGCGGGCGGCTAGGGATGGTCTATGCTGATAACCGGCAGTCGTTTGGGCCAGTTGAATCTCGTCGCCCAACCGGTTCCCAAACGCGTCGAACCGTTGCGCATACACACCGTTCGGGTCACCGGCGTCAGGAGAGGCGTAGGCGACGATGAAGCCGCCATCGGACATGGCAATGACAGAGGTCGGAGTCTGGGCTCCGGCCGTCCGCACGGAAACTGTGAACTGGGCGCCCCTGGCGGTGCCGTCGGCATTGAACAGACGACCGACGGAATCGGCATCCACGCCACCGGTTGCTGTCTGCCAGACGACAACGTAACCACCGTCCGCCAGTCCGGCGACCATCGGATAGGCCTGGGTATAGCTGTTTGCGTCATGCACCAGAGTCTCGTCACCGAGCTTCACACCGGTCGACGAGAAGCGCTGCATCACCACGTCGACGTTCGCAGTGGTCCCCGTGTACGTGTGCCAAACGACCACAAAGCTGCCATCCTGCAATCCTGCCACCGCCGGATTGGGATTGAACGGCAGAGTGGTTTCCGTCGGAGGCAGGGCGACGTTGAACTCGGCGCTTGGTATCTGTTGGAAATTGGAGTCGTAAATACGACCCAGGATGGTAGATCCAACGTTCGGAACATGGTTTGAGTACACAACGACGAACCGGCCATCGGCCAACGGCGTCACCGCGACCTGATGCTGGTCCGAAGCAACGGTCCCGCTGACCCGGAATTCCTGCCCAAGCGGAATGCCCGCGGAATCATAACGCTGGCCGAAGATGCCGGAGCCGCTGCCATCCTGACCGTTCGACTGCCAAAACACGGCGAACCCACCGTTGCGCGTTGCCACCACGGCCGGCGCAAACTGGTCGGATACTGTATAGGTGTTGATGCGCATGTTGCCGCCGAGTGCGGCACCGTTTTCGCCAAAGCGTTGGGCGTATATGCCGTATCCGCTGCCGTCCTGGCTGTTGGACGCCCAAACGACGACGTGACCGCCGCCGACCAGCGAGGCCACGGCACTCCACTGCTGGTCGTTCGCCTGCACTGTGTTGACAAGCATTTGGTTCCGCGCCGACAACTCCGGCAAGGGTTGGAGTACGGTCACCGTCCCTTGCGACCAATTGCTCCATTGGCTTCCGTCCGACGCGCGCACTTCAAACGCCTCGTTGCCCGCCCGAGTCCCGGCAACGAAGCGCACCGTCCCAAGCTCGGCCGTGGACACCCTGATGGTCGAACCGGCTGACTGTACGACCCCGTTCACCGTGAAGTAGCCGCCATCGGCACGGTCGGTCAGGTCGCGCAGTTCGTAAAGCACGACCTGCTGCAGGCCGGCTTGAATACCCGCCGGACCCTGACTGTGTCCGTTATGAAAGAGGCCTTTGGCGGTCATGGCCTCATTGACGGCCATGTTTACCACCCGCGCGTCAACAACCGGGGCAACCCCGCTGGCGCTGAAGACCCGAGTCGCGATCCCCATATCGGACCCGTCCGGTGTCGACCAGGTTGCGACGAAACCGCCATCGGCGCGTGCCGACGCCCAGCCGAGATACTGCGTGCCTGCGCTGACCGCATTCACCTGGAATTCTTCACCAATCCGTTGCCCGTTGGCGTCGAAGCGGCGGGCAAAGACGCCATTGTCACTCCCATCCAGACCACCGCCCGCTGTCCACATGACGAGGAAGTTGCCATCGGCCAGGGCGGTGACACTCGGTTGGGTTTGGCCGTCGAAAGTCCAATCATTGACACGGAACTCTTCCCCGCGGGCCGTTCCATCGGCGTTGAAGATGCGCGCGCTGATCCCAGTGCCGCTGCCGTCGGACGAGGCCATCCAAGCGACCACATACCCACCATCGACGAGCGCCGTGATCATCGGCAGCCGCTGCTCGGTGGCGTCCGGCGCATGCACGACGAACTCCGATCCGAGCTTTACGCCTGCGGCGCTAAACCGTTGAGCGGAAATGTTGCGATCAGTCGTCGCCGAACCGGCTGCGCCGTAGGATTCCCACACGACGACGAAGGTACCATCCGCAAGCCCCGTGACCATCGGCTGCGCCGAGTACGCCTGGGGATTGGGACTTGTCGGTGCACTGACATAGAACTCGCTGCTGGCACCGGTTGGTGTGAAAATGCGGCCGACAATCGCGTTACCCTGCCCACCCTGCTGATATGATGACCACACCGCCACGGAATGTCCGTTAGCCAAATTTGTGACGGACACTTCAGCTTGGTTGTTGGTCGTGTAGACGTTCACTCGCTGGTCCGTGGCGTCGACCGCGTTTCCCGAGGCATCGAAGCGACGCCGAAAAATACCGTAGCTGCTTCCATCCTGATTGTTGGACTGCCACCAAACGGAAAAGCCGTCGTCGTTTGGATTCGCCAGTACCATGGGAGCGAATTGGTCGCCTGCCCCCGTGATGTTGGCGCGGAACTGGCCACCGTCATAAGAACCATCCGCGTTGAAACGCCGGCCAACGATTGCCCATCCGCTTCCATCGGCAATAGCCGATGCCCAAACAACAACAAATTTCCCACTTTTTAAGACTGCAACAACACTGTCGTACTGGGTGTTTCTAGAATCGGTCGCGTCATTCGCGCGAACTTCATCAGACGCTAATATTGATGACGGCATGATTTATATCCATAGATGTGGTTGCAACAAATTTGGGGATATAATATTTTTATTAGATTTCTGTCATATTTTGCAGTTCTCGCGCATAATGGATGAACACGCTCCGCACGTTATAATATATATGGATTAAATTAAACAACATTTAGAACGCTAACTGATGGAGAATTATATCAATAGGTTGAGTGGAAATCCTGCAAACGGCCGTTTCCCGTACGCATCACGGGCTGTCCGCCAACCCACTTCGGCGACGGGTTTCCGGACACGCAGTTTGTCGGACGGGTTTCCGGACAAACCTCGCGGTCATTCAGAACACACCTTGTCCGTTCCTGGCGCTCGGCCGGCGTCGGAAGCGGTTGGCCAAGCTGCCAGCCACTGCGTCGACGAGCGGCGATCGACATTGAAAAGCAGCCGATGGCGCATTTCCATGATGCGCCTCGTGAAGTAGGCCGAGAGCCGCCTTTTCGCGACAGCACCAGGACGGGCGAGCCCGCCCCTTTCCGCTGCAGCTTGAATCAGCTTCTTTCCCAGGGTGGAGCGGAGAAGGTGCGCCACCTTCTCCGTCACAAGATCACACGGTCACAAACCAGGAGTTTGAGACCGCGGTGATCTGTACACCGACCAAGGTGACCGTATCCGAGGCGCCGAAAACGATCCGAGCGTTGCCACTCACATCGGTGGCCAATGTGTAGGTTTGACCTTCCGCCAAACCGATGAGATCGCCCTGCCCGGCGTTGAAATCCCGCAGGATGTCGTTGCCTCCGCCGTTCGAGAAGACGAACAGGTCGGCACCGCTTCCGCCAATCAACGAGTCGTCGCCGAAACCACCAACCAATGTGTCGTTACCGCTGCCGCCGGACAGGGTATCGTTTCCGCCACCCCCGCACAGCCAGTCGTTCCCGTTGCCACCGGACAGCGTGTCGTTTCCGTCTCCGCCGTCCATCCAGTCATCACCGTTGTCACCGCGCAGGCTGTCGGCGTAGGCACCACCCGTGAGTGAGTCGTCGCCATCCCCACCGATCAGTTCCACCGCGGAGGAGGCGTTGACCGCCGTCACGGTGTCGCTGCCGACGCTGCCGCTGAAGAGCTCGATGGAGGCCGACAGATCCAGCGTCACGCCGCCGGAATATCGGGCATAGACCGTGTCATTGCCGGCGCCGCCATCCAATGATGCGTTCTGGGTATCGACATACAGGCGATCATCACCGGCGCCGCCGAACAGCGCGTTGCTGCCACCGCCGCCAACCAGAACATCGTTCCCGGCGCCGCCAAACAGCGTGTCGTCGCCGACGTCGCCACGCAGCGTGTCGTCAAAGGCGCTGCCAACCAGGAGGTCGTCGCCGGCACCGCCGTTGATCTCCACCAGCGTGACGGAGCTGGTGGCGGTCAGGATGTCGTTGCCGGAGCCGCTGAACACCCGCTCGATGCCGCCGGCGGTAAGGTCGAGGGTGAGGTTTCCGTCTCCTTGGACATAGGCGGTGTCGAACCCGGCCCCGCCACTCACCAGAGCATCGTCCGCGTCGATGTACAGCACATCATCGCCGTCTCCAGCGATCAGGGTGTCGCTGCCATTGCCGCCGGTCAGTGTGTCGTTGAAGGCGCTCCCAAGGATGAGGTCGTCGCCGTCACGCCCGTTGATCGCAAGGCCGAGGAGGGCGCCGGTGCCGATCAGGCTGTCGTTTCCGCCTCCGCCATAGGCCTGCTCAATGCTGCACGCCGCCAGATCGAGACTGGCGCCGACGTTGCCTTGGACGACGGCGGTGTCGAAGCCGGCACCACCCTGCAATGGCGCGTCGGCATCGTCGAAGTAGAAGCGGTCGTCGCCATCGCCTCCGATCAGCGTGTCGGCACCCGCTCCGCCGGTCAGCGTGTCGTTGCCTGCTCCGCCGACGATCACGTTGTTCAGCGTGTTGCCGGAGCCCTTGAAATTGCCAATGCCTGTAAAAGTCAACCGTTCGATCTCGGCGCCCAGCGCGTAGGCAGTCAGCGTGGTCCGCACCTCGTCGATGCCTTCGGCAACGGATTCCCTGACAACGTCGCGTGTGTCGTCCACAAGATAGACGTCGTCGCCCGTCCCGCCGATCAGCGTATCGGCACCGGTTCCGCCATCCAGCGTGTCGTTGCCGTCTCCACCGGTCAGCGTGTCGTTGCCGTCTCCACCGGAAAGAATGTCGTTGCCGCCCCCCCCGATGATCGCGTTGTTCAGTTCGTTTCCAATTCCGGTGAACGATCCCGTGCCGGTGAAGGAAAGGTTCTCGACGTTCTCAGGCAGGGTATAGGCGAGCAAGATGGTCTGAACGGTATCGGTGCCCTCGTCAGCTTCTTCCACGATCATATCGCGGGCAGCGTTGATCACATAAACGTCGTCACCCGTTCCGCCGGCCAGCGTGTCGGCACCGGACTTGGCGGGCGCAACCAACACCCCTTGTGCTTCGAAGCCAACGAGGTCGGCACGCCCGTCGCCGTTGACGTCGGCGATTTCGCGGG
>NZ_QLKQ01000025.1:13481-77265 GCF_003349955.1 Azospirillum brasilense
TCGAAGCCAACGAGGTCGGCACGCCCGTCGCCGTTGACGTCGGCGATTTCGCGGGTTGCGTAGTTCTGGGATTTCCAGTTGCTGTCGTAATCGAAAAAGGTGCTGGCCATCGTCGGGGCCGAAGCAAAGGTTCCGTCTGCCTGAGCGAGAGAGACATAGACACCGTAGTAGCCGAAACCAATGATGTCGGCTCGCCCATCGCCATTCACATCAGCGAGCTTTCGCGGATACGTGTCGTTGTTGGTCCATTGCTGGTTGATGCCGTACTGGCCACGCAGCGCCCAGTAGTAGCTGCCGAATGTGCCATCGGCTTGCCCCAGCGCAACCAACACCCCTTGCGCTTCGAAGCCAACGAGGTCGGCACGCCCGTCGCCGTTGACGTCGGCGATTTCGCGGGGACCGATGTTCTGGGACCCCCAGTTGCTGTTGTAGTCGAAGAAGGTGCTGGCCACCTTCGGGATGGCAAAGCTCCCGTCGGCCTGGGCGAGGGCGACGTATACGCCCTCGCGACCGAAGCCGATGATGTCGGCGCGTCCGTCGCCGTTCACATCCGCGAGCTTCCGCGGATACATGTCGTTGTTGGTCCATCCCTGGTTGGGCCCGTAATGGCCAAGCAGACCCCAGTAGTAGCTACCGAATACACCATCAGATAAGCTTGTACTATTTGAATTATTCCCAATTAATGTATCGTTTCCTGATTCTCCTTGCAAAAGATCTGCTTCAAGTGTGCTCGACAATATATCATTTCCGGCAGTTCCAATGAGTTTCGCCATTTATATAACTCCGCATGTGGAATAGATGCCTCTTTATAATTATAACGCATAAATTTCTATAAATAATTGATTATATTGTACGCCCGCGTTCAGAAACGTGCGTCAAAGGAGCGCATAGGCAGGAGTGGATTTCTTCAAGAAATGCCGAGATCATGGCATACTGACTCATAGCCCATTTCGAACGATGGACCAGAGCATTGGGTCCAAGCCTCCATCCCGGTTCGGCGGCAGCTGAGACTGACGCAGGTTGGGAAACTGCACTATCGTCTCCGACAGGAAGTTGTAGTGGTGCGCCACGGCCTGAATGGGGGCATTGCACGAAAGCGCAAACTGGCCGAGATGCGAGAACGAGGGATGAACGTGAGCTCCGCCGCGCTCTTTTATGCGCCTTTTCGCGACAGTAAGTCGCGCCGGCCCGATTGCCCTGCCGGGACAGCCACAACGCGGTGGTGCCGATCCGCTTGATAAACTACAGTTCTCACACTCCGCTACCAGACAAACGGGCGCCGCTCTGTTGGCTGGCGCAGACACTTCAGCAAAGGCCATAGACAGCAGTGGCGGCGAACGGATCAAGTTGTCGCTCGTGCGTATGGCTGGGTCCGCCGAATCTTGACCGAGCAACCTCAATGGCTGGACTAAGCGATGCTCGCACCCGCGCCATCACCATTCTTAACCAATTAATTGTCCAAAAAGAGGAATGAGAATTCCTGCCGCAGCTTTGCCGTGAGATGGTGATCGGGGAACTGTCCTATGGCGGTGCGCCATACCTTTGCCGCCCCCGCTATATCACCGCTGTTCCAATACACGCCGCCGAGGTTGAACATAGCGAGATCATAATTTGGATCAAGCGTCAGCGCCTTGCTGTAAGCGTCGATTGCTGCCGCCGTCCTACCCAATGTCTCGTACGCGACGGCAACCTGAAACCAACTTAACGCATCAGCTTGGATGATCTCGGCTTGTTCCAGCAGGATGGGCAGACTTTCTTCGCATCGGTCTAGGAAGTTCAAGGCGGTGCCCAGACAATAGCCATAATGACCTCCATTGAGTTCGAATGCCTTTCGGAAGCACCGTTCTGCCTCCACCCAATCGCTATCGTTCTGAGCCCAGTGCCCCAGGCGATCCCATAAAAAGGCAGCATCATCGCTATCGAAATGGTCAATGTGCTGTTCAAACTCTGCCCGGAATTCACCGTAGGCCTTCTCGATATCCAGTCCATGTTGGCGAGCATAGAACGCCACCAGCATCAGCTCCCGCCTTGCCACCACGGCATCAGGATGCGCATTGACGAAACGCCTCCAGAAAAAAAGCGCTTGGCGCGCGTTATCTGGTGTCGTCCGACCGAAGATCCCGACTTGTCGGGCGCACCAAGGCCAGATCCATACTTCACTGTCGGCACGATTTAACAGCGCATTTACTTCGCGAAATGCCGCGCGCCCTTCATTCAGGTTAAACAGGACGTTCACCTTCCATCCGGCCACAGCGGAGCTCCGCCCAAGCTGGCTCTCGGCGAAGATAGCGCGGTCGAAATGTTCCAACGCATCTTCATAGCGACCCACGCGGACAAAGTAGTTTCCAAGCGCGTTGTGAGCTTCCGGCAAGTCGGGATTCAGACGGAGCGCTTCGCGGTATTTTACGACGGCCGCTTCCGAGTCACCAAGCCGCTCGATGCTACTACCCAAATTCTTCAACGCTTGCGCAGCTATTCCCGGCTCCGCCATCAAAGCCTCATCGACCAGCGCCTCCTCGTAGGCCGCTTTCGCAGCCTTCTCGTCACCAAGCGCGGAGAGCGCGTTGCCGATCGTGTAATGCAGACTTCCAGGTTGATAGAGACCTCCCTGGAGCTTCGATCGAAAGTAGGTAATTGCTTGCTCGATACGCGCCAGCGACTGGCTACGCCCGTCCATGCCGAGGTTGATCTCCGCCATGTAGCATGGCCCCATCGTGTCATCATCTGTGCCTAGGACTGCCGTGAACCTATCGAAGGCGGCACTGATGACATCATCCATTCCACTCTCGTAGAGGTGCCGTAACAGGTCAACCGCTGCCTTCCGATCCGACGGAACGTGGACTTCCAGGACCGACCGCCTGAGCATCCTCGGCACTTCAGATGCATCCGTCATAATCTGCTTCGCGCGACGATCACGCGCGAATGTCGCTCCGGATCGGACGAGTGCTGCCAGAGACCTGAGTCTCTCGACAGTTAGCTCCTCGCGGAATGATACTGTCAGCGTCTGCTGCGCCGTCCAATTTCTATCGCCGTGATCATATTGGCGCAAAACTTCGTCGACCGAACAAGCGCGTAAGGAATGCGTTGGCAAATGGTAGCAAACGTAGAAGCTGTAAGGCTGCATGAGCAAGTAGTTCAGGTTTGTTCGGCTCACCTCGACACTCACCGAACCGTCCGCATTCAATGCACGCTCGGTGCCTTTGAGCTGGACATGAACCCTAGTGTTCGTTACACGCTCCTCATTGACCACTTCGATCTGACAATCCGTTCCATAATCCTTTCGGTCGATGCTCTGAAGAATGAAAGCTTTGCTTTCGAGCAAGCGCTTCTGAAATGCTGCCGAGGCCTCCTCCTCAACGACATGGTTACGGTTGCGCTTAGGCAGGTCGTCAAAGTAGGTCATATCATTACTCCCTGCGCTGTCATCGACAACCACGCGCGCCCCTTTATTATTCAGTTACACCGCGATCCGATGCACTAGCCGCCCTTTCACGAGTTGTTTCGGGGGCGCTGAGCTAAAGCCGAACCAGCAGAGCTTCTCGCATCAGCGCTAGCATTCGGGTCTCTGAGAGTGCGCCCTGCTGCTGATCCGGCTTTATCACCAGTTACACCACGCACAGTATCTCTGTTCGATTATTTTCCGGAAAGCAAGCCTTCCAGAACCCCAACCGCTACAGCACCAAGAATTGATGACAAGAACTTACCCATCATATGCTCCTTCACAATCTATTAGCTTCGCGTGGTCCAAGCTCGCGATAGAGCGTGCGCCGCGATACCCGAAACTCTTTCACGATGTGGTCCACCGGCACTGTGGGGTCGGCCCACAGCACCCGTACCAGCTTCAGCTTTTCGGCGGTCAGCGCCGACTTGCGACCGGGCTTGGCGCCCCGCGCCCGTGCTGCCGCCAACCCGGCCATAGTCCGCTCGCGGATGAGTCCACGCTCGAATTCCGCGATCGCGCCGAACAGGTGGAACAGCAACCGGCCAGTCGGCGTGGTGGTGTCGAGCGTCTCATGCAGGCTGCGCAGGCCGGCGCCGGACGCCTCGATCCGCCGCACTAAGTCGAGCAGGTCGTGCAGCGACCGGCCGAGACGGTCGAGGCGGTAGACCACGACGACGTCGCCGGGCCGGAGGGACCGCATCAGCTCGTCCAGACCCGGCCGCTCCGCCTTCGCGCCGCTGATTTTGTCGGTGTAGATGCGCTCCGGGTCCACGCCGGCCCCGGTCAGCGCCGCAAGCTGAGCGTCCAGAACCTGATCAGCAGTAGACACCCTGGCGTAGCCGAGCTGCACGTCGTCTCCTGTGCCAAAATCCGTCACCATCCTAACATGGTGGCACGCTTGTTATGGCACTGATTTTGGCACGCGACACTCCGCCACGTCTACGCTTGGCCCCGGGCGCTTAGGACCGCGTGCCAGAACCGTCCGATTGCGGCACAGCATCGCCAAGGGACTCTGGGGGACAGGCGACCTCGCGCGTGTACTGTTCACGCTCCCTCGCCCGCAAGTCTCCGGGAACAGGCCATTGTGCGCCCCGTGGGGGGCGCGGAGCCCCAGGAGAGGGACGCATGCACGTTGTCGAAGCCCTTACCCGCTTGGTCGTGGCGCTCACCGCCCTAATAGCCGCCACCGCGGCCCTCGTCGGAACAGCGGATGCGCTGCTTCAGCGGTTCCAGTCCATCGGGATCTTCGGCTGAGGGCTGGCCGGGGAGGGGAACCCTCCCCGGCGGCCGCCGCGACAGTGAAAGGCTCCTATTCGAGACTGGCCGCAATTTCACCGGCAGGCACCCACCGGCCCGCTGGAGCGTTCCTTTCATCGACCCACCGCTGGGCCGCCTCCCGATCACCCGGCAGCGACCGCCATGTGATCGAGCGGCGCCCGTCAGGATGCTCGTAATACTCCACCCAGAGGCTGCCTTCGCATATACGCACCGTGCTGCCGGGAAGCGGTTCAGCCATCCTCAATCTCCCTTGTTTCCGCGACTGCACGGCGCCGAACCCGAGCGGTTCCGGCACTGGCCGCCTAAGTGACCCCAAGAGGCTCCAGCCGCTACCGCCTCCACCACGCGCCAACGACCGTTAAAGCTTGCCTCTCCAGCCCCTACCGCTCCCAAACGGTGAGGCCTGACGCCCCTCCACCAGCTTAAAATTCCCGCCGATAAAAGCTGTTCGCGGGTGCTCGAACCCCGCACCGCCGTACCTGCATGCTCAAAGCATGAACTCATGGTGCTGGCCGAACAGGAAGAACAGAGCCGGTGAGCGGCGGGCAGCGCGCCCGCGCGTGACGGGGCTGCTTGCCGCCGTTCTCGCCGCAACGGTGTCGTCCGTCACGGAAACGCAAGCCCGCTCCCCGTCCGGCTCCTGCGAAGAGGCGATCGAACGGGTGGAGCGCCTCGTCGGCATTCCGTCCGGGCTGCTGCTGGCGGTCGGGCGCGTCGAGTCCGGCCTCAGCACCGGCGGCGAACCGCGCGTGTGGGCCTGGACCATCAACGCCGCGGGGCGTCCCATGCGCTTCGGCAGCCGGCGCATGGCCGTCCAGACGGTGCGCCGGCTGCTCGCCAGCGGCGTCCGCAGCATCGATGTCGGCTGCGTCCAGATCAACCTGAAGCATCACCCGGACGCCTTCGCCACGCTCGACGACGCCTTCGACCCCGATCTCAACGCCGCCTATGGAGCGCGCTTCCTGCTCTCCCTCTACGCGTCGACCGGAAGCTGGGACGAGGCGATCGGCCGCTACCACGCCGGAAGCGCCGGTCCCGAGCACCGCAAACGGGGCTACGCCTGCTCCGTCTACAAGCATTTCGTCCGCGTGCGCCGGGATGCCGCCCCGCACGCCCCTGGTTGCTGAAGAAGGACCCGTGATGGCCGCTCCCCAATTCGATGTCGGAATCCTCGCCGAGAAGAAGATCCAGGCCGAGCAGTACGCCGCCGCCCTGGGCGGGGGAGCGATGCGCGACGGCTACATCGAGGTCGCCAGGAGCCCGCTCGGGCGGGCGGTGATCATCTGGGGCTGGGGGCATGTCGACCGTCTGGAGGAACCCCGCGACGAAGGCGAGGAGTTCCGCGACTGGCGCTCCAAGGTCTGGCCGCACATCAACGCGCGGCCGCGCGTGCTGCCCTCCGACGATCCCAAGTGCAAGCGCCAGATCGCCGCCGCGAAGAAGCTGCTGCCGCAGTGCGCCATGGTGATCGGCGCCAGCGATCCGGACCGCGAGGGCGAGACGATCTGGCGCCATTTTCTCGAGCTGACCGGCGCCCGACCGCGCGCCGTGAAGAGGATGATCTGCGCGGAATCCAATCCGGGACCGCAGCGCGCCGCCTTCCTCGCCCTCAAGCACCCCGACCAGTATTACGGCCGTTTCGTCGCCGGCCGGGCCCGGTCGGTCATCGACCTGTGGGAGGGCACCAACCACACCGTCGCCTGTTCGGTCTTCCTGCGCCCGGGCGATCTCGGCAAGGGCTACTGGCCGATGGGCCGGGTCAAGGGAGCGGTGCTGGGTATCCTGCACCGCCGGCACGTCGAGATCCGCGACTTCCGCGAGGTCGCCTACTTCGAGATCCTCGCCGAGGTCCGGGTGCGGGCGGGCACCGTCACGTTGCGCCACGCCCCGTCCGCCGAGGAGCGCCTGACCGACCGCGCGGCCGCCCTGGCCCTCGCCGAGGCGGTCCGGGGCATCGCCGAACCGCTGACCGTGGAGCAGAAGCCGGTCGAGACCGCGCCGCCCAAGCTGTTCTCCAAGACCAGCTTTCTGACCAGGGCCGGCGCGCTGTGGGGGTGGTCGGGCGACAAGTCCGCCGAGATCCTGCAGGGGCTCTACCAGGACAAGGGCCTGATCACCTACCCGCGCGCCGAGCTGACGGTGGTCGCCTCCTCCGACGTGGAGAAGGCGCCACGGATCATGGAGCAGCTGCGCGGCCTCGGCGAACCGTTCCGCTCGGCGATCGACCGCCTGGACGGCCGCCTCACGGTGCGGCGCTCCGTGGTCAACGACCGGGAGGTGGCGGAGGCCAGCCACACCGCCATCATCCCCACCGACGTTCCGGCCGACGGCCTGCGCCTGACGGAGGACGAGGCGAAGGCCTACCGGCTGATCGCACAGTGCTACGTGGCGGCCTTCATGCCCTCGGCGCAGGGTCTGCGCACGACGGTCAGCATGGTTCCGCGGTCCGGCCCCTGCCGGGACCGCCTGTTCCGGGCCGCCGGCACCGTCGAGACGGAGCCGGGCTGGCGCGTGCTGTTCGGAGCCGACGACGGCGAGGCGGAGGAGGGCGGCGAGACCGACCGCCTGACGCCGGTGGCCGACGGCGAGACCGGTACCGTGTCGGCCGCCCGGCTTGAGGACAAGCGGACCCGGCCGCCCGTCCCCTACACCGAGACCAGCATCCTGGAGGCGATGCTGGAGGTGCATCGCCTCGTCCCGCCCGACAAGGAGCATCTGCGCGAGATCCTGAAGAGCTCCAAAGGCGTCGGCACCCCGGCGACGCGCGAGACGGTGATCAAGGAGCTGATCGCGTCCCAGCTGGTCGAGCGTGGCCGGGCCCGCGGCAAGGGAACGCCGCCCATCGACCTCTCCGGCCAGGGCATCATGCTCGTGGAGGCCCTCTTGCCCATCGTCCCCGAGCTGGTGCAGCCCGAGACGACGGCGCTTCTCGAGATGGATCTCGACCGCATCGAGCGGGCGCGCGACTCGCGCGGCGCCGACCGGCTGGCCGAACAGGTGCTGGAGGACGCCCGCGAGCGCATCCTGCGCCAGTTCGAGGCGATCCGCGCCAACGGCCGTCCACCCGAACCATCGGGGTCCCGTCCCGCCGCGCCCGGTCAGCGGGCGTTCGTCGCCGCCATCGCGGAGCGTCTCGGCCTAACGCTGTCCCCGGAGCGGCTCGCAGCGATGAGCGCGGGCGAGGCCTCCGCCTTCATCGACGAGCACAAGACGCGCTTCGAGGAATGCGCCGGCCGGGGTGGGAACGGGCGTTCGCGCTCGTCCCGCAGCACGGGGCCGGCTCGCGGCGGGCAGCGGCGGGACGAACCGTCCGTCGGGCGGCGGCGGTCCTCCGGGACCCGCCAGCCGTGAGCGCTTCAGCGGGTGCCGCGAATGCCGGAGCGGAGCGTCGCGTCCGGCTCGTCCTCGTCGATCACGCAGATCCAGGACAGCGCCGCGATTTCCCGGGCCGGCTGAAGAATGCTCGCGATCCGGCACCAGTCGAGCCGGATGTCCGCGGCGGGCTGAAGCGTCCGCGGGGCGAGGCCGCTTTCGCTGCGGCGGCCAGGATTGAGGCCGGGATCGATCCGTCCATGGGCGGCCACCTCCCACGCCGTCTGGGCGCTGACGGCCAAGCCGAGGAAGCAGCGCCGCGGTCCGCCCGGCGTCGCGCGCTCGGTAACCACCGGCCGGGCGCGGGGGCCGGGCCGGTCCTCCAGCAGCAGCGCCATCTCCGCCGGCATGAGCAGCAGGCAGGGGCGCGGGGGATCGGCCGGCGGGCGCTCGGACTCGGTGGGCAGGTAACTGAGCATGGGTCCTTGACACGTCTCTCGGCCAAGCGGGGCCGAACGGCATGAGCAAAAGCATGATACGCGTTGAGGACGCAAGCCGGATGCACGCTTCCGGGGGTTCCCGTCGCAAGCCGGTGCCCGTCGATCCGCTCCTCCACCGTCTGCGCCGTCTCGGCCTGCCCGAGGACGCCCTCGAGGCGGCGGCCGACGCTTACGCCGACAGCCTCGCCGCCGCCCTGGCCGCCGGGGCCGATCCCGCTGCGGCGCTGGAGCGCGCCGCCTTCGAAGCCGCCGGACCGACGCCCGGCGATGCCCCCCATTCCGACGACCCCACGAACGCCTTCGCGGCGGGAGAAGACCGATGAGCGACGTTTCGATGACCGTTTCCGGCGACTCGGAGGACACCACGTTCGCGCTTCGCCGCCCGCCGCACCGCACGCCGGCGGAGGATTACGCGCTGTCCATGACGTCGGAATCTTCGGCCTGGGCGCGCTGCGAGGATGCCCGGCGCGCCGTGTGGCGGGCGGCGAAGCGGGGCCGCGGGAAGGCGGTCGAGGCCGCGCTCGCCGTCCTCGCGGAGGGCGGCCTTCCCAAGGCGCGCCGCCGCGCCCAGAGGGTGCTGGCGCGCGCCGGCGTGCCCCACGACGCCGTCGCCGCCTTCGATGACGCCGCGCACCTCTACCGGGCGGCGAGCGTCGAGGCGACGCACGCCGTGGCCCGTCTCGGCGATCTCGGCGTCCGCGTGCCCGAGGAGGCGGCGCGCGACATCGCCGCCTTCCGCCGGCAACTGCTGCAGGCGGCGCGACGCCTCAACCCGACCATCGGCGTCACGGCGGTCCAGGAGCTGTGGGGAGAAGGCGCCGCCCTGGTGGCCAGCGGTGCGGCGAGCGACGGCCGCATCCGCGTGGCCGGCATGTTCGAGCGCGCGAAGGGGCTGGCGTCCATCTCCATGGACGTTGCCCGGTTCGACCCGCTCGACACCGTCTACCACGAGGGCTGGCACAGCCTGGAGGCGCTGCTCAGCGAGAAGGACCAGCAGGTGCTGGCCGAGGAGTTCCCGGGCACCGAGCAGCTGTCGCACCGCGAACGGGTCGCCTACGCCTTCGGCGCCTGGGCGGCGCGGCGCGACCGCAGCGGCCCGCGTGCCCAGCGGGTGTTCGAGCGGGTCGGACGCTTCTGCGGGCGGCTGGCCAACTGGCTGGACTCCCGCGGCTTCCAGACGGCCGAAGACCTGTTCGAGCGGGCCTACGAGGGCGATTACGGGCGCCGGGCCGCCAAGCTCGCCCGGCGCGACCCGAAGGCCTTGCGGACCCAGCGGCCGCTGATCGGCGACGCCACCGACCCCCGCCAGTACAGCCTCGGCGCGGGGCCTTGGCAGCCCCCCGACCGCTTCGGCTCCGACGACCTGCATTGGCGGGCCGCCGAGGCCCGTCTGGCGGCGGCGGCGGCCGACGGCGACCGCCTCGTCGCCGCCGCCGCGCTCGACGCCGCCCGCCGCCAGGCGGCCGACCCGCTGTGCCGCGACACGCTGGTGCACATGGCCCCCTCGGCGCTGCTCGCCCTCACCGCGGCCCCGCGGCCGGGCCTGGATAATCCGCCGCCGGACCTCGAGCGCCTGCGCGGCGAGATCGCCGACGGCGGCGCCGAAGCGCTTCCCGAACTGACCCTGCGCATGCCCGATGCGGAAGCCCGCGCTCAGGGCTTCTCCGCCGCCCCCGGGCGCTTCAGCCGGCCCGGGGACGCCCCGGCGGGCACCGCCGAGGTCATCGGGTGCCGTGCCATCGGCATCGTCCACCTCGCCCGCGAGATGGGGATCGAGCGCGTGCCGGTCCGCCTCCACCTGCGCGACGACGCCGTGCCGTGGCCGCTCGAGCCGCGCTGGGGGATCATGCCTTGGCGTCCGGCCGCCCTGGCTGGGATGGAGCATCCGGGCGGACGCGCGCGCGTCGCCATGCCGGACACGCCCGCTTGGCCGGCCGAAATGGTGGTCGCGCAGAACCCGCGCACCGAGCTGGTCCCATCCCCGCCTTTGCGGCTCCGCTCGCGGCTCCAGTTCAGCGCCGGCACCGGGGCGGAGGCCGTCCCGTCCGGGGGCGTGCTGTCGGTCGCCCCGGCGGCGCCGCGCAACCACGTCATCGCCGACCCCGCCCGGCTCGGCACCCGCAGCCCCAAGCACCGCGCCGCCGACAACATCGCCGCCATCGAGACGCTGCTTCTCGTCGAGGCCGACGGGCGGCTGCCGACCGACGACGAGCGCCGGCTTCTCGCCGCCTATTCGGGGTTCGGCGGCGTGCCCCAGGTCTTCGAACCGTGGCGGGCCGCCGAGCAGGGCTGGCAGCCCTACGCCGACGCGCTGCAGGCGCTGCTCGACCCGGACGAATACGCGGCGCTCCGCGAAAGCGTGAAGAACGCCCACTACACCGACGGCCGCGTCGCCGCGGCCATGTGGGACGCGCTCGCGGCCGCCGGCGTCACGGCCAGCCCGGATCACCCGGTGCGGGTGCTCGAGCCGGGCTGCGGTCCCGGCTGGTTCATCGGCCTGATGCCGGAGGCCCTGCGCGACGCCGCCGTCACCGGGATCGAGCTCGACAGCGTCAGCGGCCGCATCGCCCGCCTGCTCTATCCCGGCGCCGACATCCGGCTGGAGAACTTCGCCCGGACCGCGATTCCCGACGACTGGTTCGACCTGGCCGTCGGCAACGTCCCCTTCGGAAAGTACCACCTGTTCGACGCGCGCTACGCCGATCTGAAGCCCACCGTCCACAACCATTTTCTGTTGAAGAGCGTGGATCTGCTGCGGCCCGGCGGCGTCGCGGCGCTGATCACCAGCACCTTCACGCTCGACGCCGCCGACACGGGCGTCCGCGAGGCCCTGCGCGACAAGGCGGAGCTGGTCACCGCCGTGCGGCTGCCGGCCAACTGGGCCGGGCAATCCGCCGGCACCGAGGTCGCCGCGGATCTGCTGGTCCTGCGCAAGCGCGCCGAACCGCTGTCGTCCCTGCGCGCCGCCGAGCGCGACGCGGTGATCGCCGCCGAGCCGGACTGGATCGCGGTCCAGACCGTGCGCGACCCGCTCGGCGGCCCGGAGATGAAGGTGAACCGCTGGTTCGCCGACCATCCCGACCGGGTGATCGGACGCCTGGAGCGCTCGGGCACCAACCACGCCGGCGAGCATCCCGACGTCACCGCCCGCCTTCCGCGGTTGAAGCCGTCCAACGTGCCGGAGCGCGCCGCGGCCGAGTTGCGGGACCGTCTCGCGGCACTCCCCACCGACCTGTGGAAGCCCGTGGAGCGCTCTCCGGTCCAGGCCGTGGAGACGGCGCCGGCGACCGCCCGCCAAGGCTCCTACCTGCTCGACTCCGCGGGCGCGCTGCGCGTCGTCGTCGACGGCGCCCTCGCCGTTCCGGCGATCGGCGATCGCCCCTTCACCGCCGCCGAGGAGCGGCTCGTCCGCGACGGGCTGGCGGTCCGCGACGCGCTGCGCCGCGTGTTCGCCGCTCAGCGGGAGGGCCGCCCGCAGGGCGAACGCGACGCCGGGCGCGCCGCGCTGCGCGAAGCCTACGAGGCGTTCGTCGCCGCGCACGGCGCCATGCGCGGCCGCCGGGCGGTCCGCCTGCTGGCGGCCGACCCCGACGGGCCGATGCTGTTCGCCCTCGAGCAGGTGGCTCCGGACGGCGCCATCCACCGGGCGGACGTGTTCGAGCGCGACGTGCTGGCCGCCGTGACGCCGCCCGACCGCGCGGCCACGCTGGACGACGCCCTGGCCATCGTCCTCAACGAGTCCGGAGCGATCGACAGCGCCCGCATGGCCGCTCTGCTCGGCACCGCGCCGGCGGAGGTCGAGAGTCGCCTGGTCGACACCGGTCTGGCCTTCGAGGACCCGGCGACCCGCCGGCTGGTGACGCGGGACGACTACCTGACCGGCGACGTGCGGTCCCGCCTTGAGGTGGCGCGTCTCGCCGCCCAGACGGAGGAGCGCTTCGCCCGCAACGTCCAGGCGCTGGAGGCGGTGCAGCCCGACCCCATCCCCTTCTACCAGATCGCCGCCCGCCTCGGGGCGCCCTGGGTGGCCCCCGCCCACATTCGCCGCTTCGCCGCCGAGCTTTTCCAGATCCCGCCGGAGGCGGTCGAGGTCGGCTACTCGCCGGTGGACGGGCGCTGGGAGTTCCGCGTCACCGGCGGCCACCGGACGGCGCCCGGCGTCGCCACCACCTGGGCGACCGACCGCGCCGACGGCGCCGAGCTGATGCTGGCGGCCCTCTCGGGGCGGCCGCCGGTGATCAAGGACAAGACGAAGGACGGCGGACACGTCATCAACGCCGAGGAGACCCTGGCCGCGCGGATGAAGGTGCGCGAGATCCAAGGGGCGTTCCGCGACTGGATCTGGCGCGACCCCGAGCGGCGCGCCGAGCTGGCCGGCGTCTACAACGAACGCTTCAACCGGTCGGTCGCGCGGGTCTACGACGGCGGCCATCTGACCTTTCCGACCATGGCGCCGGAATGGGCCGCCCGGGCGCGCGCCATCCAGAAGAACGGCGTCTGGCGCGCCCTGCAGGGCTCCACGCTGCTCGGCTGGGAGGCCGGTGCCGGCAAGACCTTCGCCCTGGTGGCGGCCTGCGTCGAGGGCAAGCGCATGGGGCTGCACCGCAAGCCCCTGCTCGCCGTGCAGGCCACCACGCTCTACGGGCCGGACAGCGTCGTCGAGACGGCCCGCGCGATGTATCCCGCGGCCAAGATCCTCGCCTGGCCGGACAAGCAGACCGTGACGCCCGAGGAGCGCCGCCGCTTCTGGGGGCGCGTCGCCACCGGCGACTGGGATCTCGTGGTGGTCCCCCACGACCCCTTCGACATGATCCCGCTCTCCCCGGCCCTGGAGGAACGCTTCCTCCATGAGGAGAAGGCGGCGTACCGCGAGGCTCTGCACGGGCTCGACCCGGACGAGTCGGAGCGCACCGTCAAGCACATGGAAACGCGCATCGCCGAGATCGAGGCGCGCATCGAAGGCCTGCTGAAGGAGGGG
This sequence comes from Azospirillum brasilense, assembly GCF_003349955.1. Classification (GTDB taxonomy): domain Bacteria; phylum Pseudomonadota; class Alphaproteobacteria; order Azospirillales; family Azospirillaceae; genus Azospirillum; species Azospirillum brasilense_B. The sequence continues at coordinate 26,992 of NZ_QLKQ01000025.1, forward strand.
CGCCGCGACGACGCGGTGTATTTCGACGATCTCGGCGTGGACCACATCGCGGTCGACGAGGCCCACCGCTACAAGAACCTCTACGTGCCGACCTCGCTGGGCGAGATCCGCGGCCTGCCCTCGCAGGCCAGCCAGCGGGCCGCCCGGATGTTCGCGCGCTGCCGCTGGCTCCAGGACCATGGCAACCGGGTTCTCCTCGGCACCGGCACGCCGCTGAGCAACAGCGTGGCGGAGCTGTACACGCTGCAGCGGTTCCTCCAGTACGAGGATCTGGCGCGGGCCGGCATCGAGCATTTCGACGCCTGGGCCCACACCTTCGCCGACATCGACACCACGCTCGAGATCGATGTGGTCGGCCGCCTGCGCCCGGTGACCCGCCTGGCCGGCTACGACAACCTCCTTGAGCTGCGCCGCCTGTCCGACCGGGTGATGGACGTCGTCTTCGTTGAGGACATCCCCGGCGTGAAGCGGCCGCGCAAGATGGTGCAGGTGGTCTCGGCCCCGCCGAGCCAGGCGCAGCGCGACTTCATCGCCCGCCTGGGCACGCGCGCGGCGAACCTGAAGTCCGCCGATCCGCGCGACGACAACATGCTGAAGATCGCCACCGAGGGCCGGCTCGCCGCGCTCGACATGCGGCTGGTCGATCCCGCAGGACGCGAGTTCGCCCAGTCGAAGATCCACCAGGCCGCCGACAACGTCGCCCGCATCGCGCGCGACAACCCGGGAACCACCCAGCTCGCCTTCTTCGACGTCGGCATCCACCCGACGAAGACCAGCGGCGATTTCACGCTCCGCCAGCTCTTCAAGGACCTGCTGGTCGAGGCGGGCGTGCCCGCCGAAGACATCGCCGACTTCTGGGAGGCCGAAGGGCGCGAGCGCGAACGGCTGAAGGACGCGCTGAAGCGCGGCACGATGCGCGTCGGCATCGGCAGCAGCGAACGCTTGGGCACAGGCGTGAACGTCCAGGACCGCCTCATCGCCGTCCACCAGCTCGACTGCCCCTGGCTGCCGGCCCACGTCAACCAGCGCGACCGCAGGGCCGAGCGCCAGGGCAACCCCCTGCCCGAGGTCCACAGCCTGCGCTACGTGACCGAGGGAACCTTCGACGCCTTCGGCTGGCAGCTCCAGGCGGCCAAGGACCGCTTCATCCGCGAGTTCCTGCGCGGCACGCTGGGGCTGCGGTCGATGCGCGACGAGGACCCGGCGGAGCTGTCGCCCGCCCACATCATGGCCATCGCCACCGGCAACCCGCTGCTGCTGAGGCGCGCCCAGCTCGAGGCGGAGATCGTCGAGGCAGAGGCTGCGCGGCGGGCCGTCGAGCGTGAGCGCGACCGGTTCGACCGCGAGATCGCCCGCCTCGGCCGCACCGTCGCCGACCTCGACGCCCGTCTGCCCGGCGCCCGCGACGCCGCCGAGACGGCGCGCGGGGTGCTCGACGGCCGGCTGCCCATCATCGTCGACGGCGCCGAGCCGGCCGACCGCCGCGCGCTCGGCGAGGCGCTCACCGCCCTGCTCAAGGCGGAGGCCGACCGGCAGCAGGCGTTCCGCGCCGACGTCTCCGTGCCTCCGGCGGGCGAACGCACCGTCGGCACCGCCGGCCCCTGGCCGATCCTGCTCCCCGCCGATCCGGAGCTGCGTCACCGCCAGACCCCGCTGATGGTGCTGGCGACGCCGGACGGGGCCACGGACATCCGTTTGAATCTCCGCACGCCCCTGGGGGCCGCGGGGTCGCTCGAAGCCGCCTTGCGCGGCGTCGTGGAGAGGGCGGAAGGGCTGGAGCGGATGCGGGCGGCGGCGGCGGCCGAGATCGCGCAGTTGCGCGCCGTTCCGTTGCGCAGTCTCGGCGACGCATCGGCCATCGAAGCCATGAAGGCCGAGCTGCGCAAGATCGAACAGATCCTCCAGCTCCCCGATCCCGACCCGCAGCGCGTCGACGCGATCCTGGCCAACCGCATGCTGGATCACGCCGAGGCCGCGCGCCGGCTCGACCTCGCCCTGGTCGGGGCGGAAAACGACCCGGCCACCCGGCGGGAAGCCGCCGCCTGGGCCGCCGCGGTCCGCCGCCTCGACCCGGAGCAGGTCCGGCCCGCGCCGGTGCTGCTGCCGGTCGGCCATGCCCTGCCGCAGCCCGTGCCCGACGGCGCCGAAGCGGGATCGGACGCGGATGTCCCGACGATGGTCCCGCCGGAACCGGCCGGCGCCGAAGGGCCGTACCCCTCCCCCGACCAAGCGGTTGCCGGCCAGCTGCTCGGTCTCGCCCGCGTCGGCCACCGCGCCGACGTCCCGGTGGACGCCGTCGCCGCCGAGATCGACCGTCGCGGCGATGGCTGGGCGGACGCGCTGGGCTGGCCCACCGGCCGCGGCGCGCTTTACCGCGACCGCCTGTCCGGGGAGGAATCCGCGCTCGGCGAGATCCTCGGCGGCGGGGACGCCTGGTCGCGGGTCGCCCTGCGCTGGGAGCCCGCCGTCGGGCCGAACACCGTTCGGCGCGGCTGGCTCGCGGAACGGATCGTCAACGGAGCGCTGTCCGGCCTGCCGGACGCCGACCGGCGCCGCGACTGGGCCACGGCGGTCAAGGAGTTCGAAGCCCGCTTCGGTCCGGTCGACGACGTCCTCGGCGCCGTCGCCGAGCGGGTTCCGGCGGCGGTGTGGAAGACCGCCACCGGGCGCGCGGCGCCCGAAGCGGTGACGCCGGCCGCCGGCGCGGCGGTGGCCTTCAAGGCCGGCGACCGCGTTCCGGACGATGGCGCCCCGCTCAACGACCCGGCCCCGTCCGACGCGTGGCGCGCCGGGACGGTGCGCATCCTGATCGGCTTCCCGCACCAGGTGGACAGCCGCACCCTGTCCGGCGAGGTGCGCGGCAGCTTCGCCGTGCATGAAACCTGGGCTCCTGAGGAGGACCCCCGGCCCGAAACCCCGTCCTGGTCGGTCTCGCACCTGCCGTCCGGCCTGCGGGCCAACCTTCCGCTGCCGACCGTCGAGGCCGCCCGGGCCTGGGCGGACGGCCTGATGGCGCTGCCCTACCGATGGGAGGATGTCCGCGACACGCTCCCCGCCGATGAACGCCTCGACGACGGGCGTCCGATCCGGGAGGTCGCCGGTGTGCTTCATCGCGCGCTGTCCGATGCCCGGACGGTGGAGGACATCGCCGAGGCCCTCCGCCGGTCGGCGGCCGCGACCGCGGCGGCCGGACGCCGTTACGAGGCGCCGGTGGCGGGCACGGCCGCCGCACGCCGCCTCGGCCTGTTCGGCGGCGAGATGGTCGAGCGCGCCCGCGCACCGCGCCGGGGACAGCAGCAGGAGCTGACCGCCGCGGCACCGCCGCCCGCCGTCTACAAGGTCGGCGACGCCGATCCGGAGCGGCCCGACCCGCTCAACGAGTCCGGCCCCGCCGACCGTTGGGAACGCCGGACGATCCGCGTGCCCCTGCAGCGTGTCGAGGCTCCCGCCGAGGTCGCCGCGGAGGTCTGTGGCAGCTTCGGCGTGCATCGGATGATCGTCGGCGAGGGTGAGGAACCGGTGCGCCGGTGGACGGTGACCCATCTGCCGACCGGTTACGCGGCCGGTCCGGTCGATCGGTGGGAAACCCGCCAGGAAGCCCGGGATTGGGCAACCGTCCTCAACGCCCTGGCCTACGACTGGAGCGCCGTCCGCTCCCGCCATCTGGCCGCGGAGATCTTGCCGGACGGGCGCGGCCTGCACGACGTGATGCGTCGTCTGTCCCGGCGGCTTTCCGAGCGCGGCCCCGGCGGGCCGTCCATCGCCGCCGTCATCGAGGAGGAGACCGCCTTGTCCCGGGCCGCCGCCGCCCTTCGCGGGCGTGAGGCGGAGATCGCCGGGCTCGCGGCGGACGCCGCCGCCCGGACGGACGGCGGCACCCCCGGCGTGGCCGTCGTCGACGTCGCCCCTGGCATGGTGGCGGTCGCCGGCGACCGCGACGCGGCGGCCGCGCTGAGCGACGCCGAGCGCTTCGCCGTGGCGATGCCCGGCGGCGGCGAGGTTCTGCTGGTGCGGAACCGCCTCGACCGCGTCGCCGCCGAGCTCCGGGCATCCGTCCGGGGTGTCCTGACCAAGGGCGTCGACGCGGACGCTGTGTGGTCGCCGGCGCCCGAGCGTGCCTGGACCGGCCGGTTCGGCGCCTCGCCGATCCGCGTCCGCTTCACCCCCGCGTCGGAAAACCGCGGCTACCCGCTGTTCCGCGTCGAAGCGGCCGATTCCTCCAGCCCCTTCCCGCTCCATGAGCGCGACCGCTCGGTGATCCTCTCCGGCGACTATGGCGAACGGGTGTCCGATCCCCGCGCACGCTTCGCGGCGCTCGCCGGGGCGCGCGCCATGCTGGTCGCTGGACTGCAGGAACGCTACGCGGCGCGATTGGAGGCCGGGCAGACCTCGGTCGCCGCCGGCCATGTCCCGCATGTCATCGATTCCGGCCTGAACCAGGGGCCGGGGGCCACGCGGGCGTCCTTCCTGCACCACGCCGCCGCGGCCCTGAGCGCCGCCGAGCCCGCCGACCCGCGGATCGCCCTGCTGGAGCGGATGGCGGCCGAGCCCGTCCTGACCGCGCCGCGGACGGCGTTCCTGGAACCGGACCGCGATCCGGTCTCCGGCGCCGACCGGTCGGAGCCGGCCCGCCGCCGGGCCTTGGCCGAGCTGGCCTTCCAGGACGCCCTCCTGGCCGGCGATGCCGACGCCGCGCGCACCCTGGCCGCCGCGCTGTCCGGGCCGGGCCGCGAGGGAGACGGCACCGGCGCGGCTGGCGTCGCCCGGGCTCTCGCGCTGCGCCTCGCCGAGGCCGGCGACGGTGTCCGCGCCGAACTCGTGACCACGACCGACGCCGCGCGCGCCGGAGCCGTCGGCTACGCCGTGCCGTCCGAGGCCGCCCCGCCGCGCCGCCTCGGTTTGTTCGGCGGCGAACCCCTTCCCCGCAACCGCGCGCCCCTCCCTTCCACCGGCGCCGCGAACGAGGTGACCCCCATGCAGAACGACGACGCCCAGTTCTCCGCCGGTCCCGACGCGGCCGGCGACCGCTTCGCCATCGATCTGGCCGGCCGGCTGCTGGCTGCGGGGCTGACCCCGGAGACCATCGCCGAAGGGCCGCTCACCCGGACCTACGGCGCCCCCGACGATCCGGAGGCGAGCGTGGAGGTGACCATCGGCATGGCCGACCGCACCGGCCGGAAGGTGCCGCGCGGCAAGATCGGCGTGGCGATGCCCGTGCGGGACGGCGTCAAGCCCTGGCGCCGGGAATACCCTCTGGCCGGTGGGCCGGAAGGCATTCTGCCGGCCGCCGCCGCGGCCCGTCTCGCCGACGGTCCGGCAAGCAGCGCCGCGCTCGCCCGCGCCGCGGCCGCCGGCGATCGCACCGCCGATGAGGCGGTGACTCTGCGCCTGGCGCGCGCGGCGCGCGCGCTCGTGGCCGGCCACATCGACACCGCGGGGTCCGACGCGGCCACCGCGGAGGCGGTCGCCGAGCTCGCCGGCCGGACCGTCGTCGCGCAGGGGCGGATCTCCGGAATGGCGGGAAACCGTCCCGATCCCGACCTGTGGGTGTCGGTCAACGGCCGCCACCCCGATCGGCCGCGCAAGGTGACGAAGGGCTGGGTCGGCGCGACGCTCCCGGCGCAGAGCCTCGCCGACGGCACCACGGTTCCCGCCCGCCACTACGACGCGACGATCGCCGATGTGGCCCGGGACGCCGCGCGCGACCGTGCCGCCGTCGCGTTCGGCGCCGATCCGGCCACCCCCCTCCCCGATCCGCTCCGCCTCACCGGAGTGCCCGCGGCGCTGATGGCCCACGCCCGCGGCACCTTCCGCGCCGGGTCGCCCCGGCAGACCGACGCCGCCAACGCGACGCTCGACCGCGACGGGCGCCGCGCCGCCGTCGAGGCCCGCTTGACCGGGAATCCGGCCCGTCTCGACCCGCGGGAGCTGGACTCCCGGGCTTGGTTGGACGACGGCGCCACGGCGGCGGAAAAGACCTACGCGCGGCACCTCGCGCGGGAAATCGGCGCCTGGGCGGCCGCCCGGCAGGCGGCGGCGCTGCACCGCCATCCCGGCGACCTGGGTTGGCCTACCGTTGCGTCCTGGCTTGCCCTGCCCGGGACCGGTTTGGGCGGACCGGCGTGGGACACCCTGCGGGAAGCGGACGATCAGCGAGCCGTGCACGCCACGCTCGCGGCGGCGCGCAAGCGTGAGCGCCGGTCCCGCCATCCTCGCCCGACGGACATGACGCTGACGGCCTGGGCCGCCTTCCGCGGCCTGCCCGAGGACGCCGTGCGTTCCGAATGGACCCGCGCCCGTGACCGCGCCGCGACGGCGGCCGGGCCGATCGCGTCCGACGCATTCATTGACGGGAATCCCGAGAACCGGAACACCGACGAAACCACGAAGAACCAAACCACAACCAACGAAATCACTACGAATGACGAAGCGGCGGCGCCGCGCCTGCTCGTCATCACCCAATGCGGCGCCGCCAAGGCGACGGATTCGCCCGACCGGCTGCTGCCGGCCGATTTCCGCTCCGGCGAGGACCATCTGGCGGCCCGGACGGCCGCCCTGTTTGAGCAGGCCATGCCGGCGGAGCGCATGTACGCCGGGCGGCATCACCAGGCGCTGATGGCGGGCGTCGACGCGTTGCGCGCGGCCGGGGCCACGGTCGACGTCCACATCCTGTCCGCCGGCTACGGCCTCCTGCCGGGCGCCCGCCCGATCGTTCCCTACGACGTCGCGCTGCGCGACATGACCCCGCCGGAGCGCACGGCCTGGGCGGTCCGCACCGGAGCGCCGATGCGAGTCAAAGCGCTGCTGAGCGGCGGTGGGTACGACTCCGCCATCATCGCGCTCGGCGCCGATTATCTGGACGCTCTCGACCTGTCGCACCGCGACGCGGCCTGGGCGCAGCCAACCCTGGTCCTGACCAGCCTGGCGAAGGCGCGGGATCTGCACGACCGTGTGCCGGAGCAGGCCCGCCTGTCGCCGGTCGGCGCCGCCGAGGCTCGGGCGTTCAAAGCCCCGCTGACCAGCCTCAAGGGGGTGATCGCCGGGCGCCTGCTCGCCTCCATCGCGGAGGACGTCCGCAACGGCCGCGCCGTTTCCCACGACCTCGGTCTGGTCAAGAGCGGGGCGGCGGACACCGTCTTCGAGGCGGTCCCCTCCGCATCCGCCGCGCTGCCCCGCCTGACCGACGCTCCGCCGACGGACGGCGTGCCGTTGCCGCTCGGCAGCGCGCCCATCACCTGGGAACACGATGTGGACAGCGGGGCCATGCTCGCCGAAACGCAGGGCCTCTCCATCGAGGTGCAGCCCGCCGACGGCGGGTGGATCGCCGTCCGCAACGGTGTCCCGGTCGCGTCGGGCGAGCCCGCGGTGCTTCAGGCCCACGCCGAGGCGCAGTTCTCGCTCGGGCGGTTCGACGCCTTGAGCGCCTGGGTCGAGCCACTGGAGGACCGGCTGGCGCGGTTCGCGGAGAGCGCCGGCTGGATGACCAACGGGGTCGAGATCGGCCCCGACCCCCTCACCGGCTACGCTCCCGACAAGGCGAGCCGCTTCAACGTGACGGTCCGCGACGGCGTTCCGATTTCCGGGGACGGGGACGGGGAGGACTCGCGTGCATTGCCCCGCTACACCGTCGTGGAGACGGTTATCGACGACCTCGGCTACCTCCGGGATCACGTCGTTCTCGAAACCACCAGCCTCGTCCGCGCCGTCGGCGTCGTGCAGGCCCTGACCGGAAGCGCCTTCGCGCAGTACGGGTTCCATCCCGACCCGATGGTCCTCGCCCGTCAGGACGGCGAGCGCCACGCCCGCGAGATGCTGCTCGCCAACAGCATCGACGGCCCCCAGTACAGCCTGTCCTCGGACCCGACGATTCAGGGATGGGTGCGCCCGCTCGGCGACCGGCTCGCCGCCTTCGTCGACGAGGCCGGATGGACCGACGCCGGCCGGCAACGCAACTACGGAGCGGGCCGTCACTTCGCGCCCCCAGACTGCGCGGACCTGGCCATCTCCACGGACGCCGGCGATCCGCTGCCCGGCGACCCGGCGCCGATGCGCGAGAGCAGGCTGCTGCCCCGCTACACCGTGACGCGCTTCGTCGCCGACCCGGACGGCGACCTCGGCGTCACCGTTCTGCACACCACCGACTTGGGGCGCGCGGTCGGCGCGCTTCGCGGCATGCAGGGCACCCCGAAGGCCCTGGCCGCGGCCGTGACCGAGGTTCCGATGGCCTCGGCGATCGACGGCCCGCAATTCAGCGTCGGGGACATCGACCTCGGCCCCCTGGAGCGGATGCTGCACGACGTCGCGACCGCCTCCGCGCCGTTCGGCGTCGCCCCGCCGGCGACGCTCACCGCCCATGACCCGCGCGTCGTCCGCAGCGCCTACACGAACGGGCTGATCGTCAACGACGGCGCGCGCCATGCCGGAGCAGGGGCCGGCGTCCGCCTGACGCCCGCCGGCCGGGAGCGGCTCGCCGCCGTCCTCCACCAGCCCCAGTTCGCCGTGGCGCCGCAACGGCCGATGCCCTGGCAAAACCAGCCGCCGGCAGCCTCGGCGGCGCCGGCCGCCCCACCCTCGCCTTGGGCGCCCCCGCCGAACGTCTTCCCGACCACGCCGGCCGTGCCGCGGCCCGACGCGGCCGCCGAACGCGATGCTGCCGCAAAAAGTGGCGCTGGAAAGGAGGGCCGGACCTTCGCCGGTGCCGGCGACACCGGGCCGCGGCCCATCGACCCGTCGGCCATCGCCGAGCGCATCGCCGACGTGCGCGGCTCCGACGCGCTGCGGTCGGAGCTGCTGGAGGTCGTCGACTTTCTGCGCGACCCCGGCCGCTACACCGCGCTCGGCGCCAAGCCGCCGAAGGGCATCCTGCTGGTCGGCCCCCCCGGCGTCGGCAAGACCCTGTCCGCCCGCGCCCTGGCCGGCGAAGCGCAGGTGCCGTTCTTCGCCGTCACCGCGACCGACCTGATGAGCAGCTACATCAGCGAAAGCGCGAAGAACATCAAGCGCCTCTACGAGACCGTCGGCCACAAGGCCGGCGAGCACGGGGCGGCGATCCTCTTCATCGACGAGATCGACGCGCTGGGCAACCGCGAGACCGCGGAGGGGCCGAACGCCCAGACGGTGACCGAGCGGGTGAACGCTCTGCTCGACGCCATGGACGGCTTCGACGCGGCGCCGGGCGTCCTCACGCTCGCCGCCACCAACCGCGAGCACGACATCGATCCGGCCATCCGCCGGGCCGGGCGCTTCGACCGCACGGTCCGCCTGGAACTGCCCACCATGGACGACCGCCGGGACATTCTGGCCGGTCACACCGCCCGCATCGCCGGCCACGACATCGATGTGGTCCGGCTGGCCGAGGCGACCGCCGGGGCCTCCGGCGCCGACCTCGACGTGCTGGTCAACGAGGCCGCCCTCGCCGCCGCCCGCCGGCAGGCCCGCGTGGTGACCATGGACGACTTCGCCACCGCGCTCGCCCGCCAGGGGTTCGGCGCCGCCACGGCGCTGCCCGACCGGGCCGCCACGCTGGAGCGCATCGCCGTCCTGGCGTCCGGCGGCGCCGAGGACCGGCAGGCGGCGACGCAGCTCGCCCTGAAGGCGGTGCTGGAATGGGGCCACGCCCCGTCGGTCGCGCCGGCCGCCTGGCCGGTCGGGCGCTTCGCCTCCCTGTCGCCGGACAGCAAGCGCGAGGCCGAGCAGGCCGCCCGGGCGCTCGTCGACGAAGCGGTCCGCGCCGCGGCCGATGCGGCCGCAACGCCGGAAGGCTTCCTGAACCGCGCGGTGACCTGGGCGCGCCTGCGCCTGAGCAAGGCAAGCGCCGGCTTCCGCGACGCTCACCTGTCGCCGGCGCCGCAGTTCAGCGTCGGCGACGGCACGGCGCGCATCGACCTCGACACGCTGCTCGGCGATGGTGATGACGGCCGGTCGCGGATCGTTCAACTCCTCCCCGGGGAAGCCCAGCGCCTGTCCGGTCTGGAGCCGCTGACCCCGGAGCAGCTGCAGGCCGCACATGAGTCCGTCCGCCGCAGCGTCAGCGCTCCCCCGGAACCGTCCGCCAGCCTCATCGACGGCGGCGCCGCCTTGCGCCGCAGCTTCGAGCGACGCCTCGACCTCGTGGCGGAAAGCACGGGCTTTTCCGACCGGGAGGTGCTCGCCGACACGCTGTCGATGGGCTACGACGCGATGCGCAACGGCGTCTATTTCGGCCCGAGCGACGCCTGGCGGCGGTCGGAAGAGCGCTACCTGAAGACGCTGGGCCGCTACCGACGGCCCGAGGACCGCATCGCCGTCGCGCAGATGGTCGCCGAAACCCTCGCCGGGGTCCAGGCGACGGGACGGGACTTCCTCACCCCCATCCTGGCGGAACGCGGCGTGGCGCAAGAAGCGCTCACGCCGCCGCCGGTGGCGGAGTTCATGGCCCGGATGATGTTTCCGGATGCCGAAACCGTGCAGAGGATCATCGACGACAAGGGCTACGTCGCCGTCGCCGACCCGTCGGCCGGCGCCGGTGCCGGCGCGCTCGCCGTTGCCGAACGGCTGCGCGAGCTGGGCATCGACGCCCATCAGCACCTTTACGTCGACGCCACGGTCGAGGACCCCACCCTCTACCACGCAACCTACCTGCAGATGGCGGGCGCCGGCGTCCCGGCCACGGTGACGCACGGCAACGCACTGACCGGGGAGGTCCGCGAGCGGGCGATGACCGCGGTCACCACACGGGTCCCCGGCCTTTTCCGCCTGTCGCCCGAGGCGCCGGAGGTCCTGCGCGCCCAGGCGCAGGCGCGCTTCGCCCGCAACCTCGGACTGGTGATCGGAGCCGGGCAGGACCGGGACGTTGCCTCCCGCGCTCAACCCCAGGCGGCCGAAGCCGAGGCGCGGCGTGCGGACGGCAGGGTCCGCCGGCAATACAGCCTGGGAGGACCCGCGCACCTCGACCGGATGATCCTGTCCGCGGCGGAAGACGGAATGGCCGACCTCTCCGCCTACGTCACCCCGGCGCCGCTGAAGGCCGTCTCCGAACTGGCGCCGCCCGGCGTCATCGAGGAGGGCGCCAAGCTCGCCGAGCGGCTGATCGGCGAGGCGGCGCGGGACGGTGTCCTGCCCTTCGGGCTCGCGCTCGGCGATCCGCGCCAGCACAGCGGCGTGGCCGCCGCCTACCGGGCCGCCCACGCCATCGCGTCGGAGCCCGACAACGCCGCCAACCCGCGCCGCGCCGCCCGCGCGTTGCGGCAGCTTCCCTCCTTCTACGCCGGCGACGCCGGTTGCCTCGCCCGCGACCTCGACGCCCTGGCCGCCGGCCTCCCGCACGGCGAGCAGGACCGGGGGCGCCTCCTCCTCCACCAGCTCGCCGTGGCGACGGAGGCGCTGCACGCGTCCCCGGAACTGGTCCATCTCCAGTCCTTCGGCCTCAATGCCCCGGAGCCCGACAGCCTCGACGACGCGCTCCGCCACCCCTACCGACCCGGCCTCAGCCACGCCCTCCAGCTCATCGCCCATCCCGAGGTGGAGACGGCGATGCACGCCCCGATCGCGCTCGGCGCCCTCAACCGCGCGGGCGATCCCCAGGCGATGGTGCGGCAGCGCTGGGAGCTGGGCCGAGCCCTCGTCGCCCATGACCTGCTGACGGAACGCGTGACGGCGATGCGCGACGGCATTCTGGGCGCCGGCGGAAACACCGCGTCGGTGGACGCCGACCTCGCCGACCTGCGCGCCGGCCGGACTAAGGGGGTGATCGACCGTGCGGTCGAACGCGCCCGGCGGGAGGAGGCCGACCTGGAGCGGCATCGGGATCTCATGCAGGTCATGGAGGCCGAGGGCATCGACGCCGCCATGCGGGTTCTCGATGCGGACGAGGGGCGCCGGGCGGCCCGAACCCGCGTTCAATACAGCCTCGGAACCGCCGACACCGGCACCGACGCCGGCGAGCCGCCGACCATGGCCCGCCTGATCCTGCTGGCCAACATGGGCATGGACCGCGCCGCCGTCGCCGACCTGATCGCGCTCGCCTCGCCGGAACACGGCCCGCTTCACCCCGCCCACCGGGCCTGGCTCACCGGCCCGATCGCCGTCCATGATTGCGGCTGGACCAACGCGGAGCTGAAGTCCCCGGACGCGACGGCTCTCAAGGCGATGATCACCGCCGAGCGGATCGAGCGGATCATGGCCGAGCGCGCCGCCGGCGGCGAACCGGGGCCGGCGGCCACGCCGGCGGAAATCGCCCTGGCCATGCGCCCGGCCATCGTCGCCGGCGCCCGCTCGAAGGAGGCCTACGAACTCTACGCCTGGGCGGTGATCAGCGCCGCCGCCGGCGACGCACAGCGCCGGGCGCTTCTGACCGACGGTCGGCCCTTGCCCGTCGACGCCGTGTCGGGCCTGTGGTCGGCGATCGGCGGCGACCGCATCACCGACGCGGAGGTCCAGGACCCGGCGACGCCGCTCGGCACGCTGTGGCGCCACATCGCCCAGCGGGTCCGCTCGGCGAGCCTTGACCGCGGCGCGGCCGAACCCGTCGACGCGGAGAGCCGGCCGGCGCCGGCCGAGGCCGCAGCGGCGTCGCGCCGGCCTTACACCGTCCCGGCCGCGGGACAGCCCATCGTCCGCCTGAACCTGTTCGAGGCCCCCATGTCCGAACGGCAGCGCTCACGGTCGCGGTCCCGTGACGCCGCCCGCACTCAGTTCGCCCTCGGTGCTGACGGCGCCGACCCCCAGCCCCTTCCTGAAGCCGGTCTGCTGGACCGGGCGATGCCGACGCTGCGCGCGATCGGCCTCGTGTCGATGCTCGTGCAGGCGGGGAAGCTGGTCCATGACGGTGCCGTGCTGGCCAGCCCCTACATCGACGCGGGCATCGACGCCGCCGCCGCGATGGCCCACGAGGCGGCCGTCGCGCTCCGCACCGCGATGGAACGGTCCGACCGTTCGCCCGAGGAGCTGGCCGCCGACCTTCACGCGGTTCTCGGCAATCTGCTGCCCGGGACCGGCGCCGATGATCTGCGCCTGTTCGCCCGCACCTTCCTGAACGTCGCCGATCTGCCGTTGGCGGACCGGCTGCGCGAGGGACTGGCCAGCATCGACTGGGCGCGCGGGACCTCCCACGCCGCCGACTTCGACCGCTTGGCCGCCGAAGCCGGCGGCATCCTGCGCGACGGGTTCGACGCCGTGGCCGCCACCGTTCCAAGCGTCGACCTCGACGGCGCCATGACCGCCGGCTCCGAGCTTGTCCACGGAGCCCGGTCGACCGGCGCCGACCTTCTCGATGCCATCGCCGGTGGAATCCGGCCATCGCCGGCGGACTACACCGCAGCCGACCTCCGCGGTCTCCACCATTGGCTCTCCGGCGACCCGGTCGGACAGGCCGCGAATTCCATCGTTGATGTCTCCCTCCAGGCCCGCCAGACCCTGTCCGACGCCCTGGGCGCCGCGGCGGACGCCCTGCGTCCCGGCCTGCTGGAACAGCTGGGCGCCAAGGCCGACGGCCTGATGCGCGAGGGAGAGACCCTGCTGCAGGGGGCGCGGGCGCGGCTGGAGGCGGGGGCCGCCGGGGAGACGGCGAGCGGTCTGTTCGCCCGCCTCGCCGCGTTCGGCCATGACCTTGCCGATTTCGGCCGTCAGGCCGTCGAGCGGGGCACCGACCTGCTCCAGCAGGCCGGTATCGATCCGGCGTCGCTGGCCGACACGGCCGGCCGCATCGCCCAGACCGTGCAGTTCTCCACCGGCCGGCCGGCGTCCCATGAGTCCGTGCCCTTCGGCGGCGACGTCCAAAGGATGGCCGCGGAAGCGGCGCTGATCGCCAACCACGCGCATCTGCTGGACGCCTGGGCCGCGGCGGTCGACGCCGCCGAGCGGGGGCGCCCGGATCTGGCCGGCGATCTCGCGGTCCACGGGCTGTCCGCCGCGGAGATGCTGCTGCGTGCCGCCGGCGAGCCGGGATGGCTCTCGGACACCCGCGGCCGCCTCGACGCGCAACCGGCGGCCCGCCGGGCGCGGGCGGCGGAGCACGTCGCCACCCTGGTCGGACCGTTGCTGCCGCAGCTCGACCCCGCCTCGGCCGCGGCGCTGTCGGGTCCGGCGGGGGTGGGCGCGACGCTGTGGCTCGCCGAGGGCGGGGAAGACGTTCCGCGCGACGGCACGACCGAGCGCCCTCAGTTCAGCATCGGCGACGCGCTCGCCCAATGGACCGGCCGTCTGCCCTTCGCATCGCCCGCTTGGCTTGCCGAAAGCGCGCCCTGGCGTCTGACCCGCGACGAGTTCGTCCAGGAAGCCGGCCGGCGCACCGCCGAGTTCGGTGCCGAGGCGGCCATCGGTGATCTCGCCGCCTTCGCCGACGCTCCCAGGGGCGGCGTGCTCTACGCCGCCGACGGCCGGCTGTCCGTCGGCCTTGATCCGGCCGACCCCGCCCGCGCGGCCGCCCAGATCCATCTCCACGCCGTCGCCGCCCGCCGGGACGCCGGAGGCGCCGTGCCCGCCGCTGTGCTCGCCTCGCTCGGCGCGGATCTCGATCTGCTCCGGAGCGCCCGGCGTGAATTGGCCCTGACGCCGTCGGCGACGGCGGCGCAGGTCGCCGAGTTGGTCGCCCCGCCCGAGCCCGTCCAGTATCGCGTCGCCCCGCCGCGCCTGGCGCTCGGCGCGGCGGAGGCCGCCGCCCTCGACGGCGTGGCCGAGATGGCGGTGGGCCGGGGCGCGCGCGTCCTTCGGCGGCGCGACCCGGACCGCACGGAAAGCGGTGAGCGGCTTCCCAGCGCCGAGCTGCTGCTCGAGCTTCCGGACGGCGCCGCCCTCAAGGCCCTTCTCGACCGCGTCCAGGAGGACCGGCGTTTCGATTGGATCGCCCCCTCCCTGACCATCGACGGCGCCGCCGTGTCGGCACGGGCCGCCTCGACGCCGATGCGCGCCGAGGGCCGCCGCCCATGGCTGGCCCGGATCGAGGGGATGCGTCCCGACGGTTCGCCGCAGCGCCGGTTCGTCGCGCGGGAGCCGGTGACGCCGGACCGCGCCCGCTTCGCGCTCGGCGAGGACGGCGTCTACGAATACCGGCATTTCGGGCGGTCGGGCCGGGAATCCGGCTTCCTGCTGATCGACGGCGGGCTGGCGCTGCCGGTGTCCCGCGAGGAGGCGCTGCGCGCCGTCCCCGCCGTGGCTCCCGAACCGGCGGCGCGCGGCGCGGCGCAGTTCTCGCTGGGATCTCCCGGCGGTGCGGTGGAGCGCGTGCGCACCGGCGCGCTCGCCGGCGCGGAAGCCCGGCAGGCCTATCAGGACGCCTGGCAGCAGCACGCCGAAGCCCTGGCCGCCCTGCCCGCCGACCCCGACTACGCCCTGTACGCCGAGGCCTGCGACATCGTCGCCGGCCACATGTGGAACCGCGGCTTCCAGCGCGGCGACGTCGGCATCGCGACGAGCTACGGCAACATGCGCCTGCCCGGCTTCGTCAAGCCCGGCCTCGGCATCGCCGTCATCCCCTACTGCAGCCTGACCGTTCCGCCGGAGGGCATCACCGGCATGGCCACGGTGGCGCCGGTGGAAGGGCTGCCACCCTTCGGCCCCGAGGACATGACCTGGGGCCTCGTCCACGAGTCCAAGGGATCGGCGATCAGCCTGCGGTCGGGCAGCCTGTCGGGCGACTTCCGCCTGCCCGAGTCCGCGGCGCGGGCGGCGGACGCCATCGCCGGCGTCACCGACTGGCTGCGGCTGGACGCCGACGGCTCCTTTAGCAACGACGCCCTGATGCGCCACCGCATCATGAAGGAGGTGCGCCCGCATTTGGAAGCGGCGGAGACGGAGGACGCCTCCGCCTGGCGCGAGCGCGTGTCTCCGAACGATCCGGCGTTCACCGGATCGGCGCTCGATGCGCTTCATGCCCGCGGCTTTGATACCGCCGACACCTGGTGGGTGGGCGTTTCCGACGGCGAACGGCCGGAGATCGACCTGCACCGGCGCCCCGTCTTCCTTCACGACAACAAGGAGGACGCCGCCGAGCAGAGTCAGGAGGACGTCGCCCCGGTCTATGTCCGCCAGACACGCCCCTTCGCCGATCTCACCGATTGGTCCCGCATACGGCGCGAGCCGGAGGTTCGGGCCGTCCTGCGCGAGTGGTTCGAGCACAACGGCCCGATCGTCGCCGGCGCCATCGCCTCTCGTCATCTGGAGGACAACGACTTCGACGACCTGTTCGAGCGTCTGCCGGGCGAGGACCGGCAGACGCTCGAGGCGACCTGGGGTCCGTTCGGGGAACTGACGGACGATCAGAAAGAGGAAGCGCTGTACAACGCCTACGCCCACGGCTTCGAGTTCGACCAGTGGCTGCACATGGTCGCCGAAGGCGAGTGGGTGGACATGCACCACGAATATTCCGGCGACGCGGTCGACAGCGTCGTCGGATCGTTCGAGGCGGCCGGCTTCGGCGGCGTCATCTACACCGACTGCTACTGGCGCGACAACCCGACCATGCTGGCGGTGTTCGACCCGGGCAATCTCGCCTTCGCGCCGGACCAGCTTCCGGAGACCATGGAGCAGGCGCTGTACGGCGCCCAGGAGGCGGCGGAGCGCGAGCAGGCGTGGTTCGCCGCCCGCTCGCAGGCCGAGGTGGCCGAGCTGACCGCCCGGCGCGACGCCGAGATCGCCGCCTTCAACGTCACCGAGCTGCGCCGCCAGGGCTTCGACGTCGCCCGCCCGCTGTGGGTCGCCGTGCCCAACCCCGACCTGCCCGAGCTGCGCGACCTCGCCGACGCCGACCGGCGCATCACCCTCTACACCGAGCGCGCCGACTGCTTGGCCTTCGCGCCGGGCGCCGCCGACGGGCTGACCGCACCGGTCGCCGTCTACCTCGACGCCGGTCGCCGGGCCGATCTCACCGCCGCCGAATGGCCGCAGGATCTTCGCGAGGCCGTCTCGGTCTGGCTCGACGCCCGGCCGATGTCGCCGAACCCGTCGAACCACCCGACCAACGGCGACCTGCTGCGCGCGCGGGGCGTCGCGGACCTCCAGGCCCTGGTGACCGCCGCCCGCGACGGGTCCTGGCACCGCATCCCCGACGGCCGCGACCTCGCCGACCGCTTCCTGGACGGCCTGCAGCACGCCGGCTTCGACAGCGTCGTCATGCACGACCGTCCCGAGGCGGGCACCGTCGTGGTGCGCTTCGCCCAGGACAACGCGGCCAAGGCGCTGCGCGTCGCCTGGGACCGGCCGGACGGCGTCGGGCCCCACCGGCGCAGTTTCGGACGGGATGCGGAGGGCCAGGCCCTCGCCACCGACGCCAACGGCACGCTGTCGCTCGGCCTCGCCAAGCGCGCCCACGAGGCGGGCGTCGACCTCGGACTGGCCGCCCTCGCCGGGACGGAGCCGCGGCGCGGCCTCGGCTTCCGCGGCGAGGTCGCCGACGCCGTCACGCCCCAGCTCGACGATCGTCTGGGCATCCGCCTGGAGCAGCCGGACGTTCCGCCGCTGAACAGCCCTCTCGACCGTGCAGAGGAGGTGGTGGCCGGCGTGCAACGTTGGCTCGGCGGGGACGCCGTCATCTTCTGGCAGATCCCGTCGGCGGGCTTCGTCGCTCCCGGAGCGGCGCCGGCGACGATCCTGCGGGCCTTCGACGACGACGCGCGGCGGGCGCACGACGCTGTGCCGTCGCTGCCCGGCTTCTCCGAAATGGAGCAGAACGGCAGTTCCTTCGCGGAAATGACCTTGGAGCTGAAGGAGGCTCTCGCCGCCGCCCGTTCGTTGACGGCGGCCGGCGTTCCGGTCGTCGTCGCCACGCTGGAGGAGAACGCCACCGACATCCAGCTGCGCGGTTGGGACCGCGTCGGCACCGGCGCGGTGCATGTTCTGTACGCCTCGATGACCGCCGATGAGCTGTTCGGTCCGGAGGCCGGAACGCCGGCCGCCGCGCCGTCCGCGGCGTCGCCGCGCCCCGTCGCCGACCGCTACCGGGCGGTCGCCATGGGCGCGCGGCGCGGCGAGATGCCCGCCCTGGCCGAAGCCGGCGGCTACGTCATCGCCGGGACCAACGCCGAACGCGCCGCCGCCGCCTCGCCGCTGCTGGCCGAGCGGCTGGTCGGAACCGGCGTTTCGGCGACGGTGGCCTTCGCGGCGGAGGAAGGCCCCGCCGTCGCCCGCGACCTCGCCGCCGCGCAGACCCGTCTCGCTCTCGCCGAGACCCCGGACCGCCGGCAATGGCGCTTCGTCGCCGTGGACGGCGCGGCGCCGCCGGCCGGCCGGGCAGCCGACCAGGCGGTGGAAAGCCGTCCTGTGCCGGCGGCGCCCGCCTCCGCTGCGGCGCCCGGCTCCAGGGCTCCCGCCGCGCCGCAGGCCGCCCCGCAGGTATCCGCCCGGCAGGCCGCCCCCCAGCCGGCCGCCGACCTGGAGGTGGACGGCGAGCAGATCGTGCTCTACGGCCGTCTGGCCGAACGGGCCGCCGACGCCGTGGACTGGCTGCGCCCCCGCCTCGGCGAAGGCCCGAGCGGGCGCGGCGAGACCTGGTTCACGCGGGCCGACGCCGCGTCGGTGGCCGGCGCCGTGCCGGACGTCGCGGCGGCGTTGCGGCAGCATGGCTTTCTCGCCGCCGATCCCGCCCAGACGTCCCTCCCGCTGGACCCGCCGCAGCCCGCGCGCCCGGTCGAGCGGAACCACGCCGCCGCAGCGGCGACGCCCCTCGATTGGCCGGCCGGAACCCATCCGGAGATTCGCCGCCTGCTCGACGATCTCCTGCTCGTGGAGACCGATCTGCGCGGACGGCCGCGCGACGCCGCGCTGCGCGATCTGGCGCCGCTGGTCCAGCAGGGGCCGGACGCCGTCAGCCGCCGGCACGAGGCGGCCGCGGTCGACCTGGCCGCAGGCCTCCGGCACGCCGGGGCCCCGTGGAACGATGTCGCCGACGAGCACGGTCTGCTGGCCGTCGCCGACCTTGCCAGCATCGCCCGCGGCCATGGCGGCGCCTCGGTGCTGTCGGCCCACACCCTGGCCACCGCGCGGAGCCGGCTCGCCGGCGATCTCGGGGCCGCCCTCCAGGCCGTCGGGGAACCGGCGGCGTCCGTGGCCCGGATGACCGGGGTGACGCCGCGGGTCGACCGGCTCATCGCCCTTCAGGCCATGCCGCCCACCCCGGAGCGGCTGGAGGCGCTTCAGCGCCGTTCCGATCCGCTGGTCCGGACGCCGGAGAGCGGCGCGGCCGCTGCCCGCCCGGTCACGGCCGCGGCGCCCGCACGCCCGCCCGCCCCGGCGGCGTCCGGTCCGGCGCCGGTCGTCATTACGCCGGGCGCGCCCTCCGCGGCGCGCAGCCCCGCCGCGGCCCCGCCGGCGCCAGCCGTCGTCCGTCCCGACCGCGGACCGGTCCGGCCGCCCCCAACCCCGCCACAGACGGACGCGCACATGATCCGGGAAGAAGTCCAGTCGCTGCTCGCGCGCATCAACACGACCCCCGGAGACGCCGAGGTCGCCCGCACCGAGACCCGTCAGGCGGGCATGCTCAACGAACATCTGGCTTTGGAGCTGGGGTCCTCCTTCGGCACCGTGGTGCCGCTGCAGAACGGCTACGTCCTCTACCGCGACCCGACTCTGGACGGCCGCTACCGCGGCGCGCCGATCGCCAACTTCCTCCAGACCGCGGGGCCGGACGGGGCACTGGCCGGCATCGTTCCGCCCTCCGCCCTCGATCTGCTCGCCGACTACACCGGCGAGCACGTCCGCGGCATGGACGAAACCTTCCCCGCCGCCCTGCGCCAGGTCCGGGCGGAGCTGGTGCGGATCGCCCGGCAGGTCAACCCGCACGCGGAAATCCGCGTCGTCGACCGGCTGTACGGCTCCGACGACGTGTCGATCGGGGGCATCGCCGATGCCGGACGGCGGCCCCTCCTCGGCCTGTGGTTCGAGACCCACAAGGTCTGCGCCATCAGCCAGGACATCCGGCTCGGCGACCCCGTCGAGACCGGCTACCACGAGATCTACCATTCCATCGAAGGTCTGCTGAAGCCGGAGGAGAAGCGGGTGGTCGAGGCCGCCTTCGGCCGCCCGCAGGAGCACGGCTACAACGACCGGGCGGCCGAGGCCTTCGCCAAATGGGCGGCCAAACGGTACTTCGCCGGAAAGGCCGGCCAGAAGCCGCCCGCCGGCATGAGCGGGCTTGCCCGCTTCGCCGACCGCATGCGCAACGCCTTCGAGGGCAACGGCTTCCAGAGCTGGGAGGACATCTACAAGCGGACCGTGGAGGGCCGCGTCGCCGAGCGGGCGCGCGTCTTCGACGTGACGGCGAAGATCCCCGTCCGCGAGGCGGCGAAGATCGCCCGCAGCGCCGGGCTGGAGAAGCTGGCCGATACCTACGAGGCCTACGCGACCTTCACCGGCCGCTGGCAGAACGGCCTCGCGAACGCCGCACGCTCGGCGATGAACACGGTGCTCGGCCGCCGGCGCAAGGAGGCGCGGGACGACGGCCCGCCGCTGACCGGCGAACAGCTCTACCGGGCTCTGCGGCGCTACGCCTCGGACCGTGACATCCGCGCGGCGGTGGAAGGCGCGGGGTATCACTCCATCCGCGACGGCGCCCGCCTCACCGGGTTGCTCGTCGACCGCGACCGCCAGCTTCAGGCGGATCTGACCACCGCCTCCCAGGCCACGCCGGTGGCCGTCGAAGGCACGCAGCCGGCGGTGGCGCGCGGCGCCGACGGACCGGTGCGCCTCGGTGCCGGCGGGCGGACCGGGGAGCGCCCGGCCTGGGAAAAGACCCTCGTCGAGTTCTGCGCGAGCGAACCGCTCGCCCGCTACGCCCGCGCCGACACCAACCGTCATGGGTACCAGAACCAGATCGAGGTGTTCGGCTGGCCGGCGGACGCGCCGCAATGGGAGGTCCGGGTTGACGACACCGCGGTGCGTGGCGACGCGGGCGCCGCGGCGCGGGTGCTGCACCACCAGGTGCTCCGCCAAGCCCTGGACGCCGGCCACGCCGTTCCGCCCCGCGTCGCCGAGGCGCACCCGGACCTGTTGCCGCGGGCGCTCGCCGCGGCGGACGCGGCCATCGACACGGCCTCCCGCCTCGGCGCTCCGGAGCCCTACAGTCCGGCGGTGCCCGGCGCGGCCCGGCGCCCCGGCGGCGACCGCGTGGCCGCGCGCACGCCGGACGGCCGCTCCCTGGCGGCGTCGACACCCGAAGCCGATCCGCTGTGGCGGCCCGCGGACCGGCCGACGGCGGACCGCCCGTCCTACGCGGCCCCGGCGCCGCACAGCCTGACACCGCACAGCCCGACACCGCACGGACCGGCGCCGGCGGTCGCCGTCATGGAGCGCGACGCCGCGCCGAGGGTCCAGGCCATGCCGCCGCTCGACCCGCGCTCCACCCCCCTGAGCGGTGCGGACCGGCGGAACCAGGGTCAGCCGCCCGATGCCCTGATGCAGCGCATCGCCAACGCCCAGGCGGCGATCCAGCCCCGCGCCTTCCTCGACGTCGAGGCCGGACAGCGGCAACAGGCCGTGACCATGGGCGGCCGTATCGACCCCCGCACCGGCATGGTCTACGTGCCCCAGGACCTGTCCTCCGACCGGGCCGCCATGCTTCACGCGCGGTTCGATCTGTACGAGGAAGCGCTCGCCCGCCGGCAATGGCTGGCCGTGCCGCCGCACGAGGCCCGCGAGGCGCGGGCCGCCGGCGCGCTCCACGATCCCGTGGTGGACGGCTGGTACGTCGACCCACGCCTGGATGAGCGGGCGATCGAGCGGCTGGAGCGGCGCTTCCCGGCCACCGGACGCCTGGACTCCGCGGCGGCCGCTCAGGCTCTGGACGAGCGCCGCGGCGCGGTCCTCTATTCCCTCGGGCGCCGGGAAGAGGAGCGGACGGAACCGCGACGCGGGGCGCCGCGCCGCGAGCCAGCGTCCGCGGAAACGGGGGGAGCCCCGGCTTTGCCGGACCGCGCCGTGGTCGAGGTGCGGTTCGACCCGGTCAAGGTCACGGCGGCGGGGGCGGACGGCCTCCCGTCGAGCCGCCCGAACGCCGATTTCGTGTCGCAGGCCGAAGCGGTCGGGGTGCCGGTCGCCTCCGTCGTCACGACCGACCCGACCCGGTCCACCGTGACGATCCACGCCGCGGACGAGGGACAGGCCCGGGCGGTGGCCGACGCGCTGCGGGAGAACCAGGCGACCATGGGGGCGACCACGGCATCGGCCGCGGCGGCTCCACCCCCACCGCCGGCTCCGGCGCCGGTCCGCGCCGCCGCCCAGCCCTTCTACGCCCCGGCGCCGGACGGGCCGGACCAGGAGGTGCGGACCAAGGCGATCCAGCGGGCGCGTGGCCTGCCGGCGGATCAGCTCGCGGCGCGCATCGCCGTCAACGAGGCGATGCTTCTGGCCCTACCCGGCGGGTCGGGCGGCGCCGGCGATCCGGGCCGCGCCCGGCAACGCGCCGAACTGCGCGCCGGTCTCGACGTCCTGACCGCCGAAACGGCACGGCGCGAACGGGCCGCCCGTGGGCGGGCGCTCGGCCAGGGGATGGGCTGACATGGAGACCAGGACGGCGCCGGGCGCCGCGGCGGCGCGGTGGCGGCTGGCGCTGGCGGTCCGCTTCACCACGCCGGAGGGGCGCACCGAGGAGGCCGCCGGCATGGTGATGGAGGGCACCCCCCTGGCCGTCGCCCGACGGGCCGGGCTGAAGCGCAACGGCGTCCCTCTCGATCCCTGGATGGTGACGGCCGGGGGACGCGTCGTCGGCCGGCAGAAGACCCGGCAGGCCGCCCGCCTCTTCGCGGAGCGCGCGGCTCCGCTGGCCGACTGGACGTCGCTGCCGGACAGCCCGCCCGACCGCCTGTGGCTGGCCCGCGACGGGCAGCCGCTCGACCGTCTGCTGGCCCGCCTGTCCGTCGCCGTCGCGGCCGGCGACCTCGCCGCCTTCGACGCGGACCAGCAGGAGCTGCGGGAAGCGCTGGAGCTCGCCGCCGCTCTCCCCCCTGTGGATGAGGACGCCCCATGGGCGAGACTCGTGGAGATTTCCGGCCCCCGCTGGCTCCTGGTCGGCCGCGACGTCGAGCGGCTCGACCGGGCTCTCGGCCTGCCGGACGGCGGCGGGCGCGGGGTGTGGCTCGCCGGCCGCCATGGGGACCTCGCCTTTCTCGGCGGCGACCGGGTTCCGGCGCTGGTCATGGACCGGTTCGGCGCGGCGGCGGCCTACGCCGCCCTCCGCAACAGCGGGGCAGCGGTGCGGCGCCTGCGCTGGAGTCACGGCGACCTGACTCCAGTCTTCCCCGCCGAGCGGCGCGCCGTCATCAATGTCGCCGGGAACCGGCTGACCGCCGTCCTCGATGCCGAGCACCGCACGGTGACCCTGCGGGCCGATCCCGACCGGCCCTCCCCCCTCTGCGACCCGCTGGCCCCGGACTGCCGCCGCGACGATTGGACCGTCGGCGGCCTCGCGGTGCCCGACCGGCCGGAGACCGGGCGCGACGCGGCGCAGGCCGCGCTGAGCGCGCCACTGCGCTTCCCGATCACGGTCACCATCGGTGGCCGGCCACAGGAATTGATCGCCCGCATCGCCAGTTCCGATCCACCGCCGGCGGCCCGCCTGTGTTCGCCGCTCGACGAGCTGCGCCTCGAACGGCCCGACGGCCGGCCCTTCGAACGCGGCACGGAGTTCCGCCGGCTGTCCTCCGGCATCCGCTACCACCCCGACCCGCTGGCGCGGCTGGCCGAGGTCGCCCGCGCCCGCGCCCAGGACGTGCTCGACGAGCGCTGGAGGCGGTCGCAGAGGGTGCTGAAGCGCATCGACAAGGCGGCAGGGTCGCGCAGCGCCTTTGCGCGGGCTCTGTCCCGCGCCCTCGGCGCCCGGACCGTCCTGGAACTGCGCAACGAGGCGGTCAGCCTCGCCGGCTTCTGGGGCGGGGAGACGTCCTCCGGCGCCGATCTCGCCAAGGCGGCCGGGCGGATGCAGAAGCGCATCGACGCGGCGGGGATCGCCGACACGCGGCTGGAGGAGGCGCGCGGGGCCGCCGCCCGCGCCGTCGCAAGGCGACCGCCGCTCGCGGAGAGGCCGGAGATCCGCGCGCTCTTCCATCCGGAGATGCCCGCCTACCCGGACCCGGACCGGGTGAACCGTGCCGTCGAGGCCCTGCGCCCGGTGATCGCGAAGCGCCGTCCGGAACGGCGGCAGGACGTCGGGACGGATGACCCTCAGTACAGTCTCGGATGGAGGAGTGCGCGGATCTCCGGGCCGTCAGTCGCCTTCAGTCTGGGCGCCGTTCCACGCATTCCGCCCGAACTCGTCTCCTACCGCCGCCAACCCGAACCGCCCATTCCAGATCGCATCCCCGTTCCTGGTGAGATTGTTTTCGTCGAGGGAGCCGGCCAGAAGTGGCTTTACCGTGCGGTGACGCCAGGAGCGGCCATCGGATCATGGGTCAATCCCGACGCGGCGTACCAAGCGCAGCAAAATCTCCTGGCCACCGCGCTGCGTCCGTTGGCGTCATCCTGCCTACCGACCGATCTTGCCGAAGGGCGTGTCCATGTGGCCGGGGCGATCGTCGCCAAGGTCGGCGGTGCCGGCGGGCCGATCGAGCCGCTTTCCGGGCTCACCGCGCCGTTGCGATCCGGCGACGGTTCGGTCCATCATCACGCGTTCGTCGCGATGACGGACGCCAACCCCGCAAACGCCCTCTTTCATGAGTCCGTCCATGTCAACCTCCGGGAAGGCCGCCTCTCCGCCGACGAATTCCTTCCGTTCTGCGATCCCGAATCTTGCCGCCTTGGAGCGGAGCGATTCGGATTCGCCGGATACCCCGTTCGAAGATTCGCTGAGGAACTTGCCGCACACGCGCATGCTGAAGCCGCAGCAGGGCCCGCTGGCCGCACCCCCGTTGCCTGGCGGTCCGCGGGTGACGACGTCCGTGGTGTCCGGGGAGCTGCCCTACGTGATCACCTTGTAGCGGATCTCGCTCTTCCGGACCGGACTTCCGCCGTTCTCCAGGCCCTGGCCGACGGGACCTTCGGTGCCCGCCCGGCGGTTCCGGAGGTCCGGGATCTCTGGCTGCGCGAGATGGGACGGCGCGGGGGTGCGGCCGACCCAGCGATTCTCAGTGCCGATGAGGTGATCGGACCACCGCCTGCCCTCAGGCAATACAGCGTTGCCGGCGGCCGGGACGCGCCCCTGTCCCCCGCCGACCGCGACGCCCTCCAGGCGCTCTCTCGTCACCTCTCAGGTGCCGGCATGTCCTGGGGTTTCGCCCTCCCCGGCGCCGACCCCCGCGGCCGCCGCATCTTCACCGATAAAACCTACAGCGCCGCGGTCGGAGAAGTGCGGCTCCGGCCCACACCGGACGGCGCCTACGCGGCGGAGGCTCTACCCTGGACCGCGCCGGCCGGCCGTCTTGAGCAGGGCAAGCCCGGCAAACGCCCCGCGCACCCGGCCATGGAGAAAGCCGTGGCGGCCGCCGCATCCTTCGCCGGCGGCACTGCGATGCCGCCGGTCCGCGTGCTCGATGAAGGAGACGCGCTCGGCGACGTTCCGCCCTGGCGGCTGTCCAGGGCCGAATACGTCGCCCGCCGGATGCCGGAACTGGCGGATCTCGATCTCCAGGCCATCGACCCGCGGTTGGTCAAGCCGCTCGCCCGCCGCCACGCCGCCGCCGTGTTCGACGCCGTCGCCCGGGGCGAGCCGGTTCCGGACCGCGTGCTCGCCGGGCACCCGGTGCTCGTGCAGATGGACGCCGCGGCGCGCGCGGTGGCCCCGGACGACCGCGCGCGGCCGGTCAACGAGCCGGAGCCCGGTGAGGACTGGACGGCCCGGCCCGCGGTCCTGGCGGTGTCCGGTCCGGACGGATGGGAGAAGGTGACCCTGACGGTCGAGACCCGGGGCCCCTTCGCGGTCCATCGCCCCGTCGACCTCCGCATCGTCGGTTGGAGCCTGGCCAGCGGACCGGACCTGGACGCCGCCGCCTTGCGGAACGCCGCCGCGGCCGCCCGCGGACGGTCGGATGCGGTGGACGGCGCCATGCGCCGCTACGAGGCCACGGCGCTCGCCGAGGCCCTGGACCGCATCGCCGCGGACATGGATGGGGGAACGGCTTATCGGTCCGCCGCCGCCCGGGAAATCGCCCGCGCGCGCGGTGCGATGCCGCGCGCCGACCTCGCGGCGGCGCTCGGCGGCCGTGCGGCGCCGCTGACCGAAACGCGGACGTCGGGCCGCGGCTGGGTGGTGTCCCATTTGCCGACCGGCCTGCCCCTCGTCACGGCCGCTCACGCCGTTCCGACGAAGAACGAATGCCGGAGGGTCGTGGACGCCATCGGAACGGGCTGGCCCTGGGCGGAGGTCACCTTCGGCCGCCTGCCCGATCTGCTGCGCAGCCCCGCCTACCGCGCCGCCGCCGACCGCTGGGGCGAGGCCGGTGCGGCGATCCACGCCGTCGGGCAGGCCCGCAAAGCCGTGCGGCAGGCCCGGGCCGCCGTGATCAAGGCGCAGACCATCCTGGTCCAAGTTCAGGACAAGGAAACCGCCGCTATCGAGAAGCGGAACGGCATCCTGGGCTATGCCCCATCTGCCGACATTCCTGCTGCGGGACTTCGTCAATATGCTATGAGATCGGATGCTATGGACGCGCAAAGCGGTCCGGTGCGTGCTATCCGGCAGGAACAGGCCTGTGGTAAATTGCTGTCTGTCCGGGACCGAGACACGGGCGCCGGACTTGCCTTGGAGACTCATCGGATGTCCACACTGACCGCCGCCACCGTCGCGGAACCCTCGCCTTTGCCCGAGCCCTTGTCCGGCAAGAGCTTTCCCCTCTCCGATCCGGCCCTGCGCGCCGCCTACGCCGACGCGGCCCAGACGGCGGCTGATGGCGATGAAGGAGCGCTGACCGTCGCCCGTTTCGCGCAGGGCGACGACGTCGCATTGTTCGCCGCCGGGGTCGCGGCGGACGAACTGCGCGCCCTTGCGCGGATCGCCAACCTTCCCCTGGCCGATCATGGGCCCGAGGGCGTCGCCGTCCCGGTCTCTGCCCTGCCCGTCCTGCGCGGGTTCAGCGCGGTCCCGATCGTCGAGGCCGATCTGACCGCCACCGCGGAGTCGCGGAACTGGTCGCGCGCCGCGCTTGCCGGCGCCGGTGCCGCCGTTGGAGTGGCGGCCGCGGCCGGAGCCGTCCACCTCGCCGGCCGCGACGATGTTCCGGCGCCGCTCGCCGCGGCCGAAGCCGTCGATGAACCGATCCGGAACGCGCGCGAGCTGGCCGAAGCCACGCTCGCCGATGCCGGCCAGATCGCCGAACGGCTGACCCGGAACGCGGCCGACGTCGGCGCGTCCCTCGCCGAAACCCGCCGGATGA
Source organism: Azospirillum brasilense (assembly GCF_003349955.1). GTDB lineage: Bacteria > Pseudomonadota > Alphaproteobacteria > Azospirillales > Azospirillaceae > Azospirillum > Azospirillum brasilense_B. Next base: position 54,258 of record NZ_QLKQ01000025.1, read on the forward strand.
TCGAGGAGGCGTTGGCCGGCACCGCGCCATCCGCTGCGGTCGGCCTGCCCGCCGTCACCGCTGAATCGCCTAAGGTCGATCCATCTGACTTGTCCAAAACAAGCGAGGCCGAGGCCGCAATCCGGGATGGCGGCGTCGGCGCGTTGCTGACCCCGGCCGACCCCGCTGAACCGCAGGCCGTCACGGACATATTGGCCCGAATCGACGCGGCACGGGCGGGGATGGCCGCCTCCGTCCCGGACGTCCCCGTTCCCGCCGAAGCGGACGCCAAGGCCACCGAGACGATCCGCGCCACGCTTGAGGCGGACGGCGGCAAGACGTGGTACGAGGGCGCCCTTGACGCCGCGCGCGCCGTCGCGGACGGCATCGGCGGTCTGCAGTTCTCGACCGGTGCCGGGAAGTCGTCCGCCTCCATTCCTGCCCCTGCGGCGATCCAGCCCTTCTACGCCCGCAACGACGAGCAAGGCCTTGCCGAGGCCCGCGTCCGCGCGCAGGGCATCCCGTCGGACGACCTTGCGAACCGGGCCGCCGTGACCGCGGCCCTGCTGGTCCGCCGCGAGGCCGACCCGGCCGCCAACCCGGCAACGCTGGAGGCGCTGCGCGCCGGCAAGGCGGTGCTCAAGGAAGAGGTCCGGCGCCGCGAGGCGGGACTTCAGGCGATCCAGCCCTTCTTCGTCGCCGAGGGCGAGGCCGGCCGCAACGAAGCGGTTCTGCGCGCCAGCCGAATCCCGGCTCCCGATCTGGTGAACCGGCTGGCCATGACCAAGGCCATGCTGGCCGCCAAACTGCCGGAGGCGGGGGGCTCGGCCGGTGTGCGCGGCTCGCTGGAGCGCGGCGTGGCGGTCCTTGAAGGCGAGACGTCGCGCCGGGCCGCTCTCGACCGGCCTCAGGACATCACCAGGAAGCCGACGAGGCGTGGGGGGATGGAAAGATGATGCGTCATGCGACCTGACCAGCGATCCGGCGGCGGCCCGCCGCCTGCGGTCGACGCGAACGCGCTGCTGGAGCGGATGCGCCTCGAGGCTCCCTTCACCTACGGGTCCGGGCTCATCCACGCCTACACCGCCATCCGCAACCGCGGCGAGGACCCCTATCCGGTCCGTGAACGCCTCGCGGCGCATGTGCGCCAGTTGGAGGAGGAAGGCAAGATCCGCCCGAAGGGCGGCCGCCAGGACCCCACGCCGCTGGAGCAATACGCCGACACCGTCGACGCGATGCGCGCCCACGTCGATGCCATGGCGCGCCTTCCCAAAGGCTCCCAGGCCTACATCGACGAGGGCAAGCTGTTCCGGGCGGCGGAGATCAACCTGAAGCGCGTCCACATGACGATGCTCGAGGAGGCCAACCGGCGCGAAACCCCTGTTCAGGGGGCTGCGCCGGCGGCGCGGCAGAGGCGCTCGGCGCGCGGCGGCGCCGAGCGCTGAGAACGCCGGTGCTCGATTTCCCGACCATGCCGCCGTCACACTGGCGGCATGGTCGAAGAAATCGAACGTCAGAAAGCGATCGCCTGGTTCGTCATGAGCGCCCTGATCGGCCTTCTGGCCGCGACGGCGCTTCTGACCTGCGCCTTCCCGCTCTACAAGCTGTTCAACGGGCTCGACTTCTCCCGGTCGACAGCAACTTGGCCGGCGCTGGGCGCGCTGCACGATCCGGGCTGGCGGCCCGGCTTTTCGCTCCGCTGGCTGCGCGACACCGGGGCCTACTACGCCATCGGGCTCTGGCAATATCCGACCCTCTGGGCCAAGCCCCTGTGGGTGCTGCTCGTGCAGGCGCCCCTGGAAGTCTGGGGCATGCCGCACTGGAGCGTGATGGTGTCCCTGGCCGTTGGGCTCTTTGTGGCGCTGCGCGTGGCGGAGCGTTGCCCCTACGAGCTGCAGCGCAAGAGTCACGGCAGCGCCCGTTTCGCCACCGACCGCGACATCCGGAAGGCCGCCTGGGATGCCAAGGACCGCTACGTCAAGAAGCGCGGGCTCTACTCGCCGACGGGCATCGTGCTGGGACGGGCGCCCAACGGCCGCCTGCTGCGGATGCCGGAGACGCTGTCGGCGATCCTCATCGCGCCGCCCGGCTCCGGCAAATCCGCCGGCATCATCCTCCCCAACCTGCTGGCCGACTGGCCCGAATACCAGCCGATCCTGGGCTTCGAGACCTTCGGCTGGGCGCTGGGGCGCAAGACCTACTGCCCGAAGCCCACCTTCGTGGTCAACGATCCTAAGGGGGAACTGTACGCCAAGGCCCTCAAATGGCTGATCAAGGCCGGCTACAAGGTCATCAAGCTGAGCCTCGGATCGATGGACGGCGACCGCTGGAACCCGCTGGGGTTCGACAGCCTGCCCGGCGGCCGCGAGGTGCCGCGGACCCGCACCCGCATCCTCGACGCCCTGGGGCGGGTCTACGCCGATCCCATCCGCGCCCTGGAGATCCTGATGGTCGAGGTCCGCGACCGGACGGACTGGGTCGCCGCTCTGGGAGCCGACCCGACGCTCGGCGGCCGCCTGGTGATCCGCGATGAGGTGATCGCGCTCGAAGCCAACGCCCTTGCCACCTGGACGTCGCCGGCCCGCGCCACTCTGAAGGACGTGCTGGGCGACATCATGAAGCTGTTCACCTGGCAGGCGCAGCGCGAGCAGTACGTCAAGCGTCTGGCGACCATGGCCATCGACGAGAAGATCGAGCCGCATTGGCGCGACAAGGGCCGGGCGGCCCTCCAGGGCTTCTCGCTGTTCACCATCTACCGCTGCGAGGCCGATCCCCAGCTCGGCGAGCCGTCCTTCGGTCGCCTCATCGACTTCATGACGGAGGCGACGAAGAACTTCCAACCCGATCCCACCGCCGGCGAGGACCAGGACGCGGTCGCCTCCATGCTCCAGGCCTGGATCGCCGAGGCCGAGCAGCGGGGCTACCCGGCGCGCGTCATCACCGAGCTGGCCTCGCTGTCCCGCACGCCGTCGAAGGAGCGCGGGTCCGTTTTGTCGACCATGGAAGGCGGCATCGACATCTTCAAGGTGGCCACCGTGCGCAGCCGCACCTCGGCCTCCGATTTCGGGCTGGACGAGCTGCGCTTCTCCAAGAAGCCCGTGGCCCTGTTCATCGTGACGCCGCTGGAAGACGCCGTGGCGCTCGGCAAGATCACCGGCATGTTCTTCGAGAGCAGTGCTGCGCGTTTCATCAGTCAGGACGAGAAGGACATCAAAACCAAGGGTCGCCCGATCATCTACCTCGCCGACGAGTTCTGGACCCTGCCCACCGGTATGGAGAGTTTCCTACAGATCCCGGCGCTCGGTCGCGGCCAGTGGGTGCAGCTCCTGCTGGTCGGCCAGAGCTACGGCCAGATCGCGCTCAAGATCAACAAGGAGGCCGTCGGCATCCTCAAATCGGCGGTCGGCGCGCAGATCCTCCTGCAGCAGAACGACAGCGAGACCGCGGAAGCCGTCAGCAAGGCGGTCGGCAACTACACGGCGATCACCGCCAACGTCAGCCAGACGGAGGGCGCCGGCAAGGAGGTCAAGATGTTCCAGTGGAACACCTCGCGGTCGGCCACCGGCCTTCCGCTCCTGCCCGCGCAGCGGCTGCTCACCATGCGCAAGCTGGAAGAGCAGTACGTCCTCTATCAGGGCATGATGAGCCGGCCGATCGAATGTTCGTCGCCGGCGTGGTTCAACGACCCGGTGATGACCGAGCGGCTTACCGGCGAGCGGCCCGGCGGCCTCGCCCGGTTCGGCCGGTTCGTCGCGGCTATGCTGCCGCGCACCGCCTCTCCGGCCCCGCTGGTCGGCGCCGCGCGCACCGACGACGAGTTCGAGCGCGCCGCCGCCGCGGCGATCGCGGCCGCGGTGGCCGCCCAGGAGCAGAAGGTGGCCAACCAGAACGCCGTCCTGGGCCAGGCTCCGGCCGGCGCCGCGCCACCCTCGCAGGGCTCGGCCTTCCAGCCCGCGAGCGGCGCCGACTTCATCGGCGACGATCAGAGCAGGGCCGCGTGACCCTGCTCATCCGCGTCGCCGGAGGGCAACTCTGCGTGCCGCCTGGGCACGCGCTCACGCGTGACATGCTCGATGCTTCACAGAGCGACGCCGAGCGTACGGGGACCGCCGTCTGCATCGATCGCTTTGCCATGCTCAAAGCCGCTGGTGTCGCAGCCGCCTATGCACCGTCGGTAAACGCGGTGATGCTGGACCCCACGCCCGCCAGTCGCCCTGCTCGTCGAACCCGCCGAGCGCGGCCGCTCCGCTCCCCTCGCCGGTCTGGTCCGAAACGGCACGGGCGGTTCCCGTCCCTTGTGGGCTGAAGCTGTCCTTTTCTGGACAGGTTGGTCACGCGTCCAATTCGTCGCCCGGAGCGGGCGGCGCGTTGGGCACCCGGTCCAGGAAGGACCGCAAGCCCGCACCAGTCGCATCACCGGCGCGGTCCTTCAGGAAGGCGGCGGCCGTCTCGACGGCACCGACCTTCTCCGCGACCGCGGCAGCGATCCACTGGTTGAGCGAAACGCCGTCCTCGCGAGCCAACCGGGCTGCGGCGGCCTTGACGGACGCGGGCAGCTTCAGGGGATAAGTCGCCTTGCTCATGTCGTACCTCCTCGCAGGAACTCCGCAGGGCGGAGCACCGGAACGCCGAACCGCGCCGCCGCGGCGAAGTCCCGCACATTGTGGGTCACCAGCGCATCCGCCCGCCCGTTGACGGCTGCCTCCAGCACCAGCTCGTCGGCTGGATCGGAAAGCTGTGGGCGCCAAGTGAAGCGCACCTCCACCGGTTCCAGGATCGCGGCCAACTCGCCCAGCAGCCCGTCGATGCCGTCGAGGTCGAGCCCATGCACCGCCCGCTGTTCCGGCCGCTTCAGCACCGCCTCGTACTCCAGAAACAGCGCGGTGGTCACCAACGCTGAGAACTGTCTGTCGGCGAGACGGCTCAGCACGGCGAACGAGGCACCCTGCCGGCTGCGCAGGCCAGCGGTCAGAATGCAGGTGTCGAGGACGGCTCTCTTCATGCGCGAGATCGTACCCGGTTGCCTCCCGCCTCACAATGCACGAGATATCCCATGGGATGTTTTGCAGGTCGGCGACCGGTCGGAGAGGTGATCCTGCTGCCGGTCGGCGCCAACGGCGCGCAGGATCTGCAGGCGGTGCCGAGATCCACGCTCACCGCCGGTCGACCATTTGGACCGGTGGCTCCTTGCTGCTGGCGGGCACCAGAATACTCGCCCAACGCGGCACGATTACAGATCAGCAACAAGGCGAATTATGGACGACGGCGCCTGGGGACAAAGGAAGGAGCCGCCGTCCAATTCGCTCCGGCAGGCTACGGGTGAGTGCCTGAGCGGAGGTAAAACTTACTCGGAACGAGTGTGTTTGCAACTGCTTGCGTGAACTCAACCCCGATCATCGCCCGGCGGCGAAGCGTCATCGTTGTCGCCCGCATTCCTGATGCCGAGTTCGTCCAAGACGTGCTGATACTCAGTCGGAGGTAGCGCTCTCTGGTCTTCGGCCATCGCTCGAAGGGCTTCGATGCCAGCCGCAGTAAAACGCGCCCTTAGCCAATGACCTCCGTCGTCGGGCAACTCCATCAGGCCGCGGTCGAGCAGCCCTTGGATCGTCAGGCTCGGCTTGGGTTTGCCCTTGTTCGGACCAGTGACCCAGCGCTTCACCAGAACGCCGTCCGCAAGTTTGGGAGGGGGACCGAAACGGGTCATGAACTCGTTGCGGATCAGGGCCCGCTCCTTGGCCGTAAAAGTGTTGCTGCTCATCCGCTCCGCCCCGATATAGAGTAAAACCATTGACTAACCAACCACATCCTGATCGCACCGATCGTGCCCCGAGGCGTGGTGTAGGAACTGGGTCACTCATCAGGTTCTCCGGCTTGTCTGGCCGGATGGTCAGGCGGCCACGGCGGGCAGACTGACGATGGGATCATCGCCGAGCGGGGCGATGGTTTCCAGCGTCATGTATCGCGCCCGCTGAACGGCCCATTCATCGTTTTGCTCCAGCAATATCGCACCGATGAGGCGTGTAATCGCGTCCTCGTTGGGAAATATACCCACCACCTCGGTGCGCCGCTTGATCTCGCCGTTGAGACGTTCAATCGGGTTTGTCGAGTGGAGCTTGGCCCGATGCTCCCTGGGAAAGGTCATGTAGGCCAGGACGTCTTCTTCCGCCTCGTCCATCAGGGTGGCCAGCTTCGGCAGCTTGGCCCGGACCTGATCGGCCACTTGCCGCCACTGCGTTCGGGCGGAGGCCGCATCGTCCTGCGCGAAGGCGGTGGCGATGAAGGCGGCCACGACGCGGCGCCCACTCTTGCCGGCATGGGCAAGCGCGGTCCTGGAGAAATGCACCCGGCAGCGTTGCCACGTCGCCTGGAAAACACGGGTGACCGCCGCCTTGATGCCGCCATGGGCGTCGGAGATCACCAGCTTGACGCCGTTCAGCCCCCGGCGTTTCAGCTTGCGCAGAAACTCGATCCAGAAGGTTTCCGCCTCGGACGGGCCGATGTCCATGCCCAGCACCTCGCGCCGGCCGTCGGTGTTGACCGCCACGGCGATGGTCACGGCGACCGAAACGATGCGTCCGTTCTGGCGCACCTTCACGTAGGTGGCATCCAGCCACAGGTAGGGCCAGTCGCCCTCGATGGGACGGCCGAGAAAGGTCTTCACCCGCTCGTCGATCTCGGCGCACAGCCGGCTGACCTGGCTCTTGGAGATGCCCGACATCCCCATCGCCTGGACCAGATCGTCCACCGAGCGCGTCGAGATGCCCTGGATGTAGGCCTCCTGGATCACTGCCGTCAGTGCCTTCTCAGCCATCCGCCGCGGCTCCAGAAAGCCGGGGAAGTAGGAACCCTTGCGCAGTTTGGGAATGCGCAGCTCGACGGTGCCGGCTCGGGTTTCCCAGTCGCGATCGCGATAGCCGTTGCGCTGGACCAGTCGCTCGGCCGAGCGTTCGCCATGACCGGCGCCGGTCAGGCCCTGCACCTCCAACTCCATCAGCCGCTCGGCAGCAAAGCCGATCATCTCGCGCAGAACATCGGCATCCGCGCCCTTCTCAAGCATCGCGCGAAGCGCCATCATCTCGTCGGTCATCGTGGTCACCCTTCGGTCGGGTTGAGGTGTGGTAACCAGACTCTACCGAAGAACCACGATGACTGCCCCGCTGTGGATAACCGGCCCGCCTACGCCAGCCAGAGGTGGGCGCTGCGGCGGGCCGGTTCCCCACAGCTCCTACACCACCTCGTGGGGCACGACCGATCGCACCTCTCTTCGCGCCCCTACAACCCTCAAAGAGGCGAACGGACGAACTGAACCGCGCCGGGTTTCCCGTAGGCCCTTTTCGGCTGGGTCATAATGCCCTGGCAACGGTTCCGGTTCGAGCATGAGCGCTCGCCGCGGAGCGGCGTCGACCGACGCCCGTGCCCGCAAGGTCCAAGGTGACCATACGGCCCATCATCACACCGTGCACGTCAGCATCCGCCGAGCGCCCCCGCGGGGAGCGGCGCTTCTGTTCTCCTTCGGCTGTGCAACGGTCTCCGACCTCCGTCATACCGCCAAGCTTCCGAACATCGCGTCGTCTTCGGCCTGGGCAGAATGGCCGCATTTCGGGCAGGCCTGCGGGTGACAGGCGCGGCAGAAGGGCTTGCCGCAGGACACACACGGCCCCTGCGCCGCAGCGTCGGTCAGGTGCAGCCGCTCGTCGCAGACCAGACGCGCCCGCTCCAGCCCAGCCCCGGCCTCCACCGGTGGCGGGTCGAGCTGGCGCAGCAGCGGGTTCCAGTCCAGGCTCACCACCCGCTCCCCCTTGCGTCGGCGGATCAGCACCGACAGGCGATGCACCGGCAGGATTAGGTCCAGCGCCTGCACCCGCTCCACGGTCAGCGCCAGCGCGTAGTTGTGGCGCAGGTCGTCCAGCTTGCCGGTGTATTCGCGGGCGATGGCCTCCAGGCGCGCCGTTTCCCGCTGGCGCTCCGCGTCGTCGCGGGCGGTGGCGAGGCGCTTGGCGGCTTCCCGGTGCAGGTCCTGGTGGTACTCGTGCAGGCGGTCCCGGTCGCGGTCGAGCCGCCGGCGCAGGCTGCGCAGGAAAGGCGCCAGATGGGCCGACAGGCGCGGCGGCAGCGCCGCGCGCACCAGGGCGTCCACGCGCTCCGCCGGCCAGGGCGACGGGGCCGCGCGCAGCGCTTCGGGCGTCGGCGTCCGCCAGTCGGGGTCGGCGGCTAGGCGGTCCCACAGTACCGCCTGTTCCCCATCCAGAAGCGCCCCGGTCGCCATGTTGAGACCCAGCCGCAGCACGCCCTCGCGCTTCTCATCGGACAGCGCGGTGTAGCGGAAACTCAGCAGCCGATAGCGCGTCCAGGCCGGCGCCGCCCCCTTCAGGCGCCAAACGGCGTTCGGCAGCTCCAGCGCGTGCCCGAGCAGTCGTTCCGGGTCGGCGGGCGGTGCCACCTCCGGCACCACCATCCGCACCGCCCGCCGGCCCCTTTCACCGAGCAGCGCCCCGACCCGTTCCAGCCAGTCGCCGTCCAGTCCGACCGGCACGGCCCCGGCCGGACGCTCCGCCCCGAAGGCCAGCAGCGCCATCTCCGGCAAGCCCAGACGCTCGCGCAGGGGCGGCGGCGCCAGCACCTCCAGCAGGTCGGGGCCGGCGGGGTCCACCGCCGCACCCTCGCGCTCCAGCAGGTCGGCCATGAAATCGCGCAGATCGGCCATGGTCCGGCGTCCTCCTTCGATCCGCCCGTCAGGACTCGAACGCTTCGCCGAACAGGGCGTCGTCCAGCACCTTCACATCCTCGTACTGGCGCCGCGCCTTGGTGACGCGGTCGCCCAGAGCGTCGAAGCCTTCCCCGGCCTTGCCCGCGCCGGTCTCCGTGGTCGCCAGCCAGGCGTCCAGAACCAACTCGGCGAAGTCGCGCTCCTCCTCCAGCTCGCCCAGGATCGCCCCGACCTCGCCGACCACCAGCTCGAACATGTTGATCTTCTCGTCGAGGATGCGCAGCACGGAATCCTCCAGCGTGCCGGCGGTCGCCAGATTGAAGATGAACACCTCGCGCTCCTGCCCGATGCGGTCGATGCGGCCGATGCGCTGCTCGATGGCCATGGGGTTCCAGGGAATGTCGAAGTTGATCAGCGTGTTGCAGAATTGCAGGTTGCGCCCCTCACCGCCGGATTCCGTGCACAGCAGCACCGGCACCCGGTCGCGGAAGGCGGCCACCGCGGCGTCCTTGTCCGGCCCGGACAGGTCCCCGGCGAAGCGGGCGAAGGGAATGCGCGCCGCCTCCAGCAGTTCCGCGACGTGGGCGAGGCTTTCGCGGTGGTGGATGAACACCAGTTTCTTCTCGTCGGGGTTCCGGCGCAGCAGGTCGAGCAGCGCCGTTTCCTTGGCGCCCCGCGCCACGCCGTCCCAGCGCTCCGCCAGATCGGTCCAGGCGGCATCCGGGTGGCGGGCGGCGTTGCGCCGGGCGGCTGCCGCGGCCGCGGCGGGCGATGACCCCGCGGCTTCCAGCAGGTGGCGCACCGCCAGCCGGTGGCGTCCCCCGCCCTCCCCTTCGGCCAGCCAGCGGGCCATCGCCTCGGTCGCCGTGTAGGCGGCGCGCTCGGCCTCCGTCCCCTCCACGCGCAGCGTGGCGGCCTGCCGGCGCGGCAGGCGCAGCGCCACCACGGCGCGGGTGTTGCGGATCATCACGTCGCGCATCAGCGCGCGCAGCCGGTCCGGGTTGGCCGGCTGGCGCGGCTTGCCGGCGGCCATGTAAGCGGCGCGGAACTCCTTCTGCGTCTTGACGATGCCGGGCTTCAGCAGGGTCAGCAGGTTGTACAGCTCGATCAGGCTGTTCTGCACGGGCGTCGCCGACAGCAGCAGCAGGAAGCGCTTGTTCAGCGCGTCCACCAGCTTGTGGCTCTGGCTGGCGCGGTCGCGCAGGTGGTGCGCCTCGTCGACGATGACGAGGTCGTAGGCCAGGGCCTTCAGCCGCTCGGCATGCTCGCGCCGCCGGGCCACGGCAAGCGAGGCGATGATGCGCGGCTGCGCCCAGAAGCGCTCCGGGTCCTCGCGCAGCAGCGGGTCGTGGGTGGTGGCGCAGGCGATGGCGAACTTGCTCTCCAGTTCCTCCCGCCACTGCCCGACCAGCGAGGCGGGGACGAGGATCAGCACGCGCTCGGCCATGGCGCGCAGCAGATACTCCTTCAGCACCATGCAGGCCTCGATGGTCTTGCCCAGCCCAACCTCGTCGGCGAGCAGGACGCGGCCCCGGAAGCGCTTCAGCACCTTGCGCACCGTCTCGACCTGATACCAGTGGGTCTGCACGCCGGTCAGGTGGGGCAGGCAGAGCAGCTCGTCGAAGCCCTGGGCCAGCCCGAGATGGACGAAACTCTCGCGCAGGCGAAACCAGCCGCCGTCAGCCTCGTCCGCGCCGGTCTGGTCGGTGTCCCCCGCCGCGTCGAACGTCAGGCTGATCGGGATCGAGACCTCCAGCCGGGGAAGCCCGACGGGCGCCGGGGCCGGTGGCGGGGCCGATGGCGGAGTGGTGGCCGCCGGCGCCGGCTTGGCCTTCGCGGGCTTGCCCGGGGCGCCCTTGTGGGCCGGGTGGGCCGGGTGGGCCGGTGCCGCCTTGCCCTTTGCCGCCGTTCCCCCCTTGCCGGAAGCGCCGGAAGCCGCGGCGGCCTTCTTCCGTCCAGGCCGCGGGTCGCCGCGGATGGTCAACAGCCACTCGTTCAGCCACGGCCCGAGCGCCCCGCCACCGGGGAAGTACTGCATCGCGTCGGAATAGCGCAGCAGCCCGTACCGTTCGAGCAGCCGGCGCGCCCCCGTCAGGTTGCCCTTCTGGGCCAGGGCGAGGCCGTGCAGAAGGTGATGGGGTCCGGTGTCCTCATAGCGCTTCGACAGCCGCTTCAGGAACACCAGCGCGCGGTCGGGCTTCGCCTCGACCAGGGCCGCCGTGGCGGCCAGACTGAGGACGACGTAATCGCCGGGGCATGCGCGCAGGGCCTCCTCCGCCAGGGCGAGCGGATGGGGATCGCGCCGGTCGAAGGCTGTGTAGAGGGCCTCTTCCCACTCGTCGGCCGACCGCGGGCCGTTCTCCCCGGCGCCTTCCATGCTCATGAGGCTGCGTTTCTCCATGACTCCCGTCCCGGCATCGTGGATTCGCCCGGTTGCGTCGGTCCGGGCATCATGACGATCCTCCTCGTCAAGTCCAGCCGGCATTCCGACGCGGCCCTTTCACCGCGCCGGTCGTCGATGCGGGATGCCGGTCAGGCGTGCGCCAGCAGCCGCTCGGTGTCCTGGAGGACGCCCCAGATCAGCAGGGCTTCGGCGGAGGCGTCCTCCGGCTTGGGGCCGGTGAACAGGATGCTCAACTCGCTGCGGTACAGGCTCCAGAGCGCCCACAGGCGGACCCGGATGCCGGGCAAGGTGTGGGCGGGGAGGCGGGCGATGCGGTTTTCCAGCTCCAGCAGACGGGCGGTGATCGCGTCCATCGCCACATCGGGCGCGTCTTCCACGAACAGGTCCTCCGACGCGGCGTAGACCCGCATCAGCGCCATGTGCCGCCGGCCCAGGCGCAGCAGTTCGGCGTCCCTGTTTTCAGGCAAAGGTGTGGTAGTCTCGGAATCAGCCATGATCCGCAGCTCCGTATCAGCTTGGGTTGTGGTTAGGCCGGGCAAGGTGTTACCAGCACCTTGTTCGGCCGCCTTGCATTCTCACACAAGGTATGAAACTTTCTCACGCCATAGCTGCACAGTCAATTGCGTTTGTGTGAGAATGTGAGATGCCCAAGGACGCAGCTCTTTCGTTCCGTGTCCCCATTGAACTCAAGGAAGCGCTGGAACGCGCCGCGAAGAGCGATGAACGTTCCGTATCATCGACGGTCGAGCGCATTCTCAGAAACTGGCTGATCGAGAAGGGCTACCTGCAAAAGCCCGAAAATTGAACCCGGCTATTCGCCTCGTTGACGCTTTGGTGTCCCCATACCCGCCCCGCCTCGCCCACCGCCAACAGCCCGAGCGGAATGCCCCTTCATCCCCGCCACTGAATTTCGGAAATGGCGAAATGGCATTGACCAACGTAGGGGGAAATGCCCATAATTAGATCGTGTCGAGGTCAGCGCCGAAAGGCCGCGCTCGCTGCCCGTCCAGGAGGGGCTTGGGTTCGCCCGGCACCGTCAGTCACTTGGGACGTGGGGAAAGGCGAGTCGCCGACACCTTCAGCAAAGCCGCCTTCGGGCGGCTTTCGCTTTTTCAGCCCTCCTGCATGGCCAAAATCTGGCCGATCCATTCCGGACGGCGCTCGACCAGTTCCAGAAGCCGCACCGTCACTTGGCCGCGCGCTTGCGCCTCCTCCAGCAACTGCCGGCAGCGAGGGGCCTCCGGGACGTTCTGCCGGGATCGCCACACCGTGTTGGAAATCACATCGGCGATTTGAACGCCCGGACTGCGCTGACTGTCAGCCCAGCTGACCGGGACCGGGGGAAGCCCGGTACGGCGGGCGATGTCCACGGCGATCCGCGCCTGGATCACCTCGCAGACGCTCGCCTTGTAGCGGGGCCTGTCCGGGACGATGATGCGCACGCGCGCGTCGTACAGCGGCAGGCAGCTTTCCGTCACCATCTCACCCCACAGATCCGGCTCCTCCAACGCGCCCATAGCGAAGCCGCCCACCAGATCCTCACGCCCGCACGCAACCGACACCGCGAGGGCTTCCGGGTGGTTCCCCAGCACGCCGAAGATGCGCTCGATCTGCCACATCTCCAGTTGGAAGCCATGCATCTCGCCATTGATCCTGGCCGCCCGCTTCATCTTCTTGACCGCCCGCACGATCTCCCCGGCATCGCCGCGGACGGCCGATACGATGAAGCTGTTCTTCTCCTTGCCGCCGCTCTCGTCGCAACAGATCTGCATCCCGAACCGCCGTCGCCCTGAAATCAACCGCACCACGGAAGCGCCGAGGCGATAGGGCCTCCACACACCGTGATCCGGGCAGCCAGTATGACGGAGACGGACGCTGCGGTCGTCCCCCTTGTCGCTCGGTTCGGGCGATCCGGTTCAAGTTTGGGGATGCCAAGCGGCCGGCGCGTTTACCGCCCGCCCCTCTGCTGGGAACGCAGCACACTATCCAACAGGTCGGCGGCGAGGCGCAGGCCCTCTTCGTCCAGCACGTTCAGGCTGGCGCGAATGCGCTCCCGTTCGGCGGTGTCCCGGTCGACCGGGGTGCCCTCGTCAACGCCGGGCCTGTCCTCGCCGGCTGTGTCCACGCCGGGCATCGGCGCCAGCCCGAAGGCTTGGTCGGGGGTGACGGTCAGCACCCGGCACAGCCGCAAGAACAGCTCCGGGTGCGGGCTCTGCTTGGCGGCGCCCGAGACGTAGCGGCTCAACTCGTCGTAGTCCATGCCGACGCGCGCCGCCGTCTCGTCGACGCCGAGACGCAGGAAGGTCATGCGGCGGCGGAGCCGTTTGCCGGGCGCGGTCATGGCCACACCATGGCCGCGCTGGACTTTTTCCGGCGATTGGATAAGTTCAGATTTGTATTCTGACTATAACCCACTACCGGTGACCGGCACCCCGGCCGCCGCCCGGTCGTGGACGCCCGGCCGGTCCCACTGCCCCTCCGGCCGCATCAGCAGGAGGTGCCCGGAATGCACGGTCAACGCATCCGACGGCCGCTGGCGCACGCCGGCGATCGCCACGCACTCGTAGTCCCCGATGCGGAACACCCCGTCCGCCAGCGGCGCCGCCCCGAACAGCTCCCAGAAGGGCAGCACGTCCCTCAGCGAGCGCCCGTAGAAGGCGGTAAAGCCCTTGCGCCCGAGGAAGCGGAAGGTGTAGCGGGCCAGCTTCAGCGCCACGTTGCCGGCGAAGGCCGGGGCGCGGAACTTGGGCAGCACGGCCAGCCGCTCCGGCATCGCGAAGTCACCGAAGTAGCGGATGCGCATGGCCCCGGCGGGCTCGCCGTCCACGGTGGCCAGCACGTGGGTGCCGGACAGGTCGTTGCCGTCGAACTCGCGCTCGTAGGGCGTGGCGTGCTCGCCCATGAACACGGCGGCCCGCACCGCCAGCGCCTGCTGCAACCCGTCGAACCCAGTCACCGCCGTGACCGCGACCGCCCTCCCCTGCCCGCTCCGTCCGCCCATCGCCCTGCCCTCCTTGCCGTGCGCCGGGACTGTAGGCCGCGGGCGGGGCGAGGCGCCTCGGCCAATTCCGTTCTCGTGCCATTCAGAATCGCATGAGTACGCTCGACCCGGCGGACTGGACCCACCTGCCCTACTTCCTGGAGGCGGCGCGCTGCGGCAGCTTCACCGCGGCGGCGCAGCGGCTGAACAGCAGCCAGCCCACGGTGGGCCGCCACGTCGAGGCGCTGGAGAGCCGGCTCGGCACGCCGCTGTTCCGCCGGGTGGCGCACGGCGTGGTGCTGACCCCGGCCGGCGCGCAGGTGCTGGGGGTGGCCGAGGAGATCGAGCGGCTGGTCCGGCTGGCCCGCAGCCGGGGCACCGCGGAGCTGGGCCTGTCGGGGACGATCCGGCTGTGGACCTCCGACGGGGTGGGCGGCTACTGGCTGACGCCCAAGCTGGCCGGCTTCCGGCGCGCCTACCCCGGCATCACGCTGGAGGTGCTGTGCTCGCACGCCGTGCCCGACGTGGCGCGGCTGGAGGCGGACGTGGTGGTGAGCTACCACGAGCCGACGCATCCCGACGTGGTGCCGATCGCCAGCGCCCGCATGGTCTTCCGGCCGACCGCCGCGCAGAGCTACCTGCGCGAGGCCGGCACGCCGCGCCGGCTGGCCGACCTCGCCGGCCATGCGATCTGCGACCACCTGCACTACCCCCGGGACGGCGCCTGGGCGCCGTGGGCGGAGGTGGTGGCCGGGCATCCCTCGGTGGTGCTGCGGACCAACTCGTCGCTGACGCTGGGGATGGTGACGCTGCTCGGGCATGGGATCAGCATGCAACCGCTGACCATCGCCCGGCGGGAATCGACGCTGAGCGTGCTGGACCTGGAGGGCTACAGCGCCCCGGTGGCCTTCTGGCTGGTCTGCCACCGCGAGACCAAGGCCATCCCGCGCGTGCGCGCGCTGATCGACTATCTGCGCAGCGCCCTGTTCCGCCAGGGTGGGCTGCTGAACCTGGACAGCGACGCCCCGGCCTTCGGCGACACGCCGCTGGCCGACTTCATCGCGGAGTGACGGTCACGCCTCGGCGTCCGCGGGCAGCCGCCGGCCGAGGCCGACGCGGTGATGGGCCAGCCGGTCGAGCAGGTCGGCGACCAGCGCCAGGTTCTCCGGCGTCAGTTCGCCCGTGCGGCCGAGCAGCCGCTCCACCTCCGGGGCCAGCGGATCGGGGGACACCGGGTCGGCGCCGTCCATCGGCTCCAGCCCCAGCGCTTGGTTGGGCGTGATCGCCAGCACCTCGCACAGGCGCTGGAACTGGTCGGGGTGCAGGCCGTGCTCCAGCGCACCGGCGAGGAAGCGGGTCAGCGTCTTGTGGTCGATGCGGACGTGGCGGATCACCGCCGCCTTGGTCAGCCCCTGTTGCGCCATACGGTCGCGCAGCCGCGTCGTCCACCCGTTCATGGCGGCGATCCTCTTCGCACTGGACGGCGCTCGCCTATGGGATAAAATCAGATTGGCTTTCTTATAATGAACAGACGCACTCACCATGCCCACCCTTTCCCGCAAGCACCCCTCCCCCCGGCCGGTGTGCCGGAACCTCGTGGTGTCCGGCCGGCGCACCAGCATGGCGCTGGAGCCGGCCTACTGGGCCGACCTCCGGGCCATCGGCGACCGCGAGGGCCTGACCCTCAACGAACTGTGCACCATCATCGACCGGCGGCGGCGCAGCGCCTCGCTCACCGCGTCGGTACGGGTGTTCGTGGTCTCCTACCTGCGCACCGCCACGCCGCCGGCCCCGGCGACCCCGCACACCGACCAGCCGTCCCCGCTGGTGCGCGCGGCGATGCAGGACGTCGGCTGATGCGGCGGTTCGGGGCCACCGCCGTCCTGCTCCTGCTCGCCGGCCCGGCCCACGGACAGGCGGTGATCCGCGGTCCCGTGGAGGCGGTGCCCGACGGCGGCACCCTGGTCGTCGCCGGCACGCACGTTCGACTCTGGGGCATCCGCCCTCTGGCGCTGGAACAGGAGTGTGCCGACGTCCGGGGCCATCGCTATCCCTGCGGGAAGCTGGCGGCGCTGCTGCTGGACCTGCGGACCCGCGGTCTCACCGTGGAATGCCGGCTTGCCCGGGCCGGCTCGGAGGAGCACCCGATGGCGCAGTGCCTGGCGGGGTCGATGGACCCCGCCCGCCTGCAGGTGCTCGCCGGCCTCGCCATCGACCATCCGGCGGAAAGCGGCGGTCACTACCAGCCCGACCAGACCACCGCCGGCCGGCGGCGAACCGGCCTATGGCTCAACCCTCAGCCCTGGCCCTTCGGCGCCCCCGTCTCCGCCGATTGAGCCCCCTCCGGGTAGGAACTGGCCTTCCGGCGGCTGGGCCGGTGCCAGAAACTGGAGGAGGTGGGCTTGGTCCCCGCCCCGGATCGCCCGCGCGAGGTCATCCAGGCTGACGCCCGCCTGCTCCCATGGAACTGGAAGCCGGCTGTCAATTCCTGATCCGGTACGATCACACTCCTCTTACGCCTTTCCCGTCAGGGCGCCTTCTGTTCCGCTTGGATCAGCAGGGACGCCTGCACCGAGGTGAGCTTGGTGTTGATCAGCGACGACAGTTTGCCGTACCGCTGCAGCTGCTGCTCAATGTGCCGGCGCACCTCCGGGGAGGCGAGCGCATCGGCCACCAGCGAGGCCAGATACGGCTTCACGGCCCGATGCCGCCGGACGAGGTCGGGAGACCCGGCCCGGATGATCGCGCGCACGCGGTCCGGATCGGCTCCGGCCTTCAGCGCCGCGACGGCGACGACGCGGTCGACGGCGTCCGGATCGGTCAGACCGTAATAGCGCGCGATGGCGGCCTGCTGCTCGTAGACCTGCCGGGCCTGCTCCTCGGCGAGCGGGCCGTTGTACCCCGCGATGCCGTCCAGCTCGCCGATGGGGTCCACAGCGCCTTCGTAGGCCATGCTCCGGCTGTCCTCGACCCCCTCCACGACATCCGCGGCCCGCTCCAGAAGCATCCGGCCGGCCGGAGCGAGTCCGCCGTCGTCGGCATACAACTTGACCGGCGGCCCGCCGGAGAGCTGCCTCTTCGTCCCGACAACCATGCCTCCGCGCTGCCAGTGCACGGCGCGCGGGTCCTGACCGGCGATGGCCGTCACGAGCCTGGCGGCGGCGGTCAGGACGCGTGGCGCCGTGCCGAGCGGGTCCCCCTTGGGGGCCAGACGGACGAAAGCGTCGTAGCGGGCGGACCCCCGGACCACACAGGCCGGCTCCAGACCCGCCGCGGACAGCTTGGCCAAGCCGGGCTTGGTGACGCGGCTGATCACGACGAGACCGTCCGGCGCCTCGGGTGCGATGCTCACATCGTAGCCGCTGTCGCTCCACTCCCGGACGAGGCCGACGGTGAGCGCCGCAGCGGGCAAGCGGCGGCTCATCCGGCGCTCCGGATGGAAAGGGTCGGCCAGCCGGACCAGGAGTTTCTCCACCCGCAGGGCCGCGACCTGCTCCGGCACGCCCAAGCCGGCTCCCGGCCGGCGAAAGGAGCGCGCCGACGCAAAAGGCACTGCGGTCTGTTCACTCCCAACCCCCCTGTCCATCCCCATCACCAGTCGTCCGCCAAAGCCTCTGCCGTCAGCGACGGCTCGATGTGTCCCGGGAAGGCGGCCACCACCTGCAACTCGTGCGGCGGCGCCACGCGCAACTGCACCAGCCCCATCGCGGCGAGCCCCGAAGCCGCCCGGGTGCGCGCAGCGGCCGACGTCAGGACGTCGCCGCTGTACCGCCAGTATGCCACCACCGTGTGTTCGCCCGCCACCTCACCGTTCGGCGCGGCCCGCGCCCCGCCCCCGAGCAGGAACGCATCGATGTCCTGAACCAGGGCGGAGGGCTCCAGGCGGCCGCGATAGACGGCCACGCAGAGGAAGTCGGAAAAACCGCTTCTTCGGCGCGCCTCGCGGGCCGCCTCGAGCGTGCTGCCGCCGTCGACGTGGTCGACCAGCCCCGTGCGGGCGCCCGGATCGAAGCCGACCACGGTCCACATCATGGCCGGGTCACACGGCCGGGGTCACGCGGCCGGCCAGATCGTCGGCCATGATCCGGGGAGCGAAGTCCTTGCCGTCACGCCGCGTGGGCATGTACTGCAGGCGCGCGTCGGTGATCTCGACGCGCACGCCGTCGTTGACGAAGCCGTTCGCCTCGATGGCCGCCCGATCCCACACCACGACCTCGTGGCAGGCCCGGCTCCGTCTGCCGTCCGGCGCCTCGACCACGGTTTCCACATCGAAGGCCAGATAGGCCGCCTTGTCGCCGCGGCCTTCGCTGAAGCGCGGATCGCCGTGGACGACGCCTTCCAGATGAACGCGGTTGCAGTCCTGGACCCCCTTGGCCTCGTCGTCCGGAAGCCGGCCGATCGAGCCGAAGTCGGCGTCGACCTTCACCCGGACACGCTGCGGGTCGCGGTCGCCCTCCCCCGGCTCGTAAGCGATCCGGCCGTGGACCCGGACGATGTCGCCTTCGCGGAACTCGTCGCGAAGGTCGGTGGCGAGATCGCCCCAGACGCTGATCGGGTGGTAGCCCCGGATGTCCCGGTCGGCGCCCTCGAGCTGGACCTGGGTGTGCACCGACAGCCAGAGCGACGCGACCTTGCGACCCTGGCTGTAGGTCGGCTCTCCCGCGACGGTGCCGACCAGTTCGATCTCGCTGCGCCCCGGATCGGTCTGCGTCCGGTCGTCGGCACGGCCGCGGTCTCCACGACCTCGCCCGCTGCCGCGATCCTCTCCGCCGCGGCCACGATCGCCCCGTTCGTTCCGGTCGCGGTCGCTCCGACCGCGTGCGCCGCGATCCTCCGCGCTGCGGCCGTGGTCGCCCCGCCCTCGGTCGGTCGACCGACCGGTGCGGTCGTCGCTTCCGCCGCGCGCGCTCCGGTCGGCGCCGGAAGGCTCCCCCGCACGCCCGTCATCGCGCCGGTCATCTCCCCAGCGGTCACCGCGGCTGTATCCCATGTCTTGCCTCCAGCTCATAGAATGGACAATGGAGGCAGCGTAGCGACGCAGGGATTCGCCGTTCGAGCACCCGCGTGCACCGGTCAGCGGACACGCCCGTCCCGACGTTCCCGGCGTGGCTGCGGGGGTGTGCCGGCACGCTCCGGCGGCATCGCGGCGGCCATGCGTTCCACGCGCGCGCGGATGGCGTGCACGAGATGGTCCGCGTCTCCGGCGGGGAACGTCCGATCCACGGTGTCGGCCAGAACGGCGAGTCCGTGACGGCGGGCGGCACGGTCGCGCAAGGCTTTCGCATCGGTCGCGCTTGCCCGGGCGGCCTCCCAGCTCAATTCCCCGGGATCGCCGAAGGCCAGCGGGCGATGGGCGGCGTACCACGCCGCCAGCTTCGGGTCTTCTGCCGCCATCGCGTTGCGGGACCGGGCGGCTGCGGTGGGATCGACGGGGTGACCGTCCCGACCGGCCCGCGCCCGCTCGATGTAGCCGGACCCCCACGCGGCGGTCCAGTTCGGGACGCGGCGTTGCAGGTTGTCGAGCTCCTTCATCAGCGGCGGCTCCGCGTCCGGGCGGTCGCAGCGCCGCTCGGCGCTGACGTCGAAGCCGCTGGCCCGGGCGTTGCGGGCAAGCGCCGCGCGCAAGGCGTCGAGGACCAGGCCGTCGCGATCGAGGCGCAGCGGAGCGTCGGGCGGGGTGCCGATCACCGCATGGACATGCGGATGGTCGGCGTGATCGGTGTGCAAGGCCCAGAGCACCGTGTTGTCCCACACCGCCAGAGTCTCGCGGATCGCCGAGGCCACGGCGATCTCCACGCGCGGGGCGTCGGCCGGATGGTCGACGGGAACCGTGAAGACCAGATGGCGCGCGCGGACCCGGTGATCATCGGGGCCCTCCATGGATGGCCAGGACGCCAGAACGGCGTCGATCTCCTGCGGCGGGATCGGGCGGCTCCACTCGTCGAAGACGGCGACGGCATCGCCCGGACGGATCACCGCGCCATCGGCAAGGGCGGCCTTCTGCTCCGCGGCCAAGTCCTCGGGGGCCAGCCGGTCGGCGCGCGCGATGTAGTCCACCAGCCGCGCCACCGAGGCCCTGGTGCGGCGTCCGGCACCGATCGACTTGACGACGCAGGGCCGCAGGCCGCGCCGCTGCGCCCCGGCGGCGATGCCCGCCCGCTCGAGAAGGGCCGCGCGCAACGCGCTTTGCAGGTTCAGGCTCACGTTCGGTCTCCGGATCAGCGGTACGGCGGACGCCGCACATAATCGCGCTGCGGCTTCGGCGAGGGCCCGCCTGTGCGCCGGAAGCGCTCGGCGGTGCTCGTCACCGCGCCCTCGGGCGCCGGCGCCGCCACGGCAGCGGAGGACTCCGGCGGACGATCCGTGGAAATGGACGAGGTCACGGGTTTCGGAGGGCGGCGTCCGAGAAGGTGGGACAATGGCCCGAGGACGTCCCGCTCGATGGCGACCAGCACGCCCTCGATGCGAAGCCCGCTCACCTCCGCCGAAGGCCGCGAGCCGCGTTTCTCCAGGTGAACGTCCCGGACGAGCTGGTTGAGGTTGGAGCAGGCACCCGTCACCTGGGCGAGGATGCTGCGCAACGCCTCGGTTGCCGCCGGTGCCAGAGGCGGCGGCGCCGGGCGTGTCGGCGCGGGGTTCGAGGCCGGGGACCGTGTGTCCATGGACCCGTCCATCGCCGCGCAGTCGGCCTTCACGATGGCCCGGAGGTAGCCGCTGACGTTGGGCTTGCCTTCACCGTCCAGAAAACCACGCCGGCACGCCGCGTCCTTGAGCTGAGCCCGCTCGCTCGGCGAGATCCGGAACTGCACCAGCTCGTTGCGCTGCTCGCCGCGTGGCAAGGGAGGCCCTTCGGGGCGGGCGCTTGCGCGGCTGTAATGTGTTGTCACGACATGCACCTAATCTTGCCTGCACAAAACGTCTGTCGCATCGACCGCCTAATGAGGGGTTGGGCGCCAGCGCCGCAATCCCGGATTTCGGTCACCGAACCCTAAGGTTCATTATTCGCATACAAACGACAACCCAATGTACGGATGGCACCCGAAAATGCATCCGGTCGCCGCAGCAGGCTCAGAAATCGTTCGGAATCCATACCTGCCCCTTGGTCAACGGCACGTCCGGAGGGACGGCTTCCAGAGCCGGGTTCAGATCGTAGATGCGCTCCAGCCGGACGCCGTGCCGCTGCGCCGCCCGCGCCAGGGTTTCGTCGTCCCGGATGTCGGCCACGCGCCGCCGGGCGTCCGCGCGCGGCCTGACGGGGGCCGCCTTGGGGCCGCTGGAGGCCGTCTTGGGCGCGTCCTTCGGCTTGTCCGGCGCCGGGGCGGATGCGGCGGCCAGTCCGGCCAGACGCTTGGTCAGCTCCGTTTCCGCCGCGTTCAGCCGCTCCAGCGTCCGGCCGATCTGGTCCAGCATGTCGGCAAAGCGACGCACGGCCTCGGGGGCGACCGAGGGCGTCGGCGCCGTCGGCACGGCGATGAAGGGAGGCGACGCTGGAGCCGATGCGGCGTCCGGCGGCAACGCTGGCGGCGGCGATGAGGGCCTGCCTGCCGGGTTGGCGTCGCCCGCGGCCTTTTCCGGCACCGGCGGTGCCGATTGCCCTCCGAAGGCGGGTGAAGGTGGCACGGCGGGCGGCAACGAGGCCACCTCCACCGCCGCGGGTGACGGAGGCGCCACGAGGCCGGGAAGCACGCTGCGCCCCGCCTCCCCATCGCCTCCGGCGGACGACAACCCAAGCAGCGGCGCCGCCGCGGGGCTGTCGGCTTCGCTTGGCGGAGCCATGACGCCGCTGCTCTGGGTCATCACGATGCCGAGGATGGCCATGGCCGCGGTGCTGGCGATGAGGACCATCGCGGCGTTCCTGGTGCCGCGCAGGATCGCTTGGCAAACACGATCAACCATGCCACCCAGCCTCGATTGCGGCGAGGCCGGCAGCGGGATCGCGCCGGCATCGCCTCGGCAGCCGTTCGGAACTGCTTGATCCAACGGGGACATCGTCTGCGCGGACGGCCGTTCCGCCGCCATCCGTTCCGCCTGGAGCAGGCTTTGCCGCGCCGCCTCCAGAACCCTCTCCAGTTCGGTGATCCGCGCCTGCGCCGCACCGAGCGCCTGGTTGGCCACTGTGAGGCGGCGCTGCAGATCGCCGGCATGGGCGGCGTTTTCCTCACCCCGGCGCCGGACGTCGGCGAGGGCCGCTGCCTTTTCCTCGTTCCGGCGCTGGGCGTCCGCGAGATCCGCCGACACCTCGTCCAGGCGACGCTCCAGCTCCTGCAGCGCGCCCGGTGGATGAAGCTCGACGTCGCCCGTCCCGTCCCCCAGGAGAGCCGCGACCAACGACCGGACGCTCGTCGCCCCGTCGCGCGCCAGATTGGCGACGCGCACGGTCAGCGGATCGCCGACCACGGCCAGTCCCTGATCGGCGGCGAGCAGGTCCAGCAGACCGGCGGCGTCAGCCTCGCGGTTCGCCCGCGACAGATTGGCGAGGCGCTGCGCCATCTCCTTCGCGGGAGCCGTTCCCTTGAAGTTGAGGCGATGAATGCCGCTTTCGCGGGCCTCGGGCGGTGGACGCGGCGGGTCCATGGCCTCCGGTGAACGTGATGATCGCTTTGCCATGTCGGGGCTGTCTGAAAAACCGATGACAGCACGGTAGCCGGGGACGGCGCAGGCGTTCGAGCACCGACGGGAGGCGGGGCGCCCGGTTTTCCGATCTGGGCGCCCAGCGCCGTTTGCTGGGCGGCCGGCCTCCACGCACGGAGGGGGTTTTTCGGGCTCTGCGACTGAGGGAAGGCGCCCGCCTGGGGATGCATGGGGGAAGGCGGGAGCCCGCTTCAGCCACCCCATCCGGCGGACGGGTGAAGAAAGCGCCGCCGGGGCGTCTCTGCGACAACCCTAGCCCGGATCATTCATCAGCGTTTTGGAACGGCGGTCCGAAGGCGCGTCGATG
>NZ_QLKQ01000026.1 GCF_003349955.1 Azospirillum brasilense
CTCCCTAACCCTCCCCCGCTTCGCAGGGGAGGGAACGGCTCCTCCCCCTGCGAAGCGGGGGGAGGTTGGGAGAGGGGCAATGAAACCCCCTCTCACCCCCGCCCGCGCTCCTTCTCGATGCGGTCGAAGGCGGCGTTGATGGCGGCGATTTTCTGCGTCGCCAGATCGACGAACTCCTGCGGCATGCCCTGGGCGATCAGCAGGTCCGGGTGATGCTCGCGCACCAGACGGCGGTGGGCGGCCTTGACCGCCTCGTCGCTCGCCCGGCGGGAGACGCCGAGCACGCCGTAGGGATCGGTCTCGTTCGGCGTGCCGGCGATGTGGTGGCCGGCGACGATGCGCTCGAACTCCTCGTCGGTGAAGCCGAAGATGTGGGCGACGGTGCGCAGATACTCGACCTCCGTCTCGTGCAGCTCGTCGTCGGCCTCGGCGATGGCCAGCAGGCTGTCGAGCAGCTCCTCCAGCACGGCGCGGCGGTCCTCGAACAGGCCGGCGATCTGCTGGGCGTAGTCCTCGAAGCCGTGGGTGTCCTTGCGGGCGAGGTCGAAGACGTGGCCCACCGTGTCCAGCTCCTCCGGCGGGACGCGGAACAGGCGCTTGAAGGTGTCCACCTCCACCCGCTTCACCACGCCGTCGGCGCGGGCCATCTTCGCCGACAGGGCGATCACGCCGATGGTGAAGGCGATGGACTTGGTGGCGTCCGCCGGGCCGCACAGGCCGCGGATGCCGCGTCCCACGGCGTAGCCGGCGGCCAAGCCGATCAGGCCCCCGATCGGGCCGCCGATGGTGAAACCGGCCGCCCCGCCCAGGACGCTGCCCCAGATGCTCATTTTTATCCGCCTTTCGCCCGCGGGAGCAGCATACCGGCAGTCCGGCACCGCGCCAACCGGCCCATACTTTTTCGTTGTTTCCCAAAATCTTCGCGCGCCGCGCCCTTTTCATCCATTGGGGGTATGGGATTTTCCGGCGAGGCGAGATGTTGCTGCACTGCAACAGAGTCGTGCCGTCGTCTTCAGGGGCCTTGCCCTTCGGCCGCTCCTTCGCCATGTTGCGCCGCAACAAAGACGGGCGGCCGGTCCAGGCCGCCGATGGGGAAGCGGACGACGCGAAGCGGTGCGATGTCCCGAATCACCAGCGCCACGAGTCCCCCCATGTCCGCCATCCGCAAGCTTCTCCCCGCCGAGCGCGGCCACTACCGCGCGCATCTGCTGCGGCTGGACAAGGCGGACCGCTACGCCCGCTTCACCGGCACCGTCTCCGACGCGGTCATCACCCAGCATTGCGAGTCGCTCGACTGGACGCGGACCGCGCTGCTCGGCCTGTTCGACCGCGGTGAACTGCGGGGCGCGGTGGAGCTGTGCTTCGACCGGCTGCTGTGGCCGGGTGCCGCGGAGCTGGCGATCAGCGTCGAGAACGGCTTTCAGGGGCGGGGCGTCGGCTCCACCCTGGTCCGCCGCTCGCTGTCCATCGCCGCCAACCGGGGCATCCGGCAGGTCCATATGATGTGCCTGTCCGACAACACCCGCATGCGGGCCCTGTCGCGCCGCTTCGGCGGTCGCATGGAGCGTGACGGCGGGGAGTTCGCCATCACCATCGACCTGCCGCGTCCTTCGCAGTTCTCGCTGGCGCTGGAGGCGTTCGAGGATGGGGCGGGGGCCGTGAACGCCGTGCTGGACGGTTTGCCGGCGTTGCTCAAGGCGGCCTGACCGGACGGAGAGGGAAAAGGGACGCATCCCACCCTTTCGTCCTCCCCGGCTTGACCTGCGGCGGCGTATCGTCACACTCCCCGGAAATCGGAAACATCAGGGAGTGGGGTATGGCGTCCCAAGCGCAGGGCCGGTGGCAGTTCTGGATCGACCGTGGCGGCACCTTCACCGACATCGTGGCGAAGCGCCCGGACGGGTCGGTGGTCACGCACAAGCTGCTGTCGGAGAATCCGGAACGCTACCGTGACGCCGCCATCCAGGGCATCCGCGACCTGCTGGGCCTTGCCGCCGGCCAGCCGATCCCGGCCGAGGCGGTCGAGGCGGTGAAGATGGGCACCACTGTCGCCACCAACGCGCTTCTGGAGCGCAAGGGCGAGCGCACGCTGCTGCTGATCACCGAGGGGCTGGGCGACCAGCTCCGCATCGGCTACCAGGCCCGCCCGAAAATCTTCGCCCGCCATATCGTCCTGCCCGAACTGCTGTACGAGCGGGTGGCCGAGGTGCCGGAGCGGGTCAAGGCCGACGGCACGGTGCTGAAGGCGGTGGACCTGCGCGCCGTACGGGTCCAGCTGGAGCAGGCCTACCAGGACGGCTTCCGCGCCGCCGCGGTGGTGCTGATGCACGGCTACCGCTTCCCGGACCATGAGAAGCAGGTGGCGGCGCTGGCCCGCTCCATCGGCTTCACCCAGGTGTCGGTCAGCCATCAGGTCAGCCCGCTGATGAAGATCGTCGGGCGCGGCGACACCACCGTTGTCGACGCCTACCTGTCGCCGATCCTGCGCCGTTATGTGGAGCAGGTGGCGGGGGACCTCTCCGGCGTGCGGCTGATGTTCATGCAGTCGAACGGCGGCCTGACCGACGCGCGCTGGTTCCAGGGCAAGGACGCCATCCTCTCCGGCCCGGCGGGCGGCATTGTCGGGGCGGTGCGCACCGCGCGCATGGCCGGCTTCGACCGGGTCATCGGCTTCGACATGGGCGGCACCTCCACCGACGTGTCGCACTACGCCGGGGAGTATGAGCGCGCCTTCGACACGGTGGTGGCCGGGGTGCGGATGCGCGCCCCGATGATGCACATCCACACGGTGGCGGCGGGCGGCGGCTCGGTCTGCTTCTTCGACGGGACCCGTTTCCGCGTCGGGCCGGAGAGCGCCGGGGCCAACCCCGGCCCGGCCTGCTACCGCCGCGGCGGGCCGCTGACCGTGACCGACTGCAACGTGATGGTCGGGAAGCTCCATCCCGACTTCTTCCCCCATGTCTTCGGGCCGGACGCCGACCAGCCGCTCGACGCCGCCATCGTGCGCGAGACATTCGCCGCTCTGGCCGAGGAGGTGAACGAGGCGCTGGGCACCGAGATGACCCCGCATCAGGTGGCCGAGGGCTTCCTGAAGATCGCCGTGGACAACATGGCGAACGCCATCAAGAAGATCTCGGTCCAGCGCGGCTACGACGTCACCCAATACACGCTGAACGGTTTCGGCGGGGCGGCGGGGCAGCATGTCTGTCTGGTCGCCGACGCGCTGGGCATGCGCAAGGTCTTCCTGCACCCGCACGCCGGCGTGCTGTCCGCCTACGGCATCGGCCTCGCCGACACGGTGGCGATCCGCGAGCGCGCGGTGGAGGCCCGGCTCGACGAGGCCCTGGTCGAGGAGCTGACCGCCACGCTCGCCGCGCTGGAGGCCGAGGGGCGCATGGAGTTGCTCCGCCAGGGCGTGCCGGAGGACCGGCTGGCCGTCCTGCGCAAGGCGCACATCAAGGTGGAGGGCTCCGACAGCCCGCTGGTCGTCGATTTCGGGCCGCTCGACGCCATGGCCGCGGCCTTCGAGGCGGCGCACCGCCAGCGCTACGGCTTCATGATGGAGGGCAAGGCCCTGGTGGTCGAGGCCGTGTCGGTGGAGGCGGTGGGCCGCACCGAGAGCGCCGACGACCAGGACCTGCCCAGCGTCACCGGCGCGCTGCCGCGCCGCCTCGCCACCGTCACCCTGCACACCGGCGGCGCCGACCGCGAGGCACCGGTCTACGACCGCGACCGGCTCCAGCCCGGCAACCGCGTGACCGGCCCAGCCGTCATCCGGGAGAAGATCGCCACGACGGTAGTCGAGCCCGGCTGGATCGCCGAGGTCACGCGCAAGAACCACCTCGTGCTCACCCGTTTCGAGGAGCTGCCGCAGCGCCTCGCCATCGGCACCAAGGCCGACCCGGTGATGCTGGAGGTCTTCAACAACCTCTTCATGTCCATCGCCGAGCAGATGGGCTTCACGCTGGAGAAGACCGCCTATTCCGTGAACATCAAGGAGCGTCTGGACTTCTCCTGCGCCCTGTTCGACGCGGACGGCGGGCTGATCGCCAACGCCCCGCACATGCCGGTGCATCTCGGCTCGATGGGCGAGAGCGTGCGCGCCATCGTCGAGCGGCGCCAAGGGGACATGAATCCCGGCGACGTCTACATGCTGAACGACCCCTACCACGGGGGCACGCATCTGCCGGACATCACCGTCATCACCCCGGTCTTCGACGAGGCCGGCGAGCGCGTGCTGTTCTACGTCGCCTCGCGCGGGCATCACGCCGACGTCGGCGGGATCACCCCCGGCTCGATGCCGCCGGACAGCACGACCATCGATCAGGAGGGTGTCCTCCTCGACAACATCCAGCTCGTCGAGCGGGGCCGCTTCCTGGAGGAGGAGGTCGTCGCCCTCTTCACCGCCGGACCGCAACCGGCGCGCAACGTGGCGCAGAACCTGGGCGACCTGAAGGCCCAGATCGCCGCCAACGAGCAGGGCGCGCGGGAGCTTCGCCGCATCGTCGCCCAGTTCGGGCTGGACACGGTCAACGCCTACATGAAGCTGGTCCAGGACAACGCCGAGGAGCAGGTCCGCCGCGTCATCGACGTGCTGACCGACGGCGAGTTCGTGCAGGAGCTGGACAACGGCGCGGTCATCAAGGTCCGCATCACCATCGACAAGGACGAGCGGTCGGCCAGGGTGGACTTCACCGGCACCAGCCCGCAGCTCACCAGCAACTTCAACGCCCCGACGGCGGTGTGCCGGGCGGCGGTGCTCTACGTCTTCCGCACGCTGGTGGACGACGAGATCCCGATGAACGAGGGCTGCCTGAAGCCCATCGAGATCGTCATCCCGCCGGGCACCATGCTGTCGCCCAGCTACCCCGCCGCAGTGGTCGCCGGCAACGTGGAGACCAGCCAGTGCGTCACCGACGCGCTGTACGGCGCGCTCGGCGTGCTGGCCTCGGCCCAGGGGACGATGAACAACACGACCTTCGGCAACGAGCGCTACCAGTATTACGAGACGGTCTGCGGCGGCTCCGGCGCCGGCCCCGGCTTCGACGGGACGGACGCGGTGCACACCCACATGACCAACTCGCGCCTGACCGACCCGGAGGTGCTGGAATGGCGCTTCCCGGTGTTGCTGGACAGCTTCCGCATCCGCCGCGAATCGGGCGGGGCGGGGCGCTGGCGCGGCGGCGACGGGGTAGTGCGGCGCCTGAAGTTCCTGGAGCCGATGACCGCCGCCATCCTGTCCAACCACCGCCGCGTGCCTCCCTTCGGCCTGAAGGGCGGCGCCCCCGGCCAGATCGGCCGCACCTGGGTCCAGCGCACCGACGGCTCGGTGGAGGAACTCGGCCCCCAGGACAAGACCGCCATGGGGGAGGGCGACGTGCTGGTCGTCGAGACGCCGGGCGGCGGTGGCTACGAGGAGGCGTGACGGCGCCAATCCACTCTCCCCTCCGGGGAGAGGGTTAGGGTGAGGGGGGTGCGCGTGGCGATACGTCCGGCACAAGAACAACCCCCTCACCCTCCCCACGCCTGTGGCGCGGGTCCCCTCCCTCTCCCCAGGGGGGAGAGGGCCTTTGCCGTGGCACCCACCCATGCGCGCGAGTCGCTTGTCTGCGCGGGCGGCGGGGCTTAGCTTCTCCGGTCCTACCACCGCACGTCACCGTGCCAAAAGGACTCCCGGGGAGATTCGTCCATGACCGCCGTACCCGCCGCCCAGCCTCGCGTCGCCTTCACCGACGAGATGAAGGCCGAGTTCAAGGCCCTGCTTGGGGACCGCTTCACCACCGCCGCGGCGGTGCGCGAGCATCACGGCAAGGACGAGTCCTACCACCCCAACTTCCCGCCCGACGGCGTCGCCTTCGCCGCCTCCACCGAGGAGGTCAGCGCCATCGTCACGCTCTGCGCCAAGCACAAGCTGCCGATCATCCCCTTCGGCACCGGCACCTCGCTGGAGGGTGGCGTCGCGGCGCTGGCCGGCGGCGTCTGCATCGACGTGTCGACCATGAAGGAGGTCCTGCGCGTCAGCCCGGAGGACCTCGACGTCACCGTCCAGGCCGGCGTGACCCGCAAGCAGCTCAACGAGCATCTGCGCGACACCGGCCTGTTCTTCCCCATCGATCCCGGCGCCGACGCCTCGCTGGGCGGCATGGCCTCCACCCGCGCCAGCGGCACCAACGCCGTGCGCTACGGCACCATGCGCGAGAACGTGCTGGGGCTGACCGTGGTGCTGGCCGACGGACGGATCATCAAGACCGGCGGGCGCGCCCGCAAGTCCGCCGCCGGCTATGACCTGACCCGCCTGTTCGTCGGGGCGGAGGGCACGCTCGGCATCATCACCGAGGTGACGCTGCGTCTCTACGGCATCCCGGAGGCCATCTCGTCGGCGGTCTGCCCGTTCAACGACATCCGCGGCGCCGTGGACACGGTGATCCAGACCATCCAGTCCGGCATCCCGGTCGCCCGCATCGAACTGCTGGACGAGGTCCAGATGGACGCGGTGAACAAGTATTCCAAACTGGACTACAAGGTCGCCCCGACCCTGTTCTTCGAGTTCCACGGCACCGCCGCCGGGGTGAAGGAGCAGGCGGAGATGGTCGCGGCCATCGCCGCGGAGTTCGGCGGCAGCGAATTCACCTGGGCGACCCGTCCGGAGGACCGCTCCAAGCTCTGGCAGGCCCGCCACGACGGCTATTACGCGGCGCTGGCGCTGCGCCCCGGCTCCAAGGGCTGGCCGACCGACGTCTGCGTGCCGATCTCGCGGCTGGCCGACTGCATCCTGGAGACCAAGAAGGACATCGCCGAATCCTCGATGCTGGCCCCGCTGGTCGGCCATGTCGGCGACGGCAACTTCCACCTCGTCTACGTCATCGACCCCGACAAGCCGGAGGAGATGGCCGAGGCCAAGCGCCTGAACGACCGTATGGTCGACCGGGCGCTCGCCATGGGCGGCACCTGCACCGGCGAGCACGGCATCGGTTACGGCAAGATGGAGTTCCTGGAGAAGGAGGCCGGCGACGCCTTCGCCGTGATGGGCGAGCTGAAGCGCGCCTTCGACCCGGAGAACCGGATGAACCCCGGCAAGGTCGTCCGCATCTGAGGCGAGGGCGGGGCGTGCGTGACGCGGCGCCCTCGTTCTACGAGGTAAGCCGCGCAGTTGCCTGACAAGATTGACACGGATTTCACGGATTCGATCACGGATTTCACGGACTCTTTGATCGGGCTGCGTCTCAAATGGACCAAGCCGAACAGTTCCGTGAAATCCGGTTTTGATCCGTGAAATCCGTGTCGATTTTTGCCCACATGTCCCACGCGTCGCGTTCAAGCGAGCGCCCCTGCCCCTCCGTTCAGCGCGTCAGGCGCGTCATCAGGCTGGAGGTGTCCAGCCGGTTGCCGCCCATCGCCTGGACCTCGGCGTAGAACTGGTCGACCAGGGCGGTGACGGGCAGGCTGGCGCCGTTGTTGCGGGCCTCGCCGAGCACGATGCCCAGGTCCTTGCGCATCCAGTCCACGGCGAAGCCGAAGTCGAATTTGCCGTCCAGCATCGTCTTGGCGCGGTTGTCCATCTGCCAGGACTGGGCCGCTCCCTTCCCGATCACGTCCACGACCTTGTGGCCGTCCAGACCCGCCTTCTGGGCGAAGGCCATGCCCTCGGCCAGCCCTTGGAGCAGCCCGGCGATGCAGATCTGGTTGACCATCTTGGTCAGCTGACCGGCGCCCGCCGGCCCCATGTGGGTGACGGAGCGGCCATAGCAGGCCATCAGCGGCTGGGCGCGGGCGAAGGCGTCGGCGTCGCCGCCCACCATCACCGTCAGCACCCCGTTCTCCGCCCCGGCCTGCCCGCCGGACACCGGCGCGTCGAGGAAGAACAGGCCGCGTTCGCGGGCCAGCTCGGCCATCTCGCGCGAAACGGTGGCGGACACCGTGGAGTGGTCGGCGATGATCGTGCCGGGCTTCATGGCGGTCATCGCCTCGCCGGCCACCGCCCGCACGTCGTCGTCGCCGCCGACACAGAGGAAGACCACATCGGCGTCGCGGGCGGCCTCGGCCGGGGTGGCGGCGCTGGCGCCGCCGAAGCGGGCGGTCCAGGCGCCGGCCTTGGCGGCGGTGCGGTTGAAGACGGTCACCCGGTGGCCGCCCCGGACGGCCAGATGGCCGGCCATGGGAAAGCCCATCGTGCCAAGCCCCAGAAAGGCGACGGAGCGGGAATCGGTCGCGGTGTCGGCCATGGTCCTGTCTTTCTTCGTTGTATCGGCTGCGGATCGTTTCTTGTCGGCGATCGCCTTCGGTCGGCGTCTGCCCTTGGATCGCCAAGCTAGGCCGGGAGCGCGTCCCGATCAAACGCCGTCCGCCGAGTGCCGCGCGATTGAAGAGCGCGGCGGTCCTTCCCCCATCCTGCATCACCGGGGAGCGGCACTCTGCCGCGGGAGGCATGACTCTTTCGAACGAGGTTGTCTTGCCGCGCCCTTGCTACCGGCGCGTGATGTGTTAAGACGTTAATGCCGGGTTTGCAGCGCAGCACCCGGCCATGCCGGCGCAACGGTGCCGGTGAACCAGGGCAGAGCCGGGGCCGCAAGACCCGGGCCGGAGAACAAGGGAAGGATAGCCGCATGACGAATCAGTCGGGTTTCCAGGATGCGCCGCCGGACGAGCGTTCGAACCTCACGGACGAGCAGGAAAGCGCCATCCGCGTCCTCGCCAACAGCCTGCACCGCCTGAACGACGCCGTCGTCAAGGCCGTGGAAGCCGGCGTGACGGTCGAGCTGATGCGCACCGCCCGCTATCACAACGCGACGGGCAACTGGGGCGACCAGCTCACCCCGATGATCCGCACCAAGTAAGCGGCTCATCCCATCCGACCGGAAGGCCTCCCGTCCGAAAGGACAGGGGGCCTTTTCCTTTTCAGCATGACCCATTCCGTCCCACCATTGTTCCCGCCGTGGTGCGGAACCGCGGCGCCTTTCGCCGGTTCCTTCCTTTTGGCCCCAGCAAGGAAACGGTCATGAAGGACGCTCAGAACCACGCCCCGCAGCGTCACGGGCAGCGTCAGGGCATGAACGACCGCGAAGCGTTCTGGCGCATGCACTGCCTGTCGGAACCGACCTTCACCGACCTCACCCACGGCATCTTCCTGGGGCTGATCTGGTCGGCGGTGCTGTGGGCGCCGATGTTCATCAGCGTTCTGCTCTGACCCTTCCGGCCGTCAGGCGGTCTTCGCGGTGCGCAGCAGGGTGCGGACGCGGGCGGCGAGCTGGTCCGGGGTGAAGGGCTTGGGCAGGACGGCGGCGTCGGCCTTGAGCCCGCTCAGCGATTCGGGGCTATAGCCGGAAATCAGCAGGACCCGGATGCCGGGCCAGCGCTCCTGGACCCGCCGCGCCAGATCGATCCCCGACACCCCGTAGGGCATCACCACGTCGGTCACGATGGCGTCGAAGGCGGCGTCCCGGTCCAGGATCTCCAGCGCGGCGGCGCCGTGGTCGGCGGTCACCACCTCGAACCCCTCCTGCTCCAGCCCCTCCACGGTGGCCATCAGGACCAGCGCGTTGTCCTCGACCACCAGCAGGCGCACCGGGCCGGCGGGCATCGCCTCCGTCGCGTCCGGCACCGCTTCGGTCTCCGGCGCCCGGCTGGACACCGGTAGGCCGACGCGGACCACCGTGCCGCGGCGCGGCGCGCTGGAGATGGTGGCGTTGCCGCCCGACTGGCGGGCGAAGCCGTAGACCATCGACAGGCCCAGGCCGGTTCCCTTCCCGTGCGGCTTGGTGGTGAAGAAGGGTTCGAAGGCGCGGGCGGCGACCTCCGGCGGCATGCCGCCGCCGGTGTCGGTGACCTCCAGAACGGCCAACGGGCCGTCGGGCGTTTCCTCCTGCCGGACGGCGATGCGGATGCGCCCGCCCGACGGCATCGCGTCGCGGGCGTTGACCACGAGGTTCAGCACCGCCAGCTCCAGCTGGACCGGGTCCACCTCCACCGGCAGCGGAGCGCTGGGAAGCGCCCAGTCCAGGGCGATGTCGGCGCGGATGGACCGCTCCAGCAGATTGGCCATGCCTCGCAGGGCGTCCCCCAGATCGATCACCTTGGGGTCCACCGCCTCCTGGCGCGAGAAGGCCAGCAATTGCCCGGTCAGCGTCCGGGCCCGCTCCAGAGCGGTGCGGGTGCCATCCAGGTAGCGCGTGCCGTCCGCCGGCAGGTGCCGCTCCATCAGATGCAGGTTGGCCAGGGCGGCGGTCAGCAGATTGTTGAAATCATGGGCGACGCCTCCGGTCAGCTGGCCCAGCGCCTCCAGCTTCTGCGACTGGCGCAGCGCGTTCTCCAGGGATTCGCGGGCGCGCGCCTCTTCGGTCCAGCGGCGGATGGCCTGCATCTCGCTGCGCGCGCGGCGCAGCGCCAGCAGGGTGATGCCGACCAGGGCCAGCACCGCCGGCACGGTGAAGGCCGCGTAGAGCAGGACGTTGCGCGCCCAGCCGGCCCGGATCTCGTTGATCGGGATGCCGTAGGTCACGTAGAGCGGGTACGGCGCCACATGCATGAAGCCGTTGAGCCGCGCCACGCCGTCGATGCGGCCCCGCGTGCGGAACACGCCATCGGTCTGTCCGGCCGCCATCGCGCCGAGCAGAATGCTGTCCGCGGCATGGCGGGCCTGCCGGTCGCCGATCGGGGGGAAGCGGACCAGGACCGAGCCGTCGCGGCGGACGAGGGAGATCGATTCTTTCGGCCCGGCGACGACGAGCCGATAGAAATCGGTCAGGTAATCGGTCAGCACCGCGGTCAGCAGCACACCGTCGAACGGCCCTTCCGGTCCCCCCGCGGCGGAGCGGCGGCGCGTGACGTTGAACTGCCGCTTGCCCGACCCGCGCCCGGTGATCGCCTCGCTGACCAGGAGGCCGGCGTCGGCCGCCGCCTGGGTGCGGAAATACTCCCGGTCGCCCACATTGATCGGGGAGGCCGGGAACAGCCGGTTGTCGTTGCGAACCGCGCCGTTGGGATCGACCAGCCCGACGACGCCGATCTGCGGAAGCTCCTCGACCAGCGTCCTCAGATAGCCGTGCAGGTCGTTGGAACGGCCGATCTCGTCCCAGCTCATGCCGGCGGTCCGCTCGTCCAGTCGGTCCAGCACCTGCTCGACCGTGTCGAAGACCTTCTGCATGTGCTCATGCAGGATCAGCACGGTCTTGCGGATGTTGCGCTCCGCCTGCGCCTCCTCCTCGTGAAAGTCGCGCCAGGCGATGGCGGTGAACAGCAGTGTGGGAACCAGGACGGCGGCCACCAGAAGGATGCGGAGCAGGCGCACCATTCCTTCCGATTCGGTTGCCAGGGCGTCGAGGTGGCGGAGGGGCATGGGCTCTGGGGAAAGTGAAGGCGGGGAGGGCGCGACAGGGCGGGACGCCGTGCGCGGGCCATCGGAATCAGGAAGCTATGCCGGTCCGCGGCAGCCGGAGCAACCCGAACTTTCCGGCGCCCCTATGACCTTCAGCGGGGGAGATAGGACGCCGGGACCCTTCGCGGTGGCCCCGCGGGGCGGAAGCGGCGACAATGCCGGGGGATCGTTCCCCTCATCTGTGCCCTGCTGCCGCGGAGACCATCACCCATGCCCCTGAAGCCCATCGAGCACGCCGACGCCCCTCCCGAGGTGCGCGCCGTCTACGACGACATCAAGGCGGCCCGCAACGTGCCGGACGTCAACAATTTCTGGAAGATGACCGCCCACCACCCGCCCACCCTGAAGCGCACCTGGGAGAGCCTGAAGGAGGTGATGGCCCCCGGCGCGCTGGACCCGCTGGTCAAGGAGATGATCTTCGTCGCGGTCAGCGTCACCAACGGCTGCGACTATTGCATCCGCTCGCACGAGGCGGCGGCGCGCCGCGCCGGCATGACCGACGCCCAGTTCGGCGAGCTGATGGCCGTCATCGGCATGGCCAACGAGACCAATCGCCTCGCCAAGGGCTATCAGGTGGAGATCGACGAGGCGCTGAAGTAGCGCGTCACGCGATGTCGTCGAGGGCGTCGTCCAGCGACGGGTAGATGCCCTCGGCCAGCGACCCGTCCACCCGCACCGGCCGGGGCAGGACCGCCACGGCGTCCAGCGCGCCGCGCAGCGTCAGGCCGGTGACCTCGACGAAGCCGCCGCGGTTGCCGTAGCGTCCGGCGGTCCATTCCGCCCGGTCGGGGTCGCCGGACAACCGTCCATTGCAGGTGATCATCTCGTGGGTGTCGTCGCCGCCGCGCCGGTTCCAGGCCATGCCGCCGCCCAGGCCGCTGCCGATGTCGCGGGGACGGAAGCCGTGGGGCTGGAGCAGGTCGCGCACCGCGCGGGACACCACCACGGCCTTGGGGTCGATTTCGGTCCCCACCGGGCCGCCCGCCGCCTGGGGTTCCTGTCCGATCGCCTGTTCCATGGGTCCGCTCCCCGTCTTGTGTCGCTTACCAGGGACAACAGGCGGGAGCGCGGCCTGTGCCGCGGCGGTGGAGCGGAAACGCGAAAGGGTCAAAAGCGAAAGGGCCGATGCGTCGCCGCATCGGCCCTTTCATTTTGGTCGGAGAGAGAGGATTCGAACCTCCGGCCCCTGCCTCCCGAAAGCAGTGCTCTACCAGGCTGAGCTACTCTCCGGTCCGTCGGTGCCGCCGTTGCCAGCGTCGCCGTGGAGCGGGTGTATAGACCCATTGCCCGCGGGCTGCAATGGGAATAAGCGGCATTTGCGGAATGTTTTTTTGCCGGGGCTGCGAAAGGCGGGGGGAAGGGACGCTGCAACGGCTGGTTGGCCGGGCTGGAACAGCCAAAGGGCCAAAAGCGAAAGGGCCGATGCGTTGCCGCATCGGCCCTTTTCGTGTTGGTCGGAGAGAGAGGATTCGAACCTCCGGCCCCTGCCTCCCGAAAGCAGTGCTCTACCAGGCTGAGCTACTCTCCGGTCCGTCGGTGGCGCCGTGGCCGGCGTCACCGTGGGCCGCGTATATAGCCGCTCGATCCGGGGGCTGCAACGTGAAAATCACCCCCGGCGGCGAAAAAGTTCCCGACGCTTAGAAATCGCGCTCGATCACGAAATCCAGAACCTCCAG
The DNA here is from genome assembly GCF_003349955.1 of Azospirillum brasilense. Lineage (GTDB taxonomy): Bacteria > Pseudomonadota > Alphaproteobacteria > Azospirillales > Azospirillaceae > Azospirillum > Azospirillum brasilense_B. The sequence goes on from NZ_QLKQ01000026.1 coordinate 13,048, forward strand.
CAGGGCGGCCTTCACCGGCGTGTCCGGGAACAGGCCCAGCGCGTCGCGCGCGATGGAGCCGTAGTGGCGCGCGCGCTCCACGGTGTCCTTCAGCGCGTTGTGCCTGGCCATCAGCTCCTGGGCGCGCTCCAGGTCGCCCTCCTGCTGGTCCAGCTCCTCCATGGTGCGGCGCCAGAAGGCCCGCTCCTCGTCGTTGCCGCGGCGGAAGGCCAGAACGACCGGCAGGGTGATCTTGCCCTCGCGGAAGTCGTCGCCGACCGTCTTGCCCAGCTTCGCCTGGAAGGCCGAATAGTCCAGCACGTCGTCGACGAGCTGGAAGGCGATGCCCAGGTTCATGCCGTAGTCGTAGAGCGCCAGCTCCTCCGCCTGCGGGCGTTCGGCCACCACGGCGCCGACGCGGCAGGCGGCGGCGAACAGCTCCGCCGTCTTGGCCTTGATGACCTCCAGATAGGCCTGCTCGCTGGTCTCGGTGTCGTTGGTGGTGCGCAGCTGCAGCACCTCGCCCTCGGCGATCACCGCGGACGCCTTGGACAGGATGCGCAGCACGTCCAGCGACCCGACCTCCACCATCAGCTCGAAGCTGCGGGAGAACAGGAAGTCGCCGACCAGCACGCTGGCCTTGTTGCCGAACACCGCGTTGGCCGAGGCGAGGCCGCGGCGCAGGTCGCTCTCGTCCACGACGTCGTCGTGCAGCAGGGTGGCGGTGTGGATGAACTCCACCACCGCGGCCAGCATCTTGTGATCCTCGCCCTTGTAGCCGCACAGCTCGGCGGCGGCGAGGGTGAGGACGGGGCGCAGGCGCTTGCCGCCGGCGGCGATGAGATAGCCGGCAAGTTGCGGGATCATATCGACGGACGAATGCATCCGCTGGACGATGATCTCGTTCACCGCGCTCAGGTCATCGGCCACCAGGGCGGTCAGATCGTCGAGCGGGGTGGACTTCCGCCGTTTCGGCTCGAGGTTGGTCACGACCGCCAAGGTCGACTCCAATGATGATTGACGTGACGAATTCCGGCAGGGAGCATAACGGCATAGCCTCTTCGGTCAAGTCCGCAAGGCGAATAAGGGCACAGAACAGCCGGGATTTCATGAAGGAACTGCTGCGCACCACCGATCCGGTCCGTCTGAGCTGGCTTCTCGCCCTGCTGGCCGACGCGGGAATCGAGGGGATCGTGCTGGACACCCACACCAGCATCCTGGAGGGCTCCATCGGCGCCATCCCCCGCCGCCTGATGGTGGCCGAGGAGGATCACGCCGCCGCCTGCCGCCTGCTGCGCGACGCCGGGGAGGAGCTGGGGGCGTGACGATGGAGAGCGACACGGCGTTCGACACGCTTCTCGGCGGGCGCGTCCGCCTGCACCAGCCGCAGGCCGGCTACCGCGCCGCCATCGACCCGGTGCTGCTCGCCGCCGTCACCGCCGCCGCAGCGGGGGAGCGGGTGCTGGACGTCGGCACCGGCACCGGGGCGGCGGCGCTGTGCCTCGCCGCCCGGGTGCCGGGGGTGACGGTCGTCGGGCTGGAGAAGCGGGCGGAGGCGGCGGACTTCGCCCGGCGCAACGCCGCCCTCAACGGGCTGGAAAGCCGGGTGATCGTCCGTGAGGGCGACCTGCTGGCCCCGCCGCCGGAGCTGGTGCCGGGGAGCTTCGACCGGGTGATGATGAATCCTCCCTATCTGCGCGCCGGGGCGGCCAGCCTGCCGCCCGACCCCTGGAAGGCCGCCGCCAATGTGGAAGGGGAGGCGGGGCTGGCCGACTGGGTGCGCTTCGCCGCCACGATGATGAAGCCGCGCGGCACGCTGACCATGGTCCATCGGGCCGACCGGGTGGACGAGATCCTGGCCGCCCTGCACGGCGCCCGATTCGGCTCCCTGACCCTCGTCCCGCTTTGGCCGAAGGCGGGGGAGGAGGCGCGGCGCCTCCTGCTGGCGGCGCAGAAGGGGGGGCGTTCGCCGGCGCGATTCACCGCCGGGCTGGTGCTGCACGGCCCCGACGGTGCCTACAGCGCGCAGGCGCAGAGGATTCTGCGCGACATGGACCCGCTGATCGCTTAAGCCGGTTCTTTCAATCCAGCCTCAGCGGCACCATTTCAACCGGCGATGAACATGACGAAGCTGCTCGCCAAACTCCCGTTCGGCCCCTGGCGCGACGCCGGGCCGATCGTGTCCGTCCTCCGCCTGTCCGGTGTCATCGGTCAGGCCGGAGCCTTCCGCCAGGGCCTGACCATGTCCAGCATGGCCGGGCTGATCGAACGCGCCTTCGCGCCGAAGGGTCAGGCGGCGGTGGCGCTGGTCGTCAACTCGCCGGGCGGATCGCCCGTGCAGTCGGCGCTGATCGCCAAGCGCATCCGCGACCTCGCCACCGAGAAGAAGGTGCCGGTCTTCGCCTTCTGCGAGGACGCGGCGGCATCCGGCGGCTATTGGCTGGCCTGCGCGGCGGACGAGATCTGGGCGGACGAGAGCAGCATCCTGGGCTCCATCGGCGTGGTGTCCGCCGGCTTCGGTGCGCACGAATTCATCGAGCGCTACGGCATCGAGCGGCGGCTCTACACCGCGGGCGACAAGAAGGTGATCCTCGACCCCTTCTCGCCGGAGCGGGAGGACGGGGTGGCCCATCTGAAGGCGATCCAGGCGGAGATCCACGACGCGTTCAAGGCCATGGTGCGCGACCGCCGCGGCGCCCGCCTGTCCGGGGCGGAGGAGGAGCTGTTCTCCGGTGCCTTCTGGGCGGGGCGGCGGTCGCTGGAACTGGGGCTGATCGACGGCATCGGCGACCTGCGCAGCGTGCTGCGCGGCCGCTTCGGCGAGAAGGTCCGGCTGCGCGTGGTGCAGGAGGACCGGCGCTGGTTCCGCCGCATGGGCTTCCGCGTGGACGCGCCGGTGGGCACGGGCGCGCTGGACCGTCTTGCGGCGGACCTCCCCGCGGCGGCTCTGTCCGCCGTCGAGGAACGCGCGCTGTGGTCGCGCTACGGCCTCTGAGTTTTTTCGGTTTGTGGTCGCCGTGAGGCCCCCACCCTGACCCTCCCCCGCTGCGCAGGGGAGGGGATTGAGGGCGTGTGGCGGAGTTCCCTCCCCTGCGATAGCGGGGGAGGGCTAGGGTGGGGGCCCTGTGCGAGGGCTTATGCCCCGTTGAAAATATCCCAAACTCTCACTGGGTGACTTCGCGCAGGCGTTCGGACGGGGGCGGGACCGGCGCGCCGGTGCGGCGGGCGTTCTCGATCCAGGCGGCGATGGCGTCGAGCGCCGCCGTGCTGGCGTCGGCGGGGGTGGCGCCGCCCGCGGTGCAGCCCGGCAGGTCGGGCACCTCGGCCACATAGCCGACACCCTGTTCCGGGGGCAGGGGGCGGACGATGACCGGATAGGCGCTGGCGTTCATGACGTTGCGTCTCCTCTGCGCACGGTTTTCATCCATTAGGTGCCGCTTCCGCTGCGGACGACAAGGATTCTTTGTGCTGGACGGGCGCTTCTTTCGATGTTCGATCCATTTTCGTTGCTTCAACCGTTCGGGGTGCGCTTGGGGTGAAGGCCGCTCTTGACCGGGCGGCCCCGCACCCCCTAATCCTCCTCCCATGTTCAGTCTCTCCAAGATCCTGTTCCTGGTCCTGGTGATCGGCGCCGTGTGGTTCGGCTGGCGCTGGTACAACCGTGTCGGCGCGGTCGGCCGGGAGCGCCTGCGCGAGCGGGAACGTCGCGGTTCCGGAAAGCCCACCCCCACCAGCGGCGGCGGGCAGGCCCAGGTGGCCGCCGAGGACATGGAGAAGTGCCCGGAATGCGGCGCCTACGTCGCCCCGCGCTCCGCCGTGGCCTGCGGCCGGCCGGTCTGCCCCTACGGCCGCTGAACCTGTAACCCTTGGCGGGCGCTTGATTCCGGGGATACCGCCGCGTATCGTGCGGCGCGTTTTTCCACACCAATCATAAGTGACCGCCGATGGCCTCCCCGAGCGGGTCTTCCCAAGACAGCCGCGGCCTGTCCTTTCAGGCCCTGATCCTCAAGCTCCACCAGTTCTGGTCGGAGCAGGGCTGTGTGATCCTCCAGCCCTACGACATGGAGGTGGGTGCGGGCACCTTCCACCCGGCGACGACGCTGCGCGCGCTTGGCCCGCAGCCGTGGAAGGCGGCCTATGTGCAGCCCTCGCGCCGCCCGAAGGATGGCCGCTACGGCGAGAATCCGAACCGGCTCCAGCACTACTACCAGTATCAGGTGATCCTGAAGCCCTCGCCGGCCAACCCGCAGGAGCTGTACCTGGAAAGCCTGAAGGTGCTGGGCATCGACCCGTCGCTGCACGACATCCGATTCGTCGAGGACGACTGGGAAAGCCCGACGCTGGGCGCCTGGGGCCTCGGCTGGGAAGTCTGGTGCGACGGCATGGAGGTCACCCAGTACACCTACTTCCAGCAGGTCGGTGGCATCGAGTGCGACCCGGTCGCGGTCGAGCTGACCTACGGGCTGGAGCGTCTGGCCATGTATGTGCAGGGCGTGGAGAACGTCTACGACCTGGACTTCAACGGCGCCCAGAATGAAAAGGATCGCGTGAAGTACGGCGACGTGTTCAAGCGCGCCGAGGTCGAGTATTCGGCCCACAACTTCGAGCACGCCAACACCGACATGCTGCTCCAGCATTTCAAGGACGCCGAGGCGGAGTGCCAGTCGCTGATCGCCAAGGGCGTCGCGCTGCCGGCCTACGACCAGTGCATCAAGGCGTCGCACCTCTTCAACCTGCTGGACGCGCGCGGCGTCATCAGCGTCGTGGAGCGCGCCGCCTACATCGGCCGCGTGCGCGCGCTGGCGAAAGCCTGCTGCGAGGCGTGGACCGCCGGGGGGGCCAAGTAAGATCATGCCCGAACTACTGATCGAATTCTTTTCCGAGGAAATCCCGGCCCGCATGCAGGCGCGCGCGGCGGACGACCTCAAGCGTCTGGTCACCGAGAAGCTGGCCGCCAACGGCCTGACCTTCGCGTCGGTCGAGGCCCATTCCACCCCCCGCCGCCTCGCGCTGGTGATCGACGGCCTGGCCGAGCGCACCGCCGACGTCCGCGAGGAGAAGAAGGGGCCGCGCGTCGGCTCGCCCGAGCAGGCGGTCGCCGGCTTCCTGAAGTCCGCCGGCCTGACCAGCCTCGACCAGTGCGAGCAGCGCGACACCGGCAAGGGCGTCTTCTACTTCGCCGTGGCGGAGAAGAAGGGCCGCGCCACCGCCGAGGTGCTGGCCGAGATCACTCCGGCGGTCATGGGCGACTTCCCCTGGCCGAAGTCGATGCGCTGGGGCACCGGCACGGTGCGCTGGGTGCGCCCGCTGCACTCGATCATCGCGCTGTTCGGCGGCGCGGTGCTGGAGGGCTCGTTCGACCTGGGCGGCGCGCAGGGCAAGCTGGTGTTCGGCAACAGCACCCGCGGCCACCGCTTCCTGTCGCCGGACGCTTTCACGGTCACGAATTTCGCCGACTACAAGGCCAAGCTGCGCGACGCCCACGTCGTGCTCGACCGCGCCGAGCGCAAGGCCAAGATCAAGGCCGACGCCGAGGCGCTGGCCGCGCAGGAGGGCCTGACCCTCTCCCCCGACGACGGGCTTCTGGAGGAGGTCGCCGGCCTCGTCGAATGGCCGGTCGCCCTGGTCGGCACCATCGACGAGCAGTTCATGGACGTGCCGTCGGAGGTTCTCATCACCTCCATGCGCACGCACCAGAAGTATTTCGCCCTGCTGGACAAGGCCGGCAAGATGGCGCCGCGCTTCGTCGTGGTCGCCAACACGGTGACGGCGGACGGCGGCCGGGCCATCGTCGCCGGCAACGAGCGCGTTCTGCGCGCCCGTCTGTCTGACGCCAAGTTCTTCTGGGACCAGGACCGCAAGACCAAGCTGGAAGACCGTGTGTCCAAGCTGGGCGCCATCACCTTCCACGCCAAGCTCGGCACGGTGGCGGAGAAGGTCACGCGCGTCCAGGTGCTGGCCGCCGAGATCGCCCGCTCCATCGGCGCCGACGCGGACGCCGCGACCCGCGCCGCCCTGCTGTCCAAGGCGGACCTCGTGACCGAAGTGGTCGGCGAGTTCCCCGAGGTCCAGGGCATCATGGGCCGCTACTACGCTCTGGGCGAAGGCGAGAACCCGGCGGTGGCCGAGGCCATTGCCGAGCATTACAAGCCGCTCGGGCCGTCGGATTCCTGCCCGACGGCGCCGGTGTCGGTCGCCGTGGCGCTGGCCGACAAGCTCGACACGCTGGTCGGCTTCTTCGCCATCGACGAGAAGCCCACGGGCTCCAAGGACCCCTACGCGCTGCGCCGCGCCGCGCTGGGCATCATCCGGCTGATCCTGGAGAACGGGCTGCGGCTGAACCTGACGCAGCTCTTCAAGGCCGCGCATGGCGCCTACACGGTCGGCGGTTTCGCCGCTGCCGACGGCGTCGCCACCGACCTGATGGCCTTCTTCGCCGACCGCCTGAAGGTCACGCTGCGCGACCAGGGCGTGCGGCATGATCTGGTGGACGCGGTGTTCGCGCTGGGCGGCGAGGACGATCTCGTCCGCCTGCTGGCCCGCGTGAAGGCGCTCCAGACCTTCGTAGGGTCGGAGGAGGGGGCGAACCTGATCGCCGCCTACAAGCGCGCCAGCAACATCGTCCGCATCGAGGAGAAGAAGGACGGCAAGGCCTACGACCAGCCGGTCGATCCGGCCCTGCTGACCTTGGCGGAGGAAAAGGACCTCTACGGCGCCCTGTCCGGTGCCGGCGAGACGGCCCGGCCGCTGCTGGCGAAGGAGGACTTCACCGGCACCATGGCGGCGCTGGCCCGCCTGCGCGGCCCGGTGGACGCTTTCTTCGACAAGGTGACGGTGAACGCCGAGCAGGCCGACCTGCGCGCCAACCGCCTGCGGCTGCTCAGCCAGATCCGGGCGACGCTGAACGCGGTGGCGGACTTCTCGCGCATCGAGGGTTGATGGGGCAGGGGGTGCCGTCGCGGTGCCCCCACCCTCCCACGCTTGCGCGTGGGTCCCTCCCTCCCCCGCTGCGCAGGGGAGGGCCAAGTTCCCCTCCCCTGCGCAGCGGGGGAGGGTCAGGGTGGGGGCCCGTCTCGGACACTCCCCACCACCCCAACAAAAAAGGGGCGCCCCACCGGGCGCCCCTTTCTCATGTCCCCAAGCTCCCCTTACCGCGAGGCGCGGTTGGCGGCGCTGACCAAGGCGCGCAGCGAGGCGGTCACGATGTCCGCGTCCATGCCGACGCCGAACAGGGTGCGCTCGTCGTTGGTCTTCACCTCGACATAGGCGCAGGCCTGGGCATCCTCACCCTCGCCGACGGCGTGCTCGCGGTAGTCCACCACATGCAGGTCGATGCCCGCACCCTGGCGCAGCGCGTCCAGGAAGGCGTCGATCGGACCCTTGCCCGAGCCCTTCAGCGTGCTGACCACGCCGTCGCGCGACACCACCACGTTCAGCACGCGGGCGCCGGAGTTCGGGCCGCGCGGCTCGGTCGAATGCTCGATCAGGGCCAGCGGGGCGTCGATGTCCAGATACTCCGCCTTGAAGGCGTTGTGGATGTCGGCGGGGGCCAGCTCCTTGCCGGTCTCGTCGGCGATGCGCTGCACCGTCTTGGAGAACTCGATCTGCAGGCGGCGCGGGATCTGGATGCCGTAATCCTTCTCCAGCACATAGGCGATGCCGCCCTTGCCCGACTGGCTGTTGATGCGGATCACCGCCTCGTAGCTGCGGCCCAGGTCCTGCGGGTCGATGGGCAGGTACGGAACCTCCCAGGTCCCGTGGTTGGACTTGGCCAGCGCCTTCAGCCCCTTGTTGATGGCGTCCTGGTGCGAGCCGGAGAAGGCCGTGAAGACCAGCTCGCCGGCGTAGGGGTGGCGCGGATGGACGGGCAGCTGCGTGCAGTATTCGGCGACGCGGACGATCTCGTTGATGTCGTCGATGCGCAGCTCCGGATCGACGCCCTGGGTCAGCAGGTTCAACGCCAGCGTGATCACGTCCACGTTGCCGGTGCGCTCGCCGTTGCCGAACAGGGTGCCTTCCACGCGGTCGGCGCCGGCCAGCATGCCCAGCTCCGCCGCCGCGACGCCGGTGCCCCGATCGTTGTGCGGGTGCAGGGAGATGACCGCCGCGTCGCGGTTCTTCATGTTGCGGCAGAACCACTCGATCTGGTCGGCGTGGATGTTCGGGGTGGACATCTCCACCGTCGCCGGCAGGTTCAGGATGACCTTGTTGCCGGCGTCGGCGCCCCAGGTCTCCATCACCGCTTCACAGATCTCCAGGGCGAATTCCAGCTCGGTCCCGGTGAAGCTCTCCGGCGAGTACTGCAGGACGATCTCGGTCTCTGGATGCTCGGCGGCCAGCTGCTTGATCAGCTTGGTGCCGGCGACGGCGATGTCGACGATGCCCTGGCGGTCCAGCCCGAAGACGACGCGGCGCTGCAGCTCCGAGGTCGAGTTGTACAGGTGGACGATGGCGCGCTCGGCGCCCTTGATGCCCTCGAAGGTGCGGCGGATCAGCTCCTCACGGGCCTGGGTCAGGACCTGGATGGTCACGCCGTCGGGAATCTTGCCGCCCTCGATGATCTCGCGGCAGAAGTCGAAATCGGTCTGCGAGGCGGCGGGGAAGCCGATCTCGATCTCCTTGAAGCCCATCTTCAGCAGCGCGTCGAACATCGCGCGCTTGCGGTCCGGACCCATCGGCTCGATCAGCGCCTGGTTGCCGTCGCGCAGGTCCACCGAGCACCAGACCGGCGCCTTCTCGATGGTCCGGTTCGGCCACTGGCGGTCGGTCAGCTTCACCGGGGCGAAGGGGACGTACTTCTCATGCTTGGCAGACGTGGCGGCGGCGGGGGTGGCGATGTGGTTCATGACGCTTCGTGATCCCTTGGGAGCCCCGGTTTGTGCGGCGGGGCGTTGTCTCGTGTCGTGTGGGGACCGGCGGGACTACGGTCGCCGAGCTGCCGGGCGGCTCAGCGACCGTTCCTAAGTCGCAGCCCCGGCCCCAGCCGGGAGACACGTTTCGCCCCGCAAGGGCGCGTGCCGAATGGACGCGTGCAATGGGTGCTCATGGGAAAACAGACACTTCGACCAGGGAACAGGGCGGACGAACGCAGACGACCCGGACGCTTAAAGCGCCGGGGTGATAAGTCGCAGAAGGGCGTTCGTGTGGTCGATGCGAGTCATGGGCGACACTGTGCGCAGGCAGGCTTGCTCTGTCAAGCCACGATTCCATGAAATCTTCTTTCGCGGAACGGGGCGTCACGTGAAGAACAGGCGGTAGAGGACCGGCAGAAGGATCGCCGTCACCAGCCCGTTCAGCCCCATCCCCAGCCCGGCGAAGGCTCCGGCCACCTCGTTGACCTGGAGCGCGCGGGCGGTGCCGATGCCGTGGGCGGCCACCCCCAGGCCGAAGCCGCGCGCCCGCCAGTCCGTCACCCGGACGAGGTTCAGGACCCAGGTGCCGAAGGAGGCGGCGATGATCCCGGTCAGGATCACGAAGACCGCGGTGAGGGACGGCAGGCCGCCGATCTGTTCCGACACGCCCATGGCGATGGGGGAGGTCACCGATTTCGGCGCCAGCGACAGCATGGTCCGCTCCGACGCGCCCAGCGCCCAGGCGATGCCGACGGCGCTCAAGGCCGAGGCGGCGGAGCCGGTCAGCAGGGCGACCAGCAGCGCGACGGCGGAGCGGCGGACCTGCTGGAACTGGCGGTAGAGCGGGACCGCCAGCGCCACCGTGGCCGGGCCGAGCAGGAAATGCACGAATTGCGCGCCGTCGAAATAGGTGCGGTAGTCGATCCCCGCCACCATCAGCGTCGCGGCGATCAGCAGCACCGCGATCATCACCGGGTTCAGCGCGGGCCGCCGCCCGAACCGCTCGAACACCCACATCCCCGCCTGATAGGCGGCCAGCGTCAGGGTCAGGCCGGCAAGCGGGCTGGCCGACAGATAAACCCAGATCTCATGGAAATCGGGGCTCATGACGCGTCCTCTCCGTTGCCGGTTTCGGCGTCGGGGCCACGGCGGCTCAGCGCGCTCATCACCCAGGCGGTCAGCGCGACGCCGATCAGCGTGCTGCCCAGCAGGGCGGCGGCGATGGGCAGGGCCTCCGCCTCCAGCCGGTTCAGGTGCGCCATCACCCCGACGCCCGCCGGAACGAAGAGAAGGGAGAGGTGGCGCAGGATGCCGCCCGCCGTCTCCTGCAACGGCTCCGGCACGCCGCCGCGGACCAGCAGGCCGACGAACAGCAGAACCATGCCGATCACCGGCCCCGGCACGGGCAGATGCAGCAGGCGGGCGGTCAATTCCCCCACCAGCTGGCAGGAGAGAAGAAGGGTCAGGGTGCCGAGCATCGGCAGGCTCCGGGCGTTTCGGGGTGATGGCCGCAGCCTAATCCCGGAGCCTGCCGCGGTGGGAGAGGATATGCCCTACCGCGCCAGCAGTTGAGCCTTGAGCCAGTCGCGCACCTCGCGGCAGACGGCCTCGGCGGTCTCGTCCAGCCCATGGCCGGCGCCGGGCATCAGGACCAGCTTCTTCGGCTCGCGCGCCATGCGGTGGACGTGGATGGAGCACATCGGCGTCAGCACCTCGTCGGCCTCGCCATGGACCAGCAGCACCGGGCAGCGGAGGTCCGCCACTGCGTCGGTGCCCAGCCCCTGGGTCGCCAGGGTCACCACCGTGCAGACCGCGCCGCGGTTGGAGGCCGCGGCCTGGATCGCCACCGCCCCGCCGAAGGAATGGCCGACCAGCGCGACATGGTGGATGCCCATCCGGCCGAGAAAGGTCAGGCCGCACAGCGCGTCGTACACCGCCTCGTCCAGCGCGCGCGGGTTGCGGTAGCGGATGCGCAGCGAGGCGATGCCGTCCGGGGTGAGGTCCTCCGCCAGCCGCGCGTAAAGGCCGCGGGCCGGCGAGTCGAAGCCGCCGCCGACACCGCCCAGCCAGATGACCCCCAGCGTTCCCGCCGCCTTGTGCCCGTCAGGGGCGGGATAAAGGCGGGCGTCCACGGTGCCGCGGTCGGTCTCCAGGCGGACGGGGGCGAATCCCTCGTCCATGGTGTCACCGATCTGCGCCGACAGGAGCGGCATGGGTGTTCTCCGGCTTGCCAGGGTCTCGCGGGCGTTAACAGGCCACCGGGTGCCCGTGTTGCTTCGAGGTGTTGCTTCGACGTGTCGCTTCGGAACCTCGCCGCACCGTCTCCGGTTGTGCCGGGAGGCGGTTCGTGACGCGGACCGCTTTCCGACGAACCAGCAGCCCCGGCCCGCAGCCCCGGCTGTCGGCGTCGGGCAAAGCCGTGCAACTGAAAAGAAGTGCGACACATGCTCAAGCAGATTTCGGTCGACACCGTGAAGCAGGCCGCCGACCTCGCGTACGAGGCCGGGGCCGATCGCCAGCGTTTCCTCGCCGGGATGCGCAACATCGACCTCGGGGAACAGACCAGCGAACGCGGTTCGCGGAACCCGACCGATCTCGACGCCCTCAGCATCCTGTCCTCCGACGCCAGCGGCGCGCTGAACCAGCTTCAGAAGATGCTGGAGGACCTGACCCCCGAGCAGCGGATGGAGCTGCGCGCGGTCATGTTCGTGGGGCGTGGCGACTTCGCCGGGAACCAGTGGGATCGCGCGCTGGACGAGGCCGGGCGGGCGCCCGACGCCACCCACTACACCGACATCGCCGAACGCATCGACCTGCACGACGACCTGATGAAGGGGCTGTACGAGCTGGACCTGCTGAAGAAGAAGGACGGTCCATGAGCCGGGGCCGGGACGGCGGCTGGCGCCCGGAGGGCTCCGCCGGGACGCTCGAACGCTGGGCCGCCATCCTCGGCGGCACGGCGCTCGGGTTCGCCGGGGCGCGGCGGGGAAGCTGGGCGCTGGCCGCGCTCGGCGGTGGGCTGTTCCTCGCCGGCGCGGCGGGAGTTCCCCTGTCCAGCCCGCTGCGGCGGGCGGCGCTGCCGGCGCTGCGCCGGGAGCCGACAACCACCCAGGCGACCACCCAGGCGAACGTCACCGTCGCGGTCCCGGCCGAGAAGCTGTTCCGCCATTGGCGCAACGTCCGCCATCTGGCGGCGCTGTTCCCCCACCTCGACGCCGTGGAGATCCTGTCCGACACGGAAAGCCGCTGGAAGGCCCACGGCCCCGGCGGTGTTCCGGTGGTCTGGAACAGCCGGATCGACAAGGTCCGGGAGAACGAGCTGATCACTTGGCACACGCTGGAGGGGGCGGACCTGCCGCACCGCGGCATCGTCCTGTTCCGTCCGGCGCCGGGTGGGCGCGGGACGGAGGTCAGCCTGACCCTGGCCTACCACCCGCCGGGCGGTGCGGGTGGCGACGACGTGTCCCGCCTGTTCGGCGTGGCGCCGGAGCAGCAGGCGCGCGAGGCGCTGCGCTGTCTGAAGCGGCTCATGGAGGTTGGCGAGCTTCCCACCATCGACGGCCAGCCGAGCGGACGGGGCGAGTCGCGGTCGCGAACGCAGGAGGTGACGGGATGAGGGCGCTCTGCTGGAACGGCGTGAACGACCTGCGGGTGGAGCGGGTGCCGGACCCCACGATCCTCGGCCCGCAGGACGCGATCATAAAGGTTGGCCTGTCCTCGGTCTGCGGGTCGGACCTGCATCTGATCGGCGGCCACGTCCCCACCATGCGGGCCGGCGACATCATCGGCCATGAGTTCCTGGGCGAGGTGGTGGAGAAGGGTCCCGAGGTGACGCGGCTGAACCGCGGCGACCGGGTGATCACCGTGTCGATCATCGGCTGCGGCAAGTGCTGGCACTGCGAGCACGAGGAATTCTCGCTCTGCGACAACTCCAACCCGCAACCGGCCTTCGAGGAGGCGGCCTACGGGCACTGCACCGCCGGCATCTTCGGCTACAGCCACGCCTTCGGCGGCTACGCCGAATACATCCGGGTCCCCTTCGCCGACACCAACTGCTTCCGCGTGCCGGAGGGGGTGACGGATGAACAGGCGGTCTTCGTCTCCGACGCCGTGCCGACCGGCTACATGGCCGCCGACATGGGCTCCATCAAGCCGGGCGACGTCGTGGCCGTCTGGGGCTGCGGCGGCGTCGGCCAGATGGCGATGAAGAGCGCCTTCCTGATGGGGGCGGAGCGGGTGATCGGCATCGACCGCGTTCCCGACCGGCTGCGCGCCGCCCAGATGAAGGCGGGGGCGGAGACGCTGGATTACAGCCGCGTCGATGTCTACGACGCCCTGCTGGCGATGACCGGCGGGCGTGGCCCGGACGTCTGCATCGACGCGGTGGGCATGGAGGCGGACAGCGGCGCCCCGTCCATCAAAGGGCTGGCCATCGAGGATTTGTACGATCGCGGCAAGCAGGTCCTTCGGCTGGAGAGCGACCGGCCCGCCGTGCTGCGCCAGATGATCCAGTGCTGCCGCAAGGGCGGCACCCTGTCCATCGTTGGCGTCTATGGCGGCCTCATCGACAAATTCCCCATGGGGGCGGCGATGAACAAGGCGCTGACCTTCCGCATGGGCCAGCAGCACGGCCAGCGCTACGTCAAGCGCCTGTTCGAGCACATCGAGAAGGGCGAGCTCGATCCCGCCTACCTGCTGACCCACAAATGGGTGCTCGACGACGCGCCGCAGGGCTACCGCATGTTCAAGGAGAAGGCCGACGACTGCATGAGGGTCGTCTTCGCACCGTGATGGGGAGAAGGGTCATGAGGATCGTCTACGCCTACCCGGCGGAAAAGGGGCGCGGCGTCGAGGCGGAGGTCGTCGGTGGCTTGCGCGACCGCTGCGGCCACGTCGTCCAGACCGGACGGGAGGAACGCGACGCGGAGCGCGGCGGTGCCGTCGATGTCGTCGTCACGCTGGAACTGGACGATTCCCAGCGGGACACCGCCCTCAACCGGCTGCGCGCCCACCCTGCGGTGATCGACGCCGCCGCCGAGAGCTTCGGAGAGCGGGTCTGAGTCTCTTATGAGCGGGGCGTGAGCGGCTCCGGCGGGGTGGTTCGCCGTCCCCGTACCGGCGCCTCCAGCCCCTCCGGACGTGCCGCCCAGCGGACGGCGTTCAGGATGACGCGCTGGATCTGCGGGTGATGATAGGTGGGGTAGGTCTCGTGGCCGGGCCGGAAGTAGAAGACGCGGCCCAGCCCCCGCCGCCAGCCGCAACCGCTGCGGAACACCTCCCCGCCCTGGAACCAGCTCAGGAAGACGAGGTCGTCGGGCGGGGGCACGTCGAAGGGTTCGCCGTACATCTCCTCATGGTCCAGCTCGATGCAATCCGCGATGCCCGCCGCCACGGGGTGGCCGGGATCGACGACCCACAAACGCTCCTTCTCCGCCGCGACACGGTATTTCAGGAAGCAGCCGGTGCCCATCAAGGCCAGGAAGGGCTTGGCGAAGTGGCTGGAATGGAGCGCCACCAGACCCATGCCCTGCTCGGTCACTCGCCGCTTCACCCGTTCCACCACCGCGTCCGACACCTCGGCATGGGCGCGGTGGCCCCACCAGACCAGCGTGTCGGCGGCGTTCAGCCGCTCCTCGGTCAGGCCATGCTCCGGCTCGTCCAGCGTGGCGGTCTCCACGGTCAGGCCGGCGGCACGCAGGGGGGCGGCCAGCGCCTCGTGGATGCCCTGGGGGTAATGGGCCCTCACCGTCTCGTCCCGGCGCTCGTGAAGGAACTCGTTCCAGATCAGGACGCGCGGCGAGGGGTGTGGCATGGCGGGTGACCTTTTCGGGAGGATGGCTCCGGCTCCGATGGATCGCCCGTGGGACGAAGGGAGGCGACGCCTGTTGGGGGCCGATGATCGAAACATCGCGGTGGGAGCGTTCCGTGTCGAGTCCTCCCGATGCAGCGCAGGCCGGCGGCTCGGCCTTCACCGTCCGCCGTTGCCCCGTAGGCGTGGAACCCGCAGCGGGTGACCGGGTGCGGGCGCGTGTCTGGGCGCCCGCGTGCCGCAGCGTCAGCCTTCTGGTCGGGCCGGAGGAGCGCGCGGTGGCGCTGGACGCGGAGGGCGGCGGCTACTTCTCGGCGACGGTGGAGGGGGTGCCGGTGGGCAGCCTCTACCGGTTCCGGTTGGACGGCGGCCCGGCCTTTCCCGATCCGGCGTCCCGCTTCCAGCCCGAGGGGCCGGAGGGGCCGTCGCAGGTGGTCGACCCCACCGCCTTCGCCTGGACCGACGCCGGTTGGGAGGGATGCGGCCTGCGCGGGCAGGTGATTTACGAGATGCACATCGGCACCTTCACGGCGGAGGGGACCTGGGAGGCGGCGGCGCGCGCGCTGCCGGATCTGGTGGCGCTGGGGGTGACGGTCCTCGAACTCATGCCGGTGGCCGAGTTTCCCGGCCGCTTCGGCTGGGGCTACGACGGGGTCGACCTGTTCGCCCCGACCCGGCTCTACGGCGGACCGGACGACATGCGCCGCTTCGTGGACCGCGCCCACGCTCTGGGCCTCGCGGTGATCCTCGACGTGGTCTACAACCATTTCGGACCCAGCGGGAACTTCCTGTCCCACTTCGCCACGGACTATTTCACCACCCGTTACAGGAACGAGTGGGGGGACGCGCTCAACTTCGACGGTCCGAACTGCGCCCCGGTGCGGGAGTTCTTCCTGGCGAACGCCGCCTTCTGGATCGACGAGTACCATCTGGACGGGCTGCGGCTGGACGCCACCCAGCAGATTTTCGACCGCTCCACCCCGCACATCATCCAGGAGATCGGGCAGGCGGTCCGCCGGGCGGCGCGCGGGCGTGGCACCCTTCTGATCGGGGAGAACGAGTGCCAGGAGGCGGCCATGGCGACCCCGGTGGAGCGCGGCGGCTGCGGGCTGGACGCCCTGTGGAACGACGATTTCCACCACACGGCCATGGTCGCGCTGACCGGGCGGAACGAGGCCTATTACACCGACTATCACGGCACGCCGCAGGAGTTGCTGTCGGCCGTCAGGCACGGCTTCCTCTACCAGGGGCAATGGTACCGCTGGCAGGGCAAGCGGCGGGGCACGCCGGCCCGCGGCCTGCCGCGGCCGGCCTTCGTCACCTTCCTCCAGAACCACGACCAGATCGCCAACTCCGGCCGCGGCCTGCGGGTCCATGCCCTGACCACGCCGGGGCGCTTCCGGGCGCTGACCGCGCTGACCCTGCTGGGTCCCGGCACGCCGATGCTGTTCCAGGGGCAGGAGTTCGCGGCCAGCGCGCCCTTTTACTACTTCGCCGACCATGACCCCGATCTGGCCGCCAAGGTGGAGGCGGGGCGGGCGGAGTTCCTGTCCCAGTTCCGCAGCCTCGCCACCCCGGCGATGCGCGCCCACCTGAAACGCCCACAGGACGAGGACACCTTCCGCCGCTCAAAGCTCGACCACGCGGAGCGGGAGACCCACGCGGACGTCTGGGCGCTGCACCGCGACCTGCTGCGCCTGCGCCGGGAAGATCCGGTGTTCCGCACGCAGGGGGATGGCGGGCTGGACGGCGCCGTGCTGGGGGCGGAGGCGTTCGTCCTGCGCTTCTTCGGAGCGGGGGGCGGTGGGGACGACCGGCTGCTGCTCGTCAATCTCGGCCGCGACCTGCGGCTGGACATCCTGCCGGAACCGCTGCTGGCGCCGCCGGTTGGCATGGACTGGACGCCCCTGTGGTCCAGCGAGGACGCCCGCTACGGCGGCTGCGGCATCGCCCCGCTGGGGTCGCCGGACGGCTCCTGGCGGCTTCCCGGCCATGCGGCGGTGGTCCTGACCGTCAAGGACGCCGATCCGAACCAAGAGCCGGGCGAAGGCAACGGCGCGAGCGCTCAGGAGACCCATGGCTGATTACATCCGCAAGATCACCCGCGACGCCCTGCGATCCGCGCCGGACGCCGCGCTGTCCCGCGAATGGCTGGTCGCCAACGGGCTGGGCGGCTACGCCTCCTCCTCCCTGTCGGGGGCGGTGACGCGGCGCTACCACGGGCTTCTGGTGGCGGCTTTGCCGGCGCCGCTGGGCCGGGTGGTGATGCTGAGCCAGCTCAACGACGTGCTGATCGAGCGCGACGGGACCGAGCGGCGGCTGACCGGCCACAACCCGCAGGCGGACCAGTGGCCGGACCCGAACTACCCGTCCGATGCCGCGCCCTCCGGCCTCGCCGAGTTCCGCATGGAATCCGGCCTGCCGGTCTGGCGCTACGAGATCGGCGACGTGGTGATCGAAAAGCAGATCGTGCTGCCGCACCTGCAGAACATCGTCCATGTCACCTACCGGGTGGTGAAGGCGCCGCAGCCGATCTGCCTTCGGCTCCGCCCGGTGATGGCCTTCCGCAAACTGGAATCGGCGGTGGACGAGCCGTTGGCCCGCGACTACCGCGTCACCGCCCGCGGCCACGAGTATGAGATATGGGCCGGGCCGGAACTGCCGGTGCTGCGCATGACCATCGAGGGGGCGGAGCTTCCCCTGACCCTGGACGGCGGTGCGCGGCGCGACATCGTCTATCCGGTGGAGGCGGAGCGCGGCTACGAATCGCGCGGCTCGCTGTGGACGCCCGGCTATTTCAGCGGCCCGCTCAGCCAGGGCCAGACGTTGAGCTTCGTTGCCGCCACCGAGCCCTGGCAACGGCTGTGGGCGCTGCCGCCCGCCGACGTCCTGCGCTTCGAGAAGGAGCGGCGGCGGCGCATCGTCGGAACGGCGCATCCGTCGCTGCGCGAGGGTGCGATGGCGGAATTGGTTCTGTCGGCGGACAGCTTCCTGTTCGTGCCGGCGGGCCGCGTCGCCGACCAGATGCGCGCCCGCGCCGAGGGGGACGAGGTGCGCACGGTGATCGCCGGTTACCACTGGTTCACCGACTGGGGCCGCGACACCATGATCAGCCTGGAGGGGCTGACCCTGACCACCGGGCGTCACATGGAGGCCGGCTGGATCCTGCGCACCTTCGCGCATTACATCCGCGACGGGCTGATCCCCAACATGTTCCCCGACGGCAAGGACGAGGGGCTGTACCACACCGCCGACGCCACCCTGTGGTTCTTCCACGCGCTGAACCGCTACGTCCGGGCGACCGGGGACCGGCACACGCTGCAACTGCTGCTGCCGCGGTTGGTCGAGGTGATCGACCATCACCGGCGCGGCACCCGTTTCGGCATCGCCGTCGACCCCGGCGACGGGCTGCTGCGCCAGGGGCGGGAGGGCTACCAGCTCACCTGGATGGACGCGAAGGTCGAGGATTGGGTGGTCACCCCGCGCCGGGGCAAGGCGGTGGAGATCAACGCCCTCTGGTACAACGCCCTGTGCCTGACCGCCGGCTGGCTGACCGAGGAGGGGGATGCCCAGGCCGCCCGCCCGCTGGAAGATCTGGCCGAACGGGCCCGCGCCTCCTTCAACGCGCGCTTCTGGTGCTCCCACGCCGGGCATCTCTACGACGTGGTGGACGGGGAGCGGGGGGACGACGACGCCTGCCGGCCCAACCAGATCTTCGCCGTCTCGCTCGACAACCCGGTTCTCGACCGCGCCCGCTGGGACCCGGTGGTGGAGACGGTGCGGCAACGGCTGCTGACCCCGGTCGGGCTGCGCTCGCTGGCGCCGGGGCACCGCGACTACAAGCCGAAATACTTCGGCGACCTGCGCGCCCGCGACGCCGCCTATCACCAGGGCACGGTGTGGGGGTGGCTGATCGGTCCCTATGTCGATGCGTGGCTGAAGCTGCATCCGGAGGACAAGGCCGGAGCGCGGGCGCTGCTCCAGGGCTTCCTGCCGCATCTGGACCAAGCGGGGATCGGCACCATCTCGGAGATCTTCGACGCCGACCCGCCCTTCAGCCCGCGCGGCTGCATTTCGCAGGCCTGGAGCGTGGCCGAGGTCCTTCGCTGCTGGGCGGCGACGGCGGAGGATGGGTGACGCCGGTCTTTCCAACACAACGCCTATGAAAAGCGTCATAAGAACTTAAGCAGAGAGAGTGCGAAAGCCGTTTGGTTACTGAACAGAAAGCGGCGGGGTGGATAAAGCGCGAATCGATGACCGCGCTATAATATTCGCGAAACCCACATTTTGTTGAAGGTTTTTGCCGCCCGTGCCTATCATTGGTGGCGGGTCGAAAAGAAAACGGACGAACACACGGCCGTGTGACCGACCCGCCCAGGATGAGGACGGGAGGGATCATGCTGGCACTGCTGTCGAAGACCACACGCCCGGCGATCGACTGGGACCGCCTGAGCCGACGGATTCTGGATCGGAGCGCGCAGGCCTGCTGGGTGGTGGATCGCGAACTGGTCACCGTCGGGGTCAACCCGGCGCTGTGCGCCTTGCTCGGCTACCGGGCCGGGGAGCTGGTCGGAACCCATCTTCTCGCCTATGTGGCCGAGGAAAGCCGGAGCGTCCTGGAGCGGCAGGCGGCCATCCGCGACCTGACGCCGCACCGCAGCTACGACGTCACCCTGATCCGCTCCGACGGGAAGCCGGTTCGCGCGATCTTCAACGACTCGTGGCTGGACGGCGATGCCGACTCGGACGATGGGCCGGCGCCGGGCTTCTGCATCTTCGTCACCGACATCACCCGCCGCGTCGAGGAGGAGATGCAGCGCGCCCTGCGGGTGGACCAGCTGGCGGACGCGGTCGCGCGCATGAACCGCTTCCTGGGGCAGATCTGCCAGGAGTTGAAGGACCCTCTGAACGCCATACTGGGCGCCACGCAGATGATTTCCTCCGACGTGGCGTCTCCCGCTCCGCCGGATGGCGCGCCCGGCCATGGGGCCGCGCATCTGGGCGCCTACGCCGCGCTGTGCAGCGACGCCGGGCGGCAGATGATGCGGACCATCGAGAATTTGTCGCTGTGGTCCCGCCTGCAGCTGAATCAGGTGCCGCTCGATCTGCGGAGCTACGAGTTGGGCGGCCTGCTCCAGGACGTGCTGGAGGAGCTGGCGCCGCGCGCCCGCGCCCGCGACATCCTGATCGTCAACCGCATCGTCGCCACCCCGGTGCTGGGCGACCTGTCCGCGCTGAGCACCGTGCTGAAGCATCTGGTCGAGAACGCCGTGCGCTTTTCCCCTTCGGGAAGCATGGTCATGCTGTCCGCCGCGATGACCGACGGACGGGTGAACGTGCGGATCCAGGACAACGGGCTGGGCATTCCGGAGGATCTGCAACCCCATCTGTTCCGAATCGATCCGCACCACGCCGCCCCCGGCGCCGACGGTGAGATGGGGAGCGGCCTCGGCCTGCTGATCTGCAAGGCGCTGGTGGAGCGCATGGGCGGCGGCATCCGCGTCTTCAGCAAGGCGGGCGGCGGAACCGCGGTCACCCTGACCCTGACCCAAGGGGTTTGCGCCGGATTGTAACACCGGCAAACGGATGGCTCTCCCAACCGTTTCCCCCGGCCGGGGTGAGGGGTGGCGGGATCGGGGTGCCCCATGCGGGGAATCCGAACATTCAGTTGTCAACAGGGCACAGACCCGCGCGAAATCGCCGCGTCGCGAGTCCGGCATCAGAATCCAATTGACAGGCGTGAGCGCTGCAACACCCTCCGGAATCGGGAAAGGCAATGCATTTCAATGGTTTGTGTGACATGCTCAAAAAATGGGCAAATCGCGCTATGGCCTTGTCGCGCTTGACTCGAATCGGGGAAAGCCGGGCCTTGTCAACACAGTTATCCACAGACTCTGTGGAGAGCCTACGCGGGAGGTGAAGGGAGAGGCGCCCCGCCCCATAACCTTTGGCGGGAGGGCCATCCATTCAGAATAAGTACTTCAGATTTTAGGCGCCGCGCATTTTTGCCGCTATAGTGGTTGTGCCTCATCCCACCGTGTTGCTCCAGTCCAACCGGCACCGGGTGAGCAGTGACGGGAGGAGTGCCCATGCTGGATGTCTATGGGACGTCTTGCCCGGCGGCGCGTCCACGCCGGTCATGGCGCGCGGCGACCGGTGAAACACGCGGCCGACGCGTGCAGGGATTTGCCGCTCCGGCTCTGGCGGCGGTGATGCTGTCCGCGTTGATCCTCCATCTCCTGCTGACGCTCGCCGCTCATCTGGGCGGGGCCGACATGGCTGGGGTGCTGGCGGTGGCGGTGGGCATGGCGGCGGTGCTGGTGGTTTTGCTTCCCTTTGCCCTGCTGTGTACCCGGCGGGCTCAGGAAGCGCTGGCGGCCGGTTCGGATCGCCGTGGGAGGACGGTTTCGCCACAAGGTTGAAGCGGCGCCGGTCGGGGAAATCCCGGTTGCCCCCTTTTGTAAGTCCGCGCATAAAGTGATGACGCCGTGGCGATGAACGGCGCTGTTCGGCGGGGGCTGTGCATGGGGTTGTTCGATTTTCTGAAAGTCACCGTCAAGGATGAGAAGAAGGCGGCGCCGCGCCGGCCCAATCCACCCGGCGGCCCGACAAACGTGATCGAGTTCGACGGCAAGAGCTTTCCGTTGGCCGGGGTCAGCCACAAGGGCTTCGTGGCGACCGGCTTCGACGGCTCGCTGATTCCCAGCCAGACCGCGCGGATCACGGTGCGGATCGACGACGCCTGCGGCAAGTTCACCTTCGCCGCCACCGTGACCATCGAGGAGGTCAAGGGCGGGTCGGTGTCCGGTGCCTGGAACATGCTGCCGCCGGAGGTCGAGACGACCATCCGCAAGTACCTGCAGATCCGCAAGCAGAAGACCGGAAAGTAAGACGGACGGTCTTGACCGGGCGACCGCCGTTCAGTTGGCGGTGCGGAGCGCCGCGTCGCCGGCTTTTCCTCCGGCCTTCACAGCGGCGTTCGCCCCAGCGTTAACCCCAGCGTTGACCAGGGTCGGGGCCATGGCCGGCGTGGCGAGCTGGTGCATCCGCTCGATCCATTCCGACAGGGTGACGAACTCGCAGCCCTTGGCGCGCATCGCGGCGATCACGCGGGGCAGGGCGTTGAGGGTGGACGGGTAGGTGGAGTGCAGCAGAAGCACGCTGCCGGTTCCCGCCTCGGTCTTCACATGCTGCACGATGCGGTCGGGGTCGCGGACCTGCCAGTCGCGGGTGTCCACGGTCCACAGGACCGGGCT
This sequence comes from Azospirillum brasilense, assembly GCF_003349955.1. Lineage (GTDB taxonomy): Bacteria > Pseudomonadota > Alphaproteobacteria > Azospirillales > Azospirillaceae > Azospirillum > Azospirillum brasilense_B. Next base: position 34,944 of record NZ_QLKQ01000026.1, read on the forward strand.
CATGCTCTCCTCGCGGGCGATGGCCAGCAGGTCCGGCGTGTAGCGCCCGTACGGCGGCCGGAACAGCACCGGGTTGGCGCCGAAGCCGCGCAGGATGCGGTTGGCCTCGGCGATCTCGTGGCGCTGCGCCTCGGGGTCCATGGCTCGCAGGTCGGCGTGCGTCAGGCTGTGGTTGCCGATCTCGTGCCCGGCGGCGATGAAGTCGCGGATCACCTCGCCCTGGTTCTCGGCGACGCTGGCGACCGGAAAATAGGTCGCGGGGATCTTCTCGCGGTTCAGCACGTCCAGGATCTGGCGGGTGACCACCCGGTGCGGCCCGTCGTCGAAGGTGAGGGCGCAGAGATTCCAGCCCTCTTCCTTCAGCGTCGCCGGCATGACGTCGAGCGTCGTGTCGGGAACCACCGCGCCCAGCCGGCCCTTGCGGCGCCCGGACTTCTCGATGGCGGCCATGGTCCGGGCGGCCTCCGGGGGGTAGGTGATCGCGACGTCGGCCTTGCCGTCCCCGCCGGGCCGGGGCGGGGCGAGTTGCGCGCTGTCGGCGGCTGGTCTGATCTCCGGTGCCTGTTGGGGCGAAGCCTGAGGCGGTGCCGGCAGGGGAGGCGCGGGCGGCGGCGCGTCGAGGACGAGGCAGCCGAACCCGGCGCCGAGCATGCGGCGGCACAGCGCCGTCACGTCCAGCCCCACCGGGGCGGTGGCCCGCAGGGCGACACCCTCGCCCTGGCGCCGCGCGTCGAGCGGAACGACCGCCGGGCTGAGGCCGTCCGCCAGATCGGGGGAGCGGCGGCGCAGGCTGTCCCACGCCCACCAGGCATCCCCTTCCCTTTGGAAAAGGCCGAGTTGCAGCAGCGACGGCCCATCGGCGGCGCGGGCGGCGCCATCCGGGAGGGCGGCCAGCACTCCCGCGGCCAGCGGCAACGCGAACAGGAAGGAGCGGAAGCGGCGCAGGCCCGTGGGAAGGGAGGACGTGAGGGAGCGTCCGTGTTCAGGCCGTTTCACACGTTTCTCCTCCGGATCGTCGCCGTCGTCGAATACCACCCCTTCGGGATTAATTCAAACGGCGCGGCTTTTGCCGGTCCGCCCGCTCCGATCATCCCTTCGGGAGGAACCTTCGGTGTTCCGCCGCGGTTGACGGGGAGCGCGCCCGGCCCAAAGGCCCCATTCCGCAGAGGGGGCGGGCGGCGCGGAACAGGAACGGACAGGAGGCAGCCCGGATGGCGGACGATTTGGAAAGCCGGATCAGAGCGCGCGCTCACCAGATCTGGGAGCGTGAAGGCCGTCCGGAGGATCGCGCCGAAGACCATTGGAAACTGGCGAGCGAGGAAATCGCCATCGAGGACAATTACCGGGACACGTTGCGCCCGAATCCGGCGCGCGGCCCCGACGACGTCGCGGAACGGACCGAGCCGGTCGAGCCCGTGCTGAGCATGGAAAGCCAGGGCGAAATGCCCGGCATCGCCGACCAGGGCGAGGAATTCCGCATTCCCGGCCGGTCCCGCGACTCCTGACGGCGGCTCCCACCGCTTTCCTCACGTCGTGCTTAGAGAGGATCCCCCATGGACACGAACCTGGAAATCGCCTTCCACAACATGGACTCCCAGCCCGAGTTGGAGGCCTACATCCGCGAACGGGCGGAGAAGACGGAAAAGCTGTTCGACCGGCTGGTCGGCATGCGGGTCGCCGTGGAAGCCCAGCACCGCCAACACAAGACCGGCAACGTCTTCGACGTCCACATTGAGCTGATGGTGCCGGGCCAGGACATCGTGGTCAGCCGCAAGCCGAACAAGGCGAAGGAGCGCTACGCCAACCCCGATGCCCGCACCTCGATCCGCGACGCCTTCGAAGCCGCGGATCGGCAGTTGAAGGAGTACAAGGACAAGATGCGCCGCGACGTGAAGGTCCATGATCCGGAGCAGCCCGGCCGCGTCTCGCAGCTCAACCCGACCGAGGACCACGGCTTCATCACCACCAACACCGGGACGCAGCTCTATTTCCACCGGAACAGCTGCCTGAACGTGGACATGGACCAACTCAGGACCGGCGACCCGGTGAAATATGTGGAGGCGACGGGCGACACCGGCCCGACCGCCGCCAAGGTGTGGCGGGCCTCCGGGTCCGACACCGAATTGCGGGCCACCTGACGAAGAAGCCCCCGCCAAACGGCGGGGGCTTTTTTCTTTGAACGGCTCTCGGGTCAGGCTCTCGGGTCAGGCTCCCTGGGGCATCGGATCGGCCGGGCCGGGGGCGGTCGCGTCCGGTGCCGCGGCCGGGACGAGGTCCTCGTTCAGGTCGTAGATGTCCGGATGCAGGCGGACGGCGTCGCGGTCATCCACCGTCGCGGTCCAGTAGACGAAGCGCACCGGCACCGGCTGCGACAGTTTGATCCACTGCGGTTCCTGCCGGTCCAGCATGCGGTCGAGCCGCGCCGTTGAGACATGCTCGGTCGCCAGAAGCGCCTCGGCCATGCCGCGCGCGTCCTCCAGGCGGACGCAACCGGAACTGACGGTGCGGATCTCGCGGTCGAACAGCCTCGGCTCGTTGGTGCCGTGCAGATAGATGTTGTAGGGGTTGGTCATGTTGAACCGGTAGCGGCCCAGCGCGTTGTGGTCGCCCGGCTGCTGGACGATCCGCACGCGGCGCGGCGAGACGTTGCGCCAGTCCACCACGGCCGGCTCCACCGGGGCGCCATCCAGATAGACCACCGCGTTGGCGATGCCCGGCGTGCCCTTGGCCCGCAGCAGGGGCAGTTTGTCCTCCTTCAGGACGGTGGGCGGCACGGTCCAGGTCGGGTTGACGATGACGTGGGTGATCTGGTCCTGGAGCAGCGGCGTCTCGCGCGACGGGCGCCCGACGATCGAGCGCATGGTCAGCGCCTCCTCCCCGTCGCGGACCAGCGTGGTGGTCTGGCTGGGCAGGTTCACCAGGATCACGGTGTCCGGCGCGGTATCGCGGAAGGCGCGCATGGACAGCGCGCTGCGCCGCATCTGGGCGGCAGCCTCCTGCGGGCTGCGGTCCAGCGCCACCCGCGTGCCGCCGCCGACCAGGCCGTCGACCTTCATGCGCTGGCTGAACTGGAAGGCGCGCACCGCGGTGTCCACCTCCTCATCGTACAGATCGCCCCGGCGCAGCGGGTCGAGGAAACCCAGTTCGGCCAATCGCTGCGTCAGGCGTTCCACGCGTTCGCCGCTGCTGCCCTTCTTGAGCAGCGGGCCGGACCCGATGCGGGTGATGGCACGCTCCGGTTCCGCCTCCAGCACCGTGGCGGCGGCGTCCAGCCGGTCGGCCCAGCCGGTCAGCGTGTCGCGGTAGGGGGCCGCCTCGGCGGTGGCCGGGGTGGCGGCCAGGGTGGCGGCCGTGCCGGCGATCACGGACAGCGCCAGCGTCAGCGCGGCCAGGACCGGCGCCGGGCGGCGTCGGTGGTCGGTAAGCGTCTGGGATGCGTGCATGATCCGTCCTCGGCTGGCAGGTGGTCCGATCCCCTGTCCTTTCTATCGAATGTAGTACGTGAACCCCCGTCCGGCGAGGCGGGGACGGGCGTTCCAGGGGTCGGGAAATCGGCGTACGGCCTCCGGCCAGGGGGCAACCAGTGCGGGTGAGGGCATCGGGGGCCGATTTGTGACCGATTCGGGCCATTTTCGGGTTGATCCCGGCCAAGCCCTAGCCTATAGGGAATAGTCGTTCGCTATGACCACAATATTTTGGTCCTATCCGAACAATCCCTAGGGGGCCGTCCGGCGCTGGAACGGTGCGGCCCGATCACCAAAATGCATAGGGAGTGATGCTTTTGGGGAGTGACGACCGTGCCGCGCCGATGAATGGGCGCGAGACTGGCCGCCGTGGGTTTCTGACCTTCGCCGCCGCGACCCTGACCGCCCTGGCCGTTCCGGTCCTGGTGCCCGCCGCGCCGGCCCTTGCGGCCCCCCTGGCCGGGGGCGTCCGCCGACTGGCCCTGCACAACATCAACACCAACGAGCAGTTCAGCGGCGTCTATTGGGCCGATGGCGCCTACCGACCGGACGCGCTGAAGAGGCTGGACGTGCTGTTGCGCGATCACCGGGCCAAGCAGGTCGGCCGCTACGACCCGCGCCTGTTCGACGTGCTGGCCCGTCTGCACCAGACGCTGGACAGCGACGAACCCTTCCGGGTCATCTGCGGCTACCGCTCGCGCCGCACCAACGCCATGGCCCGCCGCCGCTCGCGCGGGGTGGCGAAGGAAAGCTACCACACCCGCGGCATGGCCATCGACGTGATGCTGCCGGATGTCGAGTTGAAGGCCATCGCCACCGCGGCCCGCGGCATGGAAGCCGGCGGCGTCGGCTACTACCCGCGCAGCGGCTTCGTGCACATCGACACCGGGCCGGTCCGCACCTGGTGACGTCCTACCCCGAGGCGGACCGCGATCCTCGTCACCGGCGTCATAGGCCGGGTTGCCGTACGCCCTGGTCCGGGCGCCTGCCCAGTCGGTAGGCACCCCGGAACCATGGCCCGACGCGCCGGTTGCTCCAATCGGAATTCCCCGAACGAGCAACACGGAGGGCGACGAAGGCGATGTTCTGCAAACACGATCTGGAACGACTCCTGACCGTCGATGCCGCCCCGGCGGTGTCCATCTTCCTGCCCACCCACATCGCCGGGCGCGACATCCGCCAAGACGTGATCCGGCTGCGCAACCTGCTGGCCAAGGCCCAGGACCAGCTGTGCGAGAAGCACGGCCTGCGCCGGCCCGACGCCGAAGCGTTCCTCAAGCCGGCCTCCGACCTGCTGGAGCAGAACGAGTTCTGGCGCCACATGGACCGTGGGCTGGCGATTTTCCTGGCCAAGGGCGTGTCGGCCATCCACCGCGTGCCCGTCGAACTGCCGGAGGAGGTCGTCGTCAATGCGCGCTTCACGCTGCGACCGTTGCTGCCGCTGCTGGCGGACGACGGAACCTTCATGATCCTGGCCGTCACCGCCGGGCGGGCCCGGCTGTTCTGCGCGACCCGCCACGGCATCGCCGAGGAGGATGCCGGCCTGCCGCAGGGCGTCGCGGAAATCCATGCCGAAACCAATTACGAAAACAACCTGCACTCAGCCCCGCCGGCCCGCCACGCCGACCGCACGGACCGCGGCGGCGTGTCGATGGTCAAGACCCACAATTTCGGCGAAGACCCCGAGGAACTGCGCAAGGCCCACCTCATCGAGTATCTCGGTCGGGTCGGTGGCCGCGTGCGCGATCACCTGAAGCCCTTCCGCGGCCCGCTCGTCCTGGTCGCCGACGAGGAAATCCAGGGGCATCTGCGCAAGGACGCGCGTCTTCAGGGACTGCTGGGCGAGGGGGTGGTGACGAACCCCGATGCCCTGGACGTGGAGGCTTTGCACCGGCGCGCCTACGCGGTGGTCCAGCCGACGTTCGAGTCGACCCGGCGGACGGCCGTGGAACGCTTCAACGCCCTGTACGGCGACCGCAGCACCGCGGAACGGACGACGACGCGGGCCGAGGATGTGATGGTGGCGGCGCGCGAGGGTCGGGTCGGGGTTCTTCTGGTGGCCGGGAACGAGAAGGTCTGGGGGCATTTCCGGGAGGACTATCACCGGGCCTTCCCGCTGCACCACGAAACGGACGGCGCCATCGACCTCGTCGAGGAGGCCGCCACCGAAACGCTGCTGCGCGGCGGCGAGGTGCATGTGGTGACCAAGGAGGAGCTGCCCTCCGGCGCCTCGACCGCGGCGATCCTGCGCTTCTGATCCCCGTGCCGGGAGGCTTTCAGCCGGTGGGGCGGTGTCCTGTGACGGCGCCCCACCGGCGTTCCGCCGTCAGGTGGGCGCCTTGCCGGGCTTGCCGGCGTGGTAAATGTCGGCCGGGTCCCAGACCGCGCCGTGGCGCCGCCGCTTTCCGCCGTTCGCCTCGACCTTGATGCGGGGCTTGGCCGGTGCTTTCGCGATCGTCTTTGTGCCAGTCGTCTTTGTGCCAGGCGCCTTGCCCAGCAGTGCTTTCGACGCCGTAGGGACCGTCAGAGCGCCTTTCTCCTCCTGAAAACCGTTCGGCGCGATTCTGGTGAGCGCGGCGCTCGCCGGTCCACCGTCCTGCTCGTCCCGACCCTCCTGCAGGTGGGGCGACAAGGAGCTGAGAAGGGACAAGAGTTCGTCGCCAACACTGTCCGGTGCGGCCCGCCACAAGCGCAGCATGCGCGCCTCGCGGCGACTGATGGAGCTGTCGCTGATTCGGGCGTCGTCCGCGCCGGGCGTCTTCGTCGCGGGGGCTGGCGGGTTGTCGTAACAATCGAAGAAGAAGCTGACAGGAACGTCAAGTACCTGTCCCAGGCGGTACAGAGTTCCCGCCGAGATCCGGTTGGAGCCGCGCTCGTATTTCTGGACCTGTTGAAACGTCAGGCCAATGGCCTCGCCCAGCTTTTCCTGGCTCATCCCCAACAAGGTACGGCGCATACGAACGCGCTGCCCGACATGCGCGTCGACCGACCAGGATTCGGGCGATCCGCGCCGCCCCCTTTTGCGCACCGCAGGTTCGCTCATGGACCCGGAACTCCAATGCTTGCGAATAAATATGTAGGATTTGATTATGTTAAAGAGATTGTTCACACAGAACTTTCCGGTGCGCAAGCGGAATCTCTGAAATTACTGAGCGATGGTTATTATATAGGCATGCATCAGAGCGCATGAATTCCCCAGCTCCCTTTTGCCTCACTGTGTTGAAGGCACTGATTGCGGCGCCTTGCGCGCATCGCGCGTGAGGGTTGCGCGCTTGCTCGGAGGGATGCATTAGCAATAAAAAAACAAAATACCGCCTCTGAGCATCTTGAATAACTCAATTTATGGTGATTTTGCCGCCTCCCGCTGGTGTGGAAACACTTTGATAATCAAATTCGGATAGGCCGGATGAGATAGAGTTCGCGTCACAGGCTGCGTCGGGTCCGGGGTTCCGGGCCGGCGGGGCCGGGTGGCGGCGACGGTCGGCTGCGACGGTCGGCGGCGGATTTCCTTGCGCCGCCGCGTCGCAATCAAAGGATCAGGTCGATGCAGACAAGCAGTCTGGCGGGACGCTTCAAGGTCGGGACCCGCATTTACTTTGGTTTCCTCGTGGTGTTGCTGCTGCTGGCGGTGGTGGTCGCCATCGGCGTGCGGGGCCTCGGGGTGGCGCGGGACGGCTTCGAATCCTACGCTGCGGTGAGCAACCACTCGATCCAGGTCAGCTCCATCGACGCGCAGGTCGCCCAGATGCGCCGCCTCGCCCTGACCTTCAACACCTTCGGCGACCCGAAGGTGGCGGATCAGGTGCGCGCCGTCCAGGCGACCCTCGTCAAGGATCTGCGGAGCGCCCTGGACGGCACGACCGGCGAACGCCGCGCCCTGCTGGAGCGGATGAACCAGGTCTTCGCCAACTACGTGACCGACTTCAACACGCTGGCGGAGCTTCGCCTGCGCCGTGACCGGCTGTACGCCGAGCAGCTCGTTCCGGCGGGCGAGAAGGCGCGCGAGACCGTGTCGCAGCTCGTTTCCACCCTGATCGCCGACGGCGAGCACGAGGCCGCGGCCAACGCCGCCCTCGCGCAGGAGCAGCTTCTGCTGGCGCGGCTGGCCGCGTCGCGCTTCTTCACCAGCCCGAACGAGTCGATCATCACGGAGGTGTCGGCCCGCGACGACGCCTTCGGCGAGGCCATCCGCCGGGCGACGGACCGGCTGAGCAACCCGGCGCGCCGGGCCGCGGCGCTGGCCGCGGACCAGCTCTCCGACCGCTACGTCTCGCTGTTCCGCGAAACCGCCGCCGTCATGCTGGAAAACACCCGGCTGGTCGACGTGATGGGCGCCCGCGGCGTCGAGTTCGCCGACCTCTCCGACCGCACCGTCGCGATCGAGGGCAAGGACCGCGATGGCGTTCTGGCCGAAACCACCGGCAGCATGGACCGCACCCTGTCGGCCAACGTGACGATCGCGGCCGGCGCCTTCCTGTTCGGCCTGCTGCTGGCCTGGGCGGTGGCGCGCTCCATCGTCAAGCCGGTGGTGTCGATGACCGAGACGATGACCAACCTCGCCGGCGGCGATCTGGCGGTGACCATCCCGGCGTTGGCCAACCGCGACGAGATCGGGCGGATGGCCCAGGCGGTGCAGGTGTTCAAGGACAACGCCATCCAGAAGAAGGCGATGGACGAGGCCGAGCGCGAGCGGCTGGAGGCGGAGCGCCGGGCCGACGAGGCGCAGCGCGCCCGCGAAACCGCCATCGGCGAGGAGATCGCCGCGCTGATCGACGGCGTGTCGAAGGGCGACCTGTCGCGCCGCCTGGAGCTGGCCGGCAAGGACGGCTTCTACAAGACCATGTCGGCGGGCATCAACCGCCTGACCGACACGGTGGAGGCGGTCATCGCCGATCTCGGCGCGGTGCTCAGCGCGCTCGCCCAGGGTGACCTCAACAAGCGGGTGGAGCGCGACTACCAGGGCGCCTTCCAGACGCTGAAGACCGACGTCAACACGACCTCCGCCAAGCTGTCGGAGATCGTCGGCCAGATCCTGCGCGCCACCGACGCGATTTCCGGCGCCGCCTCCGAAGTCTCGCTGGGGTCGAGCGACCTCGCGGAGCGGACGGAGCAGCAGGCCTCCTCGCTGGAGGAGACGGCGGCGAGCATGGAGGAACTGGGGGCGACCGTGCGCTCCAACGCCGACAACGCCCAGCGCGCCAACGGCATGGCCGCCGACGCCCGCACCGCCGCGGAGTCCGGCGGCACGGTGGCGGGCTCGGCCATCGAGGCGATGAAGCGCATCGAGGCGTCGAGCCGCAAGATCACCGACATCATCGGGGTGATCGACGAGATCGCTTTCCAGACCAACCTGCTGGCGCTGAACGCGGCGGTGGAGGCGGCGCGGGCCGGCGACGCCGGGCGCGGCTTCGCCGTGGTGGCGCAGGAGGTGCGCAACCTCGCCCAGCGCTCCGCCCAGGCGTCCAAGGAGATCAAGGGGCTGATCCTCGACAGCGACAGCCAGGTCAAGGACGGGGTGGAGCTGGTCAAGAAGGCCGGCGACGCGCTGGAGGGCATCGTGTCGGGCGTCCAGCAGGTCGCCGGGCTGATCGCCGAGATGGCCTCGGCCTCCTCGGAGCAGGCGGCGGCGCTCGACGAGATCAACGCCACCGTCTCGCAGATGGACGAGATGACCCAGAAGAACGCCGCGCTCGTCGAGGAAACCACCGCGGCGGCGCAGTCGCTCGCCAATCAGGCGACGGACCTGCGCTCCCTGGTCAGCTTCTTCAAGCTGGACGCCGCGGCTTTCGCGGCAGCGCCCGCCGCCCATCATGGCGGAGGTGTTCAGTCGCTGCGGCGCAGCATCGCTCCGACCAAGCCGGCACCGGCCAAGCCCGCGGCGCGCAAGGCGGCGCCTGCGGCCCGTCCGGTGGCGGCGGGCAAGGCGGCCTCGGCAACCCTGCAGCGTGCGTCGGCCGACGAGGACGATTGGAAGGAGTTCTGATCGGAGAGCGCTGAAAAAAGCGTGCGATGGAAAAGGCGGCGCGGACGTTTGTCAGGGTAGGCCATCACACCGGCCTCCTTCACCAACCGGGAGTGACGAACCCATGACCGCGCGCCGCCCCATCCCCGTAAGCCTCATGGCGCCTCTGTTCCTTGCCGGTGCCCTGTGGACGGTGCCGGCGGGCGCTGCCGACACGCCGTCCCCGCCCGGCGCCACGCCGCCGGCTCCCGGTGCGCCCAGCACGCCGGGGGAGCAGGCCCGCCAGGGGGTGGAACTGCTGATGAAGGCTCTGGAGGGGTGGGTGCGGCAGGTGCCCATGTTCGCTCCCCCCGAAGTCACGCCGGAGGGCGACATCGTCATCCGGCGGCTCGACCGGTCCCGCCCGGCACCACCCAACTCCGGGCCGGCCGAACCGGCGCCGCCGAAGTCCGAACCACCGAAGTCCGAACCGCCGAAGTTCGAACCGCCGGTGCCGAACGCACCAACCGACCTCTAAGGCCAGCGGCAAAGCCCGATACAGCGTGTCACGCAGCGCGCCGGCGTGGCCTTCGATGCGTGGCGAGGCCGCCGAACGGCCTTAACGCTCCCTTAATTCATAGTTAACGGTAGGTTAACGACCGTTCGCGGGCCGAACAGAGGCCGCATGGGGCGGTCTGCGTGACGCGCTGTATCGGCCTTTTCCGCTCCGCCGGTCAGCCGGCGTGCCAGGGGCCTCCGGGGCGGGCGAAGCCTTCCACGTGATCGCGCAGCTTTTGGATCTGCGATGGTGTGAGGGAGAGGCCGAGCCGCGCGGCGAAGGCGGCGGCGAGGGCGCCGCGCGTCGGGCGCTCCCCCCGGTCCGACAGGGCGCGGTACAGTTCGAACGCCGCGGCGTAGCGTTGCAAGGCGTCCGCGCGGCGGCGGAGCTGGGCGGCCTGCGGGGTGGCGGCCGCCTCCAGATGGGCTTCCAGGCGGCGCAGGGCGTCCGCCGCCGTCAGGGCGGGCAGGGGAACGGGGGACTCCGGCTCCCGCTCGGGCCGGCCGATGGCCGCCTTGGCGCGGTGCCGTCGCTGGCGCAGCCGGTCGTCGTTGCGCAGGCGCTCCGCATAGGCGGGGTCGCTGCGCCGCCGCTCGGTGCGGGCCCGGTTGGAGCGGGCGTTGCGCTCCTCCCGATCCGCGTGGCTCTGCGGATCGCTGAGCAGGAAGGCCAGCTCCTCCGCGGTCAGGCGCAGGGAGTCGGTGTCGGGGTCGTTTTCGGCAGTCATGCCGAAAGCAACGTTTCAGGCGCCGTTTCCGATCCATACCACCAAAGAAGGTCACAGTCGGGAGGCGCGTCAGGCCGCGTGGTGCATCTCCCGGCCGTCCGGGCAGGAGCCGGTTTCAACCTGGACCGTGGCGTGGCCGATGCCGAAGCGTCCGCGCAGGGTCTCGACCAGATCGCGCAGCACCGCGTCGCGGTCGGTTCCCGGCGGCACCACGGCGTGCATGGTCAGCAGCGGCCGTTCCGCCGTCAGGGACCAGACATGGACGTGGTGGATGTCGGTGACCGCCGGAACCGCTTCGTGCAGGGCGTTGCGCAGCTCGTCCACGTCGATGCCGACCGGCGTGCCCTCCACCAGGATGTGCGCGCTCTGCCGCACCACCTCCCAGGCGCCGCGCAGGATCAGCAGGGCGACCAGCACCGACAGGATCGGGTCGATGGGTGTCCAACCGGTCGCCAGGATGATGCCCGCCGCCACGACCGCCGCCACCGAGCCGAGCAGGTCGCCCAGCACATGCAGGGCGGCGCCGCGGACGTTCAGGTTCTCCCGGTCGCCGCGGTGCAGGATGTAGAAGCCGGCGAGGTTGCCCAGCCCGCCCAGCACCGCCACCGCCATCATGGTGCCGCCCAGCACCGGCTGGGGCTCCATCAGCCGCTGTGCCGCCTCCCACAGGATCCAGGCGGAGAGCAGGAACAGGCTGAGGCCGTTGACGAAGGCGGCGAGGACCTGGAGCCGGTGGTAGCCGAAGCTGCGCCGCCGGTCGGACGGGCGCCGCCCCAGCCGGAAGGCCAGCCAGGCGAGCGCCAGCGCCGCCGCGTCGGTCAGCATGTGCCCGGCGTCGGCCAGCAGGGCGAGCGACCCGGACAGCACGCCGCCCACCACCTCCACCACCATCAGGCTGGCGGTCATCAGCAGGACCAGCAGAATCCGCCGCTCGCTGTCGGCCGTCACCGTCGCGGTGTGGGCATGCCCGTGGCTGTGGTCATGGCCGTGCCCGTGGTCATGTCCATCGCCATGGTTATGATGCTGGTGATCGTGGTCGTGATCGTGATGATGGGCACCGTGGCCCTGCGGTCCCTGCGTCACTGCCTGCCCCCTCGCGGTCATGCTTGGAATAGGACGACGGCGTCAGGATAGGACCGATGCCGCGCCGCCGTCACGGCGTTTCCGGTCACCGCGATTTCGCTGTCCATCGCAACGGCCCCTCGTGCTAGAGAATGCCTTCGACACGACACGTCACCCATTTCACAGCAGACGGGACCCGGCCGGCCATGACCCCCAGGCAAGCCCTCCAGCAGCGCCTCGCCGCCCTGGACGCGCATCTCCGCGCGGAAAACCCGAACCTCCTCCCGGTCATCCCGACCTTCCGCAATTTCGACCGGGTGCTGGTCCGGCTGGGCCTGCTGGGGCCGCACGAGTCGCTGACCACGCGCATTCCGTGGTGGCCAATGATCGCGGTGCTGGGGACCTTCTCCGCGGGCAAGTCCACCTTCCTCAACGGCTATCTCGGCGCGCCGCTGCAGAACACCGGCAATCAGGCGGTGGACGACAAGTTCACGGTGATCTGCCACGGTCAGGAGACCCGGCGCGAGGCCCTGCCGGGCACCGCGCTGAACGCCGACCCGCGCTTTCCCTTCTACCGGATCGCCGACGAGATCGAGAAGGTCGCGGCGGGCGAGGGCAAGCGCATCGACAATTACCTGCAGCTCAAGACGCTGTCCGGCGACCGGGCGCGCGGCAAGATCTTCATCGACTCGCCGGGCTTCGACGCCGACGACCAGCGCCGCTCGGTGCTGCGGCTGGTCGACCACATCGTCGAGCTGTCCGACCTCGTGCTGGTCTTCTTCGATGGGCGCCACCCGGAGCCGGGGGCGATGCAGGACACGCTGAAGCATCTGGTCGCGAAGACGGTGGACCGCGCCGACGCGCGCAAGGTCTGCTACATCCTGAACCAGATCGACACCACGGCGAAGGAGGACAATCTGGAGGCGGTGTTCGGCGCGTGGCAGCGCGCCATCGCCCAGGCCGGCCTGGTGTCGGGCCGCTTCTACGCGCTCTACGACAGCAGATCGGCGGTCGCCATCGCCGACGACGCGGTGCGGGCCCGCTACGAGGCGCGACGCGACTCCGACCTCGCCGAACTCCAGGTGCGCATCAACGAGGTGGAGGTCGCCCGCGCCTACCGCATCGTCGGCATGATCGACAGCCTCGTGAAGGAGCTGAAGGGCGAGATCGTCCCGCAGCTCGCCGCGGCGATGAAGCGCTGGCGCAAGCTGGTGCTGATCGGCGACGTGGTGTGGCTGGTCCTGCTCGCCCTGCTGTTCGGCGGCATCGCCAGCCTCGCCGGCGGCGACACGGTGTCGGCCTTCCTGACATGGCTGACCCAGTCGCGGCCGGCCTGGACCGGCGGCTTGCCGGTCGGGGTGCTGGCGGCGCTGGTGGTGCTGGGCGGCCTGTTCGGCGCCGGCCATTTCTGGCTGCGCTCCTTCATGGCCAAGCGGGTCGCCCGCAGCCTGCCGGAACGCTACGGCGACGTGGACCTGAACCTGCAGCAGGGCTTCCTGCGCAACACCCGCTTCTTCCGCTCGATCTTCCGCAAGAAGCCGGTGGGCTGGAGCGGCGGAGCGGAGAAGCGCATCTTCTCCATCCGCGAGGCGGTGGCGGAGCATGTCCAGCGCATCAACGACCTGTTCACCGACCCCGCCGGGCGGCGCAACCGCGCCCCGGCGGAGTGAGCGGGCGGCCGCGGAAGAGGGGCGGGGGCCGGACGATGGCGGGGCGGCGGTGCCTTCTGGCCATGCTCCTTCTGCTGGTGGCGGCCGGTCCTGTCCGGGCGGCCCCGCTCGACTCGGCGCCCCTCGGCATGGCCCTGGACTTGGTCACCGGCAACGACTTCGCCCCCTTCACCGGGGAGGACCTGCCGGAGGGCGGCCTGCTGACCGAGATCGTGCGCCGCGCCTTCGGTGAGGTCGGGCTGCGTTACGAGGTGCGCTTCATGCCCTGGCGCCGCGGCTACGACGGCGTCCTGGCGGGCAAGTTCCTCGGCACCTTCCCCTATGTCCGCACGGCGGACCGCGCGATGGAGATGCTGTTCTCCGACCCGCTTCTGGAGGTGCGGCAACTCGTCTACCTGTCCGCCCACGGCGGCATGACCTTCCGCGGGCCGGAGGATTTCCGCGGCCGCACGGTCTGCGCGCCGGTCGGCTACGCCCTGCCGCCGGAACTGGCGGAACTGGCCGCGGCGGGCGCGCTGACCCGGGAAAGCCCGGCGGATCTGCCGGCCTGCGTGCGGATGGTCGCCTCGGGCCGGGTGGACGCTTTCGTCATCGACGAGTTCACCGGGCGGAGCGCCGTGGCGAGGGCGATGGTTGGGGACGAGATCCGCGTCGCCCCCTTGCCCTACGCCCGTGCCGGGCAGCACCTGATTCTCTCGCGTTCGTTGCCGGAGGCGGAGGCCGTCCTGGCCGCCTTCAACGCCGGATTGAGGAAATTGAAGGACGGCGGCGCCTTCGAGGAGATTCTGCGCCGCCATCTGTCCGCCGCGCCGTGAGGCGTTTGGCGCCGAAGGGGGCAGAACACGCCGAATGGGCGTAACGTTTGCGCCATGCGGCATTGCCAGCGCGACGCAAAGTGCTATAAACGCGCGGACTCGATCTTGGAAAAGGGGCGTGGCCCGTGGCCATCGACGCTTCCGTTCTGGTCCTGAACGGACCGAACCTGAACATGCTGGGCGTGCGCGAACCGCACATTTATGGCTCCATGACGCTCGACGATCTGGAAGGCGCGTGCCAGGAACGCGCCGAACAGCTCGGGCTGGCCATCGACTTCCGGCAGTCGAACCACGAGGGCGAACTCGTTTCCTGGATTCAGCAGGCGCGGACGGAGCATGACGGCATCGTCATCAACGCCGGCGCCTACAGCCACACCTCCGTCGCCATCATGGACGCGCTGATCCTGTCCGAGCTGCCGATCGTCGAGGTGCATCTCTCCAACATCTACAAGCGTGAGGCCATCCGCCACCACTCGCACATTTCCGCGGTGGCCAAGGGGATGATCTGCGGCTTCGGCCCTCACGGGTATCTGCTGGCGCTGGACGCCATGGCGAATATCCTCGAGCGCGACTAAGGAACACGGGAAAAACGAACACCATGGCAAGCTTCGACATCGACGGCGATCTGGTCCGCAAGCTCGCGGATCTCCTGCGTGAGACGGGCTTGAGCGAGATCGAGTTTGCCGAGGGCGAGAAGCGGATCCGCGTCACCCGCCCGACGGCCGCCCAGGCGGTGGCCGTGCACGCTCCGGTCGCCGCTCCCGCTCCGGTCGCCGCTGCGGCCGCCGCCCCGGCGGGCAAGCCCGCCAGCCATCCCGGCGCCGTCACCTCGCCGATGGTCGGCACGGCCTACGCCGCGGCGGAACCGGGCGGCACGCCCTTCGTGCGCGTCGGCGACACGGTGAAGGCCGGCCAGACCGTCCTCATCATCGAGGCGATGAAGGTCATGAACCCCATCAAGGCCCCGCGGGGCGGCACGGTCGTCGAGATCCTGATCTCCGACAGCCAGCCGGTGGAGTTCGGCGAAGTCCTTATGATCATCGAGTGAGCGGGGATCATCCCTTGGCGATGTTCGAGAAGGTCCTGATCGCGAACCGCGGTGAGATTGCTCTGCGCATCCACCGCGCCTGCCGCGAAATGGGCATCCAGACCGTGGCGGTGCATTCCACCGCCGACGCCGACGCCATGCACGTCCGCCTCGCGGACGAGAGCGTGTGCATCGGCCCCGCGTCGGCCCGCGAAAGCTACCTGAACATTCCGGCGATCCTGTCGGCGGCGTCGATCACCGGGGCGGACGCGATCCATCCCGGCATCGGCTTCCTGTCGGAGAACGCCCAGTTCGCGGAGATGGTGGAGGAGCACGGCTTCACCTTCATCGGCCCGACCGCGGAGCACATCCGCATCATGGGCGACAAGGTCACCGCGAAGAAGACGGTGATGGAGCAGGGGCTGCCCGTGGTCCCCGGTTCCGACGGCCCGGTGCCGACGCTGGAGGAGGCGGAGAAGATCGGTCGCGAGACCGGCTATCCGATCCTCATCAAGGCGGCGGCGGGCGGCGGCGGCAAGGGCATGAAGGTCGCCCGCAACCCCGACCAGCTCAAGGAAGCCTACCAGCTCGCCCGTGGCGAGGCGCGCGCCGCCTTCGGCAACGACGAGGTCTACATCGAGAAGTATCTCGGCAAGCCCCGGCACATCGAGATCCAGCTTCTCGGCGACGAGCACGGCAACTGCGTGCATTTCGGCGAGCGCGACTGCTCCGTGCAGCGCCGTCACCAGAAGGTCATCGAGGAAGCCCCCTCGCCGGCCCTGAACGCCGAACAGCGCGCCTTCATCGGCGATCTGGCGGCCAAGACGGCGGCGGCCATCGGCTACCGCGGCGTCGGCACGATGGAGTTCCTGTTCGAGGACGGGCAGTTCTACTTCATCGAGATGAACACCCGCCTGCAGGTCGAGCACACGATCACCGAGATGATCACCGGCATCGACCTGGTGCGCGAGCAGATCCGCGTGGCGACCGGTGCCCCGCTCGGCTACGGGCAGGCGGACATCCGCTTCCAGGGCCATTCGATCGAGTGCCGCGTGAACGCGGAGCATCCGGAGACCTTCATCCCGTCGCCGGGGAAGATCGACGGCTACCACGCGCCGGGCGGGCTGGGCGTTCGCGTCGACTCGGCGCTGTACGACGGCTACCGCATCCCGCCGCACTACGACAGCCTGATCGCCAAGCTGGTCGTCCACGGCACCACCCGCAACGAGTGCCTGATGCGGCTGCGCCGGACGATCGAGGAGTATGTGATCGGCGGCGTCGACACCACGCTGCCCCTGCACCAGCGCATCATCGCGCAGCAGGCCTTCATCGACGGCAACTACGACATCCACTGGCTCGAACAGCTGATGGGCATGAAGAAGTAAGCCGTCGAACGGTTCGCCGAACGGTTCGCTGAGCGGGTCAATGAAAAGAGCCCTTCCTCCCAATGGGGGAAGGGCTCTTTTCGTTTGTGTGAGTGTGGGCTTCTCGGGTGACAAGGTCTTCACGGATTTCACGGACCTGGGCACGGATTTCACGGATTTTTATATCCGTGCCCAGTGCGGGCCTGTTCGATCAGCGCGCGCTGAGCAAGCCCAAAGACATCCGTGAAATCCGTGCCTAAATCCGCGCAATCCGTGAAGCCCCTGTTGCCCGCGAGAATTCGACACCCCGTCACGGCGCCGCGGTCAGCAGGGCGTCGCGGCGGCAGCGGTCGACCACCTTGGCGCCGCAGGGCATGAAGGACAGGTCCTTGCTCAGGCACAGTCGCACCTCGGCCACGTCGCGCTTGGAGCAGACCAGCGCCACCGACTCCGGTTCCAGCCCCGGGTTGGCCTGGACGAACAGGCGTTCCACCTGCGTCGCCGGGATCGACAGGTCGGGTTTCGGGGCCTGGAGCGCCTCGGGGATCTTGACCTTGGCGAAGGCCTTGCGGACCTGGGAGAAATAGTCGGTGACGGGCAGGCCGCTGCAGGTCCCGTGTTTCGTCCATTGGTGCACGATCAGCCCGACGCTGGGCATCACCGGCATGGTGGCGTCCACCACGGCGCGGGGAACCGTGCGGTCGCGGGTGCAGGTGGCCGGGTAGCCGCCGTTGCTGTATTGCGGCCACAGGCCGTGGACGATGAAGCCGAACTTGCGCTCCACCCCGCACTGGTCGGGATCGGCATCGCCCTGATTCTTGGCGCAGTGGGTGGGCGACCAGGACAGGCTGAGCACGTAATAGTCGAAGGTGCCGGGCTCCGCCCTGCGCTGCGCCCATGACGCGCCGGTCATTGAGAGAAGCGCAACCACCGCGACGGTGATGGCCGACAGAACCGTCTTCATGATGGAATTCCTTCCAAGGGAACGCTCTGAAATTGCATACCATGGTGGGGGCGGGCTGTCGCGCGGAAGTGGTGCGCTGAGATAGCGTTGCTGGGGCGAGGGGGCGAGCGGCTATAGTGTCCGCGATGATCGAACTGTCCGCATCGCTGCTTCTGCGCGCCTACGCCGCCGGCATTTTCCCGATGGCGGAGAACGCCGACTCCGAGGAGCTGTATTGGTTCGATCCGGAACGGCGCGGCGTCCTGCCGCTGGAGGACTTTCACGTCCCGCGCAAGCTGCGCAAGACCGTGCGGCGCGGTCCGTTCGACCTGCGCTTCGACACGGCCTTCCGCGCGGTGATCGAAGCCTGCGCGGAACCGACGCCGGAGCGACCCAAGACCTGGATCAACGGCGACATCCTGCGGCTCTACACCGAACTGCACGAGCGCGGCTGCGCCCACAGCGTGGAATGCTGGAGCGGCGGCCACCTCGTCGGCGGCCTCTACGGCGTGGCGCTGGGCGGCGCCTTCTTCGGGGAAAGCATGTTCAGCCGCGTCACCGACGCCAGCAAGGTGGCGCTGGTGCATTTGGTCGCCCGGCTGCGGGCGGCGGGCTACACGCTGCTGGACGCGCAATTCGTGACGGAGCATCTGAGCCAGTTCGGCGCCGTGGAGATCCCGCGCTCCGAGTACCGCCGCCGGTTGGCCGCGGCCCTGGCGGTGCCGACGGACTTCGTCGGCGTCGACCAGCAGGCGGCCGTCACGGCGTTGTTCGGTCCGGGGGGCTGAAGGCGGGGGCCCGGTCTGGGCTCAGTCGCCCTCGCAGGACAGCACCCAGACATCGTAGATCGGGTGCTCCATGGCCGACAGGGCGGGGCTGGAGGCGAACATCCAGCCGCTGAACACCGGCTCGGCCTGCTCGCCGGGCTTGTTCTCGATCACTTCGAGGAAGGCGGCGGTCTCCGGCGTCTCGATCGGCGGGTTCTCCTTGCAGGCGCGCAGGGTGATGCGCAGGCTGCCGAGCGCCTTGGTCTCGCCGACCGCGATGGTGAAGGTGGAGGTGCGAGCGGTGATCTTGTCCAGCCCCTGCAGCTTGGCGGCGGGGCGGCTGACCATCTCCTCCGGCACCGGAGCGGCGGCGGCCGGGCCGGTCAGGCTGCTCAGCCCCAGGGCCGGAAGGCAGAGCAGCGCGGCCGCCAGGGCCGCGCCGCGAACGCGTTTGCCATCGATCGGGCCGATGAGGCTTCTCGGAGTCGTCGTCACTTGGATCGTCGTCACTGGGGATCGCTTCCGTGATGTCGAACGGCGTGGGCCGAAACCCGACAGCCTTCTATCCCGGAAGCGTCTCCCCGTCTACTCCGTGACCGCTTTGTCGAAGCCGCTTACTGGGTGATGCTGCCGCTGGGGCGGGTGCCGCCGTAGGGAGCGTTGGTGGTGGACGGACCAGCAGTGCCATCCTTCTCCTCGACCTTCTGGGTGGCGGTGCCGCCCGCGGCGCCGGCGGCCCCGCCGACCACCGCGCCGATCGGCCCGCCGACCACGGCACCCGCCGCAGCCCCGCCCAGGGCGCCGCTGGCGGCCTTCTCCTCGGTGTTGACGCCGCAGGCGGCGGCGAACAGGGCGAGGCCGAGAACCAGATAACGGGCTTTCATCGCGGATCTCCTTTGTGATGGGTCTGGCGTGATGGGTGTGCCGTGTTGGGTCTGCGGAGAGAAACGTCAGCGTGGCCGCGGCTGTTCCGAAGGGGATTGGGAAAAAGTGGATGGCGCAAACGAAAAAAGGGGCCGCGAGGCCCCTTCGTTCGTCGTTTCCGTGTGCGGCGCTTACAGCTTGGGCGGTTCGCCGCCCTCCTGGCCGGGCTTGCTCATGTTCTGCAGCGAGAAGATGACCTGCCCCAGGAGCTGCTCGATGCCGGGGGTGCTCTGCGTGTACTCGACGCGACCATCCGGCTTGAGCATGTCTTCTTCGCCACCCGGCTCCAGCGACAGGAACTTGCCGCCCAGCAGGCTTTCCGACGCGATGACCGCCGCGGTGTCCTTGGGCAGTTTGATGTCCGGGTGGATCGACATGTGCACGACCGCCTGATAGCTCTTCGGGTCGAGCGTCAGTTCGGTGACCGACCCCACCTTCACGCCGCTGATCCGCACGTCCGCCCCGCTCTGCAGGCCGGAAATGCTGGTGAAGTTGGCGGTGAGGGCGTAGCCGCTCACCTTGCGCAAATCGGCGCTGGTGTAGGCGAAAGCCAGAAAAAAGCCGGCCACGGCGAGGACGACCCCGCCGAGCACGGTTTCAATCACATTGCGGCGCATGAGAAATTCCTAAGGGAGCGCGCGGGCGTCTCAGCCCGGCGTCCAGGGTTCGTAATCGCCGGTGGCGCGCACGCGCTGCCCGCCCGCATACTGGTGCCCGGGCGGCCGGTAGGCCTGGAGCGAGCCGGACAGGTTCGGAAGGTGTTCCTTCTGCCACGGCTTGTGGAAGGCGCTGTTGCCTTCCGGCAGCGGCTCCTTGGTGGTGTGATGCAGCCAGGAATGCCATTCCGGCGGCACCTTGGAGGCATCCGGCTCGCCGGCATAGATCACCCAGCGGCGTTCCTTGACGCCGGCGATCGCGCTCGGGGAGCGGTAATAGGTGTTGCCGAAGCGGTCGGTGCCGACCTTGTTGCCCCGGCGCCAGGTGACAAACCGGATGTGGATGTTCGCCATCCAGGTGATCAGGGAGATCTTCTCGCTCATCGTCGCTCGCGGTCGGTAAGCCATTCGGCCGGACGGGCTGGCCGGTTAAACGCGGGCGGCACTATGACACCCCCGGCCACGCACGTCCACTGACTCCGCAACGTCTTTTCCCGCCTGACGGATTTGCCGTCAGGCGATGCGCCGGTCGGTCAGCAGCAGGCGCAGCGCGAACCCCAGGAACAGAACCCCCGCGACGCCGTCCAGAACCGCCCGCACCCGCGCGTTCGACAACGCGCGGCGCGCCGCGCCGGCGCTGAGGGCCGCCACCCCCAGCAGGTAGAGGCCGCCGATGACGCCGAGGATGGACCCCAGCAGGAAGATCTGCAACGCGACGTGGCCCAGCGCCGGCGCGACGAATTGCGGCACGAAGGCGAGATAGAAGAGGATGACCTTCGGATTCAGCAGATTGGTCAGCAACGCCTGGAGGAAGACGCGGTGCGCCGGGGCCGACTCGGGCTTGGCGGTGGGCGCCTCTTCGCCGCCGCGGCGGCCGAAGCCGGTCCGCAGGGCGCTCCACAGGGCGCGCCCGCCGATCCAGCCCAGATAGGCGCCGCCGGCGTAGCGCAGCACGTCGAACAGGGCCGGCGAGGCGGCGACCAGAGCCGAGATGCCGGCGGCGGCCAGCAGCGCGTGGATCAGGTTGCCCAGCGTGATGCCGGCGGTGGCGACCACCCCGGCGTTGCGCCCGTTCATCACGCTGCGCGACAGGACCAGCAGCGAATCCGGCCCCGGCGCCACCGTCAGGACCAGCGCCGCGACGAGGTAGAGCTGAAGCAGATGCGGGTCGAGCGGCAGGGCCATGGGAGTTCTCCGTCAGTCGGGCCAGCGCCGGTGCAGCCAGAGCCATTCGGCGGGGCGCTCGCGAATCCATTGCTCCAACAGGGCGTTCAGGCGCTCCATCAAAATCCGCACATCAGCGTTGCGGTCGCCGCTGTTCGGCGGCTCCACCGGGGGCAGGACGGTGATGCGGAAGCGCGCGCCATCCAGCCGTTCGGTCCGCGCCGGCACCAGCGGGATGCCCAGCCGCAGGGCGAGCTGCGCCACCGCCGGGGCGGTCATGGCGTCGCGCCCGAAGAAGGGAACGGGTATGCCGTCGTTCAGCTTCTGGTCGATCAGCATGCCGACATGCCCGCCCTTGGTCAGCACCCGGATCAGCGTGCGGGCACCCTCCGGCCCCTTTGGGATCTGGGTGCCGGAGGCGGTCCCCCGCAATTCGGTCAGCAGTCGGGCCACATAGGGGTTGTTGGGCGCGCGGTAGACCACGGCCAGTTCCGCCCCCATCTTGCGGGAACAGACGGACTGCACCTCCCAGTTGGCGAAATGGCCGGACACCAGAATGCCGGCCTTGCCGTCGTCGCGCAGGGAGTCAATGTGCTCGCCGCCGATCACTTCGGTCCGCCCGCCGGGGCCGTAGTCGCTGATCTCGTCCAGATGCGGGTATTCGGCGATGACGCGGCCCAGATTGTCCCACATGCCGAGGACGATTGCGTCGATCTCCGCGCGGGATTTCTCGGGGAAGGCGCGCTCCAGGTTGCGGCGGGCGGTGCGGGTGCCGCGCAGGCGTGGGCCGACGGTCCGCCCGATCCAGCCGCCGAGCGCCGAGGCGCGGTCGACCGGAAGGGCGCGGAACAGGCCGCACAAGCCGTAGACGAAGACGGCCTCCAGCGGGTAGGCGACCCGGCGAGTCAGCCAGGACACCAGGGGGCCGCGCGGCTTAGCCATGGGGAACTCCAGTCGGAAGCCCGGTCAGAACAGGGGCGAGCAGGCGGTCGAGGGCGGCGGGGTCCCCCCAGACGGCGCGCACCGGCACCGTCCGGACCAGGGCGCGCAGAGGGTCCGGCAGGCGGACGGCGTCCTTCACCGTGGTGACCGGCAGGGCGCCCAGCGCGGAGGCGCGGTCGACCAGCGCCATCACCTCCTCGGGGCGGTAGGGATGGTGATCGGCGAAGGCGGCACGCTCCACCACACGGGCGCCCAGCGCCTCCAGGGTCGCGAAGAACTTTTCCGGCCGCCCGATGCCGGCGAAGGCGAGGACCGTCTGTCCGGTCAGCGCGCGGGCACTCTCCACCGGCTCCAGCCGGGCGTGAAGGACGGGCAGGGCGCCGGCCACGCGGCGCTCCACCCCGGCGCGGTCCTCGCCCAGCACCACGACGGCGCCGGCGCGGGCCAGCCCATGGGCCACCGGTTCGCGCAGGGGGCCGGCGGGGACGAGAAGACCATTGCCGAAGCCCACCGCCCCGTCCACGACGATCAGCGACAGGTCCTTGGCGAGGCCGGGATTCTGGAAGCCGTCGTCCATCACCAGGAGGGAGGCGCCGGCGGCGACGGCCGCCCGCGCCCCGGCGGCGCGGTCGCGCGCCACCCAGCAGGGACCGTGAGCGGCCAGCAGCAGCGCCTCGTCGCCCACCGCGGCGGAGTCATGGCGGCCGATGTCGACGGCCAGCGGGCCGCGCTCGCTCCCGCCATGGCCGCGGGTGAGGAAGGCGGGCGCGACGCCGCGGGCGCGCAGGGCGTCGGCCAGGGCGATGCAGACCGGCGTCTTGCCGGCCCCGCCCGCCACCAGATTGCCGACGCAGACGACCGGGACCGCGGCCCGCTCCGGCCGACCCGCCGCCATGCGCAACCGCCCGGCCAGCCCGTAGAGCGCGCCCAGCGGGGCAAGCGCCCAGCCCAAAGCCTCCCCGGCGGCTCCGCCGGACCCGTACCAGAAGCCGGGAGTCCTCATGCCGCGGGCCGGACGCTGCCGACGCCGAGGATGGGGGCGAGCGCCGCGAACGCGCGGTCGACGATCCGCCGGTTGCCCTCGGTCACCGCCGTTGCGCCGGCGGCGACGCGGGCGCGGGCATCCTCGTCGATCAGCAGGCGCCCGACCGCCTCGGGCAACGCCTCCGCCTCGGTCACCGGCAGGGCGCCGCCGGCGGTTTCGAGCTGGCGGGCGATCTCCGCGAAGTTCCACATGTGCGGGCCGTAGAGGACCGCGCAGCCGAGCAGGGCCGGCTCCACCGGGTTCTGGCCACCGTGCGGCACGAAGGAGCCGCCCATGCACACCACCGGGGCCAGCCGGCAGAACAGCCCCATCTCCCCCATCGTGTCGGCGATGTGCACGGCGTCCGCGGCGGCGGGCAGGGCGCCCTCGCCGCGGCGCGAGACGGTCAGGCCGCGCCCGCGCAGCAGCGCCGCGATGTCGGCGCCGCGGTGGGCGTGGCGGGGGATCAGCAGGGTCAGCAGGCCGGGCAGGCGCGGGGCCAGCGCCTCATGCACCGCGGCGGCCAGCTCGTCCTCGCCGGGGTGGGTGCTGGCGAGCAGCCAGACGGGGCGCCCGGCGCAGGCCGTGCGCAGCGCCGCCAGCGCGGCAGGGTCGGCGGGGGGCGGCTCGGCGGAGAATTTCAGGTTGCCGACGCTGACGACGCCCCGCGCGCCGAGCCGGCGCAGGCGGTCGGCGTCCTCCTCCGACTGGGCCAGCGTGACCTGGAAGGTGGAGAGCAGCGGCGTGATCAGTCCCGACGCGCAACGCCAGCGGCTGAAGGAGCGCTCCGACATGCGCGCGTTGACCAGCGCCGCCGGAATGCCGCGTGCCTGCACGGCGCCGAGCAGGTTGGGCCAGATCTCCGATTCCGTCCACAGCACCAGATCGGGGCGCCAATGGTCGAGGAAGCGGTCCACCGCGGCTGGCAGGTCCACCGGCACATACTGGTGGAAGGCCCGCTCCGGCAGGCGGCGGGCCATCAGCTCCGCCGAGGTGACCGTGCCGGTGGTCATCAGGACCGTCAGGTCCGGCGCCTCGTCGAGCAGGCGGTCGATGAGGATGAGGACGGAGTTGGCTTCTCCCACGCTGGCCGCGTGAATCCAGGCGAGCCGCCCGGACGGGCGCGGGCGGGCGGCCGTGCCGAACCGTTCCTCCCGGCGGGCGGAGTCCTCCTTGCCGGCGGCCAGACGCCGGTCGAGATACAGACGAACCGCCGGCCCGGCGAGGGTCGTCAGGCCGCGGTAGAGTGACTGAAGCATGCGGGTCGAAACGCCATCCGACAAAACCAGCGCGGCCAGGTTTCCCGGCCACGGTCACCACCACTTTAGCACGGGGGGCTGTGGCAGAGGTAAGGCTTTGCGCTAACGCCCACCCTAACGCCCGCCCTAATGCCCGCCCTAATGCACATCGGAAGACCGATGGCCTGATGGGGTTTGGTCACATACCAGGGTATGACGAATTTGCGACCCGTTATGATAATTTTGAAGCAATCCGGTGCTATCCAGGTGGCGTATAAAGCTTGTCAGCTTCAAGGCAGGCGGGTAACGCGCCGGCCTCAACATGTCAGGATGATAACACAATGGCGGGCGTACAGGAACGTGACGGCCAGGAAAACCGGCTCCGGGCCTTCAGCATCACCGAAGCGGATATTGTGCGCCTGCGCGCCAACCGGGACTTCGCGCAGAACCGTCTGCCGCGGCTGTTGGAGCAGTGGCACAGCGCCTTCGCGGCTTGGCCGGAAATCCGCGACGCCCTGACCCTGCCGGACGTCCATGCCGCGCGTGTCGCCCATTGGAGCCGCGTGGTCTCGGGCGACTTCGGTCCGGGCTTCCTGGAGTCCGCGCACCGGCTGGCCAAGGCGTTCTACGACCACGGCGTGCCGGGCTATGCGGTGGCCATCTGCCATCACACGGTGTCCAGCGGCATCGTCCGCGAACTGGGCCTCGACGCGGCGGAGGGGCGCGGATCGCTGTTCGGGTCGCGAAAGGCGGCGGAGCGGGCGGCCCTGCGCGACACGCTGGGGCGGGTCGCGTGGCTCGACCTCGAAGTGCTGCTGGAGACCTACGCGGCGGCCGAGCAGGAAAGCAAGCGCGCCATCCTGAACCGGCTCGCGGACAGCCTGGAAGGCAACGTCAGCGGCATCGCCGACAACACGGTGGCCGCGTCGGACGAGATGAAGGGCAACGCCCAGCGCATGGCGCAGATCGCCGCCGCCACCAACCGCCAGTCGCTCGCCGTCGCCGCCGCCGCCGAGCAGGCGTCCGCCAACGTGCAGACCGTCGCCGCCGCGTCGGAGCAGCTCACCAGCTCCATCGGCGAGATCAGCCGGCAGGTGGCCCAGTCCTCGCAGATCGCCCGCGGCGCGGTGGCCGAGGCGGAGCGGACCAACGCCACGGTGAACGGTCTGGTCGATGCCGCCCAGAAGATCGGCGCGGTGCTTCAGCTCATCAACAGCATCGCTGGGCAGACCAACCTGCTGGCGCTGAACGCGACCATCGAGGCGGCCCGCGCCGGAGAAGCCGGCAAGGGCTTCGCCGTGGTCGCTCAGGAGGTCAAGAACCTCGCCAACCAGACCGCCAAGGCGACCGAGGACATCTCGGCCCAGATCGCCAGCATCCAGGAGGTCGCGCGCGGCTCCGCCGAGGCGCTGAGCGGCATCGGCGCGACCATCGGCAGCATCAACGACATCGTCATCACCGTCTCCGCGGCGGTGGACCAGCAGACCGCCGCCACCCAGGAGATCGTCCGCAACGTCCAGGAGGCCGCCCGCGGCACCCGCAGCGTGACCGACACCATCGGGGCGGTGACCAGCGGAGCGGCTGAAACCGGCAGCCTCGCCGAGGAGGTGCTGGGCGCCGCCGGCAACCTGCACCGCGAGTCCGACCGCCTGCGCGAGAGCGTGAACCTGTTCATGCAGCGCATCCGTGCCGCCTGACCGGGCGGCCGGGCCGGCCGCGCGCCGGCCCGGTCCTACCGGCGTCAGGTGAAGGGCCGGCGTCAGGTGAAGGGGCGCAGGTTCGCCAGGAACTGCTCGGCGGAGCGCCGCCAGGAGAAGTTCAGGGCATGGTCCCGGCACCGCTCCGGCGGGATGGTCAGGGCGCGCTCGACCGCCCCCTTGAGATCCTCGTCCAGGCAGCCGACGCCGGAGCCGTCGACCACGTCCAGGGGGCCGGGCACCGGATAGGCTGCCACCGGCACGCCCGAGGCCAGCGCTTCCAGCAGCACCAGACCGAAGGTGTCGGTGCGCGACGGGAAGACGAAGACGTCCGCCGCCGCGTAATGCCGGGCCAGTTCCTCGCCATGGCGGGCGCCGGCCCAATGGACCTCCGGATATTTCTGCTGAAGCTCCGCGCGGGCCGGGCCGTCGCCGACCACAACCTTGCTGCCCGGCAGGTCGAGCCTCAGGAACTCCTCCAGGTTCTTTTCCACCGCCACGCGCCCGACATAGAGGGCGATGGGGCGGGGAAGCGCCAGGAAGCCCTTGGCGCGGGGGCGGAACAGCTCGGTGTCGACGCCGCGGGTCCAGCGCCGGATGTTGGTGAAGCCGCGGGCGGCGAGGTCGCTTTCGATGGACGGCGTCGCCACCATCACCGCCGAGGATGGTTTGTGGAAGCGGCGCACCAGCGCGTAGCTGAGCGCCAGCGGCACCGGCGCCCGGTCGCGCACATACTCCGGGAATCGGGTGTGGTAGGCGGTGGTGAAGGGCTTGCCACGGCCGAGGCAGTAGCGCCGGGCGGCGAAGCCCAGTGGCCCTTCGGTGGCGATGTGGATGCAGTCGGGGCGCAGCGCGTCGATCATCGCGGCCAGCCGGCGTCCCGCGCCCAGCGCCAGCCGGATTTCCGGGTAGGTGGGCATGGGCACGGTGCGGAAGCGGTCGGGGCCGATCACGTCGACCCTGTGCCCCATGGCCTCCAGCTCGGCGCGGACGGTGCCGATGGTGCGCACCACGCCGTTGACCTGGGGCAGCCAGGCGTCGGAGACGATCAGGATGTTCACGCCGCCTTCACAGTCTCCGGCTTCTCCTTGGCCGGGATGCGGGCGGGCAGCGTCGTCGCGGCGCGCCGGCGGATGTCCGCCGCCCAGTCGATGATCTCCAGCCGGCCGCAGGGATGCTCGACCAAGGCGGTGCAGGACTCGACCCAGTCGCCGTCGTTGCAATAGAGGATTCCTTCCATGTCGCGGATTTCCGCGGTGTGGATGTGGCCGCAGACGACCCCGTCGACCTTGCGGCGCCGGGCCTCGTCGCCCAGCGCGGTCTCGTAATTGCCGATGAACTCGACCGCCGTCTTCGTCTTGTGCTTCAGGAAGGCGGACAGCGACCAGTAGGGGAAGCCCAGCTTGCGGCGGGCCCAGTTGAACAGCGTGTTGGCCTGGAGCAGGACCACGTAGGCGTTGTCGCCGACGAAGGCCAGCCAGCGGGCGTACTTCACCACCACGTCGAAGCGGTCGCCGTGGGTGACGAGAAGCCGCCGCCCGTCGGCGGTGACGTGGATCATCTCCTCGACCACCTGGACGCCGCCGAACTGCAGGCCGGCGTAGTCGCGGGCGGCCTCGTCGTGGTTGCCGGGGATGTAATAGACCTGCACGCCCTTGCGCGCCCGGCGCAGGATCTTCTGCACCACGTCGTTGTGCGCCTGCGGCCAGTACCAAGTCTTGCGCAACCGCCAGCCGTCCACGATGTCGCCGACGAGATAGAGGTGGTCGGACTCGTTGTGCTTCAGGAAATCGAGAAGATACTCCGCCTTGCATCCCCGCGTTCCCAGATGGACGTCGGAGATCCAGATGCTGCGGTACTTCTTGGCGTCGCGTGATGCGCTCATGCCCCGCTCCATCGCCGTTCCGGCAAGGTTTCGGTGAAACGCCTTTTCTATATCCGCAGGTCATTGTCTTGACAATGTTTTCGATCGTCCGCATCTGTTGAGGGAAATGATTTCGATAAGACTTCTTGTCAGTGCAACAAAGGCGAAAAATGACTTTATCAAAACTGAAACAGGATGGTCATATTGGACGCCGGTGCGGCGGATGGAGGCGAATCGGTGCCTGAGATGCCGAGCCCGGCCGCAGCGACACGGCGGCGTCTTCTGGTGATCCACAACCCGGTGGCCGGCGGCCGCCGGGCGCGCCGTCTGGGTGCGGTGCTGGAACTGCTGGAGCAGCGCCATGGGGCCGCGGTGACGCTTCAGGCCACCGGCGGGCGTGGCGACGCGGAGGCGATGGCCCGCGCGGTGGCCCCCGATGCCTTCGACGCGGTGGTCGCCGCGGGGGGCGACGGCACCATCAACGAGGTCCTCAACGGACTGGTCGCGCGCGGCGGCGACGCGGCGGTTCCCTTGGGCATCGTGCCGCTGGGCACTGCCAACGTGCTGGCCCATGAGTTGAACCTGCCCCTGGATGCGGAGGGCGTGGCGCGGGTGCTGGCGAAGGGACGGCCGCTGCCGGTGCATCCGGGTGTGGCGAATGGCCGCGCCTTCGCCATGATGGCTGGCGCCGGCCTGGACGCCCGTGTGGTCGAGCGGGTGGACCCGCAGCTGAAGCGGCGGATCGGCAAGGGCGCCTACGCGGTGGAAACGCTGGCCCGGATCGCCGCTGGCGGTGGCGGCCCCTACCGCGTGGCGGTGGACGGCGCCGAGCCGGTGGAGGTCGCCTCCGTCATCGTTGCCAAGGGGCATTTCTACGGGGGGCGCTTCGTCTGCGCGCCCGACGCGCGGCTGACCGACCCGTGGCTGCAGGTTTGCCTGTTCCCGCGGATGGGGCGGGGGAACGCTCTGCGCTACCTCTGGGGCGTCACCGCCGGGCGGCTGCCGCGCTTCCCCGACTACCGCGTTCTGCCGGCTCGGCGTGTGGAGATCGACGGGCCGGTCGGGGAGCCCGTGCAGGGCGACGGCGACGTGATCGCCCGTTTGCCGGTGGAGATCGCGCTGGCCCCGTGGATCTTGTCGGTTCTGGTGCCCTGAACAGTGTTTTTAAGATTTCCTTAAGGGGTCTCTCAGGAAAATTACTCGGAAACATTCCATAATTACTTCAATATCTAAGGATTTAAGGCCCTGCAGCCCAGGCGGGACCGAATGGGGGAAGCCATGTCCGCGTCCATCAACGCCCTGTTTTCGGCCACCACGGCCAGCACCACCGCAACCGCCACCAAATGGAAGCCCGCCGGGGGGGCCGCCGAGGCGGAGGGGACCTGGAAGGCGGCGTCCAACGCCGGGTCCTCTTCGGGCTCGGCGGCCCTGGCCGCCTTGAAGGGCGAGGACAGCGTGGAACTCAGCGGGCTGGCCAAGTCGCTGACCGGCGTGGCGGGCAAGGTCTTCGCGTCCATCGGCTCCAAGGGCCGGGCGATGCTGGAGGACTTCGTCAAGTCCGGCAAGATGACCGAGAAGGACGTGGCGCTCGGGCTGCGCCAGCTCGCGACCGGCGCCGTGAAGGACCGCTTCGTGAAGGAACGGCCCCAGGATGACGAGGACAAGGAGTGGGCGGACAAGGTCGGGGTGGCCGAAAAGGCCTTCAAGACCAAGATGGAGCGCATGGACAAGGCCATGTCCGCCCTGAACGAGGCGCGAACCGCCGCCTACGCCGCCTACGAGACGGACAAGGACGTCGAGGCGCTCCAGGCGGCGATGACTCCGGCCAATGACCGCTTCCGCCAGGAGACGGCGGACATCGACCGCGAGGAGAAGGAAGCGGCCGGCGGCGACCCGAACCAGATCAAGGGGATGGCCTTCGGGCACTTCCTCAAGAAGGGCGAGGAAGAGTTTGGCAAGCTGGATTTCGGCGCGGAGGCGGAAGGCAGCGAGGGCGGGTTGCTGAAGCTGGACGACAAGAAGGGGGAGGCGGCGGCCAAGCTGATGTCCGACCTGGGCTTCACGGCGAAGTTCTATAAAAAGGGCCTCGCCGACTACGCGGCCGACGTGAACATTCCCGGTATCGGGCGTGGTCAGGTCGACAAGAGCCACATGAGACCCGAGGATTTCGAACCCTCCGCCAAGGAGGAGGCCGAGGCCGCCGGCCTGCCGCCGCCGCCCACCACGGTGCTGACCACCAGCCAGACGCCGGGTCTCCAGGGCTTCGCGAAGGTCATCCAGGATGCCCGTGACTCGCTGGACGCCACCTACACGGCGATGGCGAAGGAAGGCAAGGGGGTGAACTATTCCGACCCGACCGGGAAGGATGTGGACCGGCTGTTCGGCGGCTTCGACCGGCGCAGCCTCCATGCCATCGCCAACAACAAGGATGGGACCTTCTCCAAGAACGAGCAGGAGGCGGCGCAATCCATCATGGCCCGCCAGCAGAAGGAGGCGATGGACGCCGCCGACCCCCTCGGCACCGACAAGGCCGCCGCCTACCGCGCCGGGGTGAAGTTCCTCGACGGGGCCAGCCAGGAGGAGAAGGAGTCGGTCAACTGGTCGGTCCAGCGGGCCGCGCTCCAGTACAGCTATGAGAAGACGACGAAGGAGACCGGCGCGCCCATGGAGCGGCTGGGCAACGGCAGCGCGCTTGCCTCCGTGTTGAAGGACGCGCTGGAGGCCCAGGACGCGCAGGCCGGCGACGTGATGAAAAGCGTCGGTGGGAAGGCGACGGGCGGGGAGGGCACGGGCTACGTGTCCGACCTGAAGAGCCTGTCGCTGTTCCGCGACTTCCTGCCCAACCTGTCGGTGCGCGGCGCCGGCGGTCCGATGAGCGTGACGGTCTGATATCCCGTTCTTGCCACAGGCCGCCGGCGACGCCACCGGCTAATCCGATGGGGGTAAGGCCGCGGGTTGCGCTGGCGGCCCACCTTCGGCAGGCAGGGGAATGCGGATCATGAGCAGGGATCGGATAAAGCACCGGGGTGGGCGTGCCGCGCTGGCGCTCCTGGTGGTGCTGTGCATCACCGGTCCGGCGCTGGCGGACAAGCCCGACTGGACCGGTGGTCCCGGTGGAGGGCACGGCAAGCCGCAGGGTGGGCCGTCTTATGAATTCCAGGGGCGCGAATCCCAAGGGCGCGACTCAAAAGGGCGCGCCTCCGGGGGGGCGGTGTCCCGCGGCGAGGTGACGATCATCCGCGACTATTTCGTCGCCCATCCGGTCGGGACGACAGCCCTGCCGCCGGGGATCGCGAAGAAGCTGGCGCGGGGCCAGCCGCTGCCGCCGGGTATTGCCAAGAAAATGGCGCCCGTCGAGTTGCGCCAACGGGTGCCGGTGTGCATGAACGGCTGGGAGTGCATCCTGGCCGGCGCGGACATGCTGATCCTGGACGCGGTGCACGGCACCATCGCCGACATCGTCCGCGGCGTGGTTCGTTAACAGGGGGGGCCGCTGACAGGAATAGGAGGCGCCTTGCGGCGCCTCCCGTTGCGCTCACAGGCCGGCGATGGTCAGCCCGTCGATGCGGATGGTCGGGGCGTCCATGCCGAAGCGCAGCTCCAGGTCGCTGGCCGGCTCCAGGTTCAGGAACATCTCCTTCAGGTTGCCGGCGATGGTCAGTTCGGTGACCGGGTAGGCGATCTGGCCGTTCTCGATCCAGTAGCCGGCGGCACCCCGGCTGTAGTCGCCGGTCACCCCGTTGACGCCGGTGCCCATCAGCTCCGTCACGTAGAAGCCGTTGGGGATTTCGGCCAGCAGCTCGTCGCGGCTCTTGGCGCCCGGGGCCATGTAGACGTTGGCCGGGGCCGGGCCCGGCGGGCCGGAGGTGCCGCGCGCCGCGTGGCCGGTCGTCGACAGGCCGAGCTGGCGGGCCGAGCGCAGGTCGAGCAGCCACGTGGTCAGGTGCCCGTCCTCGATCAGGTTGCGGCGGGTGGTGGCGATGCCCTCCGCGTCGAAGGGGCGGGAGCGCAGGCCGCGCTTCACATGCGGGTCGTCGACGATGGTGATGCCGGCGGCGAAGATGCGTTGGCCCATCTTGTCCTTGAGGAAGCTGGTGCCCCGCGCGATGCTCGGCCCGCTGATCGAGCCGGTGAGATGGCCGAGCAGCCCGCGGGAGACGCGCGGGTCGAACACCACCGGCACCTTGCAGCTCTTGACCCGGCGCGGGTTCAGGCGGCGAATGGCCCGCTCGCCGGCCTCGCGCCCGATCGACGCCGGATCGCGCAGGTCGGAACCGTAGACCTTGCTGTCATAGTCGTAGTCGCGCTCCATCCCCGTGCCCGTCCCGGCGAGCACCGAGGCCGAGAGCGACTGCCGCGACACGCCATAGCGGCCGGTGAAGCCGTTGGACGCGGCAATGGCGATGGTGGAGCGGCTCCATCCGGCGTCGGCGCCTTCGGAGTTGGTGACGCCCTCGACCGCCAGAGCGGCCTCCTCGGCGATGCGGGCGCGTTCGATCAGCAGCTCCGCCGATGGCTCCGACGGGTCGCACACGTCGAGGTCTGGGAGGGTGGTGTAGATCTGCTCCGGGTCGGCGAGGCCGCAGAAGGGGTCCTCCGGCACCACGCGGGCCATGGCGACGGCGCGCTCCACCAACTCGTCCAGCGCCTTGGCGCTGCGGTCGGTGGAGGAGACGATGGCCTGCCGCTTGCCGATGAAGACGCGCAGGCCCAGGTCGCCCGACTCGGACCGCTCCAGCTTCTCCGTCTTGCCGAAACGCTGGCTCAGCGACAGGGAGGCGCTGTCGAACAGCACGGCGTCGGCGGAGTCGGCCCCGGCGCCCTTCGCCTTGCGGATCAGATCGTCCAGCAGGTTCAGAACGTCGGGCTGCGAGGTGGTCGAAACGGGCATTACGGTCTCCGCTAGGTCTCCGGCTTGTCTAGCAAATGGGAGCCCGGAGAAGAAGAGGAAGGGGCATATCGCCTCAGGTCCGGATTGCCCGCCGCGCAAATGCGGCGGCGCGCGGGGGGCTGGTGCCCGCCCGCGCGCCGCTCGTCATGCTCGCTTCAGGGTCAGGCCAGCCGGCTCTGAAGGGTGCTGCGGCCGGCGGTCGGCAGCTTCAGGGCGAAGGCGCCGTCGCCCAGCAGGGCCTGCACGCCGAGCAGCACCGTCCAGAACACCGGGAACTCCCAGCCGCCGCCCTGGGCCGAGAAGACCCAGCCGTTGCCGGTGTGCTGGAGCGTCGCGCCGATCAGGATCGGCAGCAGGGCCAGCGAAATCCAGCGGGTGAAGACGCCGGCCACCAGCAGCAGGCCGCCGCCGATCTCGCCGAGGATGACCAGATAGGCGAAGAGGCCGGGATAGCCGAGGCTCTCGAAGTAGCCGACCGTGCCGGCGATGCCGAAGGTGAAGACCTTCAGGATCAGGCCGTGGGCGATGAACAGAAGGCCCAGGCTGACGCGCAGCAGGAAGGCGGCGTAGGGGGCGGTGCGGGTGTCGATGGCGGCGGTGTTGGCGGTCATGGCGTGGTCTCCTTGTCTCAGCGTGGCGCCCCGCGTCGGGGCCGTTGTCGTCTGAGGCCAAGAATAGCGATGTCCGTGATTGGGATAATCCGCTTAATCATGCACTGATTGTTGCATCAATAAGAACGACTGCTCACGCCCGGAAGGCGTTGGCCGGATCGTAGCGGGAGGGCAGGGCGAACAGGTCGGCGGTGGTCCCGGCGCCGTGGCGGCGCGCCTTGGACGGGCTGTCATAGACCACCAGAAGGGCAGGCGGGGCGCCGTCGCGGCGGACGCAGGCGATGCCCTCCGCGTGGTCGTCGCCCTTGCCGTAGGGGAGGTTCAGCAGCGGAACCAGCCGGTCGCGCGGGATGACGGTCTCGTGGGTGACGGACAGGGCGTCGGTCCAGCGCCACACGGCGACCGGACCGTCGAGGTCCATGGTCGGCCCGGCCAGGATGACAAGATCCTCGCCGTCGAAGCTCAGTTCGCGGATGCCCAGACCGTCGAGATCGACGAAATGCTTGCGGTATTTCTCGCCGTTCGGCCCGATGGGGCGCAGCCGCAGCCGTTCCTCGACGTCCGGGTGATCCTCCACCGCCAGTTCCAGAATGCAGGCCCAGCCGCGCAGCACCGGGCCGCGCAGCCCCAGCCAGACCCGATCGCCGTGGGCGGCCATGCCCTCCACGTCGAAGCCGTTCTCCTTGGCGGGAACCGCGACGAAGCGGGCCAGATGCTCGTCCTCCGCCAGCGCCTTGGTCAGCGCGTTGCCACCCTTGCGGAACTTCAGGCAGCCGGCCACACGCGTTCCGTCGCGGCGGACCGGGGTGAGCCGCCCGTCCGCCTCGCTGACCAGCGGGATGCGGCCGAGCAGGAAGCGGTTGGGGTCGCAGCGCACCTCGGTCAGCCGCTCCAGCGCCTTTTCGGTGCCGTTCTCGTCGCGCTCCGGCTTCTTGCGGGCCAGCGCGTGCGAGCCGGTGACCCACAGCCAGCCGCCGGCGATGGCCATGCCCTCGATGTCCGCCTCGTCCTCCCCCGGGATCGTCACCGGCAGGGTGAAGACGTCCGCCAGCGGAAAGACAGCGTCCTGGCGGTAGAGGGTGCCGCCCTCCTCAGCCATCCTCTCGGCCATCATGCGGACGACCCGCGCCCCCTCGTCCGACGCCACGAACAGATTGTCTCCCGCCCGCTCGGCCACCGACAGGTCCGCGGCGGTCTCGCCGCCGTCGCGGAAGTGCAGACGGACGGTGGCGATGGGGCGGGCGATCTCGCTGGGCATGGCGGACTCCTTGGAAGACGCGGGACGTCCCTTAACGCCTCACTTCCAGATCGGGGTCCCGCTGCCCGGAAGACCGTAGGAGGCCCATTTGCGCGACACCTCGTCGACCACGCCCTGGTCCATGCGGATCTTCTGGCCCCACTCGCGCTTGGTCTCCGGCGGCCACTTGTTGGTGGCGTCCAGCCCAACCTTGCCGCCCAGGCCCGACTCGGGGCTGGCGAAGTCCAAATAGTCGATGGGGGTGCCCTCGATCACGGTGATGTCGCGGGCCGGGTCCATGCGGGTGCTCATCGCCCACATCACGTCCTTCCAGTTCCGCGCGTCGATGTCGTCGTCCACGACGATCACCCATTTCGTGTACATGAACTGGCGCAGGAAGGACCACACACCCATCATCACCCGCTTGGCATGGCCGGGATAGGCCTTCTTCATGCTGACCACGGCGATCCGGTAGGAGCAGCCCTCCGGTGGCAGCCAGAAATCCACGATCTCCGGAAACTGCTGGGTCAGCAGGGGGATGAAGACCTCGTTCAGCGCCTCGCCCAGCACCGACGGCTCGTCGGGCGGGCGGCCGGTGAAGGTGGACAGGTAGATCGGGTTGCGCCGCATGGTCATCGCCGTGACGGTGAAGACCGGGAAGGGCTCGACCGAATTGTAATAGCCGGTGTGGTCGCCGTAGGGCCCCTCGTCGGCGTATTCGTCCAGGCTGACATGGCCTTCCAGGATGATCTCGGCCTGGGCGGGCACCTTCAGCGGCACCGTCTTGCAGTCCACCAGCTCGACCTTCTTGCCGCGCAGCAGCCCGGCGAACTGGTATTCCGACAGCGTGTCCGGCACCGGCGTGACGGCGGCCAGGATGGTGCCGGGATCGGCGCCCAGGACCACCGCGCAGGGCAGCGGCTCGCGCTTGCCGCTGGCCTGCCAGCGGTGATGGTGCTGCGCGCCGCCGCGGTGCTTCAGCCAGCGCATGATCGTCTTGTTCTTCCCCAGCACCTGCATCCGGTAGATGCCGAGGTTGAAGTCGTCCTCGCGCTTGCCCGTGGGCCCCTTGGTGACGACCAGCGGCCAGGTGATCAGCGGCGCCGGCTCGCCCGGCCAGCAGCTCTGCACCGGCAGGCGGCCGAGGTCGATCTGGTCGCCGGTCAGCACCACCTCCTGGCAGGGGGCGGAGCCGACGGTCTTCGGCTTCATCGACAGCACGGTCTTGGCCAGCGGGATCAGCTCCATCGCCTCGCGGAAGCCGCCCGGCGGCTCCGGCTGCTTCAGGAAGGCCAGCGTCTCGCCGACGCCGCGCAGCTCGTGCGGCTCGCGGTCCATGCCCCAGGCGACGCGCTCCACCGTGCCGAACAGATTGACCAGCACCGGCATCTCCGAGCGGGTGCCGTCGGCCTTGATGACGTTCTCGAACAGCACCGCCGGGCCGCCTTCGGCGAGCAGGCGGGTCTGGATTTCGGTCATCTCCAGCGCCGTGGACACCGGCTCCCGGACCACCACCAGCCGTCCGGCCTTCTCCAGCCGGTCGATGAAGTCGCGCAACGAGGTGTAGGGCATGGTCAAAGGTCCGTTCGGATGCGATGGGTCGGATCGGGAGAGGGCGCTTAGCATCGGCCTGGAGGGCGCCGCGTCAAGGGGGGAGGTGCCGCCTCACGCGGGTTCCTTCACACGGCGCTGGGCACGCTGCGCAGGGCGCGGCGGACGATGCGGCGGGTGGCGTCCGGGTCGGGGCTGTCCGTCTCCCAGCGGGCGCACAGCGCCTGCACCCAGCCGGGCTGGCTCTTCGCCGCGTCGTTCAGCCAGTTGGCGACCGAGTCCTGGACGTAGCGCGCGCCGTCCGCCCGCAGCGGGTCGAGCACCGGCAGGCCGCGCGCCGGGTCGGTCTTCAGAGCGCCGATGTGGGCGCACCAGACGCCGCGGGGTCGCGTGGCCTCGCTGGCGAAGCGGCGCAGCCGCTCCGACGGTTCGGCGGTCCAGGGCGTGAGGAGGGCCAGCGCCTCGTCGATGGCGGCGGCGATGTGCGGGCGCAGGGCCAGCCACGCCCATTCGCGCACGCCGAAATGCGGGTCGTCGGCGAGCGGGCGGACGCGCTCCAGCCGCTCCGCCAGCGTCAGGCCGGGGGCCGCGGCCAGCGCGTAACAGGCCCAGCCGCGCACCGTGTCGGAGGGGTGGGCGGCCAGCCGCTCCACGGCCCCCGGGCCAAGACTCTCGACGGCCGCGCTCCCCGCCGCCGCCATGCGCCGGGTCACGCCGTCCTTCGGGTCGAAGGACACGGCGCCCGCGGCCTCCGGAACCGCGGCGGCCAGCAGGGCGGCGAAGTCGATGGCCAGCGATTCGGCCAGCGTGGCGGTCTCGCGCCGGCCGGCGTTCAGGTCGGCCAGCACCTCCGGCGGGATGTCGGCCATCCGGGTGGCGCCCTTGCGCGGGGCGGTCGTCGCGACGGTCATGGCTCAGGCCTCCGGCAGCAGGCGCCAGATCACCGTTTCGCGCATCTCGCGGTCCTCCAGCTCCAGGGAGGTCGGGACGCTGTACTGCGCGACCCGCTCGATTCCGCTGAGCGGGACATAGGCGCGGCCTGGATCGCCCAGCAGGACCAGCGTGCCGGTTGCGGCGATTCCGCGCAGCCAGGCGGTCACCCGGTCGGCCATCGGCTTCTCGTAGCAGACGTCACCGGCCAGGACGACGTCGATGCCGGGCAGGGGGCGGTCCACCAGATCGGCGCTGACCGCCTTCACGTCGACTCCGTTGGAGTCGGCGTTCAGGGCGATGGCGGACAGGGCGAAACGGTCGATGTCGCAGGACTGCACGCGCGCCGCCCCGGCCATTTTCGCGGCGATGCCGACCAGGCCGGTGCCGGCGGCGAAATCCAGCACGGACTTGCCCGCGACCAGCTCAGGCCGGTCGAGCACGAGCCGCGCCACCGCCTGACCGCCCGGCCAAGCAAAGGCCCAATAGGGCGGCGGTACATTGGACTCTTTCAAAGAATCCTCGGTAGCTTCCCACAGCGGCGTGATTTCCGTCGCCAGATGCAGGGCAATCTCAGGCAGCAAAGGAGTCCGTGTTACGACCGTGTTGGCGCGGATGAAGTCTATTTGAGAAAAGTTGTTCATAACTGGACTCCCGGCGGGGGCTGCGCGGGCGTGGATGATCTATCCACAACCGGTTTTGGTTACATAATTCAAACGGAGTAGACACACCTGCTGTCCCGTGTTACCCGTTCGAAAGGAGAAAAACAAAGGGCATGGGGTTGATATGCGGTCGAAAGGGATTGCACTCTGCGCATCGTTCGCGGCGTTCATCGCTCTCAGCCCGTTCACCATATCCAAAGCCCAGGCCCAGGACGGGGATTGCGTCCGCACGCTGCGTTCCATATCGGATTTTGAGATCCGGGGCGACGCCTGGACGTGGTGGAACACCGCCGCCGATCAATATGAGCGCGACAAGCGACCGGCGCTCGGTTCCGTCCTCGTCTTCAAGCGGTCGCAGCGTCTGGGCCGCGGCCACGTCTCCCTGGTCAGCCACATCGTCGACCGCCGCACCATCGAGGTGGACCACTCCTGGCTCGACGGCCGTGGCCTGCGCCGCAACATGCGCGTGGTCGACGTGTCGCCGCGCAACGATTGGTCGGCCGTCCGCGTCTGGCACGAGCCGTCGGACCAGCTCGGCCTGCGCGTCTACACCACCTACGGCTTCATCCTGCCCGACGGCGAGGAGGCGGAGATCCGTCAGGCCGATTCCCGTGGCGCCGGCATCGGCAGCACCTTCGCCGTCGCCCCGCAGGGCCGCGCCACCCCCAAGCCCGCCGCCGGGCCGCGCCTGATGGAAGCCTCCCTGAAGGGCCAGACCGTCGCCGTTCCGGGCCGCAAGCCGCAGGTGCTGACCGCGTCCCTCACCCTCTCCGGCAAGGGCACGGCCGCGAAGACGGTTCCGCCGGTGGTGACCGCCGTGCTGCCGGCCCGCAAGCCGACCCAGCCGGCCGCGCAGAGGAGCGTCGCGATGGTGGCTTCCATCGACGGCATCCGCGCGGTCCTGCCGCCGCGCAAGCCGGGCTCAACCGACAGCACCGTTGCCGAGCTGACGCGCTGACGTCTCCTCCGCCTCAGAGTTTCCCGGCCAGGAAGGCCGCCAGCACCAGCCAGCCGAACCAGCGGTTCGACTTGAACTTCGTCAGGCAATCCGTCTGATCGTCGGGGTTCCAGGTCGCCACCTGCCAGGACAATTGCAGCGCGGCCAGCGACAGCAGCGGCAGAAACAGCCCGCCCAGCCCGGCCAGACGCCCGGCGATGCCGATCCCCACGAAGGTCAGCGTGTAGAAGCCGTAGATCCAGATCTTGCTCTGGTCGCCCAGCCGCAGGGCGGTGGACTTCACGCCGATTCGCGCGTCGTCCTCCTTGTCCTGGTGGGCGTAGATGGTGTCGTAGCCCAGCGTCCAGACGATCCCCGCGGCGTACAGCGCCAGCGCCGGCCATTCCAGCTCGCCGCGCACCGCCGTCCAGCCCATCAGGGCGCCCCAGTTGAAGGTCAGCCCCAGGAAGGCCTGCGGCCACCAGGTGATGCGCTTCATCAGCGGGTAGGTGAAGACCAGGACCAGCGACAGCACGCCCAGCCCGATGGTGAACAGGTTGAACTGCACCAGCACCGCCAGCCCGATCAGGAGCTGGACGGCGAGGAAGGCCAGCGCCTGTTTCACCGACACCTGCCCGGAGGGGATCGGTCGGCTCCGCGTGCGCTCGACCATGGCGTCGAAGTCGCGGTCGAGGATGTCGTTGACCGTGCAGCCGGCCCCGCGCATCACCACCGCGCCGATCGCGAACAGCGCCATCAGCCAGAGGTCGGGAATCGGCCCCGACCCGGCCAGTGCGATGCTCCACCAGCCGGGAAACAGCAGCAGCCACGTGCCGATGGGCCGGTCCAGCCGGGCCAGCCGCAGATAAGGCCGGACCGCCGCCGGGGCGAAGCGGTCGATCCAGTCGCCGCGCCGGATGTCGGTGAAGTCGCCGGGAGCGGGGGAGGCGGGGCTGGTCATGGCGGACTCGGGAAAAGACGTGGAGGAAGCCGGGGGGCAAGGTAGCGGCGAGGGGTGGGTCCCCGCAAGGCTGGGCCGTTTCCGCCCCGCGGCGTTGTCGCTATAGTCGGCGCCGCACACCGGAGACCTTGCGCGATGTCAGACCAACCGAAGACCCGCCTCTATGTGGACAGCCCCCTCGGCGAGGGGCAGGCGGTGGGGCTCGACCCCGAGCGGGCGCATTTCCTGCGCCATGTCCTGCGGCTCGACAAGGGCAACCTCGTGGCCGTCTTCAACGGGCGGGACGGCGAATGGCTGGCCGCCATCGACGGCTTCGGCAAAGGCTGGTGCTCGCTCACCGTGACGGAGCAGCGGCGTCCTCAGGCGGCCGGGCCGGACCTCTGGCTGCTGTTCGCCCCGATCAAGCGCGGGCGCATCGATTTCGTGGCGGAGAAGGCCAGCGAGCTGGGCGTGTCGCGCCTGTGGCCGGTCTTCACCCGCCGCACCGACCCCAACCGCGTCAACACCGATCGCCTGCGTGCCAACGCCATCGAGGCCGCCGAACAGTCGGAGCGGCTGACCGTGCCGGAAATGGCCGACCCGCTGCCGCTGGACAAGGCGCTGGCCGGCTGGCCGGCCGAACGTACGCTGTACCTGTGCGCCGAGGCCGGGAACGTACGGCCCATCGCGGAGGCCGTCCGCGCCCGCCCGCGCGGCCCCGCCGCCTTCCTGATCGGGCCGGAGGGCGGCTTTGCGCAGTCCGAACTTGACGAAATTTGCAAACTCCCCTTTGTTGTTCCCGTCGGCCTGGGGCCCCGCATTCTTCGGGCCGACACGGCGGTGGTCGCGGCGCTCGCCTGCTGGCAGGCCCTTGCGGGGGACTGGACGGCGGACGGCGGCGACACCCGACCGCCCTTCCGCGCGCCGGCCGACCCCACCGTCGGGGAGTAAGGGCCGCTCGACGCGCCGCTGTTCCGAGGCGGGCCGTTTGACTCGTTGGCCAATTCAGACTTTTTGAAAGCGGGAGCTTCCATGTCCGCACCTCCGCAGACGCGTGGTGAACCGATCACCGACCGCCGCCAGCTGGCGGCCTATCTGGAATCCGGCAACAAGCCGGCCGACCAGTGGCGCATCGGGACCGAACACGAGAAATTCGCCTACCGCGTCTCCGACCAACGGCCGCTGCCCTACGAGGGGCCGGACGGGATCCGCGAACTGCTGACCCGCCTGCAGCGCTTCGGCTGGGACCCGGTGGAGGAGAAGGGCAACCTGATCGCCCTGACCCAGGGCATGGCGAACATCACGCTGGAACCGGGCGGGCAGGTGGAGCTGTCCGGCGCCCCGCTGGAGACCCTGCACCAGACCTGCGCCGAGGTGCACCGTCACCTCGATCAGGTGAAGGAGATCGGCGGGGAGCTGGGCATCGCCATGATGGGTCTCGGCTTCCAGCCGAAATGGCGGCGCGACGAGATCCCCTGGATGCCCAAGGGCCGCTACAAGATCATGGGCGACTACATGCCCAAGCGCGGCCAGCTCGGCCTGGACATGATGATGCGCACCTGCACCGTGCAGGTGAACCTGGACTTCGCGTCGGAAGCCGACATGGTGAAGAAGTTCCGGGTCAGCCTGGCGCTTCAGCCCATCGCCACGGCCCTGTTCGCCAACTCGCCCTTCACCGAAGGCAAGCCGAACGGCTTCCAGAGCTTCCGCAGCCACATCTGGACCGACACCGACCCCGACCGCACCGGTGATCTGCCCTTCGTGTTCGAGGACGGCTTCGGGTTCGAGCGGTACGTGGACTACCTGCTCGACGTGCCGATGTACTTCGTCTACCGCGACGGCACCTACATCGACGCCTCCGGCCAGTCCTTCCGCGACTTCATGCAGGGCCGCCTGCCGGCGTTGCCGGGCGAGGTCCCGCTGATCACCGACTGGGCCGACCACATGACCACCTCCTTCCCCGAGGTGCGTCTGAAGAAGTATCTGGAGATGCGCGGCGCCGACGGCGGCCCGTGGCGCCGTTTGTGCGCCCTGCCGGCCCTGTGGGTCGGTCTGCTCTACGACAGCCAGGCGCTCGACGCCGCCTGGGACCTCGTGAAGGGTTGGACGACGGAGGAGCGCGCCCACCTGCGCGCCGAGGTGCCGCGCCACGCCCTGCGCACGCCCTTCCGCGGGCGCACGGTGCGGGAGGTCGCTCTGGAGGTTCTAGAGATCGCCCGCGGCGGCCTGTCCCGCCGCGCCCGCAACGACAACTGGGGCGATGACGAGGCGCATTTCCTGAACACGCTGCTCGACATCGCCGAGTCCGGCCAGACCCCGGCCGACGAGCTTTTGGAGAAGTTCAACGGCCCCTGGGGCGGCAGCGTGGACCCGGTGTTCAAAGAGTACGCGTACTGAGTTGAGCCCTGGCGGCTGCTTGACAAAGTGGTCGCATTGGGCCCCCACCCTAACCCTCCCCCGCTATCGCAGGGGAGGGGACTGCCGCCGCTTCGCAGAAGGCACCCTCCCCTGCGATAGC
>NZ_QLKQ01000027.1 GCF_003349955.1 Azospirillum brasilense
CCCTAACCCTCCCCCGCTTCGCAGGGGAGGGGACCAATCTCCCTCTCCCGCGCAGCGGGGGAGGGAAGGGGCCCGCGGCGTCAGCCGTGGGAAGGGTGGGGGCAACCGCTGCCGGACCTTAGTTCTTCTTCGGCTCTTCGGCCTTCGGAGCGCTCTGGGCCGGCGCGTCCGTGGCCGGCTCTTCCTTCGGCATCGGCGAGCCGTCGAGCTGGAAGGTCTCGACCTTGGCGACCTTGCGCAGGTCGTCGACGACGTTGGTCACGATGTCCTTGCTGAGCTGCTGCTCGAGCTGCGGCTTCACCTCGTCCAGGGTCGGCTGCGGCTGGGTGCGCTTGTCCTCGACCTTGATGATGTGCCAGCCGAACTGCGTCTTCACCGGCTCCTTGCTCACCTCGCCCTTCTTCATGGCGAAGGCGGCGTCGGCGAAGGGCTCGACCATCGTCTCCTTGGTGAAGTAGCCGAGGTCGCCGCCCTGCTCGGCGGCCACCGGGTCCTTCGACTTCTCCTTGGCCAGCTTGGCGAAGTCGCCGCCCTTCTTGAGCTGGGCGATGATCGCCTTGGCCTCGTCCTCCTTCTCGACGAGGATGTGGCTGGCCTTGACCTCTTCCTGGGCCGGGTTCTGCTTCAGGAAGGCCTGATAGGCCTCGTCCAGCTTGGCCGGGGTGATGCGCGACTGCACCTCCTTCTGGATGTAGGCGCGCTGCACCGCGCGCTCCTCGGCGCGCTTGATCTCGTCCTTGACCTCCGGCGTGCCGGCGAGGTTGGCCTTGTAGCCGGCCTCGGCCACCAGCTTGGAGTTCACCAGCTGTTCGATCACCGCCGGGTAGATCATCTCCAGCGGCATCTGCTGCACCTGCGGCGGAAGCTGGGCGACCATGCGCTGGACGTCGGAGCGGTGGACCGCCTCGCCGTTGACGCGCGCCACCACCGGATCGGCGTCCGCCGTGGCGGGAGCGGCCTGCGCGGCGGGGGCGGGCGTGGCCGCGGGGGCCGGAGTCGGCGCCGGAGTCTGGGCGTGTGCGGCCAGAGCGAGGCCGCAGGCGGCCATCGACAGCAGGGCGGCGCGGAACACTCGATTCACCATGGAGTCTTTTCCTTCCGGCGGATGTGTCTTGTCACGGTCAAGGGCATGACAGAACGTCTTATGATTGGCGGCGGCCGTTGATTTGGTGGCGGCTGTGCGGACGATCCGGCCCCGCGCCCGAATCCGCGGGGGATTAAGCATGGGTTCGCGGCGCGGGGCAAGCGGTCGTGATGCGCGGCCATGCCGCCGTCCTTCAGCCCCTTGCTTCGACCGTGTTCAAGGCGATATGGCGGCGGAACGGTGGTGCTTCCAGGGCGCGCCACACGCCGATCCCCGCCCCATGCAGGGCCGGCACCCCCACGATGCACCTCTCAAAGGGCCGGGCAAAGGGGCGGGTCTCGTTGACAGAAACTTGCTTCGGGCCTATGTGAGACCGGTCAAAAAGCCGGCTTCACGACGTTCCACCCCCGAGGTTTTCATGTTCGGTGCTCTCGCCCGCAAGATTTTCGGCACCGCCAACACGCGCACCGTCAAGGCGCTGCAAAAATCCGTCCAGCAGATCAACGCGCTGGAGCCCGAGTTGGCGGCGCTCTCCGACGACGCGCTGCGCGCCCGCACCGATTGGCTGCGCGGCCGGCTGTCGCAGGGCGAGACGCTCGACGCCATCCTGCCCGACGCCTTCGCCACCGTGCGCGAGGCGGGCAAGCGCGTGCTGGGGCAGCGGCACTACGATGTGCAGTTGATGGGCGGCATGGTGCTGCACCAGGGCAAGATCACCGAGATGCGCACCGGCGAGGGCAAGACGCTGGTCGCCACGCTGGCCGTCTATCTGAACGCGCTGGAAGGCAAGGGCGTCCACGTCGTCACCGTGAACGACTATCTGGCCTCGCGCGACAGCGCCTGGATGGGCCGCATCTACGGCTTCCTCGGCCTGACCACCGGCTGCATCGTGCACGGGCTGGACGACGAGGAGCGCCGCGCCGCCTACGCCGCCGACATCACCTACGGCACGAACAACGAATTCGGCTTCGACTATCTGCGCGACAACATGAAGTTCCGGCTGGAGGACATGGTCCAGCGGCCCTTCAACTTCGCCATCGTCGACGAGGTCGACTCGATCCTGATCGACGAGGCGCGCACCCCGCTGATCATCTCCGGCCCGTCGACCGACTCGTCGGAGATGTACGTGCAGGTCGACCGCCTGATCCCGCAGCTGACGCGGGACGACTACGAGATGGACGAGAAGAACCGCACGGTCAGCCTGTCCGAGGCCGGGCAGGAGCATATGGAACAGCTTCTGGCCGAGGCCGGGCTGCTGAAGTCGGGCGGGCTGTACGACATCCAGAACGTGGCGCTGGTCCATCACGCCCAGCAGGCCCTGCGCGCCTACACGCTGTTCCAGCGCGACAAGGACTACATCGTCAAGGAC
Source organism: Azospirillum brasilense (assembly GCF_003349955.1). Lineage (GTDB taxonomy): Bacteria > Pseudomonadota > Alphaproteobacteria > Azospirillales > Azospirillaceae > Azospirillum > Azospirillum brasilense_B. Next base: position 2,454 of record NZ_QLKQ01000027.1, read on the forward strand.
GACAAGGTCATCATCATCGACGAGTTCACCGGCCGCATGATGGAGGGCCGCCGCTATTCGGAAGGCCTGCACCAGGCGCTGGAGGCCAAGGAGAAGGTGACGATCCAGCGCGAGAACCAGACGCTCGCCTCCATCACCTTCCAGAACTACTTCCGCATCTACCCGAAGCTGGCCGGCATGACCGGCACGGCGATGACCGAGGCGGCGGAGTTCGCGGAGATCTACGGCCTCGAGGTCGTGGACATGCCGACCAACGTGCCGGTCCAGCGCAAGGACATGGACGACGAGGTCTACCGCAAGGCGTCGGAGAAGTACGACGCGATCATCGACCTGATCGAGGACGCCCGCAAGCGCCAGCAGCCGGTGCTGGTCGGCACCACCTCCATCGAGAAGTCGGAGCTGATCGCCGAGCTGCTGAAGAAGCGCGGCATCCCGCACAACGTGCTGAACGCCCGCCATCACGAGCAGGAAGCCTACATCGTCGCCCAGGCGGGCCGTCCGGGCGCCGTCACGGTCGCCACCAACATGGCCGGCCGCGGCACCGACATCCAGCTCGGCGGCAACGTCGAGATGCGCATCCAGATGGAGCTCGCCAACCTGCCGGACGGGCCGGAGCGCGACGCCAAGGTCAAGCAGATCGAGGCCGAGGTCGCCGAGGCGCGCGAGCTGGTCAAGCAGGCCGGCGGTCTCTATGTCGTCGGCACGGAGCGGCACGAGAGCCGGCGCATCGACAACCAGCTGCGCGGCCGTTCGGGCCGCCAGGGCGATCCGGGCGCCTCGAAGTTCTTCCTGTCGCTGGACGACGACCTGATGCGCATCTTCGGGTCGGAGCGCATGGACGGCATGCTGCAGCGCCTGGGCCTGAAGGAGGGGGAGGCGATCATCCACCCCTGGATCAACAAGGCGCTGGAAAAGGCCCAGACCAAGGTCGAGGCCCACCATTTCGAGGTCCGCAAGAACCTGCTCAAGTTCGACAACGTCATGAACGACCAGCGCAAGGTCGTCTATGAGCAGCGTCGCGAGATCATGGACACCGAGGACATCGCCGAGACCGTCCTGGAGATGCGCCATCAGGTCGTTTCCAACATGGTCAACAAGGCGATCCCGCCGAACTCCTACTCCGAGGCCTGGGACATCGCCGGCCTGCACGAGGAGGTGAACCGCCTCCTGGGCATGGACCTGCCGGTGGCCGACTGGGCCAAGGAGGAGGGCATCGCCGAGCCGGAGATCGAGGAGCGCGTCCGCGAGGCCGCGGACCGCAAGTATGCGGAGAAGGTGGATGCCTACGGCGCCGACACGATGCGCCATGTGGAGAAGAGCCTGCTGCTGCAGATCCTCGACCAGGAATGGAAGGACCACCTGCTCCAGCTCGACCATCTCCGCCAGGGCATTTCCTTGCGCGCCTACGCCCAGAAGGACCCGCTGAACGAGTACAAGCGCGAAGCCTTCGAGCTGTTCGAGACCATGCTGACCACCCTGCGCGAGCAGGTGACCGCCGTGCTGATGCATGTCGAGATCCGCATCGCTCCGCAGCCGGAGGAGCTGTACGCCCGTCCCCCGCAGGAGATGCACGAGGGCCGCGACGACCCGGCGCTGGCGATGGCGGAAGCGGGAGCCGGGGCCGCTCAGGGCTACCCGCCGGCCGACGCGCCGCTGCCCGCCGGCATGGTCCGCCGCGAGGCCGCCGCCTCGGTGGTGCCGGGGGCCGACCCCAACGCCTGGGCGAACACGCCGCGCAACGCGCCGTGCCCCTGCGGCTCGGGCCAGAAGTACAAGCACTGCCACGGCAAGGTGGCGTAAGCGCCGCCGCGAAGAACGCCGTCAGGAGTGTTCTGGGAGGGGGCTGGGCCGCAGGGTCCGGCCCCTTTCCTTTTGCGGTCCTGGAAACTTCGGCTGGGCTGTGGCGTTCTTCCCGACAACAAGCGGGAGCGCAGCCATGTTGCAGGAATTCAAGACCTTCATCAGCCGCGGCAATGTCGTGGAACTGGCCGTCGGCATCATCATCGGCGCGGCCTTCACCGGCATCGTCAACTCGCTGGTCAAGGACATGCTGATGCCGCCCATCGGCTGGATCATGGGCGGGATCGACTTCTCCAACTACTTCCTGAACCTGTCCGGCGGCCATTACGAGAGCCTGTCCGCGGCGGAGGCGGCGGGGGCGGCGACCATCAATTACGGCCGCTTCATCAACGCGCTCATCAACTTCTTCATCGTGGCGGGCGCGCTGTTCCTCATCGTGCGGCAGGTCAACCGCCTGCATTTCCTCCATGATTCCAAGCCGAAGGCGCCGCCCCGCCAGGAGGTGCTGCTGGAGGAGATCCGCGATGCGCTGCGCGCACGGCAGGCACCCGCCTCGGGGGACACGACGCGACCGGGGGCGTGAAAGAATCTTCTTGGATTGTGCAGCGCAACCCATTATGTAAGGCGTCTTGATCGCTGGAGGCTCGCGCGTCTCTTGAGCGAGACGCGCTTTGATATTTCGGGATGGCCTTCCTTGGGACCCGGCCACCCGTAGCTTCGGACAGACGCCTCTCCCTCTTCCGACCTCCTCCCGGCGAAAACGCCGGCGTTCCACCGCTCACCATCCTGGTGCGGCGGCCGTGCGCCGTCTTGGTCCTGAGGAAAGGTTACCCTACTTGTCGTCCATCGAAATGACCGCCGCTGACGCCCTCGTTGTCGAGACCGTTGCCACCGAGGCCTCTGTCACCGAGACCGCCGTCGCCGACGCAACCGTGACCGACACCACCGACACCGTTACCCCCAACGCTTTCGCCGGGCTGGGCGTCCATCCGCTCGTCGTGAAGGCGCTGGAGGCGTTCGAGTACAACACCCCGACCCCGGTCCAGGCCGAGGCGATCCCGCCGGCCCTGGAAGGCCGCGACATCCTGGCGACCGCCGAGACGGGCACCGGCAAGACCGCCGCCTTCATGCTGCCGGCGCTGACCCGCACCGTCGAGCTGCCGCGCCTCGGCGTCGCCGCCCCGCGCGTGCTGGTTCTGGCCCCGACGCGTGAGCTGGCCAAGCAGGTCACCGACGCGGCGCGCAAGTACGCCAAGTTCATGAAGTACAACATCGTGGACGTGGTCGGCGGCATGCCCTACCGCGACCAGCTGCGCCTGCTGTCGCGCGCGGTCGATGTCATGGTCGCCACGCCGGGCCGTCTGCTCGACCACGTGTCGCGCAACCGCATCGACCTCAGCGCCGTCGAGGTGCTGATCCTGGACGAGGCGGACCGCATGCTCGACATGGGCTTCCTGGACGATGTGGAAACCATCGCCAAATGCTGCCCGGACACCCGCCAGACGCTGCTGTTCACCGCCACGCTGGACCGCCGCATGGCCCAGCTCGCCGGTAACCTGCTGCGCAACCCGGTGCGCGTCGCCGTTGAAAGCGCCACCACCTCGGTGAACGTCGAGCAGCGCCTGCACCATGCCGACGACATGGACCATAAGCGCCGCCTGCTGAAGCACTTCGCGGACCTGCCCGAGGTCGGCAAGGCGATCATCTTCGCCGCCACCAAGCGCGACGCCGATGCGCTGGCCGAGGAGCTGAGCGACGCCGGGCACGCCGCCGCCGCCCTGCACGGCGACATGGACCAGTTCAAGCGCAACCGCACGCTCCAGCGCCTGCGCACCGGTCAGGTCCGCCTGCTGGTGGCGACCGACGTGGCGGCGCGCGGCATCGACGTGCGCGACATCACCCACGTCATCAACTTCGACCTGCCGCGCTCGGCGGAGGACTATGTCCACCGCATCGGCCGCACGGGCCGTGCGGGCGCCTCGGGCGTGGCGATCTCCTTCGCCGCCCGCGCCGACCGCGACGCCCTGTTCCGCATCGAGCGCTACACCGGCACCCGCCTCGACATCCACGTCGTTCCGGGCCTGGAGCCGCAGCGTCCGTTCCAGACCGGCGGCGGCGGTCGTCCCACGGGCCGTCCGGGTGGGCGTCCGGGTGGCGGCAACGGCGGCGGCTACAACAAGAAGCCGTGGGTGCGCAACGCCAACGGCGGTGCCGAGGGCGGCAAGCCGAACGGCGCTCCGGGTGGCCGTCCGCAGGGCCGTCCGATGAACCGCAACGAGCCTGCCCGCAGCGAGCATGGTGGTCACGCCCGCCGCGACTCGCAGGGCGGCAAGCCGGCGCACCGGGCGTCCAAGTGGTAACAGCGGTTCGCCGCTGACATGAAAAAGGCGCGGTCCTTCGGGATCGCGCCTTTTTTCTTGGGCGGGTCGCGGCGTGGCGGGCAAGACTTCACACGGATTTCACGGATCGATACACGGATTACACGGATTTTTTTTAATAATAGATATTGGAAACCTGTTTCTCTTGCGCGATGCACCAGGGATGGCAGTGGACGAATAAATAAAAATCCGTGTAATCCGTGAAATCGTCCGTGCAATCCGTGTGAAGTCTTGTTCCCCGCACCCGCGCCTCACAACCCCGCGATCCCCCACAGCAGCAGCGCCACCAGCAGCGCCAGGATCAATCCGGCCACGGCGTAGACCGCCAGCGCCCGCCCGATGTCGGCGGCGGTGGCGCGGGCGCGGCCGTCGCCGATCCAGGGTTCGGTGATGACCACGCCGCCGTCGCGGTGCGGCCCGCCCAGCGCCAGACCCAGCGCGCCGGCCATGGCGGCGGTCGGCCAGCCCATGTTGAGCGAGGCCGCCTTGCCGCCGTCCCGCATCATCGTGCGGAAGGCGCCGCCGGCCTTCGCTCCGGCAAAGGGCGCGGCCAGCGCCAGGAGAAGCGCGGCCAGCCGCGCCGGGATGGCGTTCAGCGCGTCGTCCAGCCGCGCCGCGGTCTGGCCGAAACGTTCGTGCCGCACGCCGGCGTGGCCCAGCGCGGTGTCGGCGCCGTCGACCACCGCCCAGACCAGCAGGCCGGGCACGCCCAGCAGGGCGTAGCCGAAAACCGGAGCCACCAGCTTGCGGGCGAAGCCCTTGGCGGCGGCCTCGATGGCGGCGCGGGCGATGCCGTGCTCGTCCAGGCTGAAGGCGTGGCGGCGGGTGAGGGGGGCGACGGCCTCCCGCGCCGGGGCGACGCCGCCCTTGTCCAGGGCGCGGCGCACCGCCCGCACCCGCGCCCAGGCGCTCCGCCCGCGCAGCGCGGCGAGGATCACCGCCAGTTCCAGCAGCCAGCCGCGGCTCTGCGCCCCGATCCGCTCGACGATCAGCCCGACGGCGACGGCGGCCAGCACGAGCGCCAGCACGACCAGCGCGCCGCGCAGCAGGCGGACGGTCTTGCCGCGCTCCACCCGGTTCAGCCGCCGGTCGGCCCAGGCGCAGACGCGCTGCGCCAGCGCCGCCGGGTCGGGCAGGACGCGGCCGATCTGGTCGCCCGCGGCGGCGTCGATGGCGAGGGCCAGCAGGAGCAGGAACAGCGGCCCCGGACCGTTCAGGGGGGCGGCGCCGAGGAGGGCGGTGAGCGGGGCGTCGCCCATCGCGGCCTCAGCGCGCGCCGGCCTGGCGCAGCAGGTTGGCCACGCGGGCGTTGCGGCTGTCCTGCGCCCAGCTCAGCGTCGTGCGGCCGGTGAAATCGGTGCGGTCGGCCTGCGCCCCGGCCTTCAGCAGCCGTTCCACCAGATCGACGCGACCATAGCGCGCCGCGGTCATCAGCGGGGTGATGCCCTGGCGGTTGTCCTGGTCGACCTTGGCGCCCTTGGCCAGCAGAAGGTCCACGGCCTCCGGCGTGTCGGCCTCCACCGCGTAGTGCAGCGGGGTGTTGCCGGCCTTGTCGGCGCGGTTGGGGTTGGCCCCGCCGTCCAGCAGCAGACGCACCAGCTCGGGATGGCCGTTGCCGATGGCCACCAGCAGGACGGGGCGCCCGGTGGAATCGACCTGATTCGGGTTCTCCCCCTTCAGCAGCAGCAGCCGCAGCGCGCTGGTGTCGTTGGACGTCACCGCCTTGACCATGGAGGGACCTTCCAGGAGGTTGATCTGGGCCAGGGCCGGCGCCGCGACGGGGGCGGTCAGGCCGAGGGCCAGCAGGCTGAGCATCAGCAACCGTTTCATGGCGCGTCCTTTTGTGCGATCCGTGTGTGATCCGTCTTTCGGCCGGGGATACTATCCAGTTTGGCCCGGTTTGGCGACGGCGTCCCGCTGCAATGGAGCCGCCCATGGTCCGCAACCCGCTCGCCCGCCACATTGCCCTGTTCCTGGCGGTGAAGGCCGCGCTGATCGCGCTGGGCCTGTGGTGGTTCCTCGGCGCCATGCCGGAGCCGCGCGGCGTGGTGACTCCGCCCGCCGCCGCGGCAAAGCCCTGACGCCGCCGGGTCTGCGAACGGGAACCTCCGCTCGGCGGCCATGGTTGAACAGCGACCGGGAAGCGCAACAGGGGAAGACCGCCATGACCTTCGAAAGCGATGCGAACGCGAACCGCTCCGCCAGCCATCTGCGCGGCGCCGTGCGCGAGGCCGTGGGCATCTTCGCCAGCCGCGACTCCCTGCAAAAGGTCGTCGACGAGCTGACCCTGGCCGGGTTCCAGCGCCATGAGCTGAGCGTGCTCGCCAACGACGAGACCATCCGCGACCATCTCGGCCATGTGCCGGAGCGGGCGGAGGACATCGCCCACGACCCCGACGCGCCGCGCCAGTCCTACGTCTCGCCGGAGGATGTCGGCAGCGTGAAGGGCGTGGCGGTCGGCTTCCCGGCCTATGTTGGGGCGATCCTGGCGACCGGTGCCGTCCTGGCGACCGGCGGCACGGCCCTGGCGGCGGCAGCCGCCGCCGCGGCGGCGGGGGTGGGCGGCGGCGCCATGGGCTCGGTCATGTCGAACTGGCTGACCGACAAGCGCAACGAGCCGATGCTCCAGCACCTCGACAAGGGCGGCATCCTGCTCTGGGTCAATCTGGCCGACGCCGGGCGCGAGCAGCAGGCGCTGGAGATCATGAACCGCCACGCCTCCCAGCCGGTGGAGGTGCATGAGGTGGCGCAGTCCGGCTCCGAGACCTGAGCCCGAAGACCGGCCCGGCGCGGGCTGGAGCGCGTTGACTCAGGTCATGGCCTTCGCGGCGGGCTTCCCCTATACACGGGCGGTCTTCCAACCGGAGGTCCGCCTTGGACGCCCATTCGGCCCTAACGCTTCTCGACGCCGGCCTCAACCAGTGCGCCGTCGTGATCGACCGCGACGGCGGGCTGCTGGTCGCGCTGCTGACCGCCGGGCTGGTCGGGGGATCGACCCATTGCGCGGGCATGTGCGGCCCCTTCGTGCTGGCCCAGGTCACCGCCCGGCTGGAGCAGGTCCCGGCCTCGCGGATGAGCGAGTTCCACCGGTTGGCCGGGGCGGCGGTGCTGCCCTACCATCTGGGGCGCGGCACCAGCTACACACTGATCGGCGCGGCGGCGGCGATGGTCGCCGGCCATGTCGGGGCGCTGCCGGGCTTGAAATGGCTGTCAGTGGCGCTGCTGGCCTTCGCGGCGCTGTTCTTCCTCGGCTATGCGGTGAAGGGGCTGACCGCCTGGGTGCCCAAGCTCGACGGCGCGGCGCAGCGCTGGTGGGGCGACCGGGTGTCCCGGCTGGCCCGCCCGCTGTTCGGCAACCCCACGGGCTGGCGCGGCTACGGGCTGGGGCTGGCGCTCGGCTTCATCCCCTGCGGTCTTCTCTACGGCGCCGTGGCGGTGGCCGCGGCCAGCGGCAGCGCGCTGACCGGCGCGCTGGGCATGGCGGCCTTCGCGCTGGGCACGCTGCCGAGCCTGCTGGCGGTCGGCCTCGCCGGGCATCTGGCGGGGCGCACCTGGCGCTCCGCGGTGGCGCGGGCGGCGCCGGTCATCATGGTGGTGAACGCCGGGGTGCTGGGCTGGATGGCGGTCCGGATGATCGGGTGACCGCCGTCCCGCTCTGGATTACCGGAGCTTTTCCGCCGACCCCTTCAGCGCCTCGCCCAGCGGGACCTCGCCGCAGCCGGGCTTGAGCGGCTGCTGCTGGCTCTCGTGCGGCGACCAGCCGGCGAGGTAAAGGATCTGGAAGGTCGCCTCGATGCGGCCGTCCGGCTCGGCGTAGCGCTCGGCGTAGCGGCGGGCGGCGTCGAACAGCAGGGCGCGGGTGGCCGGCACCTTGCGGCGGGCCAGCACGGCGTTGGTCTCGCCCATGCCGCGCAGGTCGCGCATCAGGCGGAAGGCGTCGCTGTAGGTGACGGTGATGACGTCGCTGTCCACCACCGGCAGGGCGAAGCCGGCGCGCTGCATCAGCCCGCCGACGTCGCGGATCTCGGCGAAGGGCGACACGCGGGGCGACACGCCGCCGGCCACCTCCATCTCCGCCTCGTACAGGCAGCGGCGCAGCTCCAGCAGCGTCTCCCCGCCCAGCATGGCCGCGCAGAAGAAGCCGTCGGGCTTCAGCGCCTGCCGCACCTGGACCAGCGCGCCCGGCAGGTCGTTGACCCAGTGGAGGCTGAGGTTGCTGACCACGAGGTCGAAGGTCTCCGGCACGAAGGGCAGGAACTCCTCGTCGGCGGCGACGGCCAGCGGACCGGCCCGCCGGGCGAAGCCGGGGGCGAGGTCGCAGGCCACCAGCGTCTCGACGCCCTTGCGCCCGCGCAGCGTCCGCCCCATCACCCCGTCGTGGGCGCCGAGGTCGAGCGCGGTGGGAAAGGGCCGGGCCACGTCCTCCAGCCGGTCGACGAGGCGTTCGGCGACCTCCTCGAACAGGAAGGCGTGCTCGGCAAAGGCGGGGACGGCGCGGTCGCGGCGGCGGCGGACGAGCGCGCGGTCGAAGACGGTCATGCTGTCGGGCGTGGTCATGCCCGCAATATAGCCCAGCCCCGGCGGGCTACAACCATCGGCGAAAGGGCGCCGTCGTGCTATGGTCGGCCGCGAACCTGCGGGAGCTTGCCATGGGCATCGAGGAAGCCATCGGCGCCACCTACGAGGCGCTGATCGTCATCATCAAGATCACCACCCCGGTCCTCGTCGTCACCACGGTGCTCGGCATGCTGCTGACCATTTTCCAGCAGGCGACCAACATCAACGAATCGACGTTGCAGCAGGACCTGAAGATCTTCGCGACGCTGGCCATCCTGTTCATCACCGGCCCGGCGATCTACATCGCGCTGCGCGACTACACCTTCGTGATCTTCGACCGCATCGCCGGCCTGAACTGACCTGAACGGAGAGGGGCGTGCCGCCATGGCCCTTCCGCAGCGGCTGGCGACCAGGGTTCTGGGGGGGATTCTCGACACGCTGCTGCCGCCGCGCTGCCTGTGCTGCGGCGGAGCGGTGGACCGGCAGGGCGGGCTGTGCGCGCCGTGCTGGAGCGGCTTGACCTTCATCGCGCCGCCCGCTTGCGCCTGTTGTGGCACGCCCTTCGACTTCGCGCTGGAGGGGGAGCCGCTGTGCGGCGCCTGCATCGCCGAACCGCCGCTCTTCGCCCGTGCCCGCGCCGTCCTGGCCTACGACGACGGCAGCCGCCCGCTGGTCCTGGGATTCAAGCACGGCGACCGCATCCACGCCGCCGCGGCCTACGGCGCCTGGATGGCCCGCGCCGGGGCGGAGCTGCTGGCCGACGCCGACCTGCTGGCCCCGGTGCCGCTGCACCGCCTTCGGCTGTTCCGGCGCCGCTACAACCAGGCGGCCCTGCTCGCCCAGGCGGCGGGCCGGCAGGCCGGGCGCCCGGTGATTCCCGACCTGCTGGTCCGCCGCCGCTCCACCCCGTCGCAGGGCGGGCTCGACCGCTCGGGGCGGCGGCGGAACGTCCAGGGGGCCTTCGCGGTCCGGCCGGGGCTGGAGGCGCGGGTGGCCGGCAAGCGCATCGTGCTGGTCGACGACGTGCTGACCACCGGGGCCACCCTGTCGGAATGCGCGCGGGTTCTGCGGCGCGCCGGGGCGGAGCGGGTGGACGCGCTGACCCTGGCGCGCGTCGTCAAGACGTGAGCCGGGAACGGGAGCCATGACAACGTGACGGGTGACGCCGTGCGGCGGTTGATCTTATAACCGTTCAAAACAGCCAAGGAGCCCTCCGCATGGCCGACGTCGTCATCTACACCACGCCCTTCTGCCCCTATTGCTCGCGCGCGAAGCGTCTGCTCGACAGCAAGGGGGTGGCGTACGAGGAGATCGACCTCTACATGCATCCGGGCCGCCGCGAGGAGATGGTGCAGCGCGCCGAGGGGCGGATGACCGTCCCGCAGGTCTTCATCGACGGCAAGCCCTACGGCGGCTCCGACGACATCCACGCGCTGGACCGCGCCGGCAAGCTCGACCCGATCCTGGGAATCGGGGGATGAGCGGCGTCCTGAAGGCCGCCTGCGTCCAGGTCAACGCGGGCACGGAAATCCTTCCGAACCTTCAGGCGGCGGGCGAACTGGTCCGCCGGGCGCGCGACGCCGGGGCGGACTTCATCGCCCTGCCCGAGAATGTCAGCATGATCGTCCAGGGCCGCGCCAAGGTGCTGGAGCGGGTGAGGACGGCCGACGAGCATCCGGCGATCCCCTTCTTCGCCGATCTGGCGCGGGAGACCGGGGCCTGGCTGCTCGCCGGGACTCTGGGCGTCCTGCTCGACGACGGGCGGGTGGCCAACCGCAGCTATCTGTTCGACGCCGGGGGGCGGGCCGTCGCCCATTACGACAAGCTCCACATGTTCGACGTGGACCTGAAGGGCGGGGAGAGCTACCGCGAATCCGCCACCTTCCGGCCCGGCGACCGCGCGGTCCTGGCGGCGACGCCCTGGGGCGGGGTGGGGATGACCGTCTGCTACGACCTGCGCTTCGCCTATCTCTACCGGGCGCTGGCCCAGGCGGGGGCGGCGATCCTGACGGTGCCGGCGGCCTTCACGGTGCCGACCGGGCGGGCGCACTGGCACACGCTGCTGCGCGCCCGCGCCATCGAGACGGGCTGCTTCGTCCTCGCCCCGGCCCAGACCGGCAGCCACGACCAGGGGCGGCTGACCTACGGCCATTCCCTGATCGTCGCCCCCTGGGGCGAGGTGCTGGCCGACGCCGAGGAGGCGGTGGGCTTCGTCCTGGCGGAGCTGGACATGGCCCGCGTCGAGGAGGCCCGCCGCATGGTGCCGGCCCTGAGCCACGACCGGGCCTTTACGGTGGAGCGGGTCGGCTTCTGATACGGTTCGGGCGGCACCGGGAAGGGGTCAGAGCAGCGTGTGTTCGACCAGGATCTTGGTGCCGATGCCGAGCAGGGCGAGGCCGCCGAGGACCTCCGCCTTGCGGCCGAGCAGCGGGCCGGCCTTGCGCCCGATCAGCACGCCGCCGAAGGCCATGACCGCGGTCACCAGACCGATGATGACGCAGGCCTGGACGATGTTTACGTCGACCACGGCGAGGCTGACGCCGACCGCGCTGGCGTCGATGCTGGTCGCCAGCGCGGTGAGGACGAGCTGCATCGGGCCGAGCTGGCTTTTGCGCGTCGGCTGTTCCCCGGACTCCGGCGCGGCTTCCGGTCTCATGCCCTGGCGGATCATGTTGCCGCCGACCAGGGCGAGCAGCCCGAAGGCGACCCAATGGTCGACGCTGGCGATCCACGCGCTGACGGCGACGCCGACCATCCAGCCCAGCGCCGGGGTGATCGCTTCGAAGAAGCCGAAATAGGCGCCGACGCGCAGCGCGTCGACCAGCCGCGCTCGCTCGCTCGCCGCACCCTTGCCGATGGCGGCGGCGAAGGCGTCCACCGACAGGCTGAAGCCGAGAAGCAGAAGAGTGGTTGCGGTCAAACCGGAAATCCCCTGGGCCAAGACGGACCGACGGCGCGACGGTCCCATGGCCCTCAGGGACGTCGCGCCGTTGGTCTCACCAAGCCCGGTCCCGCCGGTGCCGTCTGCGCCACGGTCGCCTGGACCGAGTCTGTTGACGCAGGCTCCTTCGCGGCGTGGCGAAGGACGGTTACTCCCCAAAAACGCGGGCGGACCCTAGCGGCCCCGTTTCCAAGCGTCAATTCATGTGAACAGCTATTGAAATATTTGTAATGTTCCGCGCCGTCAGGCCGGCAGGGGGCGCGGTTCCGGGTCGCCGTCCAGGCCGCTTCCGGCCTCCAGGTCGTTGACGGCGCACAGCCGCTGCACCACCGCGGCCTTGGGCGAGGCGACCTCGCCATGCTCGTAGGCGACGACCTGGAGACGCCCGCGCGCCACCTCCAGAAGCTCGCCGTTGCGCAGCAGGAAGGCGGGGGAGGCGGGGCGGCCGAAGCGGGCGTTGCCCAGGGCGAAGGTCTCATAAAGGAGAAGGCCGCCGGGCTCCAGCGCGTCGAGGATGGCCGGGAACAGCGGGCGGTGCAGGTAGTTGGTCACCACGATCGCGGCGAAGCGGCGGTCGCGCAGCAGCGGCACCGGCGCTCCGCTCTCCAGGTCGGCCTCCACCAGCTCCACCCCCGCCGTCCCGGACAGGTCGGCCACCCCGCGCAGGTCGCGGTCCAGCCCGACCACCGGGTGGTTGCGCGCCTGGAACAGCCGCAGGTGCCGCCCCGACCCGCAGGCGAGGTCGAGGACCGGCCCGCCCGCCCGCACCAGCGGCGCGAAGCGCGCGACCCAGGGGGAGGGCGGGCTGATCGCGGCGTGCGGCGACGCGGAGGTGGAAGGCGGTGTGGACGGCGGTGTGGACGGCGGTGTGGACAAGGGACGAACGCTCCCGCTCTTTCATGACGCGTGTTTGACCGAGACGCCGGCGTCGTGCTGAACTGGCAAGCGGTCACCGACCGTATATCATGACCATCCGTTCTTCTCATCCTGGAGCATCCGACGGGGACATGATCCTCTTCGTTCTGAAATGCACGGCCGACCACCGGTTCGAAGCCTGGTTCCGCAACGGCGACGCCTACGAGACGCAGGCCGCCGCCAAAGCCATCGCCTGCCCGGTCTGCGGCGACCCGCACATCACCAAAGCCCCGATGGCCCCGCGCATCGCCAAGGGCGGGCGCTCCAGGGAGGAGGCCCCCCGGGACGGCGGCCCGCCGGAGGCGGCGCCCGAAGCGGCGGGCGGCGGCGGGGCTCCGGCCGCTCCCCCGGCGCCCGCAACGCCCGCCGTGCTGGCGGAGCTGCGCGAGCGCTTCGCGGCGGAAGTCATGCGTCATTTGACGGAAGTTCGCCGCACGGTTGAAACGAATTGCGATTACGTCGGGGATCGCTTCGCTGAAGAGGCGCGGCGCATCCATTATGGCGAAACCGATCCGCGCGGAATCTACGGCGAGGCCACCGACAAGGAAGCGGAGGAGTTGAAGGAGGAAGGTGTGACTTTTGGTCGCATACCTTGGCTTCCGCGCACCAATTCTTAAGCCCACGCTTCACAATATTTCGTGCACCCCTTGCCCTTTCGCTGCCATGGGTTAGTGAACGAACCTCCGGAACAACGGCCGCGGGCTGCGTCAAGGCGCTTTTTAGCGGTTGGCCTGCATCAAAGTTGTTGACGGGATAGTTCGTTACAAAGACCATATGGCCCGAGTGTCTAATATGACCTTGCAAAAATCGCTCGGCACTCGCGAGGGGACGCACTATGAAAGAAAACGCTCAGAGGATTCTCGCGAATCCCAAGTTTCAGGAGCTGGTGCAGAAGCGTAGCGCATTCGCGTGGACGCTTTCGATCGCCATGCTCGTCATCTACTTCGGCTTCATCCTGCTGGTCGCCTTCGGCAAGGGGTTCCTGGGTACCCCGATCGGCAGCGGCGTGACCACCTGGGGTATCCCCGTCGGCCTCTTCACCATCATCTCGGCGTTCATCCTGACCGGCATCTACGTGCATCGGGCGAACGGCGAGTTCGATGAGCTGAACCGGCAGATCATGGAGGAGTCGAAGTGATGCGTTCGCTGGTCAATCGTGTGGGCGTCGCGGCCGTCGCGGCCGGCGCGCTCATCCCCGCGTCGGTGCACGCGGCGGCGGTCGAAGGCCCGGTCCAGAAGCAGGCGACGAATTTCGAAGCGATCGTCATGTTCCTGGTCTTCGTGCTGGCCACGCTCGGCATCACCTACTGGGCGGCGCGCCGCACGAAGTCGGCGAAGGACTTCTACGCCGCGGGCGGCGGCATCACCGGCTTCCAGAACGGCCTCGCCATCGCCGGCGACTACATGTCGGCGGCGTCCTTCCTCGGCATCGCCGGCCTCGTCTACACCTCCGGCTTCGACGGCCTGATCTTCTCGGTGGGCTGGCTGGTCGGCTGGCCGATCATCCTGTTCCTGGTCGCTGAGCGCCTGCGCAACCTCGGCAAGTACACCTTCGCCGACGTCGCCTCCTACCGCTTCCAGCAGACCCCGATGCGCACGATGGCCGCCTGCGGCTCGCTCGCCACGGTGACCTTCTACCTGATCGCCCAGATGGTCGGCGCCGGCAAGCTGATCCAGCTGCTGTTCGGCATGGACTACCTGTGGGCGGTGGTGATCGTCGGCGTCCTGATGATCGCCTACGTGACCTTCGGCGGCATGCTCGCCACCACCTGGGTGCAGATCATCAAGGCGGTGCTGCTGCTGTCGGGCGCCTCCTTCATGGCCTTCGCGGTGCTCGCCAAGTTCGGCTTCAGCCCGGAGGCGATGTTCTCCACGGCCGTGCAGGTCCACCCGAAGGCGACCGGTATCATGGCGCCGGGCGCCCTCATCACCGACCCGGTCTCGGCAATCTCGCTGGGCATGGCGCTGATGTTCGGCACCGCCGGCCTGCCGCACATCCTGATGCGCTTCTTCACGGTGTCGGACGCCAAGGAGGCCCGCAAGTCGGTGTTCTACGCCACCGGCTTCATCGGCTACTTCTACATCCTGACCTTCATCATCGGCTTCGGCGCCATCGTGCTGCTGCTGGCCCCGGACGCCACCGGCGCCTATCCGTTCCTCGACGCGGCCAAGCTGGCGGCGGCGGGTGGCAAGCCCAACCCGTCGATGATCATCGGCGGCTCCAACATGGCGGCCATCCACACCGCGCACGCGGTGGGCGGCGACCTGTTCTTCGGCTTCATCTCGGCCGTGGCCTTCGCCACCATCCTCGCGGTGGTCGCGGGCCTGACGCTGGCCGGCGCCTCGGCCGTGTCGCACGACCTGTACGCCTCGGTGATCGCCAAGGGCCGTGCGTCGGAGCATGACGAGATCCGCGTGTCGAAGATCACCACCGTGGTCATCGGCATCGTCTCGATCTTCCTCGGCATCGCCTTCGAGAACCAGAACGTGGCCTTCATGGTCGGCCTCGCCTTCGTGATCGCGGCCTCGGCGAACTTCCCGGTTCTGCTGATGTCGATGTTCTGGAGCCGGATGACCACCCGTGGCGCCGTTCTCGGCGGCTGGATCGGGCTGGTCTCGTCGGTCAGCCTGCTGATCATGGGCCCGACCGTGTGGAAGTCGGTGCTGGGCAACCCGGCCGCCCTCTTCCCGTACGACAACCCGGGCGTCTTCACCATCCCGCTGTCGTTCCTGGCGATCTGGTTCTTCTCGATCACCGACAACAGCAAGGCCGCGCAGGACGAGCGCGAGGCCTACAAGGCCCAGTACATCCGGTCGCAGACCGGCCTGGGCGCCGAAGGGGCTTCCGCTCACTAAAGCGAATGGTCGCACCCGCCTTCCGCAGATGAAGGGGCTGGTGTAATCTTCAAGGCGCCTCAAGACCGCGGTCTTGGGGCGCCTTTTTTATTCACCCCACCGGTTCGTGGAGCGGCTTTTGTCCGACGCCTTCGATTTTTCCGTTCCGCCCTTCGACCGCCTGACGGCGGAGCAGCGGCAGCGGCTCGCCGCCGCGCTCGACCTCGGCGTCTACGCGCGGGACGGGGTGATCCTGAGCCGGGACGAGCCGGCGGATTGCCTGTTCGTGGTGCGGCAGGGGCTGGTCCACGAACGCCGGGGCGGCGAGGTGGTGGCGGTGCACGGCGCCCACGACAGCTTCGACCTCCAGGCGCTGTTCTCCGACGGGCAGGCGCGCAGTTTCGTCGCGGCGGAGGACACGCTGTGCGATCTGGTGCCGCGCCCGATCCTTCTCGAACTGGCGCACGAGAACGCCGCCTTCGGCGCGGTGATCCAGCAGGGCTTCGCCGACCGGCTGAGCGCACTGGCCAACGAGCGGTCCAACCGCGAAACCGCCGCGCTGACCATGGCGCGCATCCGGCAGGCCTACCTCCGCCCACCGGTCTTCGTCGAGGCCGGGGCGTCCCTGCGCGACGCGGCGGCGGCGATGAAGCGGGACCAGGCGAGCAGCGTTCTGGTCCGCGACGGCGATCCCGGAAAGGGCGGCCGTGTCGGCATCCTGACCGGCACCGACCTGCGCGACCTCGTGGTGCTGGAGGGGCGGCCGGTGGACAGCCCGGTCGGGCCGCTCGCCCGCTACGAGCTGCTGGCGCTGGACCGCGACGACCTGCTGTTCAACGCGCTGATCCTGATGACCAAGCATTCGGTGCGCCGTCTGGTCGTCACCGAGCAGGGCGCGGTCGTCGGCCTGCTGGAGCAGACCGACCTGCTGGCCGTCCTGTCCAACCATTCCCAGGTCGTCGCTCTCAAGGTCGACCACGCCGCCACGCCGGAGGATCTGGGCCGGGCCAGCCAGGACATCGTCGGGCTGATCCGCACGCTGCACGGCACGGGCGTCAAGGTGTCCTTCATCGCCGACCTCGTGACCGAGCTGAACCGCAAGATCTTCCGCCGCCTGTTCGAACTGCTGGCGCCGCCCGACCTGCTGGCCAACTCCTGCCTGATCGTGATGGGCAGCGAGGGGCGGGGCGAGCAGCTTCTGAAGACCGATCAGGACAACGGGCTGATCCTGCGCGACGGCTACGACTGCCCGTCGCTGCCGCAGGTGACCGACGCCTTCACCCGCCATCTGGTGGCGTTCGGCTATCCGCCCTGCCCGGGGCGCATCATGGTGTCCAACCCGGACTGGACGCGCCCGCTGGCGCTCTACAAGGATTCCCTCTTCCACTGGATCCACCGCCCCGACGAGGCGGCGCAGATGAACCTCGCCATCTTCTACGACGCGGCGGCGGTGGCCGGGGACGCCAGCCTGCTGGCCGAGGCGAAGGGCTACCTGCTCGGCCGGCTGCAGGACAACCAGATGTTCTTCACCGCCTTCGCCCGCCCGGCGCTCGCCTTCGACACGCCGTCGGGCCTGTTCGGCGGCCTGTTCGAGCGGCGGCGCAGCGAGGCGGTGGACATCAAGAAGGCCGGCATCTTCCCCATCGTCCACGGCGTCCGCGCGCTGGCGCTGGAGAAGCACATGGCCGAGACCAACACGACCGAGCGCATCTGGGCGCTCGCCGACCAGGGCGTTCTCGACCGCGGCATGGCGGGCGAGCTGGCCGACGCCTTCACCTTCCTGTCCACGCTGCGGCTGAAGGCCGGGCTCGACGGCAGCGTGTCCGGCACCCAGACCGACAACCTCGTCCGCACGGAGTCCCTGGGCAAGCTCGACCGCGACCAGTTCAAGGACTGTCTGGCCCTGGTGAAGAAGTTCAAGGAACTGATCGCCTACCACTTCCACTTGAACCACTGACCCTGAACCACCGACCCGCCGGGCGCGCGGGGAGAGGAGGCGGCATGCCGACCGAAACCATTGCCAGCGTGGTCGCCAACGGGGGGGCGCCGTCCGTTCCGGCGATGTCCGAGCATCCCGACCGCGCCCTGCTGCTGTCGGGGGAGGAAACCGGGGAGCGGGTGGCGATCCATTGCGAGGCCACCTCCTTCGACGCGGCCACGGCCGATCTGCGCAGCGTCGCGGCGCTGCGCATCCGCGGCGGGCGCGTCTTGACCAGCCAGCGCCTGATCCTCTCCTTCTGGCCCACCGAACCGGCGGAACCCGCCCTGTCCCGTCTGCTGGCCTTCATCGGCAACCGGCCGCTGGTCGGCTATTACCTGGATTTCACCGTGGGGCTTCTCGACCGGCTGGTGCAGCCGATGGTCGGCATGGCCCTGCCGAACCCGCGCATCGAGGTGTCCAGCCTCTATTACGGCCGCAAGGCCAAGGCGCCCGGCAAATACGCGGTCGATCTGCGGCTGGACAGCATCCTGCGCGACCTCGACCTGCCGCCGCGCGCCGGGGAGGACGCCTACGCCAGCGCGCTCGCGTCCGCCATGGTCTATCTGCGCCTGGAGCCGCCGCGGCCCTGACGCCGCTCCTCAGGCCGTCCCCCTTCAGGCGGCTTTCGTCTGGGTCTTGGCGAGGGTCGGCACCGACACGACGAAGCGGGTGCCCGGCCCGCCGTCCGGCTGGCGGTCGATGGTCACCTGCGCCCCGGCCTGCTGGGCCAGCGCCCGCACCAGAACCAGCCCCAGCCCGCTCTGGCGCTTGTCGGTCGCGCGGTTCTGGGAGGCGGACGGATCGGGCGGCAGGCCGGTGCCGTCGTCGCGCACCACCATCCGCATGCCCTCGCTCCCCTCCGGCAGCAGTTCGACCGTGATCGTGCCGGGGTGGCCGAGGGGGAAGGCGTGGAGCAGGGCGTTGGACACCAGCTCGCTGGCGATCAGCGCGAGCGGCGTGGCCTGATCGACGTCCAGGCTCCAGGGGCGGGGGGCGTTCACCGTCAGCCGCGCCCCGGTCGGGTTGGTCGAGCGGACCAGCCCGTCGCAGAGCTGGCGCAGGTAGTCGGCGAAGTCGATGCGCGCCGGCTGGTCGGAGCGGTAGAGCAGCTCCTGCATCAGGCTCATGCACTGGATGCGGCGCAGGCTCTCGTCGAAGGCGCGGCGGGCCGGCTCGTCGATGCGGGCCGCCTGAAGGCGCAACAGGCTGCAGATGACCTGAAGGTTGTTCTTCACCCGGTGCTGGACCTCCTTCAGCAGGACCTCCTTGTCGGTCACCGCCGTTTCGAGCTGGGCGTTGGTCTGTTCCAGCTCCGCCGTGCGCTGGTGGACCCGCTCCTCCAGCGTGTCGTAGGCGTGCTGGAGCGCGCTTTCCGCCTGCCGCTCCCGCCGGGCGCGTTGCAGGGCCATCCCGCCGATCACCGACACCGCGGCCAGCGCGGCCAGCGCGTAGGAGATGTAGGTCCAGAGCTGCCCGTGCCAGCGCTCCATGACGCTGCTCACCGGGATGGCGACCTCGGCGGTGACGGGCACGCTGTCCACCCGGCGCAGCGCGGTGATCTCCGGCTCGCCGGCGGCCTCCGCCGGGGCGCTGTCGGTGGCGTCCGGCCCCTGGGTCTCGCGCAGCAGCACCGTGCCGTCGGCGCGGCGCAGGGTGATGGAGCGGGCGTAGTCGAAATCGAAGCTCTTGTAGATGTCGCGGACGTAGCGCGGCGAGACGGCGACCAGGGCGACGCCGCGGAATTGCCCCGGTGCCGCGGCCAGCGGGCGCGAGAGCAGGATCAGCGGCTCCTGGCTGTAGCGGCTGTCGTCCAGTGCGGTGATGAAGAGGTTCCCCCCCGCCGCGCTGCCGCCCGCCCGCTGGGCCAGGAAATAGTCGCGGTCAGCGACGGTCATCGCCGGGGTGGGAAAACGGCGGGTGGTCAGGACGGCGTTCCCCTCCGCGTCGAACAGCCAGATCGACACCAGATAGGGCGTGCCCCGGACCAGCGCCGCGTAGCGCTCCCAGGCCGCGCGGTCGGTGGGCAGCGGGGCGTCCGCCGGGCCGGCGAGCTGGACCGCCTGTTTCAGGATCAGGTCGCTGGTCTCCACCAGCCGGGCCGCGTGCTCGGCCACCAGCAGGCTGGCGTTGCCGGCGGTGTCCTGGGCGTGCTGCAGGGCCGCCGCCCGGTCGCGCAGCGCGAAGCTGGCCGACAGGCCGAGCGTCAGCAGCAGCGCCACCGCGCAGACCATCAGCACCAGCGCCGATCCCGGCATCCGGTAGAGCAGGGGGGAACCTTTGGATCGCAGGGCGCGCAGGGGCATGGGAAAGAGGCCGTTGAGCATCGAAGGTCGTGGCTTTCGTGGCGGACCAACACTTTTTTGCAGGCTCCTGTTCCCTGGGTACGCCCGTTGAACCGCGCCGCGCCACCCCCTATTGTCGCGCCGGGCCGAAAGGCCGAAGCGGCATCGAGCGCGGGGAGTATGGCGTATGAGGATCGACGGCACGGCCTACCGGACCATCTGGCCGGCGCAGGACGGCTGGGCGGTGGAGATCATCGACCAGACGCGGATGCCCCATGATTTCGCCGTCGCGCGGCTGACCAGCCTGGAGGAGGCCGCCCACGCCATCCGCGCCATGCTGGTGCGCGGGGCGCCGCTGATCGGGGCGACCGCCGCCTACGGCGTCGCGCTGGCCATGCGGGCCGACCCGTCCGACGCGGCGCTGGAGGCGGCCCATGCCCGGCTGCTCGCCACCCGTCCGACCGCGGTCAACCTGCGCTGGGCGCTGGAGCGGATGCGCGCCCGTCTGGCGCCGCTGCCGCCCGCCGCCCGCGCCGCGGCCGCCTACGCCGAGGCCGCCGCCGTCTGCGACGAGGACGTCGCGATCAACTGCGCCATCGGGGAGCATGGCGCCGCCCTGATCCGCGAGGCCGCCCGCCGCAAGGCGCCGGGGGAGCCGGTGAACGTGCTGACCCACTGCAACGCCGGCTGGCTCGCCACCGTCGATTGGGGGACCGCGCTGGCCCCGGTCTATGTCGCCTTCGAGGAGGGCATCCGCCTGCATGTCTGGGTGGACGAGACGCGCCCGCGCAACCAGGGCGCCAGCCTGACCGCCTGGGAGCTGAACCGCCACGGCGTGCCCCACACGGTGGTGGTCGACAACACCGGCGGCCACCTGATGCAGCACGGCAGGGTCGACCTGTGCATCGTCGGCACCGACCGCACCACGGCGACCGGCGACGTCTGCAACAAGATCGGAACCTACCTGAAGGCCTTGGCCGCCCACGACAACGGTGTGCCCTTCTACGTCGCGCTGCCCTCGCCGACCATCGACTGGGGCATGGCCGACGGGGTGAGGGAAATCCCCATCGAGGAGCGCGACGCCCGCGAGGTGACCGAGCTGACCGGCATCACCGCCGATGGACGGATCGAAACCATCCGCGTCACCCCGGCCGGCAGCCCGGCGGTCAATTACGGCTTCGACGTCACCCCGGCCCGTCTGGTCACCGGCTTGGTGACCGAGCGCGGCGTCTGCCCGGCGAGCCGCGAGGGGCTGCTGGGCCTGTTCCCGGAGCAGGGCGGCGGCGCGGCGCGCTGACGCCCTCGTTCCGAAAAGCCGCCTACGCCGCGGCGACGACGAGCAGGGCGATGGTCAGCGCCACCGCGTCCTCGATCAGCGCCGCCGGCCGGTCGCGGCCGAAGGCGGCGGCCAAGCGCCGGCGCGCCTCATAGAACAGGAGCGTGCCGGCGCCCGCGCCCAGCCCGCCGGCGATCAGGCCGGGAACCCACGCGCCCGCGTTCGCGCCGATGGCCGCACCCGCGATGGCGCCGCCGGCGATGCGGCTGGCGAAGGGGAAGGGGAGCTTGCGGCTGGGGGTGGTCGGCAGCTTGTCGGTGACCAGCTCCCCCAGGGCCATGGCGGTGAAGACCCAGGGCGAGACCGGGTGGCCGAGGAAGAACAGCCAGCTTCCCGACAGGTCGAGCCAACCGCCGTAGGCGGCCCAGGAGACCGCCGCCGGACCCAGCAGGGTGCGCGAACCGGACACGGCGCCGATCAGCGCGGCGAGCAACAGGACGGTCATCGGGGGCTCCGCGTCAATCGGTCGAACGGTTGCGAAGACGGTGGATCAGGGTCCGGACCGCCCCGGCGCGACCGCCGGGACCGCCGTGGAGCAGGCGGATCGCCGCCAGCATCAGCGCCGCGTCGCCGTCGCGCGGCGGGTCGGTGTGGAAAAGCCGCCGGCCGCGCCGCACCGAGACGGCCTTCACCCGAGTCATCTCCAGCAGCCCTTCGGCGCCGCGCGTGACGCCCCAGCCGCTGGCGCGCCGTCCGCCAAAGGGCAGGCGGGGGTCGGCGGTCGGCACGATCAGGTCGTTGACCGTCACCGTCCCGGCGTCCAGCCGCCCGGCCAGCGCGCAGGCCGCCTCCTCCGGCCCGAAGACCGAGGCGCCGAGCGCGTAGGGGCTCTGCGCGGCGGCCTCCAGCGCCTCCGCCATGTCGCGGACCGGCACCAGCGACAGGATGGGGGCGAACAGCTCCTCGCGCAGCAGCGCCATGCCCGGCCGCGCGTCGGCCACGATCAGCGGCGCCATCGCCGGGTCGGCGTCCTCGGGCAGCGGACCGAGCGGGCGTGCGCCTTCCGCCATCGCCGCGCGGACCAGCCCGGTCAGCCGCCGCCGCACCGGCAGGGGCACCGCCGCCGGCGGGATCGCCGCCACGCAGGCGGTCAGGGCACCCTCCAGCTCGGTCGCCAGGGCGCGCGGCACGAAGACCCGGCGCGGCGCGATGCAGGTGGCGGAGCCGTTCAGGCGCAGGCCGAAGGCCAGAGCGCGGGCGACCGTGCCGAGGTCGGCCCCCGGCAGGACGAACACCGCGTCGTTCCCCGACAATTCCATGGTTGAGGGCACCAGCCCGTCGGCGAGCTGGCGGGCCACCGCCCGGCCGGTGGCGGCCGATCCGGTCAGCACCAGCTTGTCGATGCCGGCGGCGATCGCGTCGGACACCGCGTCGGGGGACTCGTCCAGAAGCTGGAACAGGCCGTCCGGCAGGCCGGCCTCGGCCAGCCAGTCGGCCAGCCGCTCCATCGGCGCCGAGCAGCCGGGCGCCGGCTTGATCAGCACCGTGTTCCCGGCGGTCAGCGCCTGGAGCGCCTGCACCCCCGGCAACAGCAGCGGGTAGTTGGACGGGCCGACGATCAGGACGGTGCCGAACGGCTCCCGCCGCACCTCCGCCGCGACGCCGAACAGCCAGACCGGACGGCCGCGCGCTCCCAGGCGTCGCGGCGCCAGCAGCGCGGCGGCCTCGCGTTCCAGGAAACGGCAGGCCTCGGCCAGCGGCAAAACCTCCGCGCTCAGGCT
Organism: Azospirillum brasilense; assembly: GCF_003349955.1. Classification (GTDB taxonomy): domain Bacteria; phylum Pseudomonadota; class Alphaproteobacteria; order Azospirillales; family Azospirillaceae; genus Azospirillum; species Azospirillum brasilense_B. The sequence goes on from NZ_QLKQ01000027.1 coordinate 25,200, forward strand.
CTCGGCGGCGCTGCGTCCGGGGCGGGTCGCCAGCGTTCGCACAAGCTCCTCCGCATCCGCCGCGATGCGGCGGCGGACGGTGCGGATGATGGACAGTCTTTCGCCTGTATTGCCGCCGGCCCACGCCGCGCGCGCAGATGAAAATGGATCGCCGCTCCCGCTTGTCCAAGGGGCTACACCTGGAGAGGTGGCATTGTGGCTGTGATCCATTCCCGGTCCATGTTCGTAACTGCCTTCACACAAGTCGGCAGCTTGGGAGCGTTTGGCAAGCGGATGGAACGGCAAGTCGTGATCATTGGCGCTGGGCCCGGTGGATTGGCATCCGCGATGCTCCTGGCGCTCACCGGGGCGAAGGTCACCGTGCTGGAACGGCAGGACCGCGTCGGCGGCCGGTCGGCCGGCTTCGCGCTCGACGGGTACCGCTTCGACAGCGGCCCGACCTTCTTCCTCTATCCCCGCATCCTGGAGGAGATCTTCGAGGCCTGCGGGCGCCGCCTGTCGGACGAGGTCGATCTGATCCGCCTCGACCCGCTCTACCGGCTGGTCTTCGAGGCCGGCGGGGAGCTGCGGGTCCACGCCGAGATGAAGGCGCTGATGGCGGAGATCGCGCGCCTCAACCCGCGCGACGCCCAGGGGCTGCCGCGCTTCCTGGCCGACAACCGGGCGAAGATGGAGCTGTTCCGCCCGATCCTGGAGACCGACTTCTCCAGCCCCTGGGCGCTGGCCTCGCTGCCGATGCTGAAGGCGCTGGGACGGCTCTCGCCGCAGCGTTCGGTCGACCGCGACCTGTCCCGTTACTTCCAGGACCCGCGCGTCCGCCTCGCTTTTTCCTTCCAGAGCAAGTATCTGGGCATGTCGCCCTTCCGCTGCCCCAGCCTGTTCACCATTCTCTCCTTCCTGGAGCACGAGCACGGGGTCTTCCACCCGCGCGGCGGCACTGAGGCGGTGATGGAGGCGATGCGGCGGGTGGCCGAAAGCCTCGGCGTCACCGTGCGGCTGAACGAGACGGTGCGCCACATCCGCTTCCAGGGCCGCCGCGCCGTCGGGGTGCGGACGGAGGCCGGCGAGTATCCGGCCGACGCGCTGGTCATCAACGCCGACTTCGCCCGCGCGATGACCACGCTGGTGCCCGACGACCTGCGCCGCCGCTGGACCGACGCCCGCATCGCCACCAAGAAATTCTCCTGCTCCACCTTCATGCTCTATCTCGGGATCGAAGGGCGGATGGAGGGGCTGGACCACCACACCGTCTATCTGGCGGAGGATTACGCCCGCAACCTCGCCGAGATCGAGGACGGCCGCGAGATGCCGCGCCGCCCATCGATCTACGTGCAGAACGCCTGCGTCACCGACCCGGACTTGGCTCCGCCCGGCGGCAGCACCCTCTACATCCTGGTGCCGGTCGGCCACCAGCGCGGCCACATCGACTGGGCGGCCGAGGCGCCGCGCTACCGCCGCCTCGTGCTCGACCGGCTGGCCGGCTTCGGGCTGACCGACCTGGAGCGGCGCATCCGGGTGGAGCGGGTGGTGACGCCGGCCGACTGGGACCGCCAGTTCGCGGTGCACCGCGGCGCCACCTTCAATCTGGCGCACAGCCTCGACCAGATGCTCCACCTGCGTCCGCACAACCGGTTCGAGGATCTGGACGGCGTCTATCTGGTGGGCGGCGGCACCCATCCCGGCAGTGGCCTGCCGGTGATCTTCGAAGGCGCGCGCATCACGTCGCGGCTGCTGGCCTCGGAGCTGGGGCTGCCGACGCCCTGGCGCAGCGAAACCATGGGACTGTCCGGCCTGCCCAAGCGGGCCGTAGCGGGGGGATTGGCATGACGGATCGGATCGCGGTGATCGGCGGCGGCCTGGGCGGGCTGGCGTCGGCGGTGGTTCTGGCGGCGCGCGGCCACAAGGTGGTGCTTCTGGAGAAGAACGGCTGGGTCGGCGGCAAGGCGGCGGTTCTGGAGGAGGGCGGCTTCCGCTTCGACATGGGGCCGACCATCCTGACGGTGCCGCGCGTCCTGCGCCGCATCCTGGCGGAGGCCGGCTGCGACCTCGACCGCGAGCTGGAGCTGGTCCGGCTGGAGCCGCAATGGCGCTGCTTCTTCGACGACGGCACGGTGCTGGACCTGTCGGAGAACATCGGCGCGATGGCCGCGGAGCTTGACCGGCTGACCCCCGGCCGCGGCGCCGGGGAGGGCTACCGCCGCTTCCAGGCCTTGTCGGAGCGTCTGCACGGCATCTCCGAACGCTTCTTCTTCTGGAAGTCGGTGGAGGATCTTGGCGACACGCTGAAGCTCCGCGACAGCATGAACGCCGGCACCCTGTCGGACGTGCTGGCGCTGCGCATGGGCAGCACGGTGGCCGGCACCATCCGCAGCCACGTCCCCGACGCGCGCGCCGCCCAGATGCTCGACCATTTCACCCAGTATGTCGGCTCGTCCCCCTACGGCTCCCCGGCGGTGCTCTGCGCCATCGCCCACATGCAGACCAACGACGGCGTCTGGTACCCGATGGGCGGCACCCGCGCCGTTCCGCTGGCGCTGGAGCGGGTGGCCCGGCGCCTCGGCGTCGAGATCCGCACCGGCACCGGCGTGCGCCGGCTGGAGGTGACCGGCAAGCGCGTCACCGCCGTCGAGACCGAGGGCGGGGAGCGCATCCCGGTGTCGGCGGTGGTCTCCAACATGGATTCCGTCCGCACCTACGAGGAACTGGTGGGCGGCGCCCCGGCCAAGCGCTTCCGCAAGCGCCGCCGCTACGAGCCGGCCTGCTCGGGCGTGGTCTTCTATCTCGGGCTCGACCGCGGCTACGAGCATCTGCTGCACCACGACTTCGTCTTCTCCCGCGATCCGGCCGAGGAGTTCGACTGGATCTACCGCCGCGGGGAGCCGGCGCCCGACCCGACCTGCTACATCGCCGCCCCCGCCCGCACCGAGCCCGGCGTGGCGCCGCCGGGGGGCGAGGCGCTCTACGTCCTGGTCCACACCCCCTACCTGCGGCCGCACCACGACTGGTCGCGGATGCTGCCGGACTACCGCCGCGTGGTCTTCGACAAGCTGAAGCGCACCGCCGGCATGGTCGACCTGGAAGAGCGCATCCGCGTCGAGCGCGTCCTGACCCCGCAGGACATCCACGACCGCTACCGCGTTCTGAACGGCGCCATCTATGGGTTGGCCAGCCACGGCCGCTTCATGGGCGCCTTCAAGCCGGGCAACCGTTCGCGCGACGTGGAGGGGCTGTATCTGGCCGGCGGGGCCGCCCATCCGGGACCCGGCATGCCGATGGTGCTGATGTCCGGCTGGATCGCCGCCGATAGCCTGGACCAGGACCTGCGGAGCGGAGCGCGCGACGGCGACCTGCGCGCCGTCGCCTGACGGGCGGGCCGGGCATGGGAGACGACGGGTTGAGGGACGATCCGGTCGCGCTGCGCTCACCGGCGCTCTGCCGCTTCTTCGGCGCCGTCATGGCGCGGCGGATGCGACGCGACTTCCACGCGCTGCGGCTGGCCCGGCCGGGCTGGCCGGACCTGCCGGCGGACCGGCCGGTGATCGTCTGCCTGAACCACCCGTCCTGGTGGGACCCCGCCTTGCTGATCGTGATGGGGACGACCCGCTACCGCGACCGGCCGGGCTACGGCCCCATCGACGCGGCGATGCTGCGCCGTTACCGCTTCATGGCCCGCATCGGCCTGTTCGGGGTCGAGCCGGGCCGGGCCGGGGCCGCCGCCTTCCTGCGCCACGGCCGAAACATCCTGGCCGACCGGCGCTCCATGCTGTGGATCACCGCCGAGGGCGCCTTCACCGACCCGCGCCGCCGCCCGGTCCACCTGCGGCCGGGCATCGCCCATCTGGTGCGCCGCGCGCCGGAGGCTGTGGTGGTGCCGCTCGCCGTGGAATACCCGTTCTGGGACGAGAGCACGCCGGAGGCGCTGGCCCGCTTCGGCGAGCCCGTGGATGCCTCCGCCTTCGCCGGCCAGCCGGTGCCGGAGATCGCCACCGCGCTGGAACATCGGTTGGAGGCGGTGATGGACGCGCTGGCGCTCGACGCGCAGAGCCGCGACCCGGCGCGCTTCCGGACGCTGATCGACGGTTCGGCGGGGGTCGGCGGCGTCTACGACCTGTGGCGCCGGGCGCGGGCCTGGGCCGTCGGGCAGCGCTTCACCCCCGCGCATGGTGACGCATCCCACAAGGAAGAGGTTCCCCGCCGATGAGCGTCCTCACGCTGCTGGCCGCTCTGTCGCTGGCGCTCGCCCTGCTGCCGCTGGGGCTGGGCCTCGTGAACCTGTGCCTCTACCGCCGCCCGAGGGCCGAGCCGCCGCCGGACGCCGCCGTCAGCATCCTGATCCCCGCCCGCAACGAGGAGGCCACCATCGCCGCCGCGGTGCGGGCGGCGCTGTCCAGCCGCGGCGTGACGGTGGAGGTGGTTGTGCTGGACGACCATTCCACCGACCGCACGGCGGCGATCGTCCGCGACCTCGCCGCCGGCGACCCGCGCCTGCGTTTGGAGACGGCGCCCCCGCTGCCGCCGGGCTGGTCGGGCAAGCAGCACGCCTGCCAGGCGCTCGCCGGGCTGGCGCGGCACCCGGTGCTTCTGTTCCAGGACGCCGACGTGCGGCTGGCCCCGGACGCCGCCCGGCGGACCTGCGGCGCGCTTCTGGCGGGCAAGGCGGGGCTGGTCAGCGGTTTCCCGCGCCAGGAGACCGGCACCCTGGCCGAGGCGCTGGTGATTCCGCTGATCCATGTGCTTCTGCTCGGCTATCTCCCCATGGTCGGGATGCGCTGGTCGGCCAGCCCCGGCTTTGCCGCCGCCTGCGGCCAGCTGATCGCGGTGCGGCGGGATGCTTATGAGAAGGCTGGCGGCCACGCCGCCATTGCCACGTCGCTGCACGACGGGGTGACTCTGCCGCGGGCCTTCCGCCGGGCGGGGCAGGGCACCGACCTGTTCGACGCGACCGGCCTCGCCCGCTGCCGGATGTACCGCGGCTGGCGGGAGGTGTGGTCCGGCTTCTCGAAGAACGCGACGGAGGGCATGGCGACCCCGGTCGCCCTGCCGGTCTGGACCCTGCTGCTGTTCGGCGGCCATGTCCTGCCCTGGCTGCTGCTGGGCTGCGCGGCGCTGGTCCCGCTGCCGGATATGGTCGTCGCCCTGGCGGCGCTGGCCGTGGCGGCGGGGCTGGCGTTCCGCTTGCTGCTGGCCGTGCGTTTCCGTCAGAGTCTTGTCGGTGCGCTGCTCCACCCCATGGGCATCCTGATCCTGCTGGCGATCCAATGGTCGGCGCTGCTGCGCGCCCGCCGGGGGCGCCCGGCGGAATGGCGGGGGCGCGCCTATCCGTCCACCTCACGAACGGGTGCACCATGACTCACGGGCAGTTCCGGAACGCTCGCCGCTTGGCCGCCGGTGGATGGCTGGCGGCGTTGGGGTTCGCGGCGTTGGCATTCGGTCTTGCGGCCCCGGCCAGCGCCGCCGACCTTGCCATCACCGTCGCCAACGTCGCGAACGGGCAGGGGAAGGTGCTGGTCGCGGTGTGCACGCCGGAGACCTTCCTGGGACCCAACTGCCCCTACACCGCGGCGGAACCGGCGCGGCCGGGCAGCGTCACCGTGGTGGTGCACAAGGTGCCGCCCGGCACCTACGCCGTGCAGTCCTTTCATGACGAGAACCAGAATCTCGAACTCGACCGCAACTTCCTCGGCCTGCCGAAGGAGGGGGTCGGCTTCAGCAACGACGCCCCCATGCGCTTCGGCCCGCCGCGCTACGCCGACGCCGCCCTGACGGTCGCCGAGCCGGTGACGCGCACGACGCTGACCCTGCGCTACTTTGTCGAGCGCTGAGTGTCTTCCGTTTTCAGAGCACCGGCACCAGACGCCGCCGCCGGGGCGGCGGGTTGCCGCCCTTGCAGGGGCTGTAGCCGCCGGGCGCCAGCTGCCCGAACGTGATGCCGGTGGCCGTGGCGATGTCGGCCAGCCGCTCCAGCCCCAGAACGCGGGTGGCGGCAAGCGCGATGCGCCCGCAGGCCTCGGCGTCGCTGCCGGCGTGGTGGTGGTCGAGCGCGATTCCGAGATGGTCGGCCAGATAATTCAGCTTGTGCGCGGCCAGCTGCGGCCACGCCTTGCGCGCCAGCACCACGGTGCACAGGTAGCGGCAGGCCGGCCATTCCAGCCCGTAATCGTCCAGCGTGTGGCGCAGCACGCTGATGTCGAAGGAAGCGTTGTGGGCCAGCACCAGACGGCCCTCCAGCCGGCGGGCGAAGCGGTGCCAGACCTCGGGGAACTCCGGCGCGCCGGCGACATCCTCCGCCCGCAGGCCGTGGACGGCGGTGTTGAAGGGGTTGAAGCGCATCTCCCGCGGGCGGATCAGATGCTCCTCCGTCTCCACCACGCGCCCGTCCTCGATCCAGGCGACGCCGATGGAGCAGGCGCTGGTCCGCGATTCGTTGGCGGTTTCGAAGTCGATGGCGACAGCCTGCATGACGTCGTTCCTCAACCCAGGATCAGGCGGGTGACGTCCGCGGGCAGGTCGCCGTCGAGCGCCATCAGACGGACCCTCATCAGGCAGGCCACCGCGATGGCGTCGGTGATCTCCCCGCGCTTGACCATGGCGTAGGCCTCCGCGAAGGGGACGTGGCGCAGCTGCAGGACCTCCGTTTCCTCCGGTTCGGCCTGCCCCTGCTCGATCCCCCAGGCGAGAAAGCAATGGGCGGTCTCGTCGGTGATGCTGTTGGACAGGTGCATGGTCAGGATCGGCAGCCAGTGGCGGGCGGTCTGGCCGGTTTCCTCCAGCAGCTCGCGCCTGGCCGACTCCACCGGGTCGACGCCCTTCTTGCCGCCGCCCTCCGGGATCTCCCAGCTGTACTGTTCCAAGGGGAAGCGGTACTGGCCGACCAGAGTGACGCGGCCCTGGTCGTCGATGGGAACCACACCGGTCGCCAGATTCTGGGCGTGCATGACTCCGTAGATGCCGGGGTTGCCGAGCGGGGTCAGCACGTCGTGCTCCACCACCCGCATCCACGGATTCTCGTAGATCGGCTTGGTCGTCAGGACGGTCCAGGGGTTGCCGGTCTTGTGCGGCACGCCGGTGCTCCTAAAGCGGTGTGTGGGCGGGCTGAGGAGGTGCTGGGGCGGAACTATAGGCATTGCGGGGCCATGCTGCAACGCGGCGCGCTTCGGCCGCCGCGCCGTACGCCGGGGTCGGGACCGCCGGCGCTGTATGTTTCGGAAATATTTCACAGTTAGATAAAATTTTCGCAACAGTTCGTGCAAGTCCTCTTTAACTGTTCGTGCTGGTTACTTGACTCCCCGACTGTTGAGGTCTACCTCTATATTGTGCGGTATCCGTTGATGCCGGCGGTCGCCGTCCTTCATGGGGCAGCAATTTTGGAAACGCAGCGCCGGATGCGGCACAATTTTCAGGATAGGGAGCGCTGGCGCAATCCCGACTGGCGGACGAAATTCGTCGCTTGGTGGGAAGGCTACGACCTTGCCGCCCTGTCCCGGCTGGCCCGCGCCGCCCCCGCCTCCCGCCTGCCGCTGCGCGGCCCGGTGGCGGCGCTGGGTTCCGCCGCGCCCGCCGGCGCCCTGCCGCCCGAGGCGGCGCGGCCCGATGCCGACCTGGAACGGCTGGAGAACCTGCAACTCGACCGCCAGGGCGAACCGGTCTGGTCGGTCGCCCGCACGGAAGGGGCGCAGATGCTGTGGGGCCAGGACTGCGTCGGTCCCGGCGACTCGCAATGGATGGTCGAATCCGTCCGCTCCTTCGGGCTGAACCCGGCCAAGAGCGTGCTCGACCTCTCGGCGGGGCTGGGCGGGCCGGCGCGCGGCATCGTCGACAGCTACGACACCTGGGTGACCGGGCTGGAGATGTCGCCCCTGCTGGCCAAGCTGGGGATGGAGCGGTCGAAGGCTTTGGGCGTGTCGAAGAAGGCGCCGATCGGCCATTACGACCCCGAGCATTTCAACCAGGCGGGCTCCTTCGACCTCGTGCTGGCCGACCGGGTGATGCACCGGGTGCGCGACAAGGAGAATTTCCTCGACCGCATCAGCGAGTGCGTCAAGCCGAAGGGCGGCGTGCTGCTGTTCGATTACGTGATCGAGGGCACCCCGTCCTCCTGGGAGAGCTGGAACGGCTGGCGCGACTCCGAGCCGCTGGAGGTCTATCCCTGGTCGGCCACCCGCATGGCCGACGAGCTGACCCAGCGCAACCTCGACCTGCGCATATCCGAGGACCTGACCCAGTTCCACCGCCGTCAGGCCGTCGATCGGGTGCGCCGCCTGGGCGAGGCGCTGAAGACCGCCGCCCCAGAGCCCCGCGTGCTCAAGGCGCTGGCCCGCGAACTGGCGCTGTGGTGGTCGCGCCTGCGCGTGCTGGGCAGCGGCCTGCGCTTCTGCCGCTATGTGGCGATGCGTCCGACCTGAAGGACTCCTAATCGCAGGCGCGCGGTTCGATCTTGCGCTCCGCCGCGAAGCGCCGGGCCGACTCCGCCACCAGCTTGCGGATCAGGGTGCGGCGCGGCTCGATGGGGCCGGAGACGTCCAGCCAGCGCTCCCCGTCCCACTGCTGCACATGCAGCGGCACGATCCCCTCATGGTCGGCGCAGGTGATGCGCAGCGGCTGCATGAAGCCGTCCAGCCCCAGCGCGGCCAGCCGGTCGGCGGTCAGGTCCAAATGGTCGAAGCCCCAGGCGACCTGCGCCCCGGTCAGCGGCCGGCGCCCGTACTTGCCCTGCGCGGTGCGGATGGCCTCGACCAGGACGGCGGCGTTGAAGACCCCACGATTGTACAGCACCGTGCCGATCTGGCCGGGATCGCCGGTTCCCAGCCCACGGGCGTGGACCTGTTCGCGGATGGCGCGGATCACCGGCAGGTCACTCCCGGCGGCGTGGAAGGCGACCGCCTTGTAGCCGACCGCGGCGGCGCCGACCGGCCGGACGTCCAGTTCCGACCCGGCCCACCAGACGCCGATCATGCGGTCGGCGGGATAGCCGGCGGCGGCGGCCTCGCGCAGGGCGGTGGAGTTCTGCACCCCCCAGCCCCACAGGATCACGTAGTCGGGCCGGTAGTGGCGGGCGATCTGCGTCCAGACGGCGCGCTGGTCCAGCCCCGGCGGGGCGACCGGGAAGCTGCGCATCTCGAAGCCCAGCGGGCCGCGCAGCGCCTCCAGCATGGGCAGCGGCTCCTTGCCGAAGGCGCTGTCGTGATAGACGTAGGCGATCTTCCGCCCGCGCAGCCGCTCGGTTCCGCCCAACTCCGTTGCGATGTGGCTGATTGCGGCGTCGATGCCCGTCCAATAGCTGGCCGGGGCGTTGATGGCGTAGGGGAAGACCCGCCCGTCGGACACGTCCGCCCGCCCGTAGCCGGAGGAGAAGACCGGGATGCGGTCGGCCGCCCCGCGCTCGATCAGGGCGTAGGTGATGCCGGTGGACAGCGGCAGGACGGCGGCGGCGCCGGTCGGCCCCTTGGCCTTCAGCCGCTCGTAGCAGTCCACCCCGCGGTCGGTGTTGTAGCCGGTGTCGCACTCCTCCCAGGCGATGGGCACGCCGCCGATGCCGCCATCGCGCCGGTTGACCAGCGTCAGATAGTCGGCCACCCCGTCGGCCAGCGGGATGCCGTAGGGCGCGTAGGGGCCGCTGCGGTAGACGAGGTGCGGGAAGAACTGCGCCCCTTGCGGCGACTCCGGGGCGGCCTCGGCCGGGGCGCACAGCACCGCCACCGCCAGGGCCACCGCCGCCAAAGCTGGGGCGCGCCATGCCATTCCGTTTCCTCCACCCGTCGCGCGCCGGGCCGTCCGCCCGTCCGCGTGTTTATCATTTCCCGCGATTCTAGTACGGACCGGCCCCGTTTCGCACGAAGAGAGCGCAGCCCCCACGCTTGCGCTTGCCTGCCCTTTGCACGGCGCCGTTTGAAGGGGGGCGGGACCGGCACTAAATCAGGCGGTTGAGACATGCGGAAACCACGGCCGCCGCCCGGCCGGTCCGCCAATAACGCGAAGGAGGGGTACCGTGACGACGTTCACCGGTCAGGACTCGCTGAAAACCCGCCGCTCCCTGTCCGTCGGGGGCAAGAGCTACGATTATTTCAGCATCAAGGCCGCGGAGGACGCCGGGCTGGGCGACCTCTCCCGGCTGCCCTACTCGATGAAGGTGCTGCTGGAGAATCTCCTGCGCTTCGAGGATGGGCGCACCGTGTCCACCGACGACGTCAAGGCGGTGGCCCAGTGGCTCCAGGACAAGCGGTCCGACCGTGAGATCGCCTACCGCCCGGCGCGCGTGCTGATGCAGGACTTCACCGGCGTGCCGGCGGTCTGCGATCTGGCGGCGATGCGCGAGGCGATGGCCGCGCTGGGCGGCGATCCCAAGAAGATCAACCCGCTGGTTCCGGTCGATCTGGTCATCGACCACTCGGTGATGGTCGATTACTTCGGCAACCCCTCCGCCTTCGAGAAGAACGTCGAGCTGGAGTTCGAGCGCAACCTGGAACGCTACGCCTTCCTGCGCTGGGGCCAGAAGGCCTTCGACAATTTCCGCGTCGTGCCGCCGGGCACCGGCATCTGCCATCAGGTGAACGTCGAGTATCTGGCGCAGGGCGTGTGGACCGACACCGACCCGGCGGGCAAGCTCGTCGCCTATCCCGACACGCTGGTCGGCACCGACAGCCACACCACCATGGTGAACGGGCTGGGCGTGCTCGGCTGGGGCGTCGGCGGCATCGAGGCGGAGGCGGCCATGCTCGGCCAGCCCATCTCCATGCTGATCCCCGAGGTCGTCGGCTTCAAGCTGACCGGGCGGCTGAAGGAGGGCACGACGGCCACCGATCTCGTGCTGACCGTCACCCAGATGCTGCGCAGGAAGGGCGTGGTCGGAAAGTTCGTGGAGTTCTACGGGCCGGGCCTGGACCATCTGACGCTGGCCGACCGCGCCACCATCGGCAACATGGCCCCGGAATACGGCGCCACCTGCGGCATCTTCCCGATCGACGCGGAGACCATCCGCTACCTGACCTTCACCGGCCGCGACGCCGACCGCGTGGCGATGGTCGAGGCCTACGCCCGCGCCCAGGGCATGTGGCGCGACGCCGGCACCCCCGACCCCGTCTTCACCGACACGCTGGAGCTGGACATGACGACGGTCGAGCCGTCGCTGGCCGGCCCGAAGCGCCCGCAGGACCGCGTGCCGCTGTCCCAGGCGGCGCAGAGCTTCGGCAGCGATCTGGTCGGCGCCTTCAAGGCGGAGGACGCCGACCGCTCCGTTCCGGTGAAGGGCTGCGGCTACAATCTCGACCAGGGGGCGGTGGTGATCGCCGCCATCACCTCCTGCACCAACACCTCCAACCCGGCGGTGCTGGTGGCCGCCGGCCTGCTCGCCGGCAAGGCGGTGGAAAAGGGGCTGAAGTCCAAGCCCTGGGTCAAGACCTCGCTGGCGCCGGGCTCGCAGGTGGTCACCGACTATCTGGCCAAGGCCGGGCTCCAGCCCTACCTCGACCAGCTCGGCTTCAACATCGTCGGTTACGGCTGCACCACCTGCATCGGCAACAGCGGCCCGCTTCCCGACCCCATCGCCGCGGCGGTGGAGGAGGGCAACCTCGTGGTCGCCGCCGTGCTGTCGGGCAACCGCAACTTCGAAGGCCGGGTGAACCCGCACACGCGGGCGAATTATCTGGCCTCGCCGCCGCTGTGCGTCGCCTACGCGCTGGCCGGCAACATGAAGATCGATCTGGCCAAGGACCCCATCGGCACCGGCCATGACGGCCAGCCCGTCTATCTGAAGGACATCTGGCCGACCAACCAGGAGGTCCAGGACGCCATCGACGCCTCGCTGTCGGCGGAGATGTTCCGCAGCCGCTACGGCAACGTGTTCGAGGGGCCGGAGCAGTGGCGCGGCATCCGGACCGCCGAGGGCCAGACCTACGAGTGGCAGGCCGGCAGCACCTACGTGAAGCTGCCGCCCTTCTTCGCCGACATGCCGAAGACGCCCGAGGCGGTCAGCGACGTGCGGGGCGCCCGCGCGCTCGCCGTGCTCGGCGACAGCATCACCACCGACCACATCTCGCCCGCCGGCTCGATCAAGAAGACCAGCCCGGCCGGCGAGTATCTGCTGAGCCATCAGGTGCGCCCTCAGGACTTCAACTCCTACGGGGCGCGGCGCGGCAACCACGAGGTGATGATGCGCGGCACCTTCGCCAACATCCGCATCCGCAACGAGATGCTGGCGGGCGTGGAGGGCGGCGAGACCCGGCACTACCCCTCGGGCGAGCAGTTGCCGATCTACACCGCGGCGATGCGCTACGCCCAGGAGGGCGTGCCGCTGGTGGTCATCGCCGGCAAGGAGTACGGCACCGGCTCCAGCCGCGACTGGGCGGCCAAGGGCACCAAGCTGCTGGGCATCCGCGCTGTGATCGCCGAGAGCTTCGAGCGCATCCACCGCTCGAACCTCGTCGGGATGGGCATCCTGCCGCTCCAGTTCAAGGACGGGCTGACCCGCAACGATCTGGCGCTGGACGGCACCGAGACCTTCGACATCGACGGCATCGAGCAGGACCTGCGCCCGCGCAAGGACGTGACGATGACCATCACCCGCGCCGACGGGCAGACCCGTCCGGTGCCGCTGCTGCTGCGCATCGATACGGTGGACGAGGTCGAGTATTACCGGAACGGCGGCGTGCTGAACTTCGTCCTGCGCAATCTGGCGAAGTGACGGAAACCGGCGCAGTGGGGGGCGACACCGCCTTCCCGCTGCGCGGCGTTCTTGTGCCTCACTCTCCGTATGCCGGATCGGGGGCGCGCAGAATCTCCTGGATGCTCTGCACGATCAGGGTGCTGCCGTGGGCCGAGAAATGGCCCTGGTCCAGGAAATAGAAGCCCTCCTTATCCCTGATCCGGCAGAGCGGAAGGGCCTTGCAGGGGTCGGGGTCGCAGAAATAGTCGGAGGTGTCGACGAACCGCGCGCCCCGCGTCGCGGCGATGACCGGCTGGTCGGCGGCTTGCCCGGTGATCGAATAGGCGCGCTCCGACTTCATGAAATAGGTGTGGTCGTAGGGGTTGCGGAAGCGGAACACCGGGCTCTGCCCCAGCACGACGATGCGGATGCCCCGGTTCCGCAGCGCCTCCACGGTCTCGTGCAGGCGGCGGAGATCGAGCGCGTTGGTGTCCATGTACCATTCCCACCGCGCCGCCATGATGACGATGCGGATGCCGTTGCGATCGATGAGTTCATCGACGCGACGGTTGAACTCCTGGCAATTCGGGCGGGCGTTGACCGGCAGATCCTTGATGGGCGGGCAGCCGGACGCCGTGTACTGCACGATGTTGAAGGGCAGGGTGTCGGCGACGGTCTGAAGCCCCGGCACGTAATGGGCGGCGAAGGAATCCCCCCAGAGCAGGGCGGTGGGAGCCTCCGCCTTCGGCGAACCGATCCGGCAATTCTCCAGGCCCGGCCACGCCTCGGGCGGCTGGTCGGTTTCGAGGAAGCAGGTGTGTTCCTTGTAGAGTTCCCGCCCTGAGATGTCCTGCGGCGCGTAGTCGGTGAAGCGCTGCGGCAGCCCGTCGGACAGATGACCGAGCAGCCCGACCCCCGCCAGCCCGGCCATGACCCAGCCGGTCCGCGCGAAGACCTTGGACGGCCGGCGGTCGGACTGCACACCCGGCGCTGCCCTGGGCTTGCGGAAGGGAACCTCGATCAGCCGCCAGGACAGCAGGGACACCGCGGCGATGGCCGCGAGAAGGATCAGCGTCTCCTTGGTGGTCAGGTCCCGCCCTTTGTAGAACCGCGCGAAGACCATCAGCGGCCAATGCCAGATGTACATGGAGTAGGAGATCAGGCCGATGAAGACCATGGGGCGCAGAGTCAGCATTCTCCCGACCGCCGTCGGACCGCTCCGCCCGGCATGGATGACCAGCGCCGCGCCCAGGCAGGGCAGCAGCGCGGCGTAGCCCGGAAAGGCCGTGGCCTCGGACAGGGCGAACACGCTGACGAGGATCAGGGCGGCGCCGACCGCGCAGGCCAGTTCCCGCACCGCGCGGCTGCGGCTGTCCGGAACGGCGCCGAAGGCGAGAAGGGCGCCCAGCACCAGTTCCCACAGCCGGGGCGGCAGCAGGTAGAAGGCCGCCACCGGATGATCCCGCACCAGCGACACCCCCAGGGCGAAGGACGCCGTCGCCGCCGCCAGCAGAACGGCGCCCCACACCGAACGCCTGTATGGAAGCAGGGCCAGCACGGCGAGGGGAAAGACGATGTAGAATTGCTGCTCCACCCCCAGCGACCAGGTGTGGAGAAGCGGGTTCATCTCCGCCGCGTTCTCGAAATAACCGGACTTCAGATAATAGACGATGTTGGACGAGAACAGCGTGGTCGCCGCGAGGTTCTGGGAAAAGCTCTTCAACTCCTGGGGCGACAGCAGGAACAGGGCGAGCACCGCGGTGACCGCCAGCGCCGCGAACAGTGCGGGAAGGATTCGACGGATGCGGCGGACATAGAAGTCGGCGAGGGAAAAGCGGCCGCGCTGCGTGTCGTTCAGAACGATCGAGCCGATGAGGTAGCCGGAAATCACGAAGAACACATCGACGCCGACGTATCCGCCGCTGAACAGGGAAAACTTCGCGTGGAACAGCAGAACCGAAAGGATCGATACCGCGCGAAGGCCGTCGATGTCGGGGCGGTACGTCATGGGACCCGCAAGGTTTGGGTGGAACGGAGACGCGGGTCGGCGGTCCCGAACCCGGTTCTGCGGCGGGAGGCGAGCGGCGATGGGCGCAGGGATGTCCTGTCGGGCGAGGGATCGCAGCGGTTCCGATCCCCCGACCATCCGATGATGTCGATGAAGACTATGGAGAGCGATGCGGAATTATCAGCGTAAGGTTTGCGCTGGTTATCACTTGGGTTGCATCAGCCTTTTCAGTGTGATTGATGGAAAAATCCCCGTGAATTCGATGGTATGGCATCGCAGTCGGGTCTTGAAGGGAATTCTTGAATGAATGTCCTTAGGGTATCGACATTTCGAGTGATCTAACAAAGATACGAAGGTAATCGACGGCGGATGGGGTAGAGGAGGCATCCGTTATTGTGTGGGATGTCTGAGATCGGGTCGGGCTTTCACAACGAAGTCGTGTGCTCGTTGGGGGGGATTGGTCACGGCCCCGCCTTCTCCACCCAGCCCGCCTTGCGGACCGCCGCCGCGTAACTGCGGCTGACCGGCACGCGCAGGCCGTTGCGCAGGACCAGCACCAGCTTGCCGTCCGGCTTGCGCTCCACCCCGGCGACGGCCGCGGCGGCGACCCAGTGGGAGCGGTGGACCTGCATCCCCTCCAGCCCGGCCAGCTCGGCGATGGCGTCGCGCAGCCGCATCAGGATCAGGTCGCTGCCCTCCGCCGTGTAGGCGCGGACGTAATGGTCCTCCATCTCCAGCGCCAGCAGGTCCCGGCCGAGCCGCGCCGGCAGGCGGGCGAGGAAGGCGGGCTCCGGCCGCTCCGCCGGGGATGATGCCGGCGCGTCGTCCGGGACGAACGGGGATGGCGGCGGCGTGGGGCCGGCGAGAAGCCCGCGGTCGCGCAGCTCCAGCCAGACCGGAATGGCCGACACCAGCAGGGTGACGAGGACGACGTAGACGAACAGCTCCGCCAGCCCCAGCGGGCGCAGGAAGTCCATCCCGCGCAAGGTCCTTTCAAGCAGCGCCACGGTGAACGTCATCAGCGCCGCCACCGCCAGGACCACCCCGGCCAACGTGGCGCGCCACGCTCCCGCCCGCTCCCGCAGCCGATGGCCGGCGGCCAGGGTCAGAAGCTCGAAGGCGAGGCCGCCCAGCCCGATCAGCCCGATCCAGTAGGCCAGCCGCTGCGCCAGCGTCAGATCGGCGAAGGTGCCGAAGGGACCGAGCAGGGCCAGCACCAGCGCCGCGCCGAGCAGCACCGGCAGCCGCCGCCCCATCAGCCGGCGGCGGTAGGGCGTGCGGGGCTGTCCGATCGCGGGCGTGTCCATGGCGGCGCGCACGGTCACGCGCTGGCGGAGCGGGCGGACTGTTCCAGCGACTTGATGTGGGACAGGCCGGGCAGGATTTCCGACTTCACGAACTCCATGCGCCGGTTCGGGCCGCCGCCGCCGCGGGCGAAGCGGGCCTTCCACAGGTCCATCTTCACCGCCAGACCGCACAGCACGCCGCCGATGGTGACGTGGTGGGAGGCGATCAGCTCGCGGATGGAATGGAAGGTCTCGGCGTTGATGTCGCGCCAGAAGTCCTTGGACCGGTTGTCGAAGCTCTCGAACCGCCCGGTGATCGAGGTCGAGATGTCGGTCAGGTCGCGGCTGATCTCGTCGAGCATGCGCATCTGCCGGGCGTCGCGCTTGACCTCGGTGGAGCTGCGGATCTCGGCCATCCAGGAAAGGAAGCGCTGGATCTCCGGGACGATGTCGTCCAGGCATTTCTTGAAATAGGCCAGCGACAGGAAGATGTCGCCGTATTCCTCGAGGAACTGCGGGATCTCACCCAGCTCGATGTCCAGCCGGTCGGCCATCATGCGCAGGTTGCGCAGCGCCTCGTCCCGGTTGGGATTGGAGAACATGCCGATGATGTCCTTCACGTCCTGGACCTGCATGTCCTCGGACCCGTAGACATACTCGACCAGCGGGCGCGTGAAGACGCGCATGTAGTTGGTCAGCTCCTCCTTCTTGCGGTCGGACAGGGTCAGCGACTCGATGCTGTTGACATCGATGTTCATCCGCCGCAGTTCGATGCGGGAGGTGTAGACGTCGAAGCTGGAGGCGGCGGCGATCTTCTCGATCTTGACGAGGTCGCGCTCCACCTCCTCCTTGTAGGATTCGAAATAGGCGGTGAGATGGCGCGGCGAAACCTGCCCGCTGCCGGTCTGGACGTCGTGGAACATCTCCACGACGGTCTGCAACCGCACATTCTTGATCAGGCGGGCGTGCTGGAGCCCCGGCGTCTCCAGCGGGATGGCCGACAGCGGCATGATGTGCAGCGCGTCGCGGGCCTCGTCCTCCCACTGCTTGCGCCGGCCGCCGCCCTGGGGGCGGGCGGACTTGTCTCCCGCACCCTCGGCCACGGCCTCGCTGGTGTCTGCCCCGTCGCTCAATGCCATCTCCCCGCAAGCCGGCGCCCATCCGCCCGCTTGGCCACTGTCGCGGTCCCCCACAAGGATAGCGGGTTGAGGGGGGCAGGCAAGGGTTGAAGGGGGCGTCCCGGAGCAATGTCATAGCACCGGTCGTACAGAAACGAAAAGGGCCGGTCCGCGATGGACCGGCCCTTTCGCAACCTCCGGAGAGGCTGCGGCAAAACGTCCGGGCGTCAGAGACACGACGCCCCCGGGCGTCAGTGGACGCTCAGCGGCTCCATGTCGTTCTGGCGGACGGTGGCGAAGGCCACGTCGCGCTCGGCCAGCACCGTCAGCGGCGTGCCGTCGGCGGCGTGGACGGAGAAGGCCGGGGCGTCGTCGACGGTCACCGGCCGGACATAGGCCACATGGTCCAGCCCGAAGCCGGCGAAATCCTGGGGCGACAGTTGGCGCAGGTAGGCGGCGGCCTTGTCGGAGTCGATGTCGAAGCTGTTCATGACGCGGTCCTTTGGACGAATCGGTCGAGGAGGTGTGGGCGGCGGAGCGCGCAGACCGGTCAGGCGTCGCCGCGGTCGGGCGCGACGTCGATGGTCTGCGGTCCGGCGGTGCCGCTGGCGGCCTGGGCGGGCTGCTCGATCTTGATGGTGCGGACCTTGGGTTCCGGCAGGGGCCGCTTCAGGTCGATGTTGAGCAGGCCGTTGTCGAGGGAGGCGCCGACGACCTCGATCCCCTCCGCCAGCACGAAGCTGCGCTGGAACTGGCGGGCGGCGATGCCGCGGTGCAGGTAGATGCGCGAGCGGTCGTCGGTCTGGCGGCCGCGGATGACGAGCTGGTTGTCCTCGATCTGGACCGACAGGTCCTCGGAGGTGAAGCCGGCCACGGCCAGCGTGATGCGCAGGCCCTCGTCCCCGATCTGTTCGATGTTGTAGGGCGGATAGCCTTCCGCGGAGTTCTTGGCGATGCGGTCCAGCGTGCGCTCGAACTGGTCGAAGCCCAGGAGCAGCGGACTGTTGAAGAGCGAAAGACGTGTCGTCACGGCGCATCCTCCTCGAGAGGCGAGCGAGTTGCACATTGGGCCCGTTTCCGGCGCCCGGCTGGCTGGCGGCCCGAAAGGGGAAGCTCGGCGCCGCCTCGTCATAGATTGGGGTAGGCCGCCCGGCGGTCAAGGTTCGCCGTTGCGGCAAAGCGCCCGCGCGCGTTCGGCGGCGCAACCGGAGCGCAGAATCAGGGCGGGGATCAGGGCGGGGATCAGGCCGGGAATCAGGTCAGGGGATTGGCGGCCGGTGCCGTGAAGACGAAGCGCCGGCTCGACCAGTAGTTCCAGGCGAAGGTGACGGCGGTCGCCGCGATCTTGGCGGCCAGCGGCGGAACGGTGGGGACCAGCAGGCCGACCACCAGAGTGGACAGCCCCAGCCCGACCAGGTTGAAGGCCAGGAACAGCGGCAGGCGGCGGGCCATCGGGGCCGCCTCCCGGCGCATCCGGAAGGTCCAGCTGCGGTTCAGCAGGAAGCTGCACAGCACGCCGGCGCCGTAGCCCACGGCGTTGGCGGCCAGGACGGGGACGCCGGCCAGCGACACCAGCGCCAGGAACAGCGCAAAATCCACCCCGGTGTTCAGCAGACCGACCACGGCGAAGCGGATGGCCGTCCAGGGAGCGGCGCGCCGCCGGCCTTCCGTGCCGCTCAACGGTTGGCCCCGCTGTTGACCTCGATGCGGGAGAAGGCCCCGGCGGCCGCGGCGATGCCGGTCCCCAGGGGCACCGTGGCGGGGGCCGGCGCGGCCGGCACCCCGGCTTCGACGGCGGTTTGATGGGCGGCCAGGGCGTCCGGATGACGGGCGATGCGGTCCACCACGAACAGCGGTCGCTGCTTCGTCTCCATGTAGAGCCGCCCCAGATACTCGCCGAGCACGCCGAGGATCAGAAGCTGGGTGCTGCCCAGCACCAGCGAGACGACCATCACGCTGGTCCAGCCGGGGACCGTCGCGTGCTGCGACCAGCTTACCAGCGCGTAGCCCAGCGCCAGCACCGCGCACAGCGCGAAGAAGAAGCCGATGTAGGAGGCGGCGCGCAGCGGCTTGATGGAGAAGCTGGTGATGGCGTCCACCGCGAAGCGGATCATCTTGCCCAGCGGGTACTTGGTCTCGCCGACAGCGCGGGCCTGCCGGTCGTAGGGCAGCGGTTCCTGCTTCAGCCCGATCCAGCTCACCATGCCGCGGATGAAGCGGTGCTGCTCCGGCATGGCGTTCAGCACCTCCAGGGCGCGGCGGCTCATCAGGCGGAAGTCGCCGGTGTCCTTGGGGATCTCGATGTCGACCAGCCGGTCGAGCAGGCGGTAGAACAGCGCCGCCGTGCCCTTCTTGAACCAGGTCTCGCCGTCGCGGGCCATGCGGGTGCCGTAGACCACGTCGGCCCCGGCGTCCATGCGGGCCATCATGGTGGTCAGCAACTCCGGCGGGTCCTGAAGGTCGGCGTCGATGATCAGGATGCGCTCGCCCCGGCAGACATGAAGGCCGGCGGTCAAAGCGAGCTGGTGGCCGTGGTTGCGCGACAGCCGCACCCCCGTCACCGCCGGGTCGTCGCGCACCAGACCGGCGATGCGGCCCCAGGTGCCGTCCCGCGACCCGTCGTCCACCAGGATCAGCTCATAGCTCTCCCCGACCTCGGCGCGGCAGGCCGCGGACACCCGGCGGTGCAATTCGCCGATCCCCTCGGCCTCGTTGTAGCAGGGAACCACCACGGACAACCGCGGGGCCCCGGCAACGGCGTGCTGCATGAACCTTCTCCCGTTACCGCCTCCCGTCCCCGCCACAGCCCTGATAGCCGCCCCGATGGTCGTCCCATCCCCGGCTTTCACGGCGTGAAACCCATCGGAGGACCCCTTCGGGCGAGAGCGCAGTCTTCGGGCGACACCGGCGCGGTACCGCCGGTATCCCGCTTGCCAACGGGATCGCAGGCCCTTTTGCCCCGCCGGAATTCGGTACTAACCCGGTCATACACCCGTCCCGCCGGCCCGGTTGGCGGAAGTCCCCGGAACGTCACAGGCCTATGGCATTTGCAACGATTGCCGGTGCGGGCGGGGTGCCCCGAAAGGCGTGGTGCGGCGCGGAAAGCGGGGCTTTTCCCCTCCCGCGGCGGAGGCGCCCCGCCACCCCGGACGGCGATGCCGAGCGGGGTGCCTCCGCCGGGCTGCCCATGACGGGCGACCACCTCCGGAGCGGCATGCCCCTTGCGTGAAACCGGCGAAAGGGCGGACCGGAACGCAGCGGCATCCGCCCGCGTGACGGGAATGCGTCGCACGATGCGAATCCGCGTCGCGCCACACAGGCAAAATGCAAAACGGGATCGCCAGAGGGTTGCGATGGCCAGGGGGGATGCGATGACCATGGTTTCCAGCGAACTGCTGCTCGGGCTGGCGCAGAACATTGGACTGTTCGCGGTCGTGGCGGTCGTCTTCCTGCAGATACGCAGCCGCGCCGCCGGCTGGCCGGCGCCGCTGGCCAATGTCCTGCTCGGCCTGATGTTCGGCGGGGTGGCGGTGCTGGGCATGGCCGATCCGGTGCGGGTGGCGCCGGGCCTGTTCATCGACGCGCGCAACGTCATCGTCGGGCTGGCCGGCCCGTTCGGCGGTCCTCTGGCCGGGGGGGCGGCGGCGGCGGTGTCCGGTGCCTTCCGCGTCTGGATGGGCGGTCCGGGAGCGGTGGCGGGAGTCACCTCGTTGGCCGGTGCGGGGCTGATCGGCGTCCTGGTGGCGGCGGCGGCGCGCCGGAGCGGGCGGTTCGGCAACGCGCACCTGACCGCGCTGGCCCTGCTGGTGACGGTGATGGCGCCCTTCAGCTTCCTGCTGCTGCCCCCCGACATGGCGCGCCGGCTGATGGACACCGCTCTGGTGCCGCTGAGTCTCGGCAACCTCTTCGGCACGCTGGCGCTGGGCACCTTCCTGCGCAAGGAGCAGGAGCGCCTCGATCTCCAGATCGCCCTCACCGAAAGCCAGCGCCGCTTCACCGCGACGGTGGCGAACCTGCCGGGCGGCGTGTATCAGCGGGTGCTCGGGGCGGACGGCCGGCTGCGCTTTCCCTACTGCAGCCCCGGCTTCTTCCAGGTGATGGGCCTGCCGCCGACGGAGCGGGTGACGATGGAGGCGCTGAGCCGCATCCTCCATCCCGATGACCGTCCGCGCGTCTACGCCTCGATCCACGCCTCCGCCGAGACGCTGGCCCCGTGGAATCTCGAATACCGGATCGTCCGGTCCGACGGCGAGATCCGTTGGATCAGCGCCTCCAGCCGCGCCGTCCGGCGCGACAACGGCGACATCGTGTGGGATGGGATCGTCACCGACGTGACCGAGGCCAAGCGCAACGAGCAGGCGCTGATCCAGGCCCGTCTGGACGCCGAGGCGGCCAGCCGCGCCAAGGCCGAGTTCCTGGCGACCATGAGTCACGAGATGCGCACGCCGCTGAACGGCATCCTGGGCTTCGCCAGCCTGCTGCTGGACGAGGATCTGACGCCCCGGCAGAACCACCACGCCCGTCTGGTGCGCGACGCCGGGCGGTCGCTTCTGACGGTGATCGAGGATGTGCTGGACTTCTCCCGCATCGAGGCGGGGCGGCTGGTGCTGAACGACACCCCCTTCGCCATCCGCGACCTGATCGCCAACTGCGCGGCGGTGCTGCGCCTGGAGGCCGAGGCGAAGGGGCTGACGCTGCACGCCGCCGTCGCGCCGGACGTCCCGGACTGGCTGAGCGGCGATCCCGACCGGCTGCGGCAGGTGGTTCTGAACCTGCTGGCCAACGCGGTGAAGTTCACCGAGCATGGCGGCATCGGCCTGACCATCGTGAAGAACGCCGATACCCCCGCCGGGCCCCATCTGACGATCAGCGTCACCGACACCGGGATCGGCATTCCGCCCGACCGGCAGGGCCAACTGTTCCAGCGTTTCAGCCAGATCGACCGGTCGCGCGGCGGCACCGGCCTGGGCCTCGCCATCAGCCGCCGGCTGGTGGAGATGATGGGCGGGACGGTCGGGGTGCAGAGCCAGGCGGGCGTCGGGTCCACCTTCTGGCTGTCGCTGGTGCTTCCGGAATCCGCTCCGCCGGTCCGGGGTCGCGCCCCGTGCGCGGCGGACCTCCTGATCCGCCTGCGCCGCCCGTTGCGCATCCTTCTGGCCGAGGATCTGGCCATGAACCGCGAACTGACCGTGGCCATGCTGCTGGGAGCCGGCCACCGGGTGGACACCGTCGTCAACGGACGGCAGGCCGTGGAGGCGGTTCAGCGCGGCGTCTACGATCTCGTGCTGATGGACGTGCACATGCCGGAGATGGACGGTCACGCCGCCACGCGGGCGATTCGCGCCCTGCCGCCGCCGGTGGGGGCCATCCCGATCCTGGCGATGAGCGCCAGCGCCCTGCCCGACGAGGTCCGGCGCTGCCACGACGCCGGCATGAACGGCCACATCGCCAAGCCGGTGGACCGGGCCGTCATGCTGGACGCCATCGATCATGCGGTGGGCGATCATGCGGCGGGCGATCATGCGGCGGGCGACCCCGTCCGGCATGGTCCGGCCCCGGCGGTCCCGATGGCCGCGATGGGAGGGAGCGCGGTGTCCAGGACCGTGGCGGAGCCGATCCCGCTCCGTCAGCCGCTCGATCCGGCGATGCTGCGCCAGCTGGCCGACGAGGTGGGGGAGGACGCCTGCGCCGGTCTGGCCGCCGTGTTCCTCGACGAGCTTCCCCGGCGGACGAGCCACCTGCGCGCGGGCGGCTCATCCACCGGCGTGGCGGCGGAGGCGCAGGCGCTGATCGCGCCGTCGGCCCGCCTGGGGCTGGTCCGTCTGGCGTCCGCCTGCCGGGCGCTTTGCGCCGCCCTCCGCGCGGGGCGCCGGGATGAGGCGGCGGGGTTGGTCGCCAGCGTCCTGGATGCGGCGGAGGAGGGGGCGTGGGCCCTGCGCGAGGCCCTGCCCGCCGATCGGGCGGAGGCCCTTTCCAAGTCTCTTGCGAAGGACATCGTCCGGACGCCATAATTACCATGCGCGGCAATTTTCTCTCCTCCGGCGTGCGCCGGATTGTGCGGACACCGGTGATGGACGAAGCTTTCCTGACGACGGAGGGGCCCGCCGCGGCCACCCGCACGCGGCTGCGGACCTTGCTGACGACCATCGTCGGGGTGATCACCCTGTTCGGAGTCGGCCTGTGGGGGGTGGCCACCTGGGCCGACCGCGACGAGGCGGTGAGCCATGCCCGCGACCGGACGCTGAGCGCCGCCCGCCTGCTGCACGAGCATGTGCGCCGCACCGTCGCCACCAGCGACCTCGTTTTGCAGCGCGTGGACGACCGGCTGCGCGTGCGGGAGATGGATTCGGTCGCGCGCGACCTGCCGCTGTGGCAGGAACTGCGCGCCATGGCCGATGCCATACCGGAGATCAGCGCCATCTGGATTCACGACGCCGCCGGAAGCGGGCTGCTGACCACCCGTCAGTTCCCGGCGCCGCCGATGAACAACACCGACCGCGCCTTCTTCCAGGCCCACCGGAACGGCGAGGCGTTCCACATCGGCGGGATGATCCGGGGCCGCCTGTCGGGCAAGCCGACCTTCACCATCAGCCGTCGCATCGGGACCGTGGAGAATTTCCAGGGCGTCGCCAACATCGCCGTGGACCTGGATTATTTCCGGTTCTTCTTCGAGGGGCTGAACATCGGCCGCGGGGGAGCGGTCGCCGTCTACCGCGAGGACGGGACCCTGCTGTTCAGCCTGTCCGGCCAGGACAGCGGCGCACCGCCGTCCGCGGCATCATCGGACCTGCCGCTGGTCGCCCCGCCGATGGACGAGGCGCCGCGGTCCACCGGCGGCACGATCTTCAGCCGGTCCCCGGTGGACGGGTCGGAGCGGATCGTCGCCAATCTGCGGGTCCAGGACCTGCCGCTGATCGTTCAGGTCGGCATGTCGCAGGACGAGGCGCTGACCCCCTGGCG
This sequence comes from Azospirillum brasilense, assembly GCF_003349955.1. Classification (GTDB taxonomy): domain Bacteria; phylum Pseudomonadota; class Alphaproteobacteria; order Azospirillales; family Azospirillaceae; genus Azospirillum; species Azospirillum brasilense_B. Next base: position 49,209 of record NZ_QLKQ01000027.1, read on the forward strand.
CGAGCGCACGATCCACGGCGGCCTGCTGGTTCTGCTGGCGGTGGCCGCCTGCGCCGCGCTGGCGATGGCGGCGGCGCGCAGCCTGTCGCGCGAGGAGGTGGGACGCCGCCGGCTGGCCGAGACGAACGCCGACCTGGACGCCACCGCCCGCAGCCTGGAACAGGCCAACCGCGCCTTCGCCGGGGCCAACCGGCGGCTGAACCTGATCCTGCAATCCGCGTCGGAAGGCATCTGCGGCGTCGACCGGGACGAGCGGATCACCTTCGCCAACCCCGCCGCCTGCGCGCTGACCGGCTACAGCAACGAGGAGATGCTGGGCCGCAGCCTGCATGTGCTGCTGCACCACACCCGCGCCGACGGCACGCCGGCGCCGACCATCGACTGCCCGGTCTTCGAGGTTCTGCGCACCGGCGAGGCGCGGGGCGGCTCGGAGGACATCTACTGGCGCAAGGACGGCACCAGCTTCCCCGTGGAGTTCGCGGCGTCGCCCATGCTGGAGGACGGGCGGGTCGAGGGCGCCGTCGTCGTCTTCCACGAGATCGCCGAGCGCAAGCGGGCCGAGGTCGCGCTGCGCCAGGCCAAATCCGTGGCCGAGGCGGCCAGCCGCGCCAAGAGCGAATTCCTGGCCAACATGAGCCATGAGATCCGCACGCCGATGAACGCCATCCTGGGTCTGGTCCATCTGATCCAGCAGACCGACCTGTCGTCGCGGCAGCGCGATTACGCTCAGAAGATCCGCGTCTCGGCGCAGTCGCTGCTCGGCATCCTGAACGACATCCTGGACTTCTCCAAGGTCGAGGCCGGCAAGCTGGAGCTGGAGCGGGTGGAGTTCCGCCTGGACGACCTGCTGCAGAACCTGGCGGTGATCATCGGCGCGGCGGCCCAGGACAAGGACATCGAGGTCCTGTTCTCGGTCGGGCCGGAGGTTCCGCTCGACCTCGTCGGCGATCCGCTGCGTTTGCAGCAGGTGCTCATCAACCTCGCCGGCAACGCCATCAAGTTCACCGAAGCGGGGGAGGTGGTGGTGTCGGTCCGCGCCGTCGAGGTGACGGAGGATCGGACGGTCCTGGCCTTCTCGATCCGCGACACCGGCATCGGCATCGACGCCGATCAGAAGGAGCGGCTGTTCCAGGCCTTCAGCCAGGCCGACAGCTCCACCACTCGGCGCTACGGCGGCACCGGCCTGGGGTTGGCCATCTGCACGCGTCTGGTCGCCCTGATGGGCGGCGTGATGGACGTGTCGAGCGAGCCGGGCCAGGGCAGCGATTTTCATTTCACCGCCGTGTTCGGCAACGCCGCCTTCGGGCTGGCCGGCATGGCGGGCGCCGGGCGGGCGGGGGAGCGTCCGCTGCGCTCCCGCGTGGTGCCGCGCGGCCTGTCCGTGCTGGTGGTGGACGACAACCTCACCGCGCGCGAGGTGCTGGGCGAGCTGGTCACGTCCTTCGGCTGGCGGACGTCGCTCTGCGCGTCGGGAGCCGAGGCGATCGCGGAGCTGGAGCGCGCGACCGCCGAGGGGACGCCCTACGACATCGTGCTGATGGATTGGAAGATGCCGGGGATGGACGGGCTGGAGACCTCCCGCCGCATCCGCGACGACGGGCTGGTCAAGGCCCCGGTCATCATCGTGGTTTCCGCCTTCGGGCGGGAGCGGATGGGCGCCGGAGCGGGCGGCGAGGGGCTGGAGGGGCTGGCCCTCGGCGGTGCGCTGGTCAAGCCGGTCACCGCCTCCTCGCTGCTCGACGCGGTGATCGACGCCTATGGGCGCGGCGCCGGGGGCGACGCGGCGGAGGCGACGCCGCTGCACGCCTGCGCGGCGCATCCCGCCGGCTTCCTCCGGCCGCAGCCGCTGCGCCCCCTGTTCGGGCACCGCCTGCTGCTGGTGGAGGACAACAGCATCAGCCAGGAGGTGGCCCGCGAGATCCTGGAGCGCGCCGGCGCCCGCGTCACCCTGGCCGGCAACGGCTACGAGGCCGTCGCCTGCGTCGAGGAGGCTGACCCGCCCTTCGACCTTGTGCTGATGGATGTGCAGATGCCGGAGATGGACGGATTCGAGGCGACGCGCCGGCTGCGCGCCCGGCCCGCCGGGCAGGGGTTGCCGATCATCGCCATGACCGCCAGCGCCCTGCCGTCCGACCGCCAGCGTTGCCTGGACGGCGGCATGGACGACCACATCGCCAAGCCGATCGACGTGGAGCAGCTGTTCTCCGTGGTGACGCGCTGGCTCGGCCAGCCGGCGGGGGGGGCGGCAGCCGGTGGTATAGTGGCCGGCGGTTTGGCGGCGGGCGTGCCGCTGCTGCCCAAGCCCATGCCGTCCGCGGCCCGTGCGGCGCTTCCCGCCGAGTTGCCGGGCATCGACGTGAAGGACGCGCTGCACCGGCTCGACGGCGATGTGGGGCTGTTCCGCAAGTTCGTCACCGATTTCGCCCGGACCTATGACGGCGTGGCGGACGGCATCGCCGTCGCCCTGGCCTCGGGGGATCTGCCGCGGGCCAAGGCGCTGGGGCACGAGCTGAAGAGCCTCGCGGGCAACATCGGCGCCCGCACGCTGTCCGCCGCCGCGGACGCCGTGCAGGTCGCCGCCTTCCGCGGCGACGGCGCGGCGGCGGCGGCGCAGCTGCCGGTCCTCCGCGCGGAGCTGGAGGCGGTGCTGGACTCCGCCGCCCGGCTGGCCGTTGCGCCGGGGCGCGCCCATGGCGGGGTTTCCGGTGGCGGGTCCGGTGATGCCGGCGGTGGTGGTGGGGAACCGGCGATGGACATCCAGACGCTGGAACCCATGCTGGACCGTTTCCTGCGGCTGCTGCGCGACAGCAACTTCGCCGCCGCGGAGGAGTTCGCCGTTCTGGCGCCGCCATTGGCCGACTGGATCGATCCGGTGTCGATGAAGGCGCTGTCGTCGGCGGTCGATGGCCTCGACTTTACAAAGGCTCAAGGAATCTTGCGCAGGATCATGCTGGACCTCGGCCTGTCCCTGCCGGCCGACTGACCCGCTTCGCTCCCGCACACCGCCTTCCGGGAACCCGTCCTCCAGGAACCGATCATGACCGATGCGCGCCCCAAGATCCTGGTCGTCGACGACATCCCGTCGAACGTGCATGTGCTGAGCCGCATCCTGAAGGATGACAACGACATCTATTTCGCCACCGACGGGTCGAAGGCCCTGGAGCTGGCGCAGTCGCGGCTGCCCGACCTCGTTCTGCTGGACATCATGATGCCGGGCATGGACGGCTACGAGGTCTGTTCCCGGCTCAAGGCCGATCCGATCACCCGCGACATCCCGGTCATCTTCATCTCGGCCAAGAGCGAGGTGGAGGACGAGACCTATGGGCTCGAGGTCGGCGCCATCGACTTCATCTCCAAGCCGATCAGCCCGCCCATCGTCAAGGCCCGCGTGCGCAACCATCTGCTGCTGAAGCGGCAGACCGATCTGCTGCGCACCCTGTCCTTCAACGACGGTCTGACCGGCATCGCCAACCGCCGCCGCTTCGACGAGGTGCTGCTGCGCGAATGGCGGCGCTGCGGGCGGGCGCAGCTTCCGCTGTCGCTGATCATGCTCGATGTCGACCAGTTCAAACCCTACAACGACCATTACGGCCATCAGGCGGGCGACGAATGCCTGCGCGCCGTGGCCCAGCTCCTGGCCGAACAGATGATGAGGCCGGGCGACCTGATCGCCCGCTACGGCGGCGAGGAGTTCGTCTGCCTGCTTCCCGAAACCGACGAGGAGGGGGCGGTCCAGGTGGCCGAGCGCCTGCGCCAGACGGTGACCGGGCAGCGCCTGCCCCACGCGGCGTCCCATGTCGCCGACCACATCACCATCAGCCTGGGCGTGGGCACCGCCCGTCCGCTGCTGGACGACACCCCCGACCGGCTGACCCAGCTCGCCGACGGCCTGCTCTACGAGGCCAAGCGCGCTGGCCGCAACCGTGTGTGCAGCGGCGGTGTGGAGGTTGCGGTATAAGGGGCCGACCTGAAGGCATCACGGGTGCAGCCATGAGTTCGGCCAGAGCCGGCGACGACCGCGCGATTGGAGACCGGCGCCCTTTTGCAGCGACTCCGCCCGATGTGCGCGGGCGCGGCTTCTCCAGCCGCGCCTCCCTGCCGGTCATGGAAGGCTGGATCGACGCCGCCGTCACGCCTTTGCCGCCGCGCGCCGTGGCGCTCGCCGACCTCGCCGCGGCCCTGGCGGAGGGCGTGGTTCTCGCCGCGCCGCTGACCGCGCCGGGAGACTGGCCGCCCGCCGACCGGGCCGCCCGCGACGGGGTGGCGGTGGCCTCCAGCGACACGCTGGGCGCCGGTTCCTACAACCCGGTTCCGCTGCCGGGCGCCGTGACGGTCGCGGCGGGGGAGCCGATGCCGCCGGGAACCGACGCCATCCTGCCCGTCGAATGCATCCAGACCGACGGCCCCTTCATCGAGGCGCTGAACAGCGCCGCCCCCGGTGACGGGGTGGAGCGGCGGGGGGAGGGCCTGCGCGCCGGGACCGTCCTGATGACGGCCGGGCACCGGCTGCGCCCGCAGGATCTCGGACTGCTCGCCGCGCTGGGGATCGGCACGGTGCGCGCTGGCGGCCGCCCACGGGTGCGGGTCGTTCTTGCGGGGGGGCCGCGCTCCGGTCCCGAGACGCTGGGCGCCATGCTGACCACGCTGGTGGCGCGGGACGGCGGCGTGGTTGAGCTGGTCGGGCCGCTGCCGGCGGACCGCGCCGCCCTGGCCGCCGCCTACGCGGCCCCCGGCGCAGACCTGCTGATCTCCGCCGGGCGCACCGGAGTGGGGGGGGACGACGTGGCCCCGCTGGCATTGGCCGACGCGGGGCAACTCGCCCGGCACGGCGTGGCCCTGCGCCCCGGCGATTCGGCGGCGCTCGGGATGGCCGGCGGCGTGCCCGCCGTGCTGCTGCCCGGCGAGCCGATGGCCTGCCTGACGGCCTATGAGCTGCTGGCCGGGCGGGCGGTGCGCCGCTTGGCCGGGCGGGACCCGGCGCTGCCGCACCCGGCGGTTCCGGCCGTGACGGTGCGCAAGCTGGTGTCGGAGATCGGCTGCACCGAACTGTACCGCGTGCGCCGGACGGCGGATGGGCTGGTCGAGCCGGTCGCCTCGCCGCAGCGGCCGGGGCTGGCCGGGGCGGTGCTGGCCGACGGCTTCGTGCTGATCCCGGCGGACAGCGAGGGCGTCCCCGCCGGGGCGACCGTGACCCTGCGCTGTTTTGACGGTACAAGTCTCTGAACAGAATCAAGCGAGGGGGGAGGGCGTGTCCAACCAGGACATCCGGCGTTTTGTCGCCCAGGCGGCCCGGCAGGAGCAGTTTCTCGAGGTGGTCGGCCGCGACGAGGCCGAGGCGCGCTTCCGCCGCCATCTCGACCTGACGCCCAAGGGGGCGGAGACGGTGCGGCTGGGCGCCGCGCTGGGCCGCGTGCTGGCCGCCGACGTGGTGGCGGAGGTCGACGTCCCCGGCTTCGACCGTTCCTCGGTGGACGGCTTCGCGGTGCGCGCCGCCGACACCCAGGGGGCGGGCGAGGACACGCCGGTCGTGCTGCGCCTGAACGACGAGGTGCTGTCGGCCGGGCGCGTCCCGGCGCTGACCGTCGCCCCCGGAACGGCGACGGTGCTCGCCACCGGCGGCATGCTGCCGCGCGGCGCCGACGCCGTGGTGATGGTGGAGCACACCGAGTCGCACGAGGACGGCGACGCCCTCCTGGTGGCGATCCGCAAGCCGGTGGTGCCCGGCGCCTTCATCGCCGCCGCCGGGTCGGACATCGGGCGCGGCGAGACGGTGATGCGCCGCGGGCAGGTGCTGACCTCCCGCGAGATCGGCGTGCTGGCGGCCATCGGGCGGGCCGAGGTGTCGGTGGTCCGCCGCCCCCGCGTGGCGATCCTCTCCACCGGCGACGAGATCGTCGCGCCCGGCGCGCCGATCCGCCCCGGCGCCGTCTATGACTCGAACGCCGCCGTCCTCGCCGCCGCGGTGGAGGAGCTGGGCGGGGAGGCGGTCCGGCTGGGCATCGCCCGCGACGACGAGGCGGAACTGGCCCCGCTGGTCGAGCAGGGTCTGGCCTGCGACGCGCTTCTGCTGTCGGGCGGCACGTCGAAGGGGGCGGGCGATCTGTCCCACCGCATCATCAGCCGCCTGACCGATCCGGGGATCGTTGCGCACGGCGTCGCGCTGAAGCCCGGCAAGCCTCTGTGCCTGGCCGTAACGAAAGGCAAGCCGGTGGTGGTCCTGCCCGGCTTCCCGACCTCCGCCATGTTCACCTTCCACGAGTTCGTCGCCCCGGTGCTGCGCGCGCTGGCCGGTCTGCCGCCCGCGGCGACGGAGAGCGTGGGCGCGACGGTGCCGATGAGGTTGGGATCGGAACGGGGCCGGACCGAATATGTGATGGTCTCGCTGGTGCGCGGGACGGACGGCGGGCTGGCGGCCTATCCGCTGTCCAAGGGCTCCGGCGCGGTGACCGCCTTCAGCGCCGCGGACGGCTTCATCGCCGTCGACCCGCAGGCCGAGGCGGTGGAGGCCGGCACCCCGGTCTCGGTCCAGCGCATCGGGCGCGACACCCGTCCCGCCGACCTGATCGTGATCGGCAGCCATTGCGTCGGGCTGGACGCCATCACCGGCCAACTGGTCGGGGAAGGGCTGACGGTCAAGGCGCTGAACGTCGGCTCGATGGGCGGCCTCGCCGCCGCCCGGCGCGGCGAGTGCGACGTGGCGGCCATCCACCTGATGGACCCGAAGAGCGGGGAGTACAACCGCCCCTTCCTGACCCCGGCGCTCGGCCTCGTGACCGGCTACCGCCGCCTTCAGGGCATCGTCTTCCGCAAGGGCGATGTTCGTTTCGAAGGCAGAACGGCCGAGGAGGCCGGTTTGGCGGCGGCGCGGGACCCTGACTGCATCCTGGTCAACCGCAACGCCGGCAGCGGCACGCGCATCCTGACCGACCGGCTGCTCGGGGCGGCGCGCCCCACCGGCTACTGGTCGCAGGCCAAGTCGCACAACGCCGTGGCGGTGGCGGTGGCCCAGGGCCGCGCCGACTGGGGCGTCGCCATCGAGAGCGTCGCCACCCTCTACGGGCTGGGCTTCCTGCCCCTGCAGGCGGAGCATTACGACTTCGTGATCCCCAACGACCGCCGGGACCGGCCGGCGGTCCAGCGCTTCCTGGCGGCGCTGGCCGATCCGGCGGTGCGGGAGAAGCTGACGGCGCTCGGCTTCACCGTTCCGGAAGCGGAATGAACTCCGTCTCGCCGGGAACGGCGTCGAACCGGCCAGCCTTCCATTCGGCCTTGGCCTGTTCGATGCGGTCCTGGCGGCTGGAGACGAAGTTCCACCAGATGTGACGCGGGCCGTCCATCACGGCGCCGCCCAGCAGGATCAGGCGGGCGGCGGTTTCGGCCTCCACCGTCACCGCGTCGCCGGGGCGCAGCACCAGCAGCCGCCCGGACTCGAAGCGGTCGCCGTGGATGGTGACGGTGCCGTCGGCGATGTAGAGCGCCCGCTCCTCCGTCTCGCGGTCGATGGGCAGGCGGGCGCCGGCGTCCAGCGACGCATCGACGTACAGCGTGTCCCACAGCGTGTTCATGGGCGAACGTACACCGTACGCCTCGCCCGCGACGACGCGCAGCCGCTTGCCCTCGCCCTCGACCACCGGCAGCTCGTCGGCGCCGAGATGGACGAAGGCGGGGTCGGTCTCCTCATGGGTCTTCGGCAGGGCGACCCAGGACTGGATGCCCGACAGCAGCCGGTCGCGGCCGCGCTCGTCGGTGGCGGAGCGTTCGGAATGGGCGATGCCGCGCCCGGCGGTCATCCAGTTCACCGCCCCCGGACGGATCGGCAGGACGGTGCCCAGGCTGTCGCGGTGCAGGATCTCGCCGTCGAACAGGTAGGTGACGGTGGCCAGCCCGATGTGCGGGTGGGGGCGCACGTCGATGCCCGCCCCGGCCTTGAGGATCGCCGGTCCCATCTGGTCGAGGAAGACGAAGGGCCCGACCATCCGCTTGCGGACGGAGGGCAGGGCGCGCCGCACCTCGAACCCGCCGATGTCGCTGGTGCGCGGAACGACCACCGTTTCCAGCCAGCCGTCCGGAGACTCGGTCGATGTTGGCGCCGTCGTCATGCTGTCCTCCCGTTCGCGAAACCTGTGCCCAATGGTGGGTGCCACCAACAGGTGGGGACCGGCGCCGCGAATGGGAGGGGGAAAGCGTTCAGTGCTTGGGGGTGCCGCAGCCGCCGCTTCCGCAGCCGCAGCCGCCGGCCGGGGCGGTGACGTGGATGGCCCCGCGCGCCGTGGCCAGCAGCACGTCCAGCGGGATGCCGGTGGCCTTGGCGAGATCGTTCAGGCTGGCGCTGTCGGGCACGCCGACTCCGGGGTTGAAGACCGGGTGGATCTGCGCCAGCCGGCCCACGGCGTCCGGATCGACGGCGTTCAGCGCGCCCAGGGTGGTCTCGCCGGTCAGGGTGTTGGCGATCAGGATGTCGGCCATGGCGTGTCCGAAGCGGGAGGAAAGGGGAATCGGCGGAAGCCGACGGTGCCGCCCGACCAAAGAGCGTTCCTTGACGCCTGTCAAGACGATGACGGCGGCCGGGCTGGCAAGACGCGGAGGGCTGAAACGCCGAAGGGCCCGCGCGGTGATGCGCGGGCCCTTCGGGTGTTTGGTGGAGCCAAGGAGGATCGAACTCCTGACCTCTACAATGCCATTGTAGCGCTCTCCCAGCTGAGCTATGGCCCCGAAACTCTGGGTGGCGAGCCTTGCGGCCTGCCTCGGTGGAGCGGGATATTGGTCAGGACGGGGGGGCGATGCAAGAGAAAAATTCGCCCCTACCCACCTTTTTTCCACCCCACCGCACCCCTCTTTCCTAGGGGAGCGCGGATCAGCGCTCCTCCTCGTCCTCGCCTTCGACGTCGACGACCTCGTCCATGTCGTCCTCGCCCAGTTCCGAGGTGTCCTCGATCAGGACATCGTCCTCGTCCTCGGGCGTCTCGTCGGTTTCCTCGATGTCGTCGACGGACACATCGTCCTCGACCTCGTCGAGTTCCGTCGACTCCTCGTCCTCGGTCTCGGTCTCGGCGTCCTCGTCCGAGGAGACCACCGGGGCCTTCTTGACATCGTCAACCGGCGCCGGGCGCGCCTTGCGGGACTTCAGCAACGCCTCGGGATCGAACTGCGCTCCGCAGCTCGGGCACACCGGCGGGTCCTTGCGCAGATCGTAATAGCGCGCGCCACAGCTCGGGCAGATGCGCTTGACGCCCCATTCGGGTTTGGCCACGCCTCGTCCTCCGTCACGTTCCTAGGGAATGCCCAATTCGGGAATTGCATGAATTACAAGCCGCGCCCTTTGCCACGCCAGCGGGCGCTTGTCAAAAAAAAGTTCGCGGAATGCCGCCGGCAAACTGGCGGGGCCGGCGACCGGTGCCAAACTTCACCCTGCGGTGGTCCTCCGGGCCGCCGGCCAGGATACCATGAGAATGGGGGAGGAACCCGATGCCGAACCTGCTGTCCCGCCGCTGGCGGGCGCTGCTGTCCGCCGGCCTGCTGGCGGCGCTGCCGCTGGAGGCCGCAGCCCAGACGCCGTCATCCGCGGCGCCGACCACGACTCCTTCCGCGGCGGGTGACGTGGCGCCGGAGCGCGCGACCGGACGGGGCAGCCGCAGCCTCGACACCGCCACGCGCCACATGGTGGCCGCCGCGAATCCGCTGGCGGCGGAGGCCGGGCGGGAGATCCTGCGGGCGGGCGGCAGCGCGGTGGACGCGGCGATCGCCGTGCAGCTCGTCCTCAATCTGGTGGAACCGCAAAGCTCCGGAGTCGGGGGCGGCGCCTTCCTGGTCCATTACGATGCCGCAACGAAGGCGGTGACCTCCCTCGACGGGCGCGAGACCGCGCCGGCCGCGGCGACTCCGGAGCGTTTCCTGGGGGCGGACGGCAAGCCGATGCCCTTCTACGACGCGGTGGTCGGCGGGCGGTCCGTCGGGGTGCCGGGCACGGTGATGCTGCTGGAGCACGCCCACCGCGCGCATGGCAAACTGCCCTGGCCCCGCCTGTTCGAGCGCGCCATCGCGCTGGCCGAGGACGGCTTCACGGTCAGCCCGCGGCTGAACGGCCAGCTGGCCATGGAAAAGCACCTGCCGGGCAGCCCCACGGCGCGCGCCTATTTCTACCAGCCGGACGGCACGCCCTGGCCGGTCGGCCATGTGCTGAGGAATCCGGAGTTCGCGGCGACGCTGCGGGCCATCGCCGAGAAGGGCTCCGCCGCCTTCTACGAGGGTCCGATCGCCGCCGATATCGTCAAGGCGGTGACCGGCCACCCCACCAACCCCGGCGACATGACCGAGGCCGACCTGAAGGCCTACCGGGTGAAGGAGCGGGAACCGGTCTGCGGGTCCTACCGTGTCTACACCCTGTGCGGCATGGGGCCGCCCAGCTCCGGCGGGGTCGCGGTGCTGCAGATGCTGGCCGTCCTGGAAGGGCGCGACATGGCCGCCACCCGCAACGATCCGGCGCTGGCCGCCCATTGGCTGTCGGAGGCCGGGCGACTCGCCTTCGCCGACCGCGGCCTCTATCTGGCCGACCCGGACTTCGTGACGGTGCCGGTGAAGGGGCTGCTCGACCGCGGCTATCTGGCGGGCCGCGCCGCGCTGGTCGGCGAGCGGTCGATGGGCAAGGCCCAGCCGGGCGAGCCGCCCTTCCGGGAAGGCCGCGCCTGGGGCTTCGCCGAGGCCGAGGAGCATGGCACCAGCCACATCTCCGTGGTCGACGGGGCGGGCAACGCCGTCGCCATGACCACCACCATCGAGGACGGCTTCGGCTCCCGCCTGATGGTGCGCGGCTTCCTGCTGAACAACGAGCTGACCGACTTCGCCTTCACCCCGACGGAGGACGGCAAGCCGGTCGCCAACCGGGTGGAGCCGGGCAAGCGCCCGCGCAGCTCGATGGCGCCGACGCTGGTCTTCCGCGACGGCGCCCTGGTGGCCTCGGTGGGGTCGCCGGGCGGCAGCAACATCATCAATTACGTGGGCAAGACGCTGGTCGCGCTGCTCGATTGGAACCTCGACCCGCAGGCCGCGGTGGACGCCCCCAACTTTGGCAGCCGCAACGGCCCGACCGAGCTGGAGCAGGGCACCGAGGCGGAGGGCTGGATCGCGGCGCTGGAGGCTCGGGGCCACACGGTCAAGGCGATGGAACTGACCTCCGGCACCCAGGCGATCGTGGTGACCGGCCAGGGGCTGTCCGGCGGTGCGGACACCCGGCGCGAGGGGGTGGCGGTCGGCGACTGATCGCGGGAACCGCGCATCGCTCGCATCGTCCTGCCCGCTGTGCTAGGTACTCCGCCCTGGTCACATTCTTGTCTGGGGAGCCCTCCCATGCTGCAGGCGAAGCCGCTTCGCTCATCCTCCACCGGCGCGCTGGCCGGCACCATCCGCGTGCCGGGCGACAAGTCGATTTCGCACCGGTCGCTGATGCTGGGCGCCGTTGCGGTGGGCGAGACCGTCATCCACGGCCTGCTGGAAGGGGAGGACGTGCTGAACACCGCCGCCGCCATGCGTCTGCTCGGCGCCCAGGCGGAGCGCGGCGGGGACGGCGTGTGGCGCGTGCGCGGCGTCGGTCTGGGCGGCCTGGCGGAGCCGGCGCAGGTGCTCGACATGGGCAACAGCGGCACGGCGGCGCGCCTGCTGATGGGTCTCGTCGCGTCGCACCCGATCACCTGCGTCTTCACCGGCGACGCCTCGCTGAACAAGCGCCCGATGGCCCGCGTGACCGGCCCACTGGAGCAGATGGGCGCGCGCTTCGTCGGACGGTCCGGCGGGCGGCTGCCGCTGGCCGTGGTCGGCAGCGACCGCACCGTTCCGATCACCTACCGCCTGCCGGTGGCCTCCGCCCAGGTGAAGTCGGCGATCATCCTCTGCGGCCTGAACACCGCCGGCACCACCACCGTGATCGAGGCGGAGCCGACCCGCGACCACACCGAGCTGATGCTGCGCCATTTCGGCGCCACCGTGACGACCGAGCGGATGGAGGACGGTGCGCTCGCCGTGTCCGTCGTCGGCCAGCCGGAGCTGACCGGACGCGAGATCGTCGTGCCCGCCGACCCCAGCTCCGCCGCCTTCCCGGCGGTCGCGGCGCTGCTGCGCCCCGGCTCGGAGCTGCTGCTGCCGGGCGTCGGCATGAACCCGCGCCGCACCGGCCTCTACGACACGCTGGTCGAGATGGGCGCGAACATCGCCTTCGAGAACCGCCGCGACGAGGCGGGCGAGCCGGTGGCCGACCTGCGGGTCAAGCACGGTCCCCTCAAGGGCATCGTTGTCCCGGCGGACCGCGCCCCCAGCATGATCGACGAGTACCCGATCCTCGCCGCCGCCGCCGCCTGCGCGGAAGGCACCACCGTCATGCTCGGCCTGAAGGAGCTGCGCGTGAAGGAGAGCGACCGCCTCGCCATGGTCGCCGACGGGCTGACCAAGTGCGGCGTGAAGGTCGAGGTCGGGGCCGACGACAGCCTGACCGTCTACGGCACCGGCACGCCGCCGCAGGGCGGCGCCACCGTCGCCACCGCCATGGACCACCGCATCGCCATGAGCTTCCTGGTGCTGGGCATGGCCACGGCCGAGCCGGTGCAGGTGGACGACGGCGCCTTCATCGACACCAGCTTCCCCGGCTTCGTCGCCCTGATGAACGGAGTCGGCGCGAAAATCTCATAGGCTACGGAATTGCATAAGAGAAAATGCTGTGCTTACTTGTCTATCCAATAAGTCTCGATTGGATGATATCGCAGCATACTATAGTGTGGTGAGGAAATGATGGGTGGACTGGCTGAATCGCAATTATTAGGTTATGCGAGATGCGGGACCGATCAAGAGGCCATCGACAGTAAGGCAATAAGAAAGCTCATTTCATGTCTTTGCAGTGAGTTTCCCGGGAAAATCGAAGCAAAAAAATACGCAATAGGGAATAACTATTATTGGGAGGTTCATTTAAATGGTCAGAATGATAGGAGGCCAAAGCAAATAATCGAAGGAACCATTCATGTTGCTGAGAAAAAAGGGTTTTTCCAAGAATGGATAACGGACCAGTTTCGTGATTGGTTCCCAGCGAAGAAATGCGCAATTACATTTGTCGATTGTTGCGCTCGTCGGTTGTAAATCCAATCTCTTCTGTCGAAGAACCCAGGGGGGCGTTTTATGAGTTTCTTATATTACGCAGAGTACAAAGAGTTTGATGATGTATTCCGCTTATCGGTTTCTGGATTTCCAGATTCCGTCGCGTATGGTGTCGTTGGAAAAGATGATCCGAGCCAATTAGCACAGGATCTGCTTTTGGTTGGTATTGAGTCTTGTATCAGGAATAGGGAAGCTATTCCGTGTCCATCTCACGAGCCTGATGGTGTTTATTATTCTGTTTGTCTTAAGAAAGAGAAGGTGATAGAGATAATTAACTCACTTATTCTGGATTTAAGAAATCCCAAGAATACTATTGTTGTAAATAAAGAAGAAATTGCTGAGGATCAGCAGAAAAACTTTTCTTTCTCAGTAGCAAAGATAAATATACAAGGTCTTACGAATATTGCCACCGAAAAGATGGCGGAGGATGATGCGAAAAAATTTGTTGTAAAGGGTTCAATGGTTAGCGATGAGTTTGTTAATAGCAATGAAGCAAAAAAAGACAGCATTGGTGGCTTTAAGGGTGTGATCGAGAAAATATACGAATTGGCGTTTAGGCAATACAGTATAAAGATAAAGCAGAAAATCATTGGAAGGTCGATGCATGCGCCTGTTCTGGGGGTGCTTGATAATTTAGAAGAGAAAGATAATCAAGCAAGCTTTGCTATGCTCTGTCGGGGTGTTCAGCCTGATCGTTCATGGTTGGTGGTGCCCACTTTCGGTTCGAGTGGTAAAGCAGGTGATGCTGTCTATCACGAACATGAAGGGAAAGCCACAGACATTGACATGGTTGTAATGGATAGAAACTTTAGAGAATTTCTGGCTTGGTCTTGTGAGGTGCAGCACAAGACCAAAAAACTCCATAAGTCTCCTCATTCGCTTGGAAAGCCTTTAGCGTCAAGTGATTGCAAGTCGCCGATGCAGTTGTACGAATCTCTGTCAACCAATGCTGGATAGATGGCTTTGCTGTAAGTTTTCCTAGCTGGGAGAGGAGAAAGAAATGTCTTCGAAGATTGGTGAGAGCAAGAGCATTGATAAGATTTATGAGCTTCTAGAGCTGTACCAGAGAGTTGATGTGTTTTCAGTTGGTAATGGGGTGAAATGGAAGCGGGGGCTCAGGAATAGAATTAAACCGGAGTACAATGAATTTGCTGTTGTTGCTGAGATAAGGTCGGAGCCTTTCTTTGATGAGCAAGAGGGGGCTGGCTCTATGTATTATAGGGAGCCGCTTGATCTCCGAATAGCAATTTCTGACGAGGATGGCGATCTGCAGTTCCTTTGGGTTGACTCGCGGCGCTTCGAAAAAATATGACTTTGAGCCGAAAGTTATCCAGGAAGCCTTTTTGTAGTGAGCATGCTTAAATCTCTCATCATCACCATCGACGGCCCCGCCGCCGCGGGCAAGGGCACGCTGTCCAAGCGGGTCGCCCGGGCCTACGGCTTCGCGCATCTCGACACCGGGGCGCTCTACCGCGCGGTCGGCGTCAGCGTCCTGCGCGCGGGCGGCGACCCGGCCGATGCGGAGGCCGCGGCCCGGGCCGCCCGCGCGCTGCGGCCGGACGACGGCATCCTGAACGACCCGGCCCTGCGCAACGACGAGGCGGCGCAGGCGGCCTCCAAGGTGGCCGCGGTGCCGGCGGTGCGGGCCGCCCTGCTCGATTTCCAGAGGACGTTCGCCGCGACCCCGCCCGGCGGCGCGCCGGGGGTGGTGCTGGATGGGCGGGATGTCGGAACGGTCGTATGCCCGAACGCCGATGCCAAGCTGTTCGTTACCGCTTCCGTTGAGGTGCGGGCCGAACGGCGACTCAAGGAGTTGCGGGAACGCGGGATTCCGGCTATACCGTCCGACGTCCTGGAGGACATGAAGGCCCGTGACGCGCGCGACAGCCAGAGGACGGTAGCACCGCTCCTGCCGGCTGCCGACGCTTTTGTGCTTGATACCTCCGCCCTCGACGCCGACCAGGCGTTCGCAGCGGCGACCGCCTTTATCGGAACGAAAACCGGTTTCGGCTCCAAGGTCTGAGCATCAGGGTCCGGGCGCTTCGGCCCTCCAACGGAACATATGTCAACCAAGTCGCCGGGCGTGGTGCCCGGCGCGGTGGTCCCATCGGGGGCCGGCCCGTTTTGCCGCGGGACGGACCATGGCGGGATCGCTTTCGGCCAACCTTAGGAGTTTCAATGGCACAAGCTATGGCCCGGACCGGCGAGAAGGAAAGCTTTGCGGCTCTGCTCGAGGAGTCGCTCGGCACGGCCGAGTCCCTCGAAGGCTCGGTCGTCAAGGGCCGCGTCGTCTCCGTCGAGAACGACATGGTCACCATCGACGTCGGCCTGAAGTCGGAAGGCCGCGTCGCGCTGAAGGAATTCGCCGTTGCCGGCCAGCCGCCCGAGATGAAGGCGGGCGACACGGTCGAGGTGTATCTGGAGCGCATGGAAGACAAGAACGGCGAAGCCGTTCTGTCGCGTGAGAAGGCCAAGCGCGAAGAGGCCTGGGCGCTGCTGGAGAAGTCCTTCCAGGACCAGACCCGCGTCACCGGCGTCATCTTCGGCCGCGTCAAGGGCGGCTTCACCGTCGACCTGTCGGGCGCTGTGGCGTTCCTGCCGGGTTCGCAGGTGGACATCCGTCCGGTCCGCGACATCTCCCCGCTGCTGGGCACCCCGCAGCCGTTCCAGATCCTGAAGATGGACCGCTCGCGCGGCAACATCGTCGTGTCGCGCCGCGCCGTGCTCGAAGAGAGCCGCGCCGAGGCCCGTTCGGAGCTGGTGGCCAACCTCAAGGAAGGCCAGGTTCTGCAGGGTGTGGTCAAGAACATCACCGACTACGGCGCGTTCGTGGATCTGGGTGGCGTCGACGGCCTGCTGCACGTCACCGACATCGCGTGGCGCCGCATCAACCACCCGTCCGAGGCCCTGCAGATCGGCCAGACCGTCACGGTCCAGGTCATCCGCTTCAACCCGGAGACCCAGCGCATCAGCCTCGGCATGAAGCAGCTGGAAGCCGATCCGTGGGAAGGCGTGGAAGCCAAGTACCCGGTCAGCTCGCGGTTCAAGGGTCGCGTCACCAACATCACCGACTACGGCGCCTTCGTGGAGCTGGAGCCGGGGATCGAGGGCCTGGTGCACGTCTCGGAGATGTCCTGGACGAAGAAGAACGTCCATCCGGGCAAGATCGTGTCGACGTCTCAGGAAGTCGAGGTCATGGTCCTGGACGTCGATCCGCAGAAGCGCCGCATCAGCCTGGGCCTCAAGCAGTGCCTGGACAACCCGTGGGAGACCTTCCTCGACAAGTTCGGCCCGGGCACGGAGCTGGAAGGCGAGGTCAAGAACATCACCGAGTTCGGTCTGTTCGTCGGTCTGCCGGGCGACATCGACGGCATGGTCCACATGTCCGACCTCGACTGGAACAAGTCGGGTGAGGAGGCCATCGCCGAGTACAAGAAGGGCGACCGCGTCAAGGTCAAGGTCCTGGACGTCGACGTCGAGAAGGAGCGCATCTCCCTCGGCATCAAGCAGCTCGCGAACGATCCGTTCGAGGCTGCCACGGCCGGCCTGAAGAAGAACGAGGTCGTCACCTGCACCGTCACCCAGGTCACCGACGGTGGCATCGAGGTCACGGTCGGCGAGGGCTACACCGGCTTCATCCGCAAGTCGGACCTGTCCCGCGACCGTTCGGAGCAGCGTCCGGACCGCTTCGCCGTCGGCGAGAAGGTCGACGCGAAGGTGACCCAGATCGACCGCGGCTCCCGCCGCATCTCGCTGTCCATCAAGGCCCGCGAGATGGAGGAGGAGAAGCAGGCGATGGCCGAGTACGGTTCGTCCGACTCGGGCGCCTCGCTGGGCGACATCCTGGGTGCGGCTCTGAAGCGCAAGCAGCAGAACGACGAGTAAGGCTCTTCCCATCTCCCTCCCCTGCGCAAGCGGGGGAGGGCCGGGGAGGGGGCCCGTCTCCCGTACCTATGCTAAAGAAAAAGCCGCCGCGGTCGCTCCGCGGCGGCCTTTTCCTTTTTCAGGCCGCCCTCACCCCTCCTCGTCCTCCTTGACGAGGTCGCGGTAGGCGTGCCAGCTCGCGTGGCCGACCAGGGGCAGGGCGACGATCAGGCCGAGGAAGCCGGTCAGCAGCCCGGCGCCGGTCACCAGAACGATCAGCCCGGCCCACAGCGCCAGAACGCGCGGGTTGCGCAGCACCGCCATCGCCGAGGCCAGCGCCGCGGCGAAGACATCCACCGGGCGATCCATCATCATCGGCAGGGCGGTGACGTTGGTGACGAAGGCGAAGGCCGCGAAGGCGAAGCCCAGCGCCGTGATGAAGACGGTGAAGACCAGACCGTCCAGGCTGAACATCTGCGCCACGAAATGGTCGAGCGCGATGGCCTCGTGCGGGAAGAACAGGGCGAAGGCCACCACATTCATCCGCGCCCAGATCATCACATAGAGCATCAGGATCAGGCCGGCGGTCAGGATGTGGTAGGGGTTGGCCCGCCACGCGGTCAGCGCCCGCCACAGGCTGGGCCGGCGCCCCTCCTCGACGTCCTTGGAAATCCGGTAGAGGCCGAGCGCCAGGAGCGGGGCGATCAGCAGAAAGGCGCCGATCATCGGCGCGATCAGATAGGCCATCCCGGCCAGCACCAACCCACCGGTCAGCGCGAACCCGATGGCGACGAACAGGGCGCCGTAGGCGAGGCTGACCCAGCCCGACGCCCGCAGGTCCACCCAGCCCGCCCGCAGCCAGCCCAGCGCCTGCGCGGTGGTGACGGTGCGGACGCGGTCGGCGTAGGGCAGGCCGGCCAGCGGGTCGGCGGGGCCGGTGTGGTGGGTGTGTGTCATGGCGAACCTCCAACCGAGTCCGGCATCCGAGTCCGGCGATGGGAACCGTGCCAACCAACTCATCGGAAATGGTGCGTTCAAAGGCAATCCGTAAGACGGATTAATCACATTTCGGGCCTTTTACCCGGCGACCGTCGGGCAAGCCGGAGCGTTGCCGGGAAAAGGGTTCCGCCAGAAAGGCTTAGCTTGACGGTCACCGGACCCGGTGGCACGCTTGCGCGCAGGTCAAGGAGCGCGGTCCAAGGGCGCTCGAACCGGGGGAAACGGAATCGCCATGACCAAATCAGAGCTGATCCAACGGCTCGCGGAGCGCAATCCGCATCTGTACCAGCGCGACATCGAAAAGATCGTCGGCACCATCTTCGACGAGATCTCCGAAGCGCTCGCCCGTGGGGACCGGGTGGAGCTGCGCGGGTTCGGCGCCTTCTCCGTCAAGCGCCGCGACGCCCGCACCGGCCGCAACCCGCGCACCGGCGAAGCCGTCGAGGTGGGCGAAAAGGCGATCCCCTTCTTCAAGACCGGAAAACAGTTGCGCGAGCGCTTGAACACCGACGAATGATGTCCGTTCATTGACAGCCCGTCGCTGACTCAATCGGCCCGGACCCGGCGCTGCCCCGGCCCCCGATCATGGATACGAGGACCACACCCGTGCGTTTCATCGCCCTCATCATCGCCGTTCCCATCGCGCTGGCCGCGGTGCTGTTCGCCATCTCCAACCGTGGCCTGGTCACGCTGTCGCTCTGGCCGCTGCCCTTCACGCTGGAGGTTCCGGTCTATCTCGCCACGCTGGTGGCGCTGGTGATCGGCTTCCTGGCCGGCGGCGTCGTCGCCTGGAACGCCCAGCGCCGCCACCGCCGCCGCGCCCGCCGCTCGACCGACCGCGTCTCCTACCTGGAGCGCGAGCTGAAGGAGACGCAGGCCCGCGCCGCCGCCGCGGAGAAGCGTCTGGCCGAGATGAACCGTCCGCTGTCCGGCACCGCCGGCCTGCCCGCGGTGACCGGGTCCGGCGCCGCCCTGCCGGCGACCACGGTCCACTGACCGCCCGCCGGTAACCCCTTCGGCCTCCCGTCCGGCCGGGGGGCGGGAGGGGGTTCCGCCTTGCCGGACCTGTGGAGGGAGCCGCCGATGCGCACCGTCACCGGAGCCGAGCTGAAATCCGTCCTGCACTTCCGCATGCTGATCGAGCGCATGCGGCAGACCTTCCGCGCCGGGGTCGAGGTGCCGATGCGGCACCATCACACGGTCGAGACCTACGGCCAGAGCGACGGCACGCTGCTGCTGATGCCGGCGTGGCAGGTCAACCAGTCCATCGGCATCAAGGTGGTCACCGTCTTCCCCGACAACGGGGCGAAGGACCTGCCGGCGGTGCAGGGCCTCTATCTGCTGATGGACGGCAAGACGGGGATGCCGCAGGCGGTTCTGGACGGCACCGCGCTCACCAAGCGGCGCACCGCGGCGGCCTCCGCGCTCGCCGCCTCCTACCTCGCGCGGCCCGACTCGGAACGGTTGCTGATGGTCGGCACCGGGGCGCTGGCGCCCGAACTGATCGAGGCCTTCGCCACCGTCCTGCCGATCAAGCATGTGCTGGTCTGGGGCCGCAGCCTGGAGAAGGCGAAGAAGGTGGCCGGCCGCTTCCACCGCCCGAAATTCCGCATCGAGGCCACGGCCGATCTGGAGGGGGCGGTGCGCGGCGCCCAGGTGATCTCCTGCGCCACGCTGGCGAAGGAGCCGCTGATCCGCGGCGAGTGGCTTCAGCCGGGCGCGCATCTCGACCTTGTCGGCGGCTTCACCCCGGAGATGCGCGAGGCCGACGACGACTGCATCCGCCGTTCCCGCGTCTTCGTGGACACCCGCGAGGGGGCATGCAAGGAAGCGGGGGACATCGTGCAGCCGATGAAGGCCGGCATCCTGACCGACGCGGACATCGCCGGCGACCTCTACGACCTGACCCGCGGCCAGCGCGCCGGGCGCCGCTTCTACGACCAGATCACCCTGTTCAAGTCGGTCGGCACCGCGCTGGAGGACCTCTGCGCCGCCCAGCTGGCGGTGGAGATGGTGATCCACAACGACACGATCCGCTGAGGCGTTTTTCCATCATGACTCTCCGCATCACCGTCGTCGGCGCCGGCATCATGGGGCTGTGCACCGCCTGGGCGCTGGCCCGCGCCGGGCATGAGGTCGCGGTCTTCGACCAGGGGCAGGTGCCCAACCCCTTCGGCAGCTCCGTCGACCAGCACCGGCTGTTCCGCCACGCCTACGGCGCCAGCGCCGGCTACGCCCGCATGGCCGACACCGCCTTCCAGGCGTGGGAGCGGCTGTGGACCGACCTGGGCGAGCGGCTGCTGGTCCCCAGCGGCACGCTCTGCACCGCCTCGGCGGAGGACGGGCGGCGCTGGCTGGCCGACAGCGTCGCGGTGCTGGAATCGCTGGGCCACCCCTTCCGCCGCCTGACCCCGGCGCAGATCGCCGCGGAGTTCCCGCTGGTCGACGCCAACGCCGTGGCGGAGGGGCTGCATCTGGAGTCGGGCGGCGTGCTGCTCGCCGGGCGCATCGTGGAGCTGCTCAGCCACCATCTGAACGCGCTGGGGGTGACGGTCCACGCGCGTGCCCCCGTGACGGCCATCGACGCCGAGCGCGCCACCGTGACGCTCGCCGACCGCCGGACCATCGGCGCCGACGCGCTGGTGGTCGCCGCCGGGGCCTGGGTGACCAAGCTGCTGCCGGAGACGGCGGCGCGCCTGACCCCGTCACGGCAGGTCGTGGCCTACCTGATGCCGCCGGAGGGGCTGCGCGGTGTGTGGGCCAAGGCGCCGATGCTGATCGACGCCGACGGGGAGAGCGGGGTCTACGTCGTGCCCCCGGTGGCCGGCACGACGATGAAGGCGGGCGATCACCGCTTCTCGCGCGTCGGCGACCCGGACACCGAGCGCGATCCCGATCCGGACGAGGCGCGCGACGTGCTGGACCGCGCCCGCCGGGTGCTGGCGGACGGCCACCGCTACAGCCTCGCCAACGCGGCGACCTGCTTCTACACGGTGACCGACGACGAGCGCTTCGTGGTCGAGCCGCTGTCCGCCCGCTGCTGGCTGATGAGCGCCTGCTCCGGCCACGGCTTCAAGTTCGCCCCGGCGCTGGGCGAGGCGCTGGCGGGCGCCATCGGCGATCCGGCGCGGGCGTCCGCACTGCCTGATTGGGCCGCCGGGCGCTGAGCGCCCTCCCGGAACCGGCGGAACGGTGCGGCTCCACCCCTGTTGAAAGGGCAATCAGCCTGCGTTGGCTGAAGCCTTACCGACAGGGAGTGACGCATCCATGGCCGACGAACCTCGCAAAGTGGGTGTCTATGACACGGACGGCAACCGGACGGCCACGGGCGGTGCGGCCGGCTCCATGAACTGGTGGGTCATCGCGCTGGTCGTGCTGGTGATCCTCGCCCTCCTCTATTTCTTCCTCTGAGTCCGGACCGCGTCCGGATCGGACCAGCACAGGAGCGGGTTCATGAACAAGAAGACCATTGTCGCGCTGTACGACGATCTGTCCGGCGCCGAACGCGCGCTGAGCGAACTCGAAGCCGCCAATCTGCGGCAGGACTTCACCATGATGGGCGCCGACAGCGCGAAGCTGGGCTCCTCGTCCAGTCTGGCCACCGAGAACCGGCTGGAAAGCTGGCGCCACGCCGCCGACTTCGGGGAGGACCCGAATTTCGACGCCCGCGACCGCCGCGTCTCCATGCTGACCGGCATCGGCGTGACGCGGGAGGATGCCGACGTCTTCGCCGAGGGCGTGCGCCGCGGCGGCGTTCTGCTGGTCGGCCGGGTCGAGGAGGCGATGTGCGATTCCGCGCTGGCCGTCATGCAGCGCCACGGCTCGGTGAACATCCCCGGCCGGGCGCAGGGTTACCGCGAGGCCGGCTGGAGCGGCTATGACGCCGCCACCGCCGACTACGACAGCGCCCAGGTCGCCGAGGAGCGCCGCCGCGCCGCCGCCGCCTCGCTGCGCGACGTCAATACACAGGGCGTCAATACACAGGGCGTCAACACGCAAGGCGCCAACCCGGCGGCGGGCGCTCCGGCCGCCACGCCGACCGCGACTCCGATGGGCACCCCGACCGCGACTTCGGCGACTCCGCCGACCGGCCGCGTCGACGTGAACCGCGAGTGACGGTTGCGAATGGCTCTCCGGTCCCCGGAAGTCTGGTGATTGCCGCCGGCCCTTGTTAGGCTGCGCGCTATCACCATCGTCCAGGGTCCGGAGAGCCGTTTTTCCATGAGTACGCCCAGCACGCCCAGCATCGCGCCCGCCTCGCGCATCTTCTGCGCCGTCGACACGACCGACCTCGACACCGCCCGCGACCTCGGCCGGCGGATCACTGGGGTGGTCGGCGGGATCAAGCTGGGGCTGGAGTTCTTCATCGCCCATGGCCCGGCGGGCATCCGCGCGGTGATCGGCGAGGATGGCCCGCCGCTGTTCCTCGACCTCAAGCTGCACGACATCCCCAACACGGTGGCGGGCGGCATCCGGGCCGCGCTGCCGCTGAAGCCTGCCTTCCTGACCATCCACAGCTCCGGCGGCCCGGCGATGATGCGCGCGGCGGCGGAGGCCGCGGCGGGCGCGGGCGCGGACCGTCCGAAGATCCTCGCCGTCACCGTGCTGACCAGCCTGGACGCCGCCGATCTCCAGGCCGTCGGGCAGAGCGTCCCGGTGGCCGATCAGGTGAAGCGGCTGGCGCTGCTCGCCAAGGAGTCGGGGGTGGACGGTGTCGTCTGCTCCCCCGCCGAGGTGGCGCTGATCCGCGCGGCCTGCGGGCCGGACTTCATTCTGATGGTGCCGGGCATCCGCCCCGCCTGGGCCGCCGCCAACGACCAGAAGCGCGTCATGACCCCCGCCGAGGCGCTGGCCGCCGGGGCGGACCATCTGGTCATCGGCCGTCCGATCACCGGCGACGCCGATCCGGAAGCCGCCGCCCGACGCATCGTTTCGGAACTGTAAGGACCTGCTGCCATGCCCGTCCCCAAGCCTGTGAGCGTGAAGATCTGCGGCCTCACCGAGCCCTTGTCGCTGCACGCCGCGGTCGCCGGCGGGGCGCGCTACGTCGGCTTTGTCTTCTACCCGCCGAGCCCGCGCTCCATCGCGCCCTCCATGGCGGCGGAGCTGGCGCGGCTGGTCCCCACGGGCGTGCGCACGGTCGGGCTGTTCGTCGATCCGGAGAACGACTTCCTGGAGCATGTGGTCAGCCAGGTCCCCTTCGACCTGATCCAGCTCCACGGCAAGGAGACGCCGCGCCGGATCGCCGAGGTGAAGGCGGCCTTCAACATTCCGGTGATGAAGGCGATCAAGGTCGGCGGGCCGGAGGATCTGGCCGTCGCGCTGGAGGCCGCCGAGATCGCCGACCGGCTGCTGTTCGACGCCAAGCCGCCGGCCAAGGTGTCGGCCCTGCCGGGCGGCAACGGCATCGCCTTCGACTGGACGCTGCTCGCCGGGCGGAGCTGGCCGAAGCCCTGGATGCTGTCCGGCGGGCTGAAGCCGGAGAACGCGGCGGAGGCCGTGCGGACCACCGGCGCCACGGCGCTCGACGTGTCGTCGGGCGTGGAGGACCGCCCCGGCCACAAGGACCCGGAACTGATCCGCCGCTTCCTCGACAGCGTTGCCGGTCTGTGACGCCGCGTCGCAGATGGGTGTTTGAATAAAATTTGATGGTTCCGCAGGGCTTTCCCTTTCGGCGGACGGGCACAACTTAATCGCACGACCGGGTTGCGGACGGGCGTTATGACTTCGTGCGATACTGTTGGCATCCGCCGGCCGCGACCGATGGATGTGTCCGAAGGGAAGCCGTGCAAGCCCGATGACCAACTCGTCCGACACACGCTCGCCATCCGACAGCCTCGGTCTCGTCCTCGACGAGCATTTGCGATGGATCGGGCAATGGCATCGCGCGGTCTTCTTCCGTGGCGGGCAGGGGGGCGAGCGGGTGTCGGCCCCGGCCTCCTTCGCGGCGTGGTGCGTGGCGGTCAACGCCGACGATCTGGCCCACCAGCCCGCCGTGGAGAAGCTGGTCACCCTGCATGAACAGATGCACCGCAAGGCCAAG
This sequence comes from Azospirillum brasilense, assembly GCF_003349955.1. Taxonomy (GTDB): domain Bacteria; phylum Pseudomonadota; class Alphaproteobacteria; order Azospirillales; family Azospirillaceae; genus Azospirillum; species Azospirillum brasilense_B. The sequence goes on from NZ_QLKQ01000027.1 coordinate 73,249, forward strand.
CTGCTTCTGCTGAAGGCGGCCGGCGGCGAGAGCCCCAGCGAGGCCGATTACGAGGGGGTGATCGCCCGCTTCGAGGAGTTCGTCCTGCATCTGCGCCGGGTCGAGCGCGCCTTCGGGGCGGCGGCGAGCGGGCTGGACCCGCTGACCGGCCTGCGCACCCGCCGCGGCATGCAGGAGGCGCTGGAGCGCGAACACAACCGCTTCCGCCGCAACGGCCCGGCCTTCTGCGTCGCCATCTGCGACATCGACCGCTTCAAGGGCATCAACGACACCTACGGCCACGACGTCGGCGACCGTGTCCTGGCCGCCACCGCCGCCGCCATCAGCCGGGGCATCCGCAGCTTCGACGAGGCCTTCCGCATGGGCGGCGAGGAGTTCCTGATCTGCCTGAAGGAAACCGGCCTCGCCGAGGGCTTCCGGGTCATCGAGCGGCTGCGCGGCGAACTGGCGCGCACGCCGGTGGCGCTGCCCGACGGGCGGCGGATCGCGGTCACCGCCTCCTTCGGGCTGGTCGAGGCCGGGGAGGATCTGCCGGTGGAGGAGATGGTGGTCTGTGCCGACCGCGCCCTCTATCAGGCGAAGAACAGCGGCCGCAACCGCGTGGTCCGCTATGGGGTCGACCAGCCGGAGGGCGTGGCGGGGCGGTCGGCGCTTCCCAACCGCCGCTGATTTTCGTCTCGCGAGCGGCGCATCCGGCGGGATCGCTCAAGGGCGGCTTGGCCGAAGCGGGTCCGCCGGGTTAGGATCGGGGTCCAGACAGGCCGCGGCACGAGATCCATGCGCACCCACACCGAATTTCCCAATCTGTTCATCCTCGACCACCCGCTGATCCAGCACAAGCTGACGCTGATGCGGGCCAAGGAACGCTCCACCGGCGGCTTCCGCACCCTGCTGCGCGAGATTTCGCTGCTGATGGGCTATGAGATCACCCGCGACCTGCCCCTGACGACCGAGCGGATCGACACGCCGCTCCAGCCCATGGACGCGCCGGTCATCGCCGGCAAGAAGCTGGCCATCGTGCCGGTGCTGCGCGCCGGCCTCGGCATGGCGCAGGGCCTGCACGAGCTGGTGCCGTCGGCGCGCGAGGGGCACATCGGCCTCTACCGCGACCACGACACCAAGATGCCGCACGAGTATCTGGTGAAGCTGCCGGAGGCGGAGGGCCGCCTGTTCATCGTCGTTGACCCGATGCTGGCGACCGGCAACTCCGCCGTTCACGCCTGCGACGTGCTGAACCGCCACGGCGTGGACGACGAGAACATCCGCTTCATGGCGCTGGTCGCGGCGCCCGAGGGCATGCGCGTCTTTGCCGCCGCCCACCCGCGGGTGAAGGTCTTCACCGCCTCGCTCGACAGCCATCTCGACGAGAACGCCTACATCGTCCCCGGCCTGGGCGACGCGGGTGACCGCATGTTCGGCACCAAGTAAGCACAAACGGCGGCCGCATCCCTGTCATACCCTCACGGGAAAGGGATGCGGCCAAGGGTAATCGCATTTGGCCTTCGTAGCCCTCTCCCCTCTGGGGAGAGGGTGGCCCGTAGGGCCTCTCGCGCTGGCCAAAGGCCAGCGCTGACGGCGGTAGGCGGATGCCATGGGCATCCGCTGAGAGCCGGTGAGGGGGCCGCGCGTGGCGATACGTCCGGCAAAAGCGCAACCCCCTCACCCTAACCCTCTCCCCAGAGGGGAGAG
>NZ_QLKQ01000028.1 GCF_003349955.1 Azospirillum brasilense
CCCGTCGGCGCCTCGTTGGCGGCCACCGCGTCGGGAGGCGCTTTATATGCGGGGTGCCCCGAGGGTGGCAAGCACTTTTTTCGACCCGCAGCGATTTTTCTCGCCGCCTACCCCCGACGCACATGACACCCTTTTCATTGGCTGTGCCGCACCGGGAACCGCATAGTCGGGCCAACAGCTGAAGAGACCTCCAGCTTGGGCGCGGCAGTAATCAATGGTTTGTTAACCAAAATCCGGTAAGGTTGCACAACGGCACAAAGTAGCCGCCAGCCGACCGCCGGGACCATCAGACACAGGTCCGACCGCCGCGATTGCGCTGAACCATTTTATAAAGGCTGACAAGCGTGACATTGCTTCGCACGCCGACCTTGGTCGAAGCCCCGGGCGCCGGCCATCGTTCGTCCGAATCTTCGAACGATGCCCTCTCCTCTTCCCCTTCCTCTCTTCCCGTTCCCGGCGTACTGCGGGGCAGCGCGATCCCGGAACTGCTTCGGGATGAATTGCTGTCCGACGTCTTCGCGGCCACCGCGCGGGCCATACCGGAGCGGACCGCCATCCTGTTCGACGGGCGCCGCGTCAGCTACGGCGAGCTGGAAGCCCGGGCGAACCGCGTCGCCAACGCGTTGCGCGCGCGCGGCTATGGTCCGGGGAGCTTCGTCGGCCTGTGGATGACGCGGTCGCTCGACCTGCATGTGGCGCTTCTCGGCATCCTGAAGGCCGGCGCTGCCTACCTGCCCTTCGACGCCGACGCGCCCGCCGAGCGCGTGGCGGTCAGCTTGGCCGATTGTTCCGCGCCGGCCATCCTGGTGGACGCCGTGACGGCATCGAAGGCGGCCGGGCTCGCGGTGCCGGCGCTGCGGCTGGAGGATCTGGCTTCCGATGATGAAAGCGCGCCCGACCTGCGCGCGGACGGCGTCACCCGCGATCATCCGGCCTACGCGATCTACACCTCGGGCTCGACCGGCAAGCCCAAGGGCATTGTCATCAGCCACGCCAACATCTGCCACTATCTGCGCGCCGCCAACAGCGTCTATGGGATCAGCCGAGACGACGTCGCCTTCCAGGGCGCCTCGGTGGCCTTCGATCTGTCGCTGGAGGAGATCTTCGTCCCATACATGGTGGGCGCGACCCTCTGGGTGGCGAGCCGGCAGGTGCTGGACGAGGCCGACCGGTTGGCCGACGTCCTGAACGACGCGGGGATCACGGTGCTGGACACCGTGCCGACCCTGCTCGCCATGCTGCCCAAGGACGTGCCGAGCCTGCGCGTCGTCATCCTGGGCGGCGAGGCCTGCCCGCCAGCGGTGGCCGCGCGCTGGTGCCGTCCGGGGCGGACCATCTTCAACAGCTATGGCCCGACCGAGGCGACCGTCGTCGCCACGGTGGCCGAGGTGCGCCCGGACGAGCCGGTCACCATCGGTCGGCCGATTCCGAACTACAGCTGCTATGTGGTGGACGAGGCGATGGCGCTGGTCGCCCCCGGCACCCAGGGCGAGCTGCTGATCGGCGGGCCGGGCGTTGCCCAGGGCTATCTGGGGCGTCCCGACCTGACCGCCGAGAAGTTCATCCGCAACAGCTTCGCCATCCACGGCAACGACCCGCTGCTCTACCGCTCCGGTGACGCGGTGAGCGTCGATCCGAACGGCAACCTGCTGTTCCATGGCCGCATCGACGATCAGGTGAAGATCCGCGGCTTCCGGCTGGAGCTGGGCGAGATCGAGGCGAAGCTGACCGATATGGCCGGCGTAAGCCAGGCCACCGTGGTGCTGCGCAACGACAACGGGCTGGACCGGCTGGTCGCCTTCCTGGTGCCGCAGGCCGGCGCCACGCTGGACAAGACGGCGCTGCGCGACGGCTTGCGCGCCCAACTGCCGAGCTACATGGTGCCGTCGCATTTCGAGCTGACGGACCGCCTGCCCCGGCTGACGTCCGGCAAGGCCGACCGCAAGGCGCTGCAGGCCACACCACTGACCGACGACACCGGCCCCGGCGAACAGGACGAGCCGCGGACCCCGACGGAAGCCGCCCTCCTGGAGGCCGCCAAGCGCGTCTTCCCCGGCCAGGCGATCCCGCTGGAAGCCGACTTCTTCATGGATCTGGGCGGGCATTCGCTCCTTGCCGCACGGTTCGTGTCGGCGGTGCGGGAGACCCGGCATCTCGACGGGCTGACCTTGCAGGACGTCTACGGCGCCCGCAGCCTCCGCGCCATGGCCGAGCGGTTGGACGCCCGCGCGCCGCGCGGTGGCAACGGCGGCGGAGCCGAACGCAAGGACCGGTCCTTCACGCCGCCCCCCCTGCTCCGCCGCTTCCTCTGTGGTGCGGCGCAGGCGGCGGCCCTGCCCTTCATCCTGGCGCTGATGACGGCGCAGTGGCTCGGCGTCTTCGTCAGCTACATGCTGCTGTCCGGCGAGGACGCCAATTTCCTCCAGGAAATCGTCACGCTGCTCGGCGTCTACATGGTCATCAACGCCGCCACGGTGGTGATCGCCGTCGCAGCCAAGTGGCTGGTCATCGGGCGGACGAAGCCCGGGCGCTACCCGCTGTGGGGCACCTACTATTACCGCTGGTGGCTGGCGCAGCGCTTCATCAGCCTCGTCCATCTGAAGTGGTTCCAGGGCTCGCCGGTCATGCGGGTCCTCCTGCGCGCGCTCGGCGCCAGGGTGGGCGACGAGGCGCTGATCGGCGAGTTCGAGTCCGGGGCCATCGACCTCGTGACCATCGGGGCCGGCGCCTCGATCGGCGGCAAGGTGAAGCTGGCGAACGCCGAGGTGATCGGCAACGAACTGGTCATCGGCGCGGTGGAGATCGGCGCGGACGCCTATGTCGGCACATCCTGCGTCATCGGCATGGACTCGGTGGTCGGACCCGGCACGGAGCTGGCCGACCTGACCGCCCTGCCCGCCGGCGCCCGCACCGGCGCCTATGAGCGCTGGGACGGCTCGCCCGCGCGCCGCGTCGGCAGCGTCGACCGGGCGGAGTTGCCCGCCCCGGCAACCGCCGGACAGCTGCGCCGCGGGGTGAACGCCGCCTTCTACACGGCGATGCTGCTGGCCCTGCCGCCGATCTCTCTGATGCCGATCTTCCCGGCCTTCTACCTGTTCGACAATCTGGACGGGGTTCTGGGGTCCGTGTTCGGCGTCAGCTACCTCTATTACCTGCCGCTGATCGCCTGGCCGACCGCCATGGCGCTGGTCGCGGTGACGGTCTGCATGATCGCCGCCGTGCGCTGGATCGTCCTGCCGCGCGTCGAGGCCGGCACCTACTCGGTGCACAGCGGCTTTTACCTGCGCAAATGGATGGTGGCGCTGTCCACCGAGGTGATGCTGGACACCCTCAGCTCGCTCTACGCCACGGTCTACATGCGGGCGTGGTACCGGCTGATGGGCGCCAAGATCGGCAAGGACGCGGAAATCTCCACCAACCTCGCCGGGCGCTACGACCTCGTCGAGATCGGCGAGAAGTGCTTCATCGCCGACGAGGTGGTGCTGGGCGACGAGGACATCCGCCGCGGCTGGATGTTCCTGAAGCCGGTGAAGACCGAGGCGCGCGTGTTCGTCGGCAACGACGCGGTGGTGCCGGCCGGGGCCAGCATCCCCACCGGCTCGCTGATCGGCATCAAGTCGAAGCCGCCCGCCAACGAGGCGATGTCCGCCGGGGAGACGTGGTTCGGCAGCCCGCCGATCAAGCTGCCGGTGCGCCAGCGCTTCGACGGGGTCGGCGCCAACTGGACCTACGAACCGTCCAAGGCCCGGCGCCTGGGCCGCGCGGTGTTCGAGGCCTTCAGCCTGTCGATGCCGACGATGCTGTTCATCACCTTCGGCACGCTGGCGGTCGAACTGTTCGCCCCGGCCATCCTGGAGCAGCGCTACGGCGCCTTCCTGGCGCAGTTCCTGGGCGTCAGCGTCGCCATCCCGGTGGCGATGGTGGCGGTGGTCATCCTGGTGAAGTGGCTGCTGATGGGACGCTACACGCCGACCGTGAAGCCGATGTGGTCCTGGTGGGCCATGAAGACGGAAGCGGTGGCGGTGCTCTACTGGGGCCTCGCCGGCAAGGTGTTGCTGGACCATCTGCGCGGCACGCCGATGCTGCCCTGGGTGCTGCGCCTGTTCGGCACCAGATTCGGCGAGGGCGTCTTCATGGACACCACCGACATCACGGAGTTCGACTGCGTCTCGGTCGGCGACCACAGCGCGGTGAACGCCCTGTCTGCCCTCCAGACGCACCTCTACGAGGACCGCGTGATGAAGGTCGGCTGCGTGAAGGTCGGTCGCGGCGTCACCATCGGCGCCGGGTCCACGGTGTTGTACGACACCAGCGTCGGCGATTACGCCCATCTCGGCCCGCTGACCCTGGTCATGAAGGGCGAGGAGATCCCGGCGCACACGGAATGGGCCGGCGCCCCGGCGGAGCCGGTGGTCGAAGGCCAGCCCGAGTTGACGGCTCAGTTCAAGAGCGCTGCGTAAGTCATTGTCTGGAATGGTGTGTTGCGGCCCGGCATTCAGCGCTTCGGCGGTGGGGCCGGGCCGCTTCGTTTTCGGGCCCGGACGGCGCCCTTTCCTTAACGCCGCAGGGCGTTCCGTTCCCGTTGTGCGGCGGGCGCAGGGGTGTATAACGGTGCGCGAGCGTGGCCCTGGCCCTTTTGCGCGCTCCAACGCGCCGCATCGGGGCCTGTGACCCAAGAACAGGAAGGAAGCCCCCCGAATGCCCGACGACATCAGCCCCGCCCGCGGCGCCGCGACGCTGTTCCCGCTGGCCAAGGACGACACGACCTACCGCAAGCTGACCTCGGATCACGTCTCGGTCGTCGAGTTCGACGGCGAACAGATCCTGAAGGTCGAGCCGGAGGGTCTGCGCCTGCTGGCCGAGGAGGCCTTCAAGGACATCAACCATCTGCTGCGTCCCGGCCATCTTGGCCAGATCCGCGCGATCCTCGACGATCCGGAAGCCTCGCCGAACGACAAGTTCGTGGCGCTGGACCTGCTGAAGAACGCCAACATCGCCGCCGCCGGCACGCTGCCGATGTGCCAGGACACCGGCACCGCCATCATCATGGGCAAGAAGGGCCGCCGCGTCTTCACCAAGGGCGGCGACGAGGCCGCGCTGTCGGAAGGCGCCCGCGACGCCTACCTGAAGCGCAACCTGCGTTACAGCCAGCTCGCCCCGATCTCCATGTATGAGGAGAAGAACACCCGCAACAACCTGCCGGGCCAGGTCGAGATCTACGCGGAGGGCGAGGACGCCTACAAGTTCCTGTTCATGGCCAAGGGCGGCGGGTCGGCCAACAAGACCTTCCTGCATCAGGCCACCCCGTCGGTGCTGGCGCCGGACCGGCTGCTGAAGTTCCTCGAGGACAAGATCCGCTACCTCGGCACCTCGGCCTGCCCGCCCTACCACCTCGCCATCGTCATCGGCGGCCTGTCGGCGGAGCAGAATTTGAAGACGGTGAAGCTGGCCTCGGCCCGCTACCTCGACAATCTGCCGACCGAGGGCGGCGAGGACGCGCACGCCTTCCGCGACCTCGCCATGGAAGCCGAGGTGCACAAGCTGACCCAGACCATGGGCATCGGTGCCCAGTTCGGCGGCAAGTACTTCTGCCACGACGTCCGCGTCATCCGCCTGCCGCGCCACGGCGCCTCCATGCCGATCGGCATCGGTGTGTCCTGCTCGGCCGACCGTCAGGCGGTGGGCAAGATCACCAAGGACGGCATCTTCCTGGAGCAGCTGGAGACCGATCCGGCCAAGTATCTGCCGGAAATCACCGACGGCGATCTGGCCGGCGAGGTGGTCAAGATCGACCTCAACCAGCCGATGAGCGAAATCCTCGCCACGCTGAAGCGGTATCCGATCCGCACCCGCCTGTCGCTGACCGGCCCGCTGATCGTCGCCCGCGACCTTGCCCACTCCAAGCTGCGCGCGCGGCTGGATGCCGGCGAGCCGCTGCCAGACTATTTCAAGAACCACCCCATCTACTACGCCGGCCCGGCCAAGACGCCGGAAGGCTATGCCTCGGGCTCCTTCGGCCCGACGACCGCCGGGCGCATGGACAGCTTCGTCGAGCAGTTCCAGGCGGCGGGCGGCTCGATGGTCATGCTGGCCAAGGGCAACCGCAGCCCGGAGGTGACCGCGGCCTGCAAGGCGCATGGCGGCTTCTATCTGGGCTCCATCGGCGGCGCCGCGGCCCGTCTCGCCCAGGACTGCATCAAGAAGGTGGAGTGCATCGAGTATCCGGAACTCGGCATGGAAGCCATCTGGCGCATCGAGGTCGAGGACTTCCCGGCCTTCATCATCGTCGATGACAAGGGCAACGACTTCTTCAAGGAGTTGAAGCTGGCGTAACCCGCGCCTTTTCCCTCCCCTGCGATAGCGGGGGAGGGTCAGGGTGGGGGCAAGTGCCTGCCATTCGAGGACCCGCCATGCCCGACGACTTGACCGCCAAGATCGCCGATGCCCAGCGCCGCGCCCTGTTCGCCGCGGAGGTGATCGTCAACCGCCGCCTGCACGATTTCTCGATGCGCCACCAGACGCACTACGCCAACGACGTGGCGGAGGAGCGCAAGGCCATCGAGAAGGAAATCCGCGCGATCCGCCGCCGTGTCCCAGCCGCTCCACCGGTGACCGACGCTCTGGTGGCCGAGGTTGCGGGTGATGCCCACCCTCCGGAAACGGTCCGAACGGTGCTGCTCGCCCTGGCCGCGATCCGGCCCGATGTGCTGACAACGGTTGACGAAGCCGCTTTCAACCCCGAAGAGGATGAGGAAGACTGACCGACTCGTCCGTTAAGGCATCATGACACCCGAACAAATCCAGGCCCGCGTTCTCTACCGCGACGGGCTGATGCTCATCATCGACAAGCCCGCCGGTCTGCCCGTCCACGCCGGTCCGGGCGGCGGCCCGAACTTGGAGCGCCATTTCGACGCCCTGCGCTTCGGCTTTCCGAAGCCGCCGGGGCTCGCCCACCGGCTCGACCGCGACACCTCCGGCTGCCTGATCCTCGGGCGGCATCCGAAGGCCCTGCGCAAGCTTGGCAAGCTGTTCCAGGATGGCAAGGTCGACAAGACCTATTGGGCGGTGGTCGCCGGCACACCGCCGGAGGAACAGGGGCGCATCGAACTGCCGTTGAAGAAGGTCACCAACAAGACCGGAGGCTGGCGGATCGTCGTGGCCGACGACGGGCAGAGCGCCGTCACCGACTACCGTGTCCTGGGCCGCGGCGACGGCATGACGTGGCTGGAACTGAAGCCCCACACCGGGCGCACGCACCAGATCCGCGTGCACTGCGCCACGGCGCTGGGCTGCCCTCTGCTCGGCGATCCGCAATATGGCGGGCCGGAGGGGCACCCGCTGCACCTGCAGTCGCGGGCCATCTCCCTGCCCCTCTACCCCTCCCGCGAGGCGGTCGGCGCTGTGGCGCCGGTTCCACCCCACATGCGCGCGGCGCTGGCCGCCTGCGGATTTCCCGGAGACGACCCGGCCTAATGGCCGGGCGTTACGCCCGCCACTCGGCGCGCTTCTCCGTGCCGACTTCCGTCTCATGCACCATGAAGCCGACATAGCCGGCCACGATGGCGAGGACGGCGTGCAGCCAGATGTCGTTGCCGTGCAGCGGCACCAGCCCGAACAGCGTGTTCAGACCCGGGATGAAACCGAGGACGGTCAGCACAGCGTAGGCCACCGCCACGCTGCGCAGATAGCTGCGCGAGGCGAGGCGACTGGAGAAGTAAGCGAAGAAGCCCCACAGGCCGAACAGCAGATGCACGATGTTGTGCAGCAGATTCACCGGGAACAGCCCGAGCAGATAGCCGTGGAAGGACTCGACGGCGAGGACCACGCCGTCCGGGGGCGGGGACAGGAAGGTCGGAATGAAGCCCAATATGCCGATGGCCGTAAAGGCCGCGGCGTAGACCAGCGTTACGTTGCGCCACCACATGTGTTTCTCCGTTGGCAGACCGGGGGTGAATCCGCCTTACCAACAGAGGGTTTAGAAGCAGCGTTCCCAGATTATGCCGGCAATCTCAGGCGGCCGCCTCCATTGTGACCGCCTTGACCGGACACACGCCCGCGCAATCGCCGCAGCCCGTGCAGTTTCCCTCCTCGATGATCGGCAGCCAGCGCCCGCGCCCCAGCGGACGAAAGCGGATCGCAGCGTGGTCGCAATGGTCGCCGCACATCCGGCAATCGGTCCCGGTGTAGGACAGGCACGCCGCACCGATGCGCGCCACCATGGCTTGGGACGCCTCGGACGGAACGGGCTCGGACCGGAGGCGTCCCCGGAACAGATCCGCGCGACTGATCGCCATGATGGCCGCCCTCCCCTTCCTTATCCGTCGCCCAGAGTTTGCTGCATTCGTTTGCTGCATTCGCGAATGCCGGGCATCGGCGATGGCGGTACACTGACCGTTCGTGCACCACCCGGCCTTGATCGTCGTCAAGGTCCGCACCGGAAGGACGGACGGCATGGTCCCCATCGGCAACACCACGGCGCGCTGGATGACGCTTCGCTACGGGCTGGCGCTCGGGGTGATCGCGCTGTGCACGCTGGCCGGCTTCGTCATGACCGAACGGGTCATCGACCAGCACGCCGACATGCTGGAGGTGGTGAACATCTCCGGCCGTCAGCGCATGCTGTCCCAGCGCACGGCCCTGCTGGCGGAGCAGCTCCGCAACGCCCCGACCGACGCCGAGCGGATCGCCCTGACCGCGCGCCTCGCCGAGGCGACCGACATGTTCGAGCGTGCCCACCGGCGCCTGACCGGCGCCGACGAGGGGCCGGCCATGGGCAAGGACGTGCGGCGCCTCTATTTCGATGGGCCGGAACCGCTGAACGATCTGGTTCTCCGCCACATCGCCGCGCTCCGCGCGGTGATCGCCGCCGGCCCCGCCGGCCTGACCCCCGGCATGCCCGAGGCCGACCTCGTCACCCATCAGGCGCTCGGCCCGTTGCTGGCCGGGCTGGAGAACATGGTGGCGCGCTACCAGGAAGCGGGCGAGCGCGGCTTCGCCACCCTGCACAATCTGGGGTTCGCCGCCCTGATCGTGACACTTCTGACCCTGTGCGCCGAGGTGCTGGTGATCTTCCGCCCGATGGTCCGGCAGGTGCAGCGGCAGTTCGCCGACATCACCCGCATGACCCAGGCGCTGGAGCAGACCAACGTCACGCTGGAGGCCCAGGTGCGCGCCCGCACCGCCGAGCTGCACACCGCGAAGGTGGCGGCGGAACAGGCCCATCTGGCGAAGTCGCGCTTCCTCGCCCACGCCGGGCACGACCTGAAGCAGCCCCTTCAGGCCATCAACATGTTCACCGGCATGCTGGAACGGCAGCTCGACAAGCCCCGCGCCCTGGCGCTGGTGAAGGACCTGCGTCTGGCCCAGCGCTCCATGCACGATCTGCTGAACGCCATCCTGGACATCTCGAAGCTGGAATCCGGCGTGGTCGAACCGAAGCCCGCCGACATCGCCCTGTCCGCCCTGTTCGACCAGCTCGAGGCGGAGTTCACCGGGATCGCCGAGGACAAGGGGCTGCGGCTGCGCGTCGTTCCGACGGACCTCGCCGTGCGGACCGACCCGTTTCTGCTGGAGCGCATTCTGCGCAACCTGCTGACCAACGCGGTGCGCTACACCGAGCAGGGCGGCGTTCTGATGGGATGCCGGCGCCGCGACGGCACGGTGTGGATCGAGGTCTACGACACCGGCCGCGGCATCGCCGAGGCCGACCGCCGCCGCATTTTCGAGGAGTTTGTGCAGCTCGACCGGCCCGACCGCGACCGCAGCGAGGGAATCGGGCTGGGGCTGGCCATCGTCGACCGGCTGGCCCGGCTGCTCGGCCATCCGCTGGAGCTTCGATCGGTCGAAGGGCGCGGAACGGTGTTCGCCGTGGGGGTTCCCCTGGTCCGCAGCCTACACGAGACGGTCGCGGCCTGATTCCTTGACCAGCAGGACCGCCTGGGTCCGGCTGCCCACACCCAGCGCCTTCAGCACGCCGGTGACGTGGGTCTTGACGGTGGAGAGGTTCAGGCCCAGCCGCTCCCCGATCTCCTGGTTCGACAGGCCCTGGGCCAGCAGGTCGAGAACCTCGAGCTGGCGGCGGGTCATCCCGTCGAAGACGCTCGGCTCATGCGGCTTGGCGGCGGCCGGCGCCTGGGCGAGTCCCGGCATGCCGAGCACCGGCGGCACATAGGACCCGCCGGCCATGACCAGTCGCAGGATGTTTACGACCAGCACGTCGTCGGTGGATTTCGGGATGAAGGCCCGCACCCCCCGCGACAGCACGGCGCGCATCTCGTCCGGCGAGTCGATCATCGAGAAGACGACGACCGGCACCGGCGCCACCCGCTTCACGACCGCCTCGACGTCATCCAGGCCGCCAAGGCCCGGCATGCGCAGGTCCATGATGACGAGGTCGTAGGTCCCCTGGTCCAGCAACTGGGTCAACTGACCGAAGCTGGTCGCCGCGGCCACCTTGGCCTGTTCATCCAGTTCCCCGACCAGATGGGTCAGGCCGCTGCGAACGATGGAGTGATCGTCGGCGATCAATACCTGCATGACAACCCTGCTTCGGCGAAGGCGGCTGGAGGGGATGACCCGATGGGACAGGGTCCGCTGGGACCGGGCCGGCCTCGGTTGTCTCAAACCAAAGTGCGGCTTCCGGTATGAACCTCATACGCCGACCGGAGGTTTCATGCCACAATTGATGCATGTTTCCGCAATGCCGCGCGTGTTTCTGCCGCAGATGCGAAAAGGGCGCCGCGATGGCGACGCCCCTTTCCTGTCCTGATCGTGCCGACCGGCCCCGAACGGGACCGCCAGCCCGCCGGATCACTGCACGCGGATGAGGATCTGCGCGCGGCGGTTCGACGGCTCGCGAACGTTCGCACCGGTGTTCACCAGGAGCTGGGTCTCGCCCTTGCCCTCGACGGTGATCTGGTTGGCGGCGACGCCCTTGCCGACCAGCGCGTTCTTCACCGCGTCGGCGCGGCGCAGCGAGAGCCGCTGGTTGTAGGCCGGCGAGCCCGAGGTGTCGGTGTGGCCGACCACATGGATGCTGACGGCGCGCACGCGACCGGCCGACGCGGCGGCATCGCCGATGATCTTGTCGGACGCCGTGGTGATGTTGGCCTTGTCCCAGTCGAAGAACACCAGATACTCCGACTGCGGCTGCGCCTGGACCGGAGCCGCCGGAGCGACGGGGGCTGCGGCCGGAGCCGCCGCCGGGGCGCCGAAGGTGTAGCGCAGGCCGGCCAGGATGGTGTGGTTCTGGTACTCGCCCTTCACGGTGGAGCTGGCGAGGCCGGCGGGGCCACCCAGATCGAACTTCGGATCCAGAGTCGCGAAGTAGCGGTAGTCCAGCGTCAGGGCCAGATTTTGGTTCAGGGCGTAGGACACGCCGGCGATGCCCTGGTAGGCGAAGACCCAGTCGCGGTCATCGAAGCCGCCGAGATCCAGACGGACCTGGGCGATACCGGCGCCGACGCCGATGTAGGGCGTGAAGGCGGTACCGGTGTTGATGTCGTACAGCACGTTGCCCATGAAGGCGAGCGAGCTGGCCTTGCCGCCCAGACCGTTCACCGCCGCGTTGGAGCTGTCGGTGCTGTCGATCGAATTGCGCCAGCGCCACGCGAACTCCAGTTCGGCGCGCGGGCCGGCGGCGGTGGCGTAGCCGGCGGAGATGTCGCCGATGCCGCCCAGCTTGAAGCTGGTGCTGGCGTCCGTCGGGGTGTTTTCGAAGCGCAGATCGGCGTCGCGCGTCCAGTTCACGCCGGCGCCGGCGCCGACGTAAAAGCCCTCGGTCGCGGCCATGGCGGCGGTCGGCAGCATCGCCGCGAGCGCCGTTCCGAGCAGAATCCCACGCAGAGTCATTTTCTTCTTTCCTTTGTGCACGGCGTTGCCGGGGCTGTCGAAGCGAACCGTTCGAAGGGCGGGTGTCTGGCGACGCCAACCTTCATCGTGGGCCTTCATCGGGCGAGCCCGCCGCATTCCGTCGGCGGTTGAAACGTCATGACCCCGAAATAACAGCAACCCCCGACCGTCACAAGTCCCCCAAGAAAGGATGCACAGAGATGTTGCATTTCTGCATTACCCGAACGTTCGTCGTGCCCTTCCTATTCATTTGATATCGAAGCAAAGGAATGTCGAATTCTTCTTAAGGCTATTGGATAGGAAGCATGACTTTCGGACTGGGTTTGTGCCTAGGCCCAGCAATCCGGACGCACGGAAACACCCCGCCTTTCGCAGGAGCAGGTGTTTCCGCAGCCTTGTTGCTCAAGATTGCGCGCGGCCTATGCCGGCGCTCGGGTCAATCCTGCGGTTCGGCGACCATCTCGAACTGGGAGGGATCGAGCAGGGCGGACACCGCCAGGGTTTTCAGGGTCTTGTGGTCGTCGGACCGCTGCAGTTGGGCATGCTGGGTGCCCAGCCCATCCTTGCGGATGGCGATCACCTGCCAGAGTCCACCGCCCGGCCCCAACTTGCGGAACATCTGACCCTCGACGACTTCGCGCTTTCTGCGCATATCCGATCTCCAAAACCCAAAACGTCAAACCCGCGAAAGCTGCGGATACGGCAGACCATACAAACACCAAACCAACCCCGCTTGGCGAGTGTCCGCTGCGCGCCCCACGCATACCGGAACCGGGATGTAGCGGTGCTGCAACAACCGCCTTCGCATCTGCCGTCTTCGCACCTGCGGAACAATCCGCCGGCCAGCCGTGTTGATGCCGTCATGAAAATCGATCACGACGTGCTCCTGTTCGCGACCCGCCTCGTGGAAGAACTGGGCGAGTCCGCCATCCGCATCAGCCGCGTCCGCCTTGTCGAACTCACGGCTGCGAACAACCTGCGCGCCGCCGCCTTCTGGCGCGACGTGATGAACACCTCGGAGAGGCTTCTGGCGGAGCGCTCCCCGTCTTTGGCGCCTCCCCCCACATCGCCGCCGATGGCGTCTCCGATGACTCCTTCGACCGCCGCGCTCTGATCCTCTCGGCGGACACCACGTCAAGCGAAAGGCCCGGCGGTTTCCCGCCGGGCCTTTGCACGAAATCGTTTCCCGAAGGAGAACGGATCGTACGACCGCTTTACTTGACCTGGGCGTACTGGCCGTTGTTCCAGCGGTACCAGACATAGGCCGGGGTGGTCACGTCGCCCTTGGCGTCGAAGCCGATCTTGCCGATCACCGTGCTGTAGTTGCCCTTGCGGAGAACCTCTGCGACCTTGGCGGCGTCGGTGGAGTTGGCCTGCTTGACCGCGTCCGCCCAGATCTGCAGGGCGGCGTAGGTGTAGAGGGTGTAGCCCTCCGGCTCATAGCCGGCCTTGCGGAACTTCTCCACGGCGTCCTTGGCTTCCGGCATCTCGCGCGGGTCCGGGCCGAAGGTCATCATGGTGTTCTCGCCGGCCGGACCGGTGATCGCCCAGTACTCGTTGGTCACCAGAGCGTCGCCCGAGACGATCGGGGCGTTCAGGCCCTGGTCCTTCATCTGGCGGGCCAGCAGCCCGGCCTCGGTGTGGTAGCCGCCGACATAGACGACGTCGACCGCTTCCTGCTTCAGCTTGGACACCAGAGCCGAGTAGTCCTTCTCACCGGCCGTGTAGGCCTCGTAGATCTTCTCCTTCTGGCCGCCGGCGTTCAGCGCCTTCTGCGTCTCGTCGGCCAGCCCCTTACCGTAGGCCGACTTGTCGTGCAGGATGGCGACGTTCTTGCCCTTGTAGTTGTCCAGCAGATACTTGCCGGCGATCTGGCCCTGCTGGTCGTCGCGGCCGCAAACGCGGAAGACGTTCTTCAGGTTCTGCTCGGTCAGCTTCGGGTTGGTCGAGGCCGGGGAGATCTGCAGGACGCCTTCCTCGGCGTAGACCTGCGAGGCCGGGATCGAGGAGCCCGAGCAGAAGTGGCCGGCGACGAACTTCACGCCCGCCTTGGCGAGCTGGTTCGCCACGGCGACGGCCTGCTTCGGGTCGCAGGCGTCGTCGCCCACTTCCAGCTTCAGCTTCTGGCCCAGGACACCGCCGGCGGCGTTGATGTCGGCGACCGCCTGCTCGATGCCCTTCTTCATCTGCTCGCCGAAGGTGGCGTACTGGCCGGTGATCGGGCCGGCGGTCGCCACCGCGATGTCGGCCTTCGCCACCGAGGCGGTCATAGCGGTCGCCGCAACCGCAACGAGGAGGGAAAGCTTGTAGTTCATAGTTTCGTTGGCTCCCTGTTATGAGTCGTACGCCGGCCCCGCGGGGGCCTTTTCACCGGTCCCCCAAGGGCTGGGGGAGCCGGTGCCGACAAGGTTCCACTATAGTCCGATCATCGCCAAGTGCGACAGTTTCACCCACGTCCTGGTCTCGATCGGAGCCATGGAATTCGCAATCACTGGGCGAGCGTTCCACCGACGCGTTCGCGCCAGTTGAAGGGTCCGGAACGCTCATACAGCCAAGGATACTGGGACACCATCCGGCGCGCCATCGAAATGCGGTACGTGGTCAGGGTGATCGCGCCGATCACCAGGGTGTGCACCACGAATCCGTACACCGACAGGAGCTGGCCGCCGAACAGTCCCCAGACGAGAAAGCGGTCGCCCAGCCCCAGCAGGATCGAATAGGCGATGGCGCTCGACAGCGGCTTCCAGCCTTCGGCCAAGGTCTGACCGGTCAAAACGCCGCAGCCGCCGAACACCAGGACCGTCAGGCCCAGGAACACCGGCAGAGAGGACCCGAGAACTCCGTCCATCAGTGACCTCCCTCCAGATAGGCCGAGCGAACTTCCTCGTTCGCCAGCAGTTCCGCGCCGGTCCCCGACATGGTGACCTTGCCGTTGACCATCACATAACCGCGGTGGGCGAGCTTCAGCGCGTGGAAGGCGTTCTGCTCGACCATGAACACGGTCATCTTCTGTTCGCGGTTGATGTCCTTCACCGCCTGGAAGATCTGCTTCACCACCAGCGGCGCGAGGCCCAGCGACGGCTCGTCGAGGAGCAGCAACCGCGGCTGGCTCATCAGCGCGCGGCCGATGGCCAGCATCTGCTGCTCGCCGCCCGACATGGTGCCGGCGCGTTGGCTGATGCGCTCCTTCAGGCGCGGGAACAGGGTCAGGACCCGTTCCAGCTCGTTGGCGAAGCTGCCCGGCTTGGCGGTGATGGAGCCCATCTGCAGGTTCTCCAGCACGCTCATGCGCGGGAAGATCCGGCGGCCTTCCGGCGACTGGGCGATGCCCAGGCGGACCAGCTCGTAGGTGGGCATCTGCGTGATGTCCTGCCCTTCGAAGGTAATCCGGCCCATGCGGGCGCGCGGACTGCCGCAGATGGTCATGAGAAGCGTGGACTTGCCGGCGCCGTTGGCGCCGATCAGCGAGACGATCTCGCCGGCCCCGATCTCGATATCGACCCCCTTCAGCGCCTCGATGGCGCCGTAGAAGGTGTGGACGCCCGATACCTTCAGCATGGCTCAGGCCCCCTCCTCGGCTCGCTTGGCGACCTCCGGCAGGTCGGCCTTGATCTCCGGCGGCAGTTCCTCGTCCTCATCCTCGCCCAGATAGGCGCGGATGACCGCCGGGTCGTTCTTCACGAAGGCCGGATCGCCGTCGGAAATCTTCCGCCCGTAATCCAGCACCACAACATGGTCGGAAATGCTCATCACCACGCTCATGTCATGCTCGATCAGCAGGACGCCGATCTTGTGCTCGTCGCGGATGTAGGTGAGCAGGTCGGCCAGTTCGCCGGACTCGCGGGGGTTGAGCCCCGCCGCCGGCTCGTCCAGGCAGAGCATCACCGGCTCGGTGCACATGGCGCGGGCGATCTCCAGCCGGCGCTGGGCGCCGTAGGGGAGATTGCCGGCTTCCCAATCCGCGAACTCCAGAAGGCGGACGCGATCCAGCCAATACTTGGCCAGATCGACCGCCTCCCGCTCCGTCCGGGTGTAGGACGGCAGGCCGAGCAGGCCGGCGATGGAGAAGCCCGAGGCGCGGATCAGCTTGTTGTGCTGGGCAACGATCAGGTTCTCCAGGACGCTCATGCCGCCGAACAGGCGGATGTTCTGGAAGGTGCGGGCGACGCTGGCCTGCTGCGAGATGCGGTAGCCCGGCATCCGCTCCAGCAGGAATTCCTTGCCGTCGGCGTGGCGCAGCGTCAGCCGGCCCACCGTGGGGGTGTAGAAGCCGGTGATGCAGTTGAACAGCGTGGTCTTGCCGGCGCCGTTCGGGCCGATGATCGCGGTGATCTCGCCATTGTTGGCCGAAAAGGAGACGTCGTTGACCGCCACCAGGCCGCCGAAGCGCATGGTGAGGTGCTCGACCGTCAGCAGGGGCGTGGTGGTCATGGAACGACCCGTCTTCACTGTGGCTTCCATCACTTCGCGCTCCCCCCGGCGATGCCCTGGCCGCCGGCGGCGGCGGTGCCCGCTGCGGGGCCGCCGGCTCCGCCCTTGGGACGGCCGTGCAGGAGGATGGTCGGGTCGCGGTGGGCCAGCAGGCCGCGCGGACGCCACAGCATGATCAGCACCATGCCCATGCCGAACGTCAGCATGCGGTAGTCGGCCAGTTCACGGAAGGCTTCCGGCAGGCCGATGACCAGAAGGGTCGCCACGACGACACCGATCTGGCTGCCCATGCCGCCCAGCACCACGATGGCGAGGATGATCGCCGATTCGATGAAGGTGAAGCTCTCCGGGCTGATGAAGCCCTGGCGGGTGGCGAAGAAGGAGCCGGCGAAGCCGCCGAACATCGCCGCGATGGCGAAGGCCGCCAGCTTCATGTTCGTGCGGTTGATGCCCAGCGAGGCGCAGGCGATGTCGTCCTCGCGCAGCGCTTCCCAGGCGCGGCCCAGCGGCAGCTTGCGGACGCGCATGGTGAACAGGTTCACCACCAGGGCCAGCACCAGGATCAGGTAATAGAGGAAGATGATCCGGTGCAGCGGGCTGAACTCGAGGCCGAACATCTCGTGGAAGGCCGCCGTGCCCTCCGCCGGGGTCCGCGTGAAGTCGGCGATCCCGAAGAAGCTCGGGCGCGGAATGCCGGAGATGCCGTTGGGGCCGCCGGTGAACTGGTACCAGTTGATCAGGATGATGCGGATGATCTCGCCGAAGCCCAGCGTCACGATGGCGAAATAGTCGCCGCGCAGGCGCAGGACCGGGAAGCCCAGCAGAACGCCCGACATCGCCGCCAGGAAGCCGGCCAGTGGCAGGCAGACCCAGAAGCTGAAGCCGAAGTAATGGGCCAGCAGCGCGTAGGAGTAGGCGCCCACCGCGTAGAAGGCCACATAGCCGAGGTCGAGCAGGCCGGCGAGGCCGACCACGATGTTCAGCCCCCAGCCCAGCATGATGTAGGTCAGCAGCAGGATGCCGATGTCCAGCAACTGGCGGTCGGCCAGCGGCGTGAACGGGAAGGCCAGCGCGATGACGACGGCGATTGGACCGAGCCAGCGCGAGGCGTGCTGCACCTGCGCGGCGATGTGGTCCATCCGCTTGTCGCGCTCCGCCTGCGACAGCTTGGAGCGGCCGGTGCGGATCGCCAGGATGGCGCGGATGGCGATGACGGCACCCCCGCCGATCAGGATGACCCGCAGGGCCTCCGTCGGCATGGCGATGAAGAAGCCCGCCGCGGTGGCGGCGGCGGCCAGCACCAGGACGGTGACGGCGTGGCCCTCGCGGATCAGGCAGAGGCCGAGCCGGCCGAGGAAGACCAGACCGACGGCGGCGGCCACCTCGTTCCAGCGGGTCTCCAGCCCAAGCCCGGTGGGACGGTCCACCGTGCGCAGGCCGACCAGCGGGATCGTCAGGAGAAGGGCGACGAAGGCGGTCATCGCCGCCTCCTTCAGGATCGCGGGCCAGGCGATGGCCCGCGGCGAAGACATGGAAATCGCGGTCATGGCCTCACACCTTCTCGATTTCCGGACGGCCCAGCAGGCCGGTCGGACGGAAGATCAGGACGAGTACGAGAATCGTGAAGGTCGCCACGTCCTTCCATTCGCTGCCCATGTAACCCGACCAGAAGGCTTCGATCAGGCCGATGACCACGCCGCCCAGCATCGCGCCCGGCAGCGAGCCGATGCCGCCGAGCACCGCGGCGGTGAAGGCCTTAACCCCGGCCAGGAAGCCGATGTAGAAGTCGATCACACCGTAGATCAGCAAAACCATCATGCCCGCCACGGCCGCCAGGGCGGCGCCCATGACGAAGGTCAGCGAGATGACGCGGTCGACGTTGACGCCGAGCAGGCCCGCCATCTTCTTGTCCTGCTCGCAGGCGCGCTGGGCGCGGCCGAGCGAGGTCCGGGTGATGAGCTGGGTGAAGCCGTACATCAGCGCGATGGTGATGACGATCGTCGCCAGACGCACGTAGCTGACCGACACCGCTCCGTCCATCATGGTCAGGTTGCCCGGAAGGATCGGCTGCAGCGGCTTGCTGCGGGCGCCCTGCAGGATCTGCACGTAGTTCTGCAGGAAGATCGACATGCCGATCGCCGAGATCAGCGGCGCCAGGCGCGGCGAGCTGCGCAACGGGCGATAGGCGATGCGCTCCACCGTCCATCCGTAGACGGCGGTGAACAGCATCGATGCCACCAGCATGACGAGTAGGGCCAGGGGCACCCAGGTGATCCCCAGGCTGCCGATGGCCAGGAAGGTGATGAGGGCCACGAAGGCGCCGATCATGTAGATCTCGCCGTGGGCGAAGTTGATCATGCCGATGATGCCGTACACCATCGTGTACCCGATCGCGATGAGGCCGTAGATGGCGCCCAGCGACAGGCCGTTGATCAACTGCTGAAGGAAGTATTCCATTGTCTTACCTCGCCTCGGCGCGATGCGCAGGCTTCGGCGAGCGAGACAAGCGCGCTCGTACACCAGTCACGTGAAGTGCCACTCCCCGAATTGGCTTACCCGTGCTTTAGAGCGCGGGGCCAAGATTGTTGTGTGAGCGGAACGTTAGCCCAGCGGCTCTCAACAGAGCAAGAGGGCAAACCCGCACTCTATCTGCGGTAATACCAATTTTCCGAGAATTTGCAATATCGATTCATGTCAGTTCCGTGAACTTTGCGCTTGCTTTCTACCATAGCGAATGCACCGCATAAAAAAACCCTCTTCACTGTGGTGAAGAGGGTTTCGCAACAACTGTGCCAATGCTGCGATGCGTGATGCCGGTCCGTCTATGACCTCCGGCATCACCATCGATACTGGCCGGTCAGCGCTTGGCGGAAACGACCTGCGCCTTCGCCGGCTCCTTGGGCTTTCCGGGGGCCTTGGCCGTCGCCTTGCCGGTCGCTTTCGAGGCGGCGGCGGCGCTGCCGCTGCGCGAGGCCGGGGCCTGGGCGACGTCGTAGTTCACGTCCGGGTTGCTGACGACCTGCACGTCGCACAGCGGCTTTGACGACAAATGCATCAGGCCGGCGCTTTTTTCATCGCCGGTCAGGACGCGGATGTCGTCCGCCGTCAAGTCCATGGCCGCCTTGGAGCGGTCCACGAAGTTGGCGCAATAGAGCCCGGTGCCGATCACCGCGGCGCGGCGGCTGATTTCGTTCGCCAGTTCCGTGCGGAACATGTCGAACTGCCGCGTCGCGTTGCCGCCGCCCTTCTTGCGGAAGTGGTCGATCATCGACGCTTCCGAGTTGGAGATCAGCGAACGGTTCTTGACGGTGAAGTCCTGGTACAGGTTGAAGGGCTTCTTTTCAGGATTGACCTGCATGCAGGTCAGCCCGACCACCATCATCTCGGTGTGCATGCGGATGGTCTGCTCCGCGGCGTGCTCGGCGCGGCTGTAGCAGGCGCCGGGCTTGGTGGCGGTGCTCTTGGCCGCGGTGCTTTTCGCGGCGGCCGGCTTCGCGGTGGCCTTCGCAGCCGTCTTTTCAGCCGGCTTCGCCGCCTCCTTGGCGGCGGCCGGCAGCGCGGCGCCGGCGAACAGCACGGCAAGGCCGACGGCGGCGGCGCTGCGCAAGGTGAAGGAAGGAATGCGATGGGCGGCGCGCTGGCGATTCATCGTTGGTCCGGCTCCGGTGGCCCTGATTGACGGGCGGAATCCGACGGATCACGCCCTCTCCTTCGCTGGTTCTACAAGATCCCGACAGACGGTCAACCCATATCGCCCCGGCGAAGACCATTTGTCCCAACCTGTGGCCTGACCGTCGTCGGAAGGCCCGGCGGTTGCTTGGCTTGCGGGGTGCCGGTCTTTCCCAGTATTGCAACAGCACCGGCGTCCGTCTGTGACGCGGGCCACAGATCAGGGCATTTTCCCATGAAAAGCACCGGCGGCCCCCTCCCGGCCATCCGCATCGGCATCGACCTCGGCGGCACGAAGACGGAGGGGATCGCGCTCGGCACGGCCGGCGAGGAGCGTGCCCGAATCCGCGTCCCCACCCCGCGCGGCGATTACGATGCGACGGTGCGGACCGTCGCCGATCTCGTGGCGCGGCTGGAACGCGCGACGGGGGCGGCGGACGCCACCGTCGGGATCGGCATCCCCGGCGCCATCTCCCCGGCGACCGGGCTGGTGAAGAACGCCAACTCGACCTGGTTGATCGGCAAGCCCTTCGATCGTGACCTGGCCACGGCGCTCAGCCGGCCGGTGCGGGTCGAGAACGACGCCAACTGTCTGGCCGTGTCGGAGGCGACGGACGGCGCCGGGGCCGGCTGCGGCGTCGTCTTCGCGGCGATCCTCGGCACCGGCTGCGGGGCGGGAATCGTCGTGGACGGCCGTCCTCTGGGCGGCCGCAACGCCATCGGCGGCGAGTGGGGGCACAACCCCCTGCCCTGGCCCACCGACGCGGAGCGGCCCGGTCCGGCCTGCTACTGCGGCAAGTCCGGCTGCCTGGAAACCTTCGTGTCCGGCCCCGCGGTCGCCGCCGACCACCGCCAAGTCACCGGTGTGGAACTGACCGCTGAGGCCATCGCCACACAGGCGAAGCGTGGAGACAGCACGGCCCGAGCCACCCTCGACCGGCTGGTCGACCGGCTCGGGCGCGGGCTGGCGGGCATCGTCAATGTCCTGGACCCGGACGTGATCGTGCTGGGCGGCGGGCTGTCCAACCTGGACTTCCTTTACGACGCCCTCCCCCCGGCCATCGCCCGCTGGGCCTTCACGGACCGTCTGGACACGCCGGTCCGCCGCGCCGTCCACGGCGATTCGAGCGGGGTCCGCGGGGCCGCTTGGCTGTGGCGGCCCGAGGAAGCCACGGTCAACGCTCGAAATTGTACTCCGGATTGAGCGTCACCTCGCGCGGGGTGCCCGGCACGTTGTCGCCACCACCGCCACGCCGCGCCGCCGCGGCGGCGCCACGCCCGTCGCGAACCGGCGGCGTCAGCGAATTGGTCCGGGAGTAGGAAGGGGCGGCGCGGGCCGGATCGGTGCCGTAACCGCGCGAACCGGCGCGGAACTGCTCGCCGTTGCCCATGGCGCCCCAGTGGGACGGCCGCGGTCCGGGAATCGGCTGGGCCTCCTCCATGCGGCGCATGTAGGGACCGGTCGGGACCATCTCCTCATAGACCCAGGAGGGGTATTCCTGCCTTTGCGCTTCGGCGGGCGCGGCAAAGGCCAGCACCGCGAGGGTCGCTACAGTCATCGTTCGAAGCATGACACGGCGGCCTTCCATCCTTTTGCGTGTGGAAGACCGATTCCGCCGGATGCGGCCGCGCATGTCCAGGGAGGAGGCGGGTTACTCAGCCCGCAGCTTCCATCCGGCACCCTCTATCAGGAGGACACCCCATTCCGGTTCGTTCAGGGCCGCGCCGCGCCGTAAAGCGTCAGGGTCAGCCGTTTTCCGGTGTTGTAGTTGAAGCCGGTGAAGCGGCCGAGCGGCACCGCCTCCACCCCCTTCTGGGCGGCGTGGAACTCCGCCTCCTCGCGGTCGGTCACCAGGGCCAGCCCGCAGGACGGGTTCTCCGCCAGATGGGCGGCGGCGCCCGTCCCATGGGTCAGGAGCGTGTCGGTGCCCAGCAGGAAGACGAGGCTCGGTTCCGAATAGCCGGCGGAGGCGACCACGCTGTCGGTGCAGGGACGCACCGCCGCGACCGTCCGCGCCGCCTGACGGCTGATCCACACGCCGTCGATCCCCGGCAGGACCGCGCCGTAGGTGCCAGCGTACAGCACCGCCGCCGCCGCCACCGCCGCCGCGAAACCCTGCGTTTCCCGGCGCTGGGCGAACAGGCGCACGGCCAGCGCGTACAGCACGAGAACCACCGGCAGCATGGCGACCGCCACCGGATCGACGCGTCCCTCCACCAGATAGGGAATCACCGCGACCGCAATGGTCAGCGCGCCGAATCCGACAGCCCCGAGAACGGTGGCGACCGAGAACAGGCCCCAGCGCGGCGCGTCGGCGCGGCGCAGAAAATGCTCACGCGCCGCGGCGGCGGTGAGGATGGCGATGGCCGGGAAGACCGGCAGCGTGTAATGCAGCAGCTTGGTCGGCACCGCCTCGAACACCAGCCAGCTCGGGATGATCCAGGCGCCGCAGAAGCGCACGGCGTCCGCCACCGGCCCGCCGCCCTTGCGGTGACGCCACGCCCAGGGAACGGCCAGCAGCGCCAGGAAGGACCAGGGCGCGAAGGTCACCCAGAAGGTGCCCAGATAGTAGCCGGGCGGCAAGCCCTTCGCTTCCTGCCCGCTGACCACCTTGCCCATCATGTCGTGGCCGACCGACTCGGCGAAGAAGGCGCCCTTGGTCTTCACCGTGATGGCGATCAGCCAGGGCGCCGCGATGGCCACCACGATGGCGAGGCCGACCAGCGGGCGCAGCCGCTTCAGCCAGCCGGCCCGGCGGTCCAGCAGCGCCAGAACCAGCGCCGTGGTGCCGGACACCAGGAGGACGATGGGCCCCTTGATGAGGATGCCGACACCCGCGGCGATCCAGAAGGCGAGCGGCGCCGCCCAGCCGGACCGCTCCGCATGGCGGTTCAGATAGAGGCTGGCCAGGGCCGCCTGCCCGATCACGATGGTGGACAGCAGAACCGCGTCGGTCTTCGCCATGCGCGCCTCGACGCCCAGCACGACGCAGGAGGCCATCATCAGCCCGGCGAGGAAGCCGACCGTCCCGCCGAACATCCTTGCCCCGGTCCAGGCCGTCGCAAGCACCGCCAGAACCGCCCCGAGCAGCGAGGGAATGCGGAAGGTCCAGATCTCCTTCGGCACTCCGCCCGGCCCTTCGACCAGCCGGGTCGCCGCGGTCTGCAGCCAGTAGATGCCCACCGGCTTCTTGTGGCGCGCCTCGTCCTGGAAGCGGATGTCCACATAGTCGCCGCTTTCCAGCATCTGGTGGGACGCCTGGGCGAAGCGCGCCTCGTCGCGGTCGAAGGGCGGCAGATCGAAGAAGCCGGGCAGGAACAGCAGGACGCTGATCACCGCCAGCGCCAGATAGGCCAGGACCGGCAGGCGGCCGCCAGCGGCGTTGGGCACCGCGCTCACGGCGTGCCCGCCGCGCCGCCGTTCCGGCGGTTGTTCAAGACGAAATAGAGGTTCCGGAAATAGATGATGAGGCCCAGCCCCTGCCCGAACATGAACACCGGATCACCCCGCTGGATCGAATAGGCCAACAAAAGAACCCCGCCGCCGATGGAGAAATACCAGAAGAGGTCCGGCACGATGCTGCGCCGGGCGCGCTCGCTGGCGATCCATTGGACGACAAAGCGCATCATGAAGAGCGCCTGCGCAAAAAAGCCGACGCCGACCCAGATCAGGTCGGCGGTGCTTTGACTTTGGTACCAGGCGATGGCGCGTTCGAGCATCGGGCGGGACCGGTCGGGATGGGGAAGGGTTCAGCGGTCTTCGACCGCCGCAGACAGCGCGGTGCGCCGCTTCAGCCAGTAGACGCCCAGCAGATCGACCACGCCGATCAGCCCGCGGCGCCAGTTGTTGTATTTGGACACGCCGCGTTCCCGCGGGCGGTGGTTGACCGGCACGTAGGCCACCGGATGGCCGTGCGACCGGAACAGGGCGGGAAGGAAGCGGTGCATCGCCCCGAAGAAGGGCAGATCGAGAAAGGCGTCGCGGCGGAACAGCTTCAGGCCGCAGCCGCTGTCGGTGCAGCCGTCCTGGAGGAAGGATTGCCGCACCGCGTTCGCGAAGCGCGAGGCCAGACGCTTGGACAGCGTGTCCTGCCGCTTCTTGCGCAGCCCGCCGACCAGCACGGGCGCGTCCGGCCCGCCCTTGGCGGCCAGGGCGAACAGGGCCGGAATGTCGGCGGGGTCGTTCTGGCCGTCGCCGTCGAGGGTGGCGATCCACTCCCCGCGCGCCGCCTTGACCCCAGTTCGAACGGCCGCGCTCTGCCCGGACCGCTGGACATGGCGGATCAGCCGCAGACGGCCCGCGGCGACCACCGGGGCGAGGCGCGTCAGCGTGTCGTCGCTGGACCCGTCGTCCACATAGATCACCTCGAAGGCGCGGCCCAGCACATCGGCGGGAGACAGTGCGCGCTCGATCTCTTCGAGAAGGGGAAGGACGTTTTCGGCCTCGTTGAAGACCGGAACCACGACCGACAGCCGCACGGGCGGACGGCCCTCGGAATCTACGCTCACTGGATTAATCCCATTCGCCAAGTGGCGGGCAAATTACTCCCGCCGCCCGGCAAACGGTAGAGGAAAAGGTTGGGACAGTCCCAGGGGACAGTCCCAGGCCGCCCTCAGCCCTTGCGGTCTTCGATGGGCATCGGCACGTAGCGCAGGTCGCCGTCGCGGCTGAGGAGCATCAGCACGGTCTTGCGGCCCTGGCTGCGCGCGTCGTCGACCAGACGGTTGAGATCCTCCGGCGTCTTCACCGGCTCCTGCCCGGCCTCCACGATGACGTCGCCGGCCTCGATGCCGCGCTCGCTGGCGGCGCTGGCGTCGCCGACCTCGGTCACCACCACGCCCTCGACGTCGGGGTTGATGGAGAAGCTGTCGCGCAGCCCGGGGGTCAGTTGCGACAGGGTCAGGCCGAGGACCTGTTTGCTGTCGATCGTCGTCTCCGGGCGCGGCGCACCGCTCGATCCGGACAGGGCGACCTGCTCCTGCGGCTCCAGCTCGCCGACCGTCACGGTCAGGGTTTCGGCCCTGCCCTCGCGCACCAGTTCCAACGGCACGGCGGAGCCGATCTTCGTCGCCGCGACGACGCGCGGCAGTTCGCGCATCTGCTCGATGGACTCGCCGTTGAAACGGGTGATGACGTCGCCCTGCCGGACACCGCCCTTCCCCGCCGGCCCCTCCGGCGACACGCTGGTCACCAGGGCGCCCGCCGGCTCCTGCATGCCCAGGCTTTCGGCGATGTCGGGGGTCACGCTCTGCACCTGGACGCCCAGCCAGCCGCGGCGCACCTGCCCATGGTCGCGCAACTGCTCGATGACCGGACGGGCGATGGAGGACGGGATGGCGAAGCCGATGCCCACCGACCCGCCGGTCGGCGAATAGATCGCCGTGTTGATGCCGATCACCTCGCCGTTGAGGTTGTAGAGCGGACCGCCGGAATTGCCGCGGTTGATCGAGGCGTCGGTCTGCAGATAGTCGTCGTACGGCCCTTGCTGGATGTCGCGTTGCCGCGCCGACAGGATTCCCGCGGTCACCGACCCGCCCAGGCCGAAGGGATTGCCGATGGCGACCACCCAGTCGCCGACCCGCAGCGCCTCGCTGTCGCCCCAGGGGGCGGCGACCAACGGCTTCTTGCTGTCGACCTTCAGAACGGCGAGGTCGGTCGGCCCGTCCACGCCGACAAGCTTCGCCGGCAGTTTCGTGCCGTCGTGCAGGGTGACGGAAATCTCCGACGCTTCGGACACCACATGGCTGTTGGTGACCACGAAGCCCGCCGGGTCGATGATGAAGCCGGAACCCAATGCCGCGGTCGGACGCGGCGCCTGCTGCTGTTGCGGTTGGCCGCGCTGCCGGTCGCGGAACTCGCGGAAGAACTCCTCGAAAGGCGAACCCGGCGGAAATCCCGGAAGCTCCGGTCCACGCGGCCCCGCCTGCGGACCGCCCTGCGGGGGCGCCTGCGTCGTGGATATGAAAACCACCGCGTCCAGCTGCTTCTCCGCGAGATCGGCAAAGGTCGGCGGCGCGTTGGGCGGCAGGACGGACGCCAGCGGGGGCGCAGCCGGGGCCTGGGCCGGGGCGGCGGTTCCGCCCCCGTCCTGCGCGAAGGCCGGTGCCGAAAATGCCAGGATGGCGGCGACAAGGCCCGCGGACACGGTGGGCACCGCCGAGCGCGATGCAGATCCGCTCGTCAATCCGGTCTTCAATCCGGCTGGGCGCCGGACCGGGCCGGACCGGGGCCGGAATCGATCGATGGAATGCGGCATGAAGAAACTCCGCCTGTCGGACAGCGCGCGCCATGAAAAGGGGCGCTTCATGTCAACAGAACGCTCCGCAACGCATTCCGGCCCGCCGCGGATTTTCAAACCTCTTTGCAACCGTCCCCGGCACGACCGATTCGTGAAATACAGTTTTTAAAATACTCGTCCGCGGATGTTCCTATGCGGTTCGCGGGATCAGCACCGCAAGGCAATCCGGCCTTCGGACTAAAGCTCCGGCAACCCGCCTAAGCGCAATTTTTCCATGCGGCGCAAAGTTCTTCTGGCATTTTCCCAGCAAGTTCCCGATATTCATCGGTACCGACAACATCGCACGCAAAAACGGCTCCTGACGTGATGCCCGTGCACGCGCCCGCGTGCCGCTGCGTCAGAAGGCGCGCGATACGGCCCAAGCAGCGTACGCATGACTCAAAATTCACTTTGGCAACCGAGCGACATAATGAACGCAGAAACCGGGTCCGAACCGGAGGCTCCGAAGAAGCGCGGACGAATCCCCCAGTCGGCGTGGCCGCAGATTCTTGAGCGTTACCGTTCCGGCGCTACCCTGTCGGCAATCGCGCGTGAATTCGAATGCACGCCGAGCGCCATTTCCTACATCATCCGCAAGGCCGAAGCGGCCGGCGAGGCGGCCGGCGAGAAGGACGTGCCGGCCGAAGAGGGCACCGCGAGCGATGCCGCCGCGGAAGCGCCGGCCGGCGACGCCATGGCCGAGGAGCCGCCCGCTCCGGTTGCCGCTCCGGAAGCACCGGCACCGGTGAAGCCCGCGCGCCGCCCCGCCGCCCCGGCTGCGGCCCCGGCCGCCCAGACGGCGGTTCCGGCGGCTGCATCGGCCGCCGCCCCGGCTGCGGCTGCGCAGTCCACGCCGGCGCAGCCGTCCGCTCCGGCTCAGACCGAGACCCTGCGCCTCAACCGTCCGGAGCCGCAGCCGGCTGCCCAGCCGGCCCCGGTTCAGCCGGCCCCCGTCCAGTCGACGGCGGCCCCGGCCCAAACCGCTCCGCAGCCCGCTTCCGCCGACGGAAGCCGCCCGGCCGGCACCAATCCCCCGCCGGTCGATGCCGTCGAGGCCCGGCTGCGCGACACCGCACGCGGTTGCCTGAACGCCTACCGCGGCTGGCGCCAGCAACCGGGCGAAGCGTCGATCCAGACGCTGTCGGAAGCGGTGCACGAACTGCGCAAGGCCCTGGCCCGCATCGAGATCGACATGTCGGCCAGCCGCCGCGAAGAGCAGGCGATCCGGCCAATTCCGATCCCGGCGCACCGCACCGCGCGCCGCACGCCGTAAGGCAGGCCATCAGAACGGGTCGTCGCAACGCTGCTCGGGTTACGAAAAAGCCCTTCCCCACAATTTGGGGATGGGCTTTTTTTATGCCCGGATCGTTGGTTTTGGACCTTTGGCCATCGTTGACTTCAGACCTTTGGTCTAGGCCGTTCGCCGACACCGCCTACCTCCAACGCCGCAGGAAAAAACCCTACGGACTCAAGTGGAATGGCGGGTATACTGGAGGCAACCAAGCAAACATAAGCCGGAGGAACGCCCGATGACCTTCCGCCGAAACACCGAATTGCCCGAATCGGTGAAGCGATGCCTGCCGCCGCACGCACAGGACATCTACCGGTCGGCCTTCAACCACACTTGGCAAGCGTGCCGGTCGCCGGAGGCCCGCCAGGCCCTGCAGCGTGAGCGGCTGGCCCACAAGGTCGCCTGGGCCGCGGTCCGGCGGCGTTACGAACCGGACGGCGGCGGCTGGCGCCCCAAGCATTGAAGCGCCGACAGCGCGATGGGCGCGCTTTGCGCGCCTACCGCTCCTCGGACGGCAGACGTCCCCGGACGATGCAGCGGATGTTTTCTGCCACGCTCGCGGGGTGATCCCCGGCCCGTTCGGCATCCTGTTCGTCATGGGCGGCCACCACGTCGCGGATCATGCCGAGCACCGTCTCGCCCATCCAGGACGGAGACGTGACAGCCGTTTCCACCAGCAGGCCCGCCGGGGCAACCGCAGGCTCGGCGCTTCCAGCTCAAGCCGATCAATGTCGGCATCGACCTTGATCACCCGTGTGGCCTTGCCGACGTCCCGCTCCGCGGCGGGCCGATCCGACGTCGCATTGCGACCGGCAACGGAACGGCATGTTAACAAATAAACCAGAATATCTTATGACACTGCCAAAGCGCTGGAGTAACCGCGCCCACCTCCCCTAGCGCCGGGAACGGGCCGATCGTCGGACGGTGTCATGACGCCACATGAGTTGGTCGCCGTGCTGGAAAAGCACGAGCGTTGGCTGAAGAACCGGTCGGGCGGCACCCGCGCCAACCTGACCATGACCAACCTGGAGGGATCGAATCTCGCCGGGGTGGAGCTGACGCAAGGCAAGCTGTCGGGGGCCAACATGGCCCATTGCGACCTGTCCAACGCGAATCTCAGCCACGCCGACCTGTTCGCCGCCCACCTGACCAAGGCCGACCTGACCGGCTGCAACTTCTACCGGGCCGATCTGCGCGGCGCCCGCCTGCGCGGCGCCAAGCTGAAGCGCGCCATCCTGAAGGAGGCCGATCTGCGCGGCGGCGCGCTGCTGTATGGCGGAAACGGGGCGAACGGCAGCAAGGGACTCGACTTCGTGCGCTCCGACCTGTCGGGCAGCGACCTGGACGACGCGCTGATGTCGAACGCCAACCTGTCCGGCGCCGACCTGACCGACGTGTCGATGAACGGTGCGGATTGCGAAGGCGCGCTGATGGCCGGGGCCACGCTGATGCGCTCGACCATGAAGAACTGCAACCTCGCCCGTGCCGACCTGCGCGGCTGCAACCTGTCCGGCGTCAACCTCCAGGGCGCCACCCTGCGCGACGCCAACCTGAACGGCGCGGTGCTGGCTGGCGCCAACCTGCGCAACGCCGACCTCCAGGGCGCCAAGATGGAGGGGACGGACCTTGCCGGGGCGGACACGACGGGCGCCAACATGGCGCGTTCCGCCGAGAATTTCTCGATCCAGATCCAGGAAGCGCTGCACAATCATTACACCTGGATCAACACCAACGGCGCCATGGGGACGCGCGCCGACCTCAGCGGGGCGGACCTGTCGCACATCGACCTTCACGGCGTGAATCTGTCCGGCGCCAATCTGCGCGGGGTACGGCTGGTCGGCGCCAAAATGCGCGATTCCCTGCTCATCATGTGCGACATCTCCGCCGCCGACCTCACCGGCAGCGATTTCAGCGGCGCCATCCTCGACGGGGCGACGCTTCGCGGCACCAATCTCTCGGGGGCCCGGTTCGACGGGGCGGGCATCGGCTGGGTCGATATAAAGGGTCCGGACGGCCGGCCGACCGGCCGCCTGTGGGCGGCGAATCTGACCGGCAGCAATTTCACCGGCGCCTCCTGCATCCGCACCAACATGCGTGGGGCGAACCTGGCCGGCTGCGACTTCTCCAACGCCGACCTGACCGGCGCCATTCTCAGCGACGCGAACATCCGCGACGCGCGCTTCCCCGGCGCCAACCTGACCGGCGCCAGCCTGCCGCCGCCACCCGATCTGGACGATTGAGCGGAACGGCCGGTCAAGGGACGACAAGCGCGGCGTCCGTCATCCCAGGTCATCGTCCCCGCCAATGGGCGGCAGAGTGCCGAGATTGGCCGACACGCGGCGCAGCACGCTGACGGCCAGCGCCAGTTCGTCCGGGGAAATGCCTTGAGCGGCGGCCTCCTCGATCTCCTCGGCGCAGGGCAGGATGTCGGCCCGCAACGCCTTCCCCTTCGGTGTCAGGTAGATGTTCACCTTGCGCCGGTCGTGGGGATTGCGCACCCGCTGAACGAGATCGCACCGCTCCAGATTGTTCAGGGCGGTCACGGTGGTGGGCTCCATCATGCCGACCCTTTGGCTCAGTTCACGCTGGGTCAGCCCGTCCTCCTCCCACAGGGCCCGAAGGAAATACCACTGCCCCATGCTGACGCCATGATCGGCGATGCGGAGTTGCAGGGCGCGCGCGATGGCACGGTGCGCCTCGCGCACGGCCCGCGGCAGGGTCGCCCCGGACTGGGAAAGCCCTTCGGCATCCTCCCTGTGCGGTTCGGCGACCATTGGTTCCTGTCTCTTGAAACGCCCAACCATGACGACAATCTCTCGGCAGACGTCCGTCAGGTCGTGGTGCGGCGCAGCGGACAAAATCAACTTGCCCGATCATATCCACTCTCGGAAAAATCGCAAAGGGATTGAGGATATAAATTTCCAGCGCATGAAATAATATATCACGTAACCAAAGCGCGACTCTTGACGGGCAGATTTTCATATTTACGCGTATGATCTTGACGTTGCGCGCCCGTGCGCCGCAACGACTGCGTCAAGAGCGCTGCCCCTCTCTGAAACAAGGGCGCGTTTGAAAGGTTTGTGACAGGGCGGAGATGGGGTTGCGCGCCCGGCCATCCGCCCGTTAACACGGCACAGCACCACGCAAGAGCACAGGAGCATCATCCCATGCGCCCCAGCACCGGACGCACCGTCACCGTCGCGGCGACCCAGATGGCCTGCGGCTGGGACCGCGACGCCAATGTGAACGGCGTCGAACGCCTCGTGCGCGACGCGGCGGCGCGCGGCGCCCAGATCATCCTGCCTCAGGAACTGTTTGAAACGCCCTATTTCTGCAAGGACCAGAAGCAGGATCTCTTCGCCCTCGCCCAGCCGCTTGAGGATCACCCGGTGATCGCGCGGATGAGCGCGCTCGCCCGCGAACTGTCGGTGGTCATCCCCACCAGCTTCTTCGAGCGGGCACGGAACGCCTATTACAATTCATTGGCGATGATCGACGCGGACGGCACCGTGCTGGGCGTCTACCGCAAGTCCCACATCCCGGACGGCCCCGGCTACCAGGAAAAATACTACTTCAACCCCGGCGACACCGGCTTCCAGGTGTACAAGACCCGCTACGCCGCCATCGGCTGCGCGATCTGCTGGGACCAGTGGTTTCCGGAATCGGCCCGCGCCATGGCTCTGAAGGGTGCGGAAATCCTGTTCTATCCCACCGCCATCGGGTCCGAGCCCCAAGACGGTTCGCTGGACAGCCAAGCCCATTGGACGCGCGTCATGCAGGGCCATGCCGGGGCCAACCTGATGCCGCTGGTCGCTTCGAACCGCATCGGCCGGGAAGAGGGGGACACCTGCGGAATCACCTTCTACGGGTCGTCCTTCATCGCCGGGCCGACCGGGGAACTGGTCGCGCAGGCCGACCGGGAGAGCGAGACGGTCCTGACCGCCAGCTTCGACCTCGACCGCATCGCCGCCCAGCGGGCGTCCTGGGGCATCTTCCGCGACCGCCGGCCGGAGCTTTACGGCCCGTTGCTGACCCTCGACGGCGAGTCCCCCGTCCGCCGCTGATCCCCGCAACCGGACCGTCCGTCGTCAGACCATGATGCCGGCGCCTCCGATGCGCTGGCCGATGCCGGAGGCCGACGCGTAAGCCGCCGCGCCGCGCGCCGCCAGCGCCGGCGCGGCCGTGTTTGTCGCCATCGCGGCTTCGTCGCCGCCGTCCTGCCGGTCGGACGAACCGCCGTTCTGTGCACCCGATCCAGAATCCGTCCGCCGCAACTGCTGCTGCGCCTGCATCTTGGCGGCGTCGGCCTGCTGGGCGACGCGCAGATCCTGCGCGGACGGGTCGGACGGGGCCAGGGCCGCCGCCTTGACCGTGTCCATCTTGCGGACGGTGGCTTCGGGGTCGCTCTCCGCGCCGGCATCCACCTGCACTTCGCCGGCGGTCGCATAGTTCTTGCCGTCCGGCCCGCGGGTGAAGGTGAAGGTGGCGCCACCCGCGTGGGGACCGCCGGCCGCCTGATGCGCCGCCTCGTGCTGGCGGACGCTGGCGTCGATGCGCTTGAGTTCCTGGACCTGCCGCTGCTGATCGTCGGTCAGCGTGGCCGGCTGGCCGGCGATGGTGCGCCCCGTGCCGCTTCGAGCGGTGTCCTGAGCGCCGTCCTGGTCGCTCCGGTCACGCGCCGGCTGGCCGGGCCGCAGGAGCGGCACGCCATAAACGCCACTGGACGATACACCGGCAACCATGGGCTCGCGGCTCCTGCGCGCACCACGCGATGCCCCGCAGTCTACACGCCATGGGCCGGCGCGGCAACGCAGCTTGGCCGTTGCCTTTTCACGAACACGCACGCAATAGTATTCATAACACCCGGAGTGAACGACCTGAATGGTGCCGTTTTGCGGCACCACCACAATCCATGTGTGACTCCTTGCGCAGAACACTCGCTCTTCTGGTGCTGTTGGCGACGATCGTCGGGGGGCTCGCCGCCTCGGCCGCGGAACCGCCCCCTCCGGCGCTCCACGGCCGTGCATTCGCGCTGCCACCCCAAACGAAGCCCGCCGAAGGACAGCCCCCGCCCCCGGAAGCCCTGTCCGCGATCGAGGCCGCCTACAGCGAACGGGCGGGGGCTGTCCTTCGGCAGTTCGGTTACGACCAGTTCGGTGCGGAACCGCCGCGGCGGGACGGATCGGGCGGCGTGCAGGCGGACTACACGCTGGGACCGGGCGACGAACTTCTGGTGACCCTGCGCGGCCAGAAATCCTCCAGCAAGCGCCACGTCATCGACGCGGCGGGGCTGCTCACCGCCGATGACGTTCGGCCCGTCGTGGCCCAGGGTCTGACCCTGGCGGACTTGCGCGCCCAGCTGGCGAGCGCCGTGACCGCCTCCTTTCCCGACACCGAGGTCTATGTCTCGGTGACCGAGATCCGGCGGATCGGCGTGCTGGTGACCGGCGCCGTGACGCGTCCGGGCCGACAGGAGGTGGGTGCCTTCGCCACGCTGATCGACGCCCTGACGGCGGCGGGCGGCGTCACCCGCGACGGATCCCTGCGCCGCATCCGCCTGTTCCGCGCCCAGGCCGCCGGAGACGTCCCATCCGCAGGGTTTCCCGTCGACCTGTACGACCTGTTCATGACCGGGGACGGCGGGAGTGCCGGCGTCCGCCTGCGCGACGGCGACCGCATCTTCGTGCCGCCGCTCGGCCCCACCGTGGCGCTGGCCGGTCCGTTGAAACGCCCCGGCGTCTATGAGCTTCCGACCGGTCAGGACCGCCTGCCGGCCGCCGCCGCGAAGGAGATGGCCGGTGGCCTGCTGCGGCCCGGTGCGCATCGGGCGCTCCGCTACGCCATCGGGCCCAACGGCGAGGAGCAGACCGAGGAGCTGTCGGACAGCGACGCAACCCCGTTGGGCGACGGCGATCTGCTGCTGCTGGCGCCGCGTCGCGAGGATCGGCGCGGCGACCTGCGGCTGGACGGCCATGTGCTGCGTCCCGGCCCACGGGCGCTGGAGCGCACCCCGACCATGACGGCCCTGGTCACGGCGGCGGATCTGGGGCCCGCGCCCTACCTTCCCTTCGCGGTGCTGGCCTCGGCCCGTCCCGGTGGCCGTTCGCGCGTTCTGCGGGCGGTCGATCTGGGGGCCGTCCTCAACGGCCGCGACCGCCGCCCCCTCGCCGAGGGCGACGTTCTTTACGTTCTGGGCGCGGACGACGTCGACTTCCTGACCTCCGAACCGGTGCTGGAGCTGCTGCGCGGCGCTCGCGAGCCGGCCCCGGACGCGTGCCGCGGGCTGGTGGTGCTGGCCCGCGCGCTGACGGCGCAGCCGGACGGGCCGCTCGCCAGCGGCCCCCAGGCACGGGCGGCAGCGGGACTCACCGGCGGTCGGACGCCCTGCCCGCCTCTGTTCGACGCCGTTCCGGACCTGCTTGTCTTCGCGCTGGAGCATTCCTCCCTGCTGATGGGCGGCGTCCCCCGTCCCGGCTTCTATCCCTCCGCCGGGCGGGAAAGCGTGACCGAACTGGCCCTGGCGGCCGGGGGAGCGGAATCCGGCGCTTACGACGCCCCCTTTACCGGAGGCGGGCCGCAGCGCCGCCGGGGAGCGGCGGGCGGAATTCTGGAACCGGACACCCCCGTCTATGAACTGACCGGTCACGCCCGCCGCCCCGGCGTCCGCCCCCTGGCCGGGGGCGCCACGCTGCGCGACGCGCTGACCGGCGGCGATGCCCTGATGCGGGACGTCTACCCCTTGCTGGGCGTCGTCGAGCGCTTCGACCGCCGCGCCCTGGCCCTTCGTCTGCTTCCGTTCTCACCGCAGGAGGTGAGTTCCGGACAGGCAAACCGCAAGCTCGCCGACGGTGATCGGGTGTGGCTGCTCTCCAACGCCGAGGTCCGCTCGCTGACCAGCCTTTCCGACAAGGATGGCACTCCCCGGACGCCGCCAACGGACACCGAACCCGCCGACGCCCGCCCCCCGCTCCCCGAAGGCGTCGCGGCGCTGGTGCGGGAACGCGGCGTGCAGGTGCGGGGCGCCGTGCGCATCCCCGGCACCTATCCCGTGGCGGAGACGGCAACCGTCGAGGCCCTGCTGGCAACCGCCGGCGGCCCCACCGCGACCGCCGATCCCTCAAGCCTGGAGATCACCACCGCCGCCGGCCAGCGCCGCCGCTTGGACCTGCGCGACGGAGCGTCGGCCCGGATGGCGCTGCATCCGGGGGACAGCCTGCGCATCAACCCGGCGCCGCAGGCGCTGGAGGCGCGGGCCGTCACCATCTCCGGCGCGGTGCGCCGCCCCGGCAGTTACGACGTGGCGCGCGGCGAGACGCTCTCGTCCCTGATCGACCGGGCCGGTGGCTTGACGGAAGAAGCCTATCCCGCCGGGACCAGCTTCCTGCGCGACAGCGAGCGCAAGCGCGAACGCGCCTGGTTCGATCAGCAGGCCCGCGACCTGGAGCGCTGGATGGTGCAGGAGGTCGAGAAAGGCGAGGCCGCGCGCTCGGACGTGGTCGGGCTGGCCCGACAGCTCGCGACCCAACTGCGCGGTGCCGAACCGCTGGGCCGCATCGTGGTCGAGGCCGACCCCCAGGTGTTGCGCCAACGGCCCGAGCTGGACGTGCTTCTGGAGCCGGACGACCGCGTCCTCATCCCAAAACGCCCTTTGACGGTCATCGTGACCGGCGAGGTTCTGCACCCGACGGCCGCGCAGTTCGTCAGCGGCAAGACCGCCGAAGCCTATCTTCGGGAGGCGGGAGGAGCGACCCGCAACGCCGACGACGCCCGCATCTTCCTGGTTCTGCCGGACGGACGGGCCCAGCCGCTCTCCCTGTCCTCCTGGAACCACACGATCACGGCGATCCCGCCCGGCTCGTCCATCGTCGTGCCGCGCGACCCGAAACCCTTCGATCTGATGGAGTTCTCGAAGAACATCGGGACCATCCTCGGCCAACTCGCCATCTCGGCGGCGGCCATCGCGGTGATCTCCGAATGACGGACGCGGCGGTGCGGGTCCGGCTGGCCGTGGTCACGGTGGTCCGCGACGACCGGAGCGGTCTGCTCGCCACCCGTGCCAGCCTGCGTGCGCAGACCATGCCGGCCTATGATTGGTTCGTGGCCGATGGAGGCTCCAGCGACGGGACGGCGCGCTGGCTGGCCCGCCACGGGACGGAAGCGGCCTGGTGGCGCTCATCCCCCGACCTGGGCCTGTACGACGCCATGAACGTCGCCCTGGACGCCATCGCCGCGAGCTCGCGCTACCACAGCCATGTTCTCTTTCTCAACGCCGGCGACCGTCTGGCCGACGAGCGGGTTCTGGAGCGGCTTCTTCCAATCCTGTCCGACCATCCGGACACCGGACTGTTCTACGGGGACGCGTTGGAGGAACAGCCCGGCGGACGGCTGATGATCAAACGGGCACGGTCGCACCGCCACGCCCTGCTGGGCATGTTCACGCACCACCAAGCCATGGTCTATCGTTTGGCGGGTCTGTCCGATGTGCGATTCGATCTGCGTCACGGGCTGGCCGCCGATTATGCGTTCACCCTGATGGTCCTGGGGCGAGGGGTCCCGGCGCGCCGCTTGCCACTTTCAGTATGCATTTTCGCCCCCGGCGGACGGTCCCAGCAGGACCCCGCGCGCGGCCGCCGGGAGCAGGCGGTCATCCGTCGCGAGTTGCTTGGGCTGGGCTGGACGGCCAACGCAACATTATGGGCATTACAATGGCTTGCCCTTACCCTGCGCCAGACAATTCCATGGCTTTACGCGAAATATCGTTTCTCACCAAATGAACGATCATTTCTTTCATAAGCTTTGACGACTGTTTCACGCATCTAGCTATTGATGCGCACGAAAAGTTGCATAGAATTTACTTTCTGACCTAACCAATTTCCCTGGTGGCGTGCGCCACCTCCATACTGAGGGTCTATTATGAGTGCCACGAAATCCAAGCTATCACCCGCTCACACGCTGTCACGCCGTGGCGAGGGGCCCAATCCGATCGACATCCATGTCGGCGCCCGGCTGCGCCTGCGCCGGACCCTCCTCGGCTTGAGCCAGGAGAAACTCGGCGAGGCCGTCGGCATCACCTTTCAGCAGCTCCAGAAGTACGAGCGGGGCTCCAACCGCATCAGCGCCAGCCGCCTGTTCAACCTGTCGCAGGTTCTGGGCGTCCCGGTCAGCTACTTCTTCGAAGACATGCCGTCGCCGGAGCACATCGCCACCCCGTCACCCGACGTTCCGCCGTCCGAGACGGAGGAGTTCGAGTCGATGGCCCGCCGCGAGACTCTGGAGCTGGTGCGGGCCTACTACCGCATCGAAGACGCCTCCGTGCGCAAGCGCACCTTCGACCTGCTCAAGGCTCTGGGCGGCGAGCGCGCCCTGGACGAGGCGGTGTAAGGCACGGCACCGCCATCCGGCCCTCAGTCGTTGGTGGACGCGGGAAGCCCGGCCCGCCGTCTCGCGTCCGCGATCTTGACACCGATCTGCCAGTAGTAGAAGGACCGGGCCAGCGCGTGCTGGAGCCCCGGACCGCCGTCCAGAAAGCCCAGCCGCAAAACATACCCATACAGAAAAGCCAGGAGCGGGCGGGCTGGCAACCGGTTGAAGCCACTCTTCAGCCATCGCCGCGCCCCGATTTCCAGCCCGATCAGTTCCCTCATCCGCCCATCCGAACGCAACGCCGCTTCCCAGTCGGCGTAGCGGGCGTGCCGTTCGAACCAGGCGGCGACCGGCTTGTCGTCGGCGTGATCCAGGCTGTGCCGCAGCCGCCCGACGGTGCCGGCGATCACCGGCTGGTAATGCCCCTCCACCTCCCACATGGTGGCGACATCCAGATCGGGCGCCGGCGGAAAGCGGGCCTTGCGGCGGTCGAACAGGGCGAGTTTCCGGTTGCCCGCGCCGTAGCGCAAACGCCGGCCGAGAAACACCGGACGGCCGTCGATGAAATAGCCGGCGTGCCGCGGCCCCGTCGCCATCAGCGTGGCGATCTCCTCCACGAGAGCACCGCCGAGCCGCTCATCCGCATCGACGAACAGCACCCAATCCTGACCGAACGGCAATTGGTCCAGGCACCATTGCTTCTTCTTCGGATACCGCCCGTCCCATTGGAAGGGCACCACCCGCGCGCCCGCCGCCGCCGCAATGGCCGGGGTGCCGTCGGTGCTTCCGCTGTCCACCACGAAGCGTTCGGCGAACCGGTCGAGCGCGGACAGGCAGTGGGGAAGATTGACCGCCTCGTTGCGGGTCATCACCACGACCGACACGGGGATCATGGCCTTCCCTCCCCTCCGGCCCGCCACAGGCGCCGAAGGCTGGCAACCATCGCCCCGGCCACCAGCCCGGCCAGCGCCGCCATCGGCACCACCGTCAGCGGGTTCGGCCAGTCCGGGCGCTGCGCGGCGGCGGGAGGTTCGATGGCGTCCGCCGCCAGGGGCAGATCGACCTCGATCATCATCGCGATGCGCTCCTGCTCCGACAGCAGGTCGGCCAGGGCGCGGCGGTGCTCGGCCACGGTGATTCCGGCCAGACGGGCGCGGGCGTGGGCGATCTGCGCGGCGCTGCGGCGGGACGCCTCCGCCCGCAGATGGGCGTCGGTCGCCTGGGCGGCGGCGGACAGAAGCCGCAAGGCCATGGCGCGGTCGGCGTGGCGCAGCCGCAGCCGCCGCATCGGCCCGCTGCCCACCATGTCGACGGTCAGCCGCTCCCGCAGCGCGCTCGCCACGCGTTCGGCGTCGGGCTCCACCCAGTCCGACCGGCCGACCAGCGCGAGGAACAGCCGCTTGGCGGAGGCCGTGGGTCCGGGCGCGGGGCGCCAGGCTCCCGCCTCCTCGTCCCAGCGGTCGGGGAACAGGCCGCGCAACAGCAGCGGATCGGCCATCATCCGCTCCGCCACCGGAATGGAGGTGAAAAGCTGGAGGTAGCGCGCGAAATCCGAAAGGATCTCGTCCCCCGGACCGGGTTCCGACGCGGCAGCGGCGGTCTCACGGCCGGTCAGAACGGGCAGCCGCGCCCCCATGGCCGCCGCACCGACGCGCGCGGTCGGCCCGATCACCATCACGGCGGTGTATTGCGGCACCACCAGTCGCAAGGCGGTCACCGACACCACCACGCCCAGCGCCGCTCCGACGAGCAGGATCGGGCCCCCCTCGCGCATCGTCCACGCGAAGCGGCGCAGCCGTCGCCCCGACTTCGCGGCTCCAGCCTCCGATGGAGAGCGGCGCAACGGCATGCCGTCAGGCATGGGGCAGACTCCGCTCCGGCAGAACGGCCTCACCACGCCGCTTCGCCCGGCGCAGCCCGTCCGCCAGCGCCGCGAAGCGCCGCGCCGCCGCCGTGGCGTCCCAAGCCGCGGCGACGGACAGCGCCCGCCTTCCCTGGGCAGCGCACAGGACCGGATCCTGCTCGTAGCGCCGGATTGCGGCGGCCAGCCCCGTCGCATCGTCCGGTGCCAGCCTTTGCCCGCAGCCCTCCAGCATGGCCGCCGCATCGCTGCCCGCCGGCCCGAGGAACAGGCAGGGCCGACCGGCCGCCAGGACACCGGCCACCTTGCTGGGCACCAGCAGCCCCTCGGCCCGCGGGTCCATGGTCGCCAGATGCAGATCGGCCGCCGACAGGCTTTCGGCCAGCCGGTCCGGCGGCTGGAGCGGCAGCAACTGCACGTTCGTCAGCCCGCGCCGCTCCACCGCCTCCGCCATGGCCCCTCGCCGCCGCCCCTCCCCGATCAGCAGAATCGCCACGGCGGGGTCGCTGCGCGCCAGCAGGGCCGCCGCGTCCAGCACGGCGTCCATCGGGTGGGCCAGCCCCATGTTCCCTGAATAGGCCACGGTGAAACGATCGCCCAGCCCATGCACCTGCCGGAACGGGTTGTCGGCTCGCGGAATCGGCCGGATGCGCGGATCGGGCCAGTTCGGCAGAACGGTGATGCGCTCGGCCGGCACACCCGCCGCCGCCAGCCGTCCGGCCATGCAGCGCCCGATGGCCACAACCGCGTCCTGACGGCACAGCGCCTGGACGCTGGTCCGCTCGACCATCCGCATCAGCGGTTCCGGGAAGCGGACACCCAGCACCGGCAGCAGGGCCGGAAACACGTCCTGGCTCCAATGAAGGGAGGCCGCCGCATGGCGGGCGGCGATCAGCGGCCCGGCGCACCCCAGAAGCGGCGGGTCGGTCATGGTCACCACGACGTCGTGCCGCGGCAGGCGCAGCGCGCGCTGGACCAGCCGCACCGCGGCAGCCAGATAGCCGCGGGTGGTCAGCTTCGCGTCTCCCGCCGATTCCCCCGACTCCGGCGCGCGCCGCTCACCGGTGCGGCGCACGGTGACGCCGGGCGGCGCGTCGCTGGGGCCGTCGCCGTCCGCGACGACGGTGACGCGCCAGCCCATCGCCGCCATCCGCTGCGCCAGATCGGACAGACAACGCCCGGTCGCCCCCTTGTCCGGAGGAAACACGCGGTTTAGGAACAGAATGGACGGCGATTCCACGGAAGAATGACCACGGAAATAATTAAACACGCATAAGTATGCATTTCCGTCAGCCCGTCGGCAATCGCTTCCCGCGCTCCGCCCCTAGGACGGCCAGGGTGAGCAGGAGACCGGTGTCGAGGTACTTGAAACTCGTATGCGCCAGGAGGGCCATCAGGAGCGGCGCCACCACCGCCCATCCAAGCGCGGGATCGGATCGGAGAAACGCCAGCACACGCGGAGCCAGCCCGCCGAGATAGGCGACAAGGGCGCACAAACCGACCACCCCCGCCTTGGCGATGGCATAGGTCGCCAGCGTGTGGGTGTAGGACACGCGCCAGCCGCCGACCGCAGGGTTGGCAAGGAGCGCTCCCCACCCCTGCCCGAACAGGAAGGCGGTCGGCGAGGACAAGGCCTGCCCGAGCGCGGCCTCCGCCTCTTCCCACCGGGTGTTGGCGCCGGCCAGCCGGGTTTTCTCGGCCGCCTGCCCCAGGGCGCCGAACAGCGTCTCCGGGAACAGCGCCACCGACAGCAGCGCCGCCACCCCCACGCCCAACGCCGCCAGGGGCGCCCGGCGCAACCACCACAGCCCCAGGGCGGCGAAGGCCATGGCGGCAAGCCCGAGCGCCATCCGGTGCACCGCTCCGGCCAGCGCCGCCAGACACAGAAAGCCGCCCAGAATCGCCGCCACGCCGACGGCACCCCACAACCAACGGCCGCGCGCCAGCATCCCGACTCCGAAGGCCGGCAGCGCGATGGCGGCGAACAGGACCGACGGAGCGTTCAGCAGATAGACGCCGCCATCCGCCATCGCCCGGACGCCGATGGCGCCAAACCCCCAGTCCGCCTGCTTCCACCAACGCAGCGCGAAGCCGACCCCGGCCAGCGCCATCCCCGCGGCCAGCAGCGCCACCGCCCGGTCGGGGACGGCGCGCAGCATCGGCACCAGCAACACGGGAAGGAACAGATAAAGCAGCGGCACCACGTCGCGCATCATGTCGTCCGGCGCCCAATCCAGCCACACGCCGCGCATCAGCGGGCACCACAGCAGCACCGCCAAGGCCAGCACCGCGGGCATCTCCCAGGGCGGCGAGTCGCGTTCCAGCAAGGCGTAGCCCGTCGCCACGGACAGAGGGCGGAACAACCCGACACCCAGCACCAGCAACGCCCCGATGGATGCCTCGGCCACGCGGATGCGCCCCGGTGCTGGAGCGCTCAGCAGGCCATAGAGAATGAGCGCCAGGAACACCCCGGCGGCCCGCCACTGTGCCAATTCCCTTCGGGCCACACGCCCCCGCCATTGCTCCGACTCGAACAGGCGGCAGCATTTCATGCCACAACAGAAAAAGGAACGACCGATCCGACCCGCAACGATCAGGCGTAGCGCAACTCCGCCCGGTCGAGACGGTAGAACAAACCTTCCAGGGGATTCAGCCGCAACGTGCCGGTCATCAGCACCGGGGCCTGCGACTCACGCACCGGGATCTGGCTGTGAACATGCAGCATGGTGGAAGGGCTGGGCCGGTGGCAGGCCGGGCAGGAAATGGGATTGGCGGCGAGGATGAAGCGGTTGTGGGCCGACGAATCGCTCAGCGGCACCATGAAGCCGCGGACCGTCACCAGCGTGCCCTCCAGCGCCCTGACACGGGTCGGGAAGACCGGATTGGCCGCCGGACCTTCCATGCGGACCTGCACCAGATCCCGCCACAGGGCCGTGGTGTCGTCCAGCGGCAGATGGAACGGCCCGGCGGGATGCGTGGGTTCGCTGGCGTTGGTCGCCCAGATCGCCCAGCCGGCCACCGGGGCCAGCGCGAGCGGCAACAGTATCTGTCGGCGCGACGTCATGGCTTCCTCCCCCTCGATCCTGACCGTTTCGGTCGTTCGTTCGACCGTTCATTCGATCGTTGAAGGCGTCCTGCGCGGCCTTGCCCCAGACCGTCGTGCTTGTGGCCGAATTGTTCCCGAGCCTTCGCCCAAGGTCAACAGGCGAGCGATAGGCCATACGGAAGAGGCCGCCGCCAATCGACTTCAGGCTCCGTTTCGCCGACCTATGGGATTGACGCGGCTTCCGGCCTATACTTTGTAAAGGCGGCAACCACCGATAATAACCTCAACCCATAAAAACCTTACGATCGGGAATCAACGCGGCATGCAAAAAGGGTCAGCACCGAAGGACAAGCCGGCGCATCTCCGCCTGTCCGAAGACCAGACCACCGAACTGGCCGACATGTTCCGCCTGATGAGCGACCCCAGCCGGCTGCGCATCATCCTGGCCTGCCTGGATACCTCGACCTCGGTCGGCGACATGGCGGCGGCGCTGGGCCTGTCACCGTCGCTGGTCAGCCATCACCTCCGCCTGCTGCGGGCGGGACGGCTGATCCAGGCGGAACGGCGCGGCAACCGCGTCTTCTACCTGATCACCGACGAGCACATCCGGCGTGTCCTGTCGGACATGGTCGACCACGTGGCCGAGGAAAGCGAAGGCGACCTGGAGGCGTAAGGCGGTTGCGGCGGCCCCGGCCGCCACAACCCGTTGAAGCCTTTATAACAAATACGCAATAGGATTTGACCGCCATGCCGGTTGCGCCGCATAGTTCCGTTCATGCTGCGGCGCATCAAACCGTTGTTGCACGAATGGCTTGATGAATCGGGCCAGCAAACAAAGGGTGTTGGCATGGAGACGTTCCGCTTCCAGCCGGGGGAAACCCCCGTCCTGCTCAGCATCCCGCATGTGGGCACCGTGGTGCCGCCGGACATCGCGGCCACGATGACCGACGCCGCGCTGGCGGTGCCGGATACTGACTGGCATCTCGACCGGCTCTATCACTTCGCCCCGGCGCTGGGTATCGGCTTTCTGCGGCCCACCCTGTCGCGCTACGTGGTCGATCTGAACCGCGATCCCGACAGCGCCCCTCCCGGCGCCGGCAACACCGAACTCTGCCCCCTCACCACCTTCGATCACCAGCCGGTCTACCAGCCGGGGCAGGAACCGGACGCGGCGGAGGTGCGGCGGCGGGTCGGCGCCTATTGGCGTCCCTATCACGAACAGCTCAACGGCGAGCTTCAGGCGCTGAAAGACCGCTTCGGCGTCGCGGTGCTGTTCGACGCCCA
This sequence comes from Azospirillum brasilense, assembly GCF_003349955.1. Classification (GTDB taxonomy): domain Bacteria; phylum Pseudomonadota; class Alphaproteobacteria; order Azospirillales; family Azospirillaceae; genus Azospirillum; species Azospirillum brasilense_B. The sequence continues at coordinate 43,074 of NZ_QLKQ01000028.1, forward strand.
TTCCATCCGGTCGCGCGTGCCGCGCTTCTTCGACGGGCAGATTCAGGACTTCAGCCTTGGCACGGCGGAAGGGTCCAGCGCCTCGCCGGCGCTGGTCGGCCGGGTGATGAACGTGCTCACCGCGACCGGGCGTTTCTCCTCCGTGCAGAACGGGCGCTTCAAGGGCGGCTTCATCACCCGCCGTTACGGCAACCCCGCCGACAACATCCACTCCATCCAGCTCGAACTGTCGCAGCTCACCTACATGGACGAGGAGGCCCCCTTCGGCTTCCGCGAGGAGTCGGCGCGTCAGGTGCGCCCGACGCTGGAGCGGCTGCTGAGCCTCGTCGTCGAGTGGGCGTGGGAAAACGCCGCCGGCCGGCGACGCAGCGCCTTCCTGTGACGCCCCGCCCTCAGACCCAGACGCCCCGCACATAGGGTGTCAGCTGCGTGTCCTGCATGATGATGTGGTGGACCAGCCAGTTCGCCGTGAAGGTGTAGATCCGCTCGGCGTTCTGATGCGTCGGGTCCCGCGTGAAGACCCCGGACAGCTCGCTCAGAGTCCGCACCGCCTCGTGATGCTGGCGGACATGCTCCTCGAACTTCGGGTAATGCACGGCCTGCATGATCTTTTCTTCGCGGGCGAAGTGCTGCTGGGTGTATTCCAGCAGTTTCATGAGGATCTTGGCGACGCGCACGGGCATGAAGCTGCGCGCGTTCAGAGCGGCATCCAGTTCGTTCAAATACTCGATCAGGTGCTTGTGATCTTCATCGATGGACGGCTGGCCGACGCTGAGCTGCCGCCTCCACGTAATGACACCCATGAACCCTCCGCACCCTGTCTTCCGCGGCCACCGGGCATTCCGCCGAAAGCCACCGCATTGAAGGGAAGCGCGCCGTAGCTTGCGCAACTGAAGATGAAGGTGCGCAATCCGTCAAGGAACCGTAAATACCAGACGCCGCGACCCCTGTTACCGCCGGCTCCACAACCGGCGGCCTTTGCCTGCATTATGGGCGCATTTTCTACAAAACGAACGCATACGATCGTCACATGGCATTTTGCCGCACCAAGACAAAGACGCGAAAAGGCAGGGGAAACGTCATGTTTCCGCCTGCCTTCACATCGACTTTACGAAGATGAGGCGACGATCGGCCGCCCCAACCTATCGGAAAACGGCTGCTCGGTCAGCCGACGATCGAATAGCCGCAATCCACATAGGTGGTGCTGCCGGTGATGCCCTTGGCGCCATCGGTCGCCAGGAAGGCGGTGGTGTAGCCGACCTCCTCGATGGTGACCAGACGCTGCTCCGGCGCGCGTTCCGCAGCCTTCTCCATCAGCTCGTCAAAATGGGCGATGCCGGAGGCGGCGCGGGTCTTGATCGGGCCGGGGGAGATGGCGTGGACGCGGATGCCCTTCGGGCCCAATTCCGCCGCCAGATAGCGCACGCTGGCCTCCAGCGCGGCCTTGACCGGTCCCATGACGCCGTAATTGTCGATCACGCGGTTGGCGCCGAAATAGGACATGGTGAACAGCGAGCCGCCGTCCTTCATCAGCGGCTCCGCGTAGCGGGCCATGCGGATGAAGGAATGGCAGGACACGTCCATCGCCATCTGGAAGCCCTCGCGCGAGCAATCGACCACGCGGCCGTGCAGATCGTCCTTCGGAGCGAAGGCGATGGAGTGCAGCGCGAAGTCCAGCTTGCCCCACTTCTGCTCGATCTTCTCGAAGATGGCCTTCAGCTCACCCTCGCCGGTGACGTCGACCGGCTCGAAGATCTCCGCTTCGAGCTGCTGGGCCAGCGGCTCGACGAAGCGCTTTGCCTTGTCGTTGAGGTAGCTGACCGCGAGATCCGCGCCCAGCGCGCGGAAGGCGCGGGCGCAGCCCCACGCGATCGACTGATCGTTGGCGATGCCGAGCACGAGGCCCTTCTTGCCTTCAAGAGTGGCGGCGGCGGGGATGATCGTGGTCATAAGCTGGCTTTCCCGGATTGCAAGGTGGCCGGATTCAAGTGCGCCAGAGCGGATCACTCGAATTGTGCAACGCACCATAATGCAATCGAAGGTCATAGGCAACTTGTTAAAGTCGCAATATACCCGACATTATCGCTTTGTTTATCCGTAACACAGCCTTCACACAGCGAAGACGCGAAGTCCGCAGCGGTAATCCATACATCTTTCTTTCGTATTCATGACGAGGACCGCAACAAAAACAAAGGCCCCACCTTTCGGAGGGGCCTTTTCCACAGGACCGGAGACGATCAAACCGCGCCGGGCGTGAAGGACGGCGGATCGCTGGCCGGAAAGGACTCCATCGACGCCTCGTCCACCTTCTCCTTCTCGTCGGCGTCGTCATAGATGTCGCCGGGATGACGGGAGTAGCGATGGACGCCCCGCTCCACATCCTCGGCGGGGGTGTCCGCCCCGTGATGGCCGCCGAAGTCCTCCATCATCGCCTTGGCTGGGCAATAGCCGGTCAGCCCACGGGCGACCAGGGCGCCGCCGGCCAGCGCCAGCGCCGCCCCACCGACGGTCGGACGGCGCAGCCCGAGCACGGCAAGAAGCCCGCCGCCGACCAGCGATACCAACCGTTCGGTGTGCCCGACGTTGATCATGCGTTCGAGATCGTCCGGCAGGGCCGCGTCGCGGCTGCCCATGCCCTTTTGGCTCGTCATCGCCATCGCTGCTCTCCTCGATCTTTTTCTGTTTTCACTGCGGAGGGGTGGGCGGCGTGGAGCCGCCCTGGCCCGGGGCCGGCGCGGCGCCGGTCGAACCGGACGAGCCCGGCTGCGCCGTCCCGTCGGGCTTGCGGGCCGTCGTATCCGCCAGCGTGCGGGCCTGCGACAGCTCGCGGTTCAGCCGGTCCACCTCCTGGGACAGACGCTGCACCTCCGACTGGAGCTGCGGCGAGCCCGCGGCACCGCCCTCCGGCATACCAACCGCGGCGAGGGCCGCACCGTCGCGCATCCAATAAGGCTGGACCCCGTAATAGGTGTGCAGCGCCACCGCCCATTGCCGGTCCGACATGTCCGGACGGTTGGAGCTGGTGAACTGCGGCGCTGCGGTGAGCCGGTCCTTGGTCACGTTCAGGACATAGCCGTCGCCGGCCTTCCCCTCTCCCCCTTGCGCCGGCTGGATCAATGCCCAGGGAACCGGGAAGTTGCGCTCGCCCAACCCGAGGAAGCCGCCGGCCTCGACCACGGCGTAGGCGACGCGCCCGGTGTTCGGGTCGACCACGAGTTCGGAAATGGAGCCCATCTCCTCGCCGCTGGCGTTGTGCAGCTTGGCCTTCGACAGGTCGTTGGCGGCGACCACGCGCGGGTGTTCGACCGAGCGCAGCAACGCGTCGGCCTCGCCCAGGATGGTCTGGCAGGCGGGCTCGCCGCCCCGCTGCCCGGCGCGCTCGGCCGTCTGGCGCAAGGCACGGAGCTGGCCAAGCTCCTGCGGGCTGATGGACGCAGGGGACTGGTTGCCGGCCGCCTCCAGCGCGCCGATGCGCTGGCCCAGCCGGTTCACCCCCTCCGGGCAGGTCTCGGCGAGCGCCGGCCAAGGCCCGAGCGCCCCCGCGATCATGGCGGCGCTGAGGAGCAGGCGTTTCATGGTGGGTGCCTCCGGCTTGGTTTCCGTGCGTGTGGTTCTCACGCGGGGAAAACAGCACGGCCAAGACGGAGGTTCCGCAAATGCTACTTCCGCGAAGTGATCAGCCCGGAAGCGGCAACCCGCCCCGCTGAACGATGAAGGACTGGACCGCGTCCACCCCCTGCCCCGTCTTGATGTTGGTGAAGACGAAGGGACGGTCGCCACGCATCTTCTTCGCGTCGCGGTCCATCACCTCCAGGCTGGCGCCGACCAGCGGGGCGAGGTCGATCTTGTTGATGACCAGCAGGTCCGACCGGGTGATGCCCGGCCCGCCCTTGCGCGGGATCTTGTCGCCCGCCGACACGTCGATGACGTAGATGGTCAGGTCGGCCAGTTCCGGCGAGAAGGTGGCCGCCAGATTGTCGCCGCCCGATTCCACGAAGATCAGGTCGAGGTTCGGGAACTTGCGGTTCATCTCGTCGACGGCGGCGAGGTTGATCGAGGCGTCCTCGCGGATCGCCGTGTGCGGGCAGCCGCCGGTCTCCACCCCCATGATCCGGTCCGGCTTCAGCGCGCCGGAGCGGGTGAGGAATTCGGCATCCTCCTTGGTGTAGATGTCGTTGGTGATCGCCGCGACCTCCCAATCGTCGCGCATGCGCTTGCACAGTGCGTCGGTCAGCGCCGTCTTGCCGGAGCCGACCGGCCCGCCGATGCCCACGCGCAGGGGGCCACCATGGCTCTTGGAAATCGGGGCGGTCATGAGCGGAACAACCTCGTGTATTGGGTTTCGTGGATCATGGAGGTCCAATCGACGGCCATGGCGCGGCTGCCCAGATCGTCGAGCGGGGCGGCCAGCGCGGCCTCCGCCGCAGAGTGCACCACGGAATCGAGCGCCGCCAGGGCCTTCTGCCCGTCCGTCTGCCCCAGCGGCACCAGCCTCACCCCGGCGGAGACGAGGTTGGCGGCGAAAGCGTGCAGATAGGCCGACAGGGCGGGTCCCTCCGGCACGCCGATCAGCGCGGCGGCCAGCGCCACGGCGACGGCATAAGCGACTGGCCGGCCGGTGCCGGCGATGACCCGGTCCCAGCGCTCCATCTCCTGCAACGGCCAGGCGGCGCGCACGGCGATGAGGAAGGCCTGCCCCTGCGCGCGGCTCTCCAGCGCGGTTTCGGAGGAGGCGCGCATGGCGTCGGCGCGCTCGACCGCCCAGGCGAAGCCCTCCTCGTCACCCGCCAGCACGGCGCGGTGGGCGGCAACGAAGAGCATGCCGTCGGTGCGCCCGGCGCCATGGCGCAGGATGCCGTCCATCCAGCACGCCAGCGTGTCGCGGTCGCGGACGAGGCCCTGCTCCACCGCCGCCTCGATGCCGTGGCTGTAGGAGAAGCCGCCGACCGGAAAGGACGGCGACAGCCAGGCGAGGAGCTTGGTGACATGGGTTGCCGAGACGGGCCCCCACCCCGACCCTCCCCCGCTGCGCGGGAGAGGGTGCCTATCCTCGCCCAAGTCCCCTCCCTCGCGAAGCGGGGGAGGGTTAGGGAGGGGGCAAGCGCCCTCAGTCATGCGAATGCCCGTGGGAATGGGAGTGCCCATGAGAATGGGAATGGCTATGGGAATGCGAATGACCATGATCGTGGTCGTGATCATGCCCATGAGCGTGCCCATGCGAGTGGCCATGCCCCTGTCCCGAGTAGGCCCCGCCCTCCGGCGCGAAGGGCGCGTGGATGGCCGCGACGCTGGCCCCCAGCCCTTTCAGCATGTCCTCAATCACATGGTCGCGGCGCAGGCGGATCGTCTCGCCGACGATCTGCACCGGCAGGTGGCGGTTGCCGAGGTGCCAGGCGATGCGGGCGAAGCCCTCCGTCCCGCCGCCGCAGCGCACCTCCATCAGATCCTCGTCGGCGGCGACCACGCGCAGGTAGGCGCCGTCACCCAGTTCCAGCCCGTCGCCATGGTCGAGCGCGACCGCGCGCGGCAGGTCCAGCAGGAAGTCGGCTCCCGCATCGTCCGTCATCACCATGCGCCGCCGATGGCGGTCGTCGAAGGCGAGGGTCACCGTGCCGGCCTCACGCTCGGCCGGCCAATGGCCGCGGGCGTGGACTCGGGTGGCGCGGCGGAGCGTGTCGGTCATGGAGAAAGCCGTTCGAAGGGTGTGGGCCGGCCGAAGAAACGTCCCGCGAGGGCGCCGACCGGTTCCGCCGCTCCCGTGGTGAAGAAACGAAGGGCGCCCGCCGCCTCGCCGGCAATGGGGGCGTATTCGGGGTGGCGCTCCAGGTAGTTGTCCAGCGAGCGGGCGACCAGACTGGGCTGGCACAGCACCTCCACCCCCGGCGGCAGCGCCTCCGCGAACAGTTGCGCCACCAGCGGGTAATGGGTGCAGCCGAGCACCGCCGCGTCCAGCGGTTGGCCGCCGAGTTGCGCCAGCAGCGCCCGCACATAGCCGCGCACCGCCGGAGCCAGCTCCGCGTCCCCCGCCCCCCGCTCGATCAGCGGGACGAGGTCCGGGCAGGCCTGCTGCACCACCCGCACGTCGGGCGCCCGCTTGCCGATCTCGCGCGGAAAGGAGCCCGACGCGACGGTGGCCGGGGTGGCGAAGACGCCGACCGTCCGCGGCTCCGGACGCCAGTCGGCGGCGGGGCCGTCCTGCATCCAGGGCACGCGGGTGATCGCCTCGACCATCGGCACCAGGACGCCCAGCACGTTGCGGCCCGGATGGGCCACCGGCAGCCACGTCCGCTGCATCCGCCGCAGCGCCACCGCCGCCGCCGTGTTGCAGGCGAGCACGACCAGCCCGCAGCCCTGGGCGAACAGCCGCTCCACCCCCTGGACCGTCAGGCGGTAGATGTCCTCCTCGCTGCGCGGGCCATAGGGAGCGGCGGCGTGGTCGCCGAGATAGACGAAGGGACGCCCGGGAGCGGCGGCCACCAGCGCGCGCAGCACCGTCAGACCGCCGTGCCCGGAATCGAAGACACCAATCACGAACCCGTCACCCCACACTCAGAACAGGAAGTACCGCTGCGCCATGGGCAGCACGTCCGCCGGCTCGCAGGTCAGGAGCTGGCCGTCGGCGCGCACCTCGTAGGTTTCCGGATCGACCTCGATGTGGGGTGTGGAATCGTTGTGGATCATCTGCTTCTTGCCGATGGCCCGCACCCCCGTCACCGCCACCAGCTCGCGCCGCAGGCCGAGCGAGCGCAGCGCCTCGTTCTCCAGCGACAGTTTGCTGACGAAGGTCAGGGAGCTGGCCTGCATCGCGCGGCCGTAGGCGCCGAACATCGGGCGGTAATGCACCGGCTGCGGCGTCGGGATGGAGGCGTTGGGGTCGCCCATCAGCGCCGCCGCGATGGTCCCGGCCTTCAGCACCATGTCCGGCTTCACGCCGAAGAAGGCCGGCGACCAGACCACCAGATCGGCCAGCTTGCCGACCTCGACCGAACCGACGACGTGGGCGATGCCGTGCGACAGGGCCGGGTTGATGGTGTATTTGGCGACGTAGCGCTTGACGCGGAAATTGTCGTTCTCGCCCGTCTCCTCGGCCAGACGCCCGCGCTGGACCTTCATCTTGTGCGCGGTCTGCCAGGTGCGGATGATCACCTCGCCGACCCGGCCCATGGCCTGGCTGTCCGAACTCAGCATCGAGAAGACGCCGAGGTCGTGGAGGATGTCCTCCGCCGCGATGGTCTCGCGCCGGATGCGGCTTTCGGCGAAGGCCACATCCTCCGGGATGCGGGGCGACAGGTGGTGGCAGACCATGAGCATGTCGAGATGCTCGTCCACCGTGTTCACCGTGAAGGGCCGCGTCGGGTTGGTCGAGCTGGGCAGCACGTTGGGCAGGCCCGCCACCTTGATGATGTCCGGCGCGTGGCCGCCGCCCGCCCCCTCGGTGTGGAAGGCGTGGATATTGCGGCCCTTGAAGGCGGCGATGGTGTTCTCCACGAAGCCCGACTCGTTCAGCGTGTCGGTGTGGATGGCCACCTGGATGTCCGTCTCCTCGGCCACCGTCAGGCAGGTGTCGATGGCCGCCGGGGTGGTGCCCCAATCCTCGTGCAGCTTCATGCCGCAGGCGCCCGCCGCGATCTGCTCCAGCAGCGCGTCGGGACGGCTGGCGTTGCCCTTGCCGAAGAAGCCCAGGTTGATCGGCAGCCCTTCCGCCGCCTGGAGCATCCGGGCCATGTGCCACGGCCCCGGCGTGCAGGTGGTGGCCGACGTGCCGGCCGCCGGGCCGGTGCCGCCGCCCAGCATGGTGGTGACGCCGCTGTTCAGCGCCTCGTCCACCTGCTGCGGGCAGATGAAGTGGATGTGGGCGTCGATGCCGCCGGCGGTGACGATCTTGCCCTCGCCCGCGATGACCTCGGTCCCTGGCCCGACGACGATGGTCACGCCCGGCTGGACGTCCGGGTTGCCGGCCTTGCCGATGCCGGCGATGCGCCCGCCGATGATGCCGATGTCGGCCTTGACGATGCCCCAGTGGTCGATGATCAGCGCGTTGGTGATGACGGTGTCCACCGCGCCGCCCTGGCGCGAGGTCTGGGCCTGCCCCATGCCGTCGCGGATCACCTTGCCGCCGCCGAACTTGACCTCCTCGCCATAGACGGTGTGGTCCTTCTCGACCTCCACGATCAGGTCGGTGTCGGCCAGCCGGACACGGTCGCCCACGGTGGGGCCGTAGAGAGCCGCGTATTCGGCCCGGTCGATGCGATGCGCCATTGTCTGATGCCCCTCCGCTGGCGCCTTTTACAGGCTGCCGTTGACCTTGCCGTTGAAGCCGATGACCACGCGGTTGCCGGCGTAGGCGACCAGCCGCACGCGCCGCGTCTGCCCCGGCTCGAAGCGCACTGCCGTCCCGGCGGGGATGTCCAGCCGGAAGCCGCGCGCCTGTTCGCGGTCGAAGGTCAGCGCCCCGTTCGTCTCGGCGAAGTGGTAGTGCGAGCCGACCTGGATCGGGCGGTCGCCGGCGTTGGCGACGTCCAGCTCCACCGTGTCACGGCCGGCGTTGAGTTCGATCTCGCCCGCGGCGGGGATGATTTCACCGGGTTTCATCGCAGGCCCCCTTAGCGAATCGGCTGGTGGACGGTGACGAGCTTGGTGCCGTCGGGGAAGGTGGCCTCGACCTGGATCTCGTGGATCATCTCCGGGATGCCGTCCATCACCTGATCGCGGGTGATCACCGTCGCGCCGTCGCGCATCAGCTCGGCCACGGTGCGCCCGTCTCGCGCGCCCTCCACCACGTAATCGGTGATGAGGGCCACCGCCTCGGGATGGTTCAGCTTCACGCCACGCTCCAGCCGGCGGCGCGCCACCATGGCGGCCATGGCCACGAGAAGCTTGTCCTTCTCGCGCGGTGTCAGGTTCATGGGGCTGTCTCTCCGCCTTCCCATTGGGTTGGCGGGATTATGCCACGTTGCTGCGGTGCGCCAATCCCGTTTTGACGGACGCGCTGCGCTTTCGCGCCGGTCAGACCTCCCACAGCCGCGGCAAGCGCGTCGGCAGGCCAGCCGCCGCCGCGCGCAGGTGCGACCACAGCGCCGCATAGGCGCCGCGCACCGACCGCGCCTCGCCGCCCAGAATGCGGACGACCAGCAGCCCGTCGAAGGCCGTCGCCCCCACACGCACGCCCTCCAGCCCCTCCGCCGCCTCGCGCAACGCCTCCAGCCGGCTCCCTGCGTCGGGGGCGGCGTAGAGCAGCGTGGCGCAGGCCCCGGCCCCGCCGAAGCCCGCCGGGTGGGCCAGCGTCTCAGCAAGGTCGCCGTCCATGTGCAGAGCATCCGCCCAGGCAAGGCGGCCGTCGCGCACCACCTCCCAAGCGTCGCGGACGAGGCCGCGGGTGACCGTCTCGCCGAAGGCGGCGCGCCCGAACACCAGCATCTCCCCGGCGATCAGGCGGGCGTCACCCTCCAGCTCCAGCCGGGTCAGGCGGCGCAGGCGGGAGCCCTCGAAGACGATGGCCTCCTGCGGCATCCATTCCAGCCAGCCGCCGGCCTCCACGGTCACGCGGGTGTCGATGCGGCAGTCCGGTCCGGCGGAGCGGTAGACCTTCTCCGCCGCCTGGGTCGTCACCAGCGCCGCCGCCCCCGGCCCCGCCGACAGGGCGACGTCCAGCCGGTCGCCGCCGACCAGCCCGCCCGAGGTGGTGACCAGCACGGCGATGGACAGGTCCCCCGCCCGCGGGTCGGGCAGCAGCACCCGCAGCGGGTCGTGGTGGTAGAGCGTGGCGAGGCGCGTGGCCCCATGGCGATGCTCGAACCGCACCGTCGCCGCGCCGTGGACGGCGACCTTCTTCATCAACGCGTCAGCCACCAGCGGAACCCATTCTTGTCTTCACATCCTCGACCGCCAGCAGCACCCGTTCCGGGGTCGCGGGCGCGTCGAGGCGCACGGGCAGCCGGTGGGCGCCCACCGCCGCGACGGCGTCCTTCAGCGCCAGCCACGCCGAGATGCCGAGCATCAGCGGCGGCTCCCCGATCGCCTTGGAGCGGAACACCGTGTCCTCCCGGTTGGGGCGGTCCATGTAGAGCGCCACCCGGAAATCCTCCGGCAGCGAGCGCGAGGTCGGGATCTTGTAGGTGCTGGGCGCGTGGGTGCGCAAGCGTCCCTCGCCGTCCCACCACAGCTCCTCCGACGTCACCCAGCCCAGCCCCTGGACGAAGGCGCCCTCCACCTGCCCGAGGTCGATGGCCGGGTTGATGCTGCCGGAACAGTCGTGCAGCACGTCGGCGCGGGGGAAGCTGTACTCGCCGGTCAGCGTGTCGATCAACGCCTCGGTCACCGCGACGCCGCAGGAGAAGTAGAAGAAGGGCCGCCCCTCGCACTTCTCGCGGTCCCACCAGATCTTCGGCGTGGCGTAATGGCCGGTGGAGGACAGCGACACCCGGTTCAGCCAGGCGAGCTTCGCCACCTCCGCGAAGGTCATGGCGTGGTTGCCGGCGAAGACGGCGTTGTCGCGGAACTCCACCTTGTCCGGCGTGGTGTGGCAGTGCTCGGCGAGGAACGCCACCAGACGGTCGCGGATCGTCCCCACGGCGATGCGCACCGCCATGCCGTTCAGGTCGGTGCCAGCCGACGCGGCGGTGGGCGGCGCGTTCGGCACCTTGTCGGTGGCGCTGGCGGTGACCCGCACCCGCTCCACGTCGATCTGGAATTCCTGGGCGGCGATCTGGGCCATCTTGGTGTGGATGCCCTGCCCCATCTCCGTCCCGCCGTGATTCACCTGGACGGAGCCGTCGGTGTAGACATGGACCAGCGCCGCCGCCTGGTTCAGGTGCTTGACGGTGAAGGAGATGCCGAACTTCACCGGCGTCACCGCCAACCCCTTCTTCAGCACCGGGCTGCGGGCGTTGAAGGCGTCGATCTCCGCGCGCCGGCGGCGGTAGTCGCCGTCCCGCTCGATCCGCTCCATCAGCTCGGCCAGGATCTCCGGCTCCTCGACCGGCATCCCGTAATGGGTGGTGTCGCGGCCCGGCCCGCCGTAGAGGTTGGCGCGGCGCACGTCGAGCGGGTCCTTGCCGAGGGAGCGGGCGATCTCGTCCACCACATGCTCGATGGCGATGACGCCCTGCGGCCCCCCGAAGCCGCGGAAGGCGGTGTTGGACACCGTGTTGGTCTTGCAGCGATGCCCGGTCACCCGCGCCGCCGGCAGATAGTAGGCGTTGTCAGCGTGGAACATCGCGCGGTCGACCACGCCGTTGGACAGGTCCAGCGACACGCCGCAGCGCCCGGCGAGGTCCATCTCCAGACCCTGGATGCGCCCCTCCCCATCAAAGCCGACATCGTAGCGCACAAAGAAGTCGTGGCGCTTACCGGTCATCAGCATGTCGTCGTCGCGGTCCAGGCGGAACTTCACGGGCCGCTTCGTCGCGTTGGCCAGCAGGCCGGCGATGGCGGCGATCTGCGCCGGCTGGCTCTCCTTGCCGCCGAAGCCGCCGCCCATGCGCCGGCACTCCACGGCGATGCCATGCATCGGCCGCCCAAGCACCTGGGCGACGGCGTGCTGGACCTCCGACGGATGCTGGGTCGAGGAATGGACCAGCAGGTCGCCGTCCTCCTTCGGAATGGCGTAGGCGATGTGGCCTTCCAGATAGAAATGGTCCTGCCCGCCGACCTCCAGCGTGCCGGTCAGCCGGTGCGGCGCCCCGGCGACCTCCGCCGCCGCGTCGCCGCGCCGGAAGGTCAGCGGCGGCGCGACGACGCTGCCCTTCTCCAGCGCCGCCTCGGCGGTCAGCACCGCCGGCAGGTCCTCGTAATAGACCTCGACCAGCCGGGCGGCGGCGCGGGCCTGCAACAGCGTTTCCGCCGCCACGGCGACCACCGCCTGCCCGGCATAGGTCACCAACTCGTCGGCCAGGATCGGGTCGCCGCGCTGGACGGCGCCGATGTCGCCGTCCCCCGGAACGTCGGCGTAGGTGAGGACCGCGTGGACGCCCGGCGCCTGCTTCGCCCGCGACAGGTCCATGCCCAGGATGCGCGCGTGCGCCCGCTCGGACAGCCGCACCGCGACGTGCAGCGTGCCGGGCAGTTCCGGGATGTCGTCGGTGTAGGCCGCCGCACCCGTCACATGCTTGCGGGCGCTTTCATGCTCGATGCCCCGGTGGACGCCGCCGCGGATCGGTTGGATGGTGCCGCCGTCAGCCATGCACGGCCTCCAGGGAGGGCATGTCGGCCCCGGTCGTGTGAAGAAGGAAGCGCATCAGCAGGTTCTTCGCCACCAGCGCCCGGTAGCGGTCGCCGGCCCGCATGTCGGTCATCGGGCGGAAGTCCTGGTCGAGCGCCGGCAGGGCCGCCGCCACGGCGTCCGCCATCCAGGGCTGCCCGGCCAGCGCCGCCTCCAGCGCCGGGGCGCGGGCCGGGGTCGCCGCCATGCCGCCGTAACCGGCGCGCAGCTCGGCCACCCGCCCCGCCCCGTCCAGCGTCAGCAGGAAGGCGGCGCAGACGGCGGAGATGTCCTGGTCCCGCCGCTTGGACACCTTCCAGGTGGCGAAGCGTTGGCCCTGGCGCGGCAGGGGGATGCGGATGCGCTCGACGAACTCGCCCGGCTTCAGGTCGTTCTTGCGGTAGCCGTGGTAGAAGCGGTCCAGCGGCAGCTCCCGCCGCACCCCGCCCCGGTTCAGCACCAGCGCGGCGCCCAGCGCCAGCAGGGCCGGCATGCTGTCCCCGATGGGCGAGCCGTTGGCGATGTTGCCGCCCAGCGTGCCGGAATTGCGCACCTGCGCCGCGCCGATGCGGGTGACCAGCGCGGCCAGCTCGGGCAGGCGGCGCTCCAGGACCGGCAGCAGGTCGGTGTAGGTCACCGCCGCGCCGATCTCCAGCGCGTCGGCCCCCTCGTCGATCCGGTGAAGCTCTCGCACCTGGGCAAGATGGATCAGCGTGGGCAGGCTGCGCCCCTGCTTGGTCACCCACAGCCCGACGTCGGTCGCCCCAGCCACCAGCGTGGCGTTCGAATGAGCGGCGAACAGGGCGGCCAGCTCATCGACGCCCCGCGGCGCGTGAAAGCTGGCGGCGCCGTGGGTCACGGTCAGAGCCCCGTCGCGCTGGATGGAGCGCAGCAGCGTGGCGATGCCCTCCTCCGCCCGGTCGAAGCGGTCATCGCTCCGCTCCGCCGCCATGGTCCGGGCGGCGTCGAGGATCGGGCGGTAGCCGGTGCAGCGGCACAGGTTGCCGGCCAGCACGTCGTGGATCGCCCCATCGGTCAGGCCGCCGTCGGCCGCACGCTGGTCATGGTGGAGGGCGAACAGCGCCATCACGAACCCGGGGGTGCAGAAGCCGCATTGCGAGGCGTGCTTGTCCACCATCGCCGCCTGGACCGGGTGCAGGTCCCCGTCCTCACCGGCCAGATCCTCGACGGTCAGCAGCAGCTTGCCGTCGATCATCGGCAGGAAGAGAATGCAGGCATTGACAGCGCGGTAGCGAACACGTCCATCTGGGGCAAGGTCGCCCAGCACCACCGTGCAGGCGCCGCAATCCCCCTCGGCGCAGCCCTCCTTGGAACCGGGTCGCCCGTTGGCGCGCAGCCAGTTCAGCACCGTGGTGGTGGGATCGGCATCCCGCACCTCCACCACCCGTCCGCCGAGCACGAAACGCACAGAGCCCGTCATTGTCCCTCCTGTCGGGCGTTTCCGTCATAGTGCCGGAAAGTCTCCGCAGGCCGCAATGGCGGGCCGGCCGTCTAGCCATAAAGGCATGGTCCGGATGGATAAACCGATCCGAAGGGGTCAGGCGTCCTCGGGGAAGCAGCCGCTGCGGGCGGCCACGACGGCGACCTGGGTGCGGTTGCGCACGCCCAGCTTCTGCATGATGGCCCGCACATGGACCTTCACGGTGCCTTCCAGCACACCCAGTTCCCGGGCAATCTCCTTGTTCGAGTGACCGGCGAGCAGAAGCTGGAACACGTCGCGCTGCCGGTCGGTCAGGCGGTCGAGGATCTGGCCCGAGGGGCGCGCGACCTCCGCCGCGACGTTGCCGGACAGGACGGCGCGGGGCAGCGGCAGGAAGGTCTCCCCGGTCAGCGCCAGGGAGATGGCGTGCTCCAGCACCGCCGTGGAGCTCGTCTTCAGGATGTAGCCCCTGGCCCCCAGCCGCACGCTGTCCACGATGTCCGCCACCTCGTCCGACCCGGAGATGACCAGCAGCGGACGGCTTCCCAGAACCTCGACCATGCGGCGCACCCCATCGCGCCCGCTGCGGTCGCCCAGATTGAGATCGAACAGGACCAGCGTCAGGTCCGGCGTGCGGTCGGCGATGGCCATCGCCTCGTCCAGCGAGCCAGCCTCCAGCACCTGCGCGTCCGGGTGGATCTCCCCCACCGAGAGGGCGAAGCCGTGCCGCACCAGGGGGTGGTCGTCGACCACCAGAAATGTTTGCGCCCTGCCGGCCACCGACCGCTCCTTGCCGCGCGTCTGCAGCTGAACTTCCATTGCTTTGCTACCCCATCAAGCCGCCGAAACCCGTTCCGGAAAACAAAAACACCCAAAACCGGCCCGACTTTCTGTCCAGCGGAAAAGTATAAAGATACCTCTTTTGGACTTTGCAGAAGCAGCGCTGTGCGAATTTCTACAGCTTAGAAGCCATTTATGATTCATTCGTATCGAGCTTCTTCCAAGCATCTTGCGCCGCTCCCTGACCATCCGTATAAATCATCGGGACAACCAGCGTAAAGCACGCTTTTTCGATACAATAAAGGCGGCTTTTTTCCCTTTTCCCCGGCGAAACGGACAACGATTGGCGTTGTGCGCTGCTCGTCACGGGTGGCGTCGCGGAGGATTTTCGATGAGAACCTGGAACGTCATGCTCGTGGACCATGATCGGCTGTTTTCGGCGGCGCTGGGAACGCTCATCAGCGGCGGCCCCTTCCGCGTCGGGCATCACGCCGTGACGGTTGAGGATGCCGAGGCGGCCATCGCTCAGGGCATGCAGCCCGACCTGATCGTGGTGGCCCTGGGGGAGGCGACGAACGACGAGGCCGGCGGGGTCAAGCGCCTGCGCGCCGCCACCAGCGCCCGCATCGCCGTGCTGGCCGACGCCATCGCCGACCGCACGCTGTCGCTGTCGCTGAAGGCCGGGGCCGACGCCTATCTGAACAAGTCGATGTCGAGCGAGTCCCTGCTGCGCGCCCTGCAATTGGTCATGCTGGGCGAGGTGGTCTATCCGACCCACGTCGCCAGCCTGCTGATCGCCAACGCCAACAGCGAGCGCCCGCAGCCCGAGCGCGCCCAGCCCGCCAACAACGAGCTGTCGAAGCGCGAGATCCAGATCCTGCGCTGCCTGCTCGCCGGACAGTCGAACAAGGCCATCGCGCGCAACCTGCACATCACGGAATCGACCGTGAAGATGCATTTCAAGAATGTGATGCGGAAGATCAACGCCCAGAACCGCACGCAAGCCGCGGTCTGGGCGATCCAGAACGGCCTGTCGCCACTGGTGTCCGTCTAGGAAAGTCATCCCCTCTCCCAAACACGGGGGAGAGGGGACGATGCGTCGTCACTCCGCCGCGTGGCGGTGGCCGCCATGGCGGCCTTCGGCGAACTCCTCCACCATCTTGCGGCAGAAGGCCGGCAGATCGTCCGGCTTGCGCGAGGTCACCAGACCCTGGTCGGTGACCACCTCGCTGTCCTCCCATTGCGCCCCGGCGTTGCCGAGATCGGCCTTCAGCGACGGCCAGGAGGTCATGCGCTTGCCCTTCGCACCGCCCGCGTCGATCAGCGTCCAGGGGCCGTGACAAATCGCGGCGATCGGCTTGCCCGACTGGACGAAGCTGCGCACGAAATCGATGGCCTTGGGCTCCAGCCGCAGCGCGTCGGGGTTGATGACGCCGCCCGGCAGCACCAGCGCGTCGAAGCCTCCAGGGTCCGCCTGATCGAGCGTAACGTCGACATCCACCCGGTCGGCCTTGTCGTGGTGGTTCCAGCCCTGGATCTGGCCGCCCTGGGGCGCCACGATCCGCACCTCGGCACCTTCGTTGCGCAACGCCTTCACCGGCTCGGTCAATTCGACCTGTTCGAAGCCGTCGGTCGCCAGAACGGCGACGGTCTTCTTCTCAAGTTTTCCTGCCATGGGATCACCTCCTCCGTTGGCCTGTCCGGTCAGCAACCGGCGTACCTCCGGGGAGTTCCCTCCGGAACCGCCACGCACCTCCCATGTTCCCTTTGACGGACCGCGCGTCACAATCGGGAGCACAGACCCATGCGTTACAGCGGCACTTCGGCGGGCATCCTCGCCGCGTTCGCCATCGCCACGTCCCTCACTTTGGGCGTTCCTCAACCCGTCCAAGCCGCGGACTCCGCGAGAACCACGGAGGCGTCCTATCCCCGGCTGTACCAGGGCTGGCGGGCCGGCGTGATCGTCGGAACGGAGGTCGAGGGGCTGCTCGGCGAGGAGCTTGGGCAGGTGGTCGATCTCGTCGTCGGAGCGGACGGGCGGCTGGAAAGCGCCGTGATCGAGGCCAGCGGCATGCTCGACGTCGGGGAGGCGCGCTTCACCGTGCCCTGGCACCAGCTCATGCCCGGATCGGTGGACGGCATGCTGGCCTATCCGGTCACCGGCCCCGACACGCTGGACCTGATCCGGCGCCAGCAGCAGGCGGCCAGCCGGCCCGGCGACTGGCGCGTCTCCGCCCTGATCGGCCAGCCGGCCAACACCGCGGGCGACGCGGCCGAGGCCGGATTCTTCGGCACGGTGGAGGATCTGGTGTTCGACCGCAACGGCGCGCTCAAGGCCGTCGTGGTGACGCCAGAGCCGGAGGGTGAAGGCCCCTACGCCGTCGCCTGGAAAGCGGCGGCGCTGGAGCCGGGCCTGACCTCGGTCACGCTGCAGGCGACGCCGGAGCAGGTGAAGGCGCTCGGCTCCTTCGACGCTGCGCGCATGAAGGAGTTCAACACCGCGCGCCTGAACCAGGGGGCCCAGGCGCGCCAGGAATAAGAACCGCGCGCGAAACAGCGCCTATCGGGCCGCCGGGCGGGCCACGCCGCCGACCGTCGGGCGGCTGGCCGTGGCGGCGGAACGGCCGTAGCGGGCAACGGTCAGCCCGTCCATGTCGATCTCCGTCTGGCGTCCGCCGACCACGTCGGCGACCACCCGGCCCGAGCCGGCGGCCATCGTCCAGCCCAGCGTGCCGTGGCCGGTGTTGAGGAACAGGTTGCGCACCGGGGTCGCGCCGACGATGGGGGTGCCGTCCGGCGTGTTGGGCCGCAGGCCGGTCCAGAATTCCGCCTTCGACAGGTCGCCGCCCGTGGGGAAGAGGTCGCTCACCACATGGTCGAGCGGGCCGCGGCGGCCCGGACGCAGCGTCAGGTCGAAACCGGTCAGCTCCGCTGTGCCGCCGACGCGGATGCGGTCGCCGAGGCGGGTCACCGCGATCTTGTGCGTCTCGTCCATCACTGTGGATTCCGGGGCGCCCGCCGCATCGACGATGGGCAGAGTCAGCGAATAGCCCTTCACCGGATAGACCGGCAGGTCAAGCCCGAACGGCTTCACCAGCGTCGGGGAGTAGCTGCCCATGGCGACGACGTAGGAGTCGGCGGTCAGCGTGCCGGCGTCGGTCACCACGCCGGTGACCCGGCGCCCGTCGCTCTCCAGCTTGCGGATGGCGGTGTTGTAGCGGAACTCCACCCCCATCTCCGTCGCCAGCGCGGCCAGCGCGTTGGTGAAGCGGAAGCAGTCGCCCGTCTCGTCGCCGGGCAGCAGCAGGCCGCCGACGATCTTTTCCTTGACCAGCCGCAGCGCCGGCTCGACCGCCGCGCAGCCCTCCACGTCGAGCAGGCTGTAGGGCACCTTGAAACGGTCCAGCACCGCCATGTCGGTGGCGGCGGCGTCTACCTGCTTCCGGGTGCGGAAGACCTGGAGCGTGCCCTTGGCGCGCTCGTCGTAGCGGATGCCGGTCTCGTCGCGCAGGGCGCGCAGGCAGTCGCGGCTGTATTCGGCCAGCCGGACCATGCGGCCTTTGTTGATCTCGTAGGAGCGCTCGTTGGCGTTGGCCAGCAGCTTCAGGCACCAGGACCACATGGCCGGGTCCAGCTTGGGCCGGATCACCAGCGGCGAATGCTTCATCAGCATCCACTTCACCGCCTTCGCCATCAGGCCCGGCGCCGCCCAGGGTGCGGAGTAGCCCGGCGACACCTCGCCCGCGTTGGCGTAGCTGGTCTCCAGAGCCGGGCCGGGCTGCCGATCCACCACCGTGACCTCATGACCGGCCTTCGCCAGGAAATAGGCGGTGGAAACGCCGATGACGCCGCTACCGAGGACGATGACGCGCATGTGAAGGCTCCCGAGATCACGGATTTGTTCGCACCCCATTCGCAAACGCGATGCCAAGTGCCGGAAGCCGCGGAAACACTGGAGCGGACGGTTGGGCGCCGAACGACACTGTACATAAATCGTTACAGGGTGGCCGGAAAGCGTTTCCCGCTCCCCTGATAAACGGAGCCAGAACAGCAATTTGCCATCACCGTACAGAAAACGTTACGGTGTAAACGGATATTTACGGATGCGCCCATCGTGGTACACTCCCCCTTCCATTGGGGAGAGCCATGCGCATCGACGTCCTGTTCGCCGACCGGGTCGGCATCGCCCATGAAATCCTCGCCGTTCTCGCCAAGCGGCGCCTGAACGTCGTGGCGGTCGAGGTGGACCCGCCGCACATCCACATCGACGCGCCGGAACTGGACGTGCCGGGCTTCGGCGCGCTCGACGCCGCGCTGCGCGCCGTGCTGGGCGTGGAGTCCGTCACCCCCATCGACATCCTGCCCGGCACGCGGCGGCGGCTGCATCTGGACGCGCTGCTCGCCGCCCTGCCCGACCCGGTTCTGGCGGTGGACCGCGCCTGCCGCATCGTGGTGGCGAACGCCGCCGCCGCGACGGTCGCCGGGCGCAGCGAGGCCGAGCTGACCGGCGCCGACTTCGGCCGGCTGTTCGGCGACGCCGAGCTGTCCGACCTGCTGGTGGACAACGGTTTCCGCCTCGCCGCCGGGCAGGAGGTCACGCTGAACGGCCAGCCATTCCTGCTCGATGTCACCCCCATCGTGGAGGACGGGCGCTCCGCCGGCGGCGTGGTCACCCTGTTCGCGCCGAGCCGGCTGGGCGAGCGTCTGAACGCCCTGCAGAACTTCGACGAAGGCGGCTTCGACCGCATCCTCGGCGAGTCCGCCCCGGTCCGCTCGCTGAAGGCGCGGGCGGCGCGGGTCGCGGCGGTGGACGCCCCGCTGCTGATCCTGGGCGAGACGGGCACCGGCAAGGAGTTGATCGCCCACGCCTGCCACCGCGCCAGCCCGCGCCGCGACAAGCCCTTCCTGGCGCTGAACTGCGCCGCCGTGCCGGAGAGTCTGGCGGAGAGCGAACTGTTCGGCTACGCCCCCGGCTCCTTCACCGGGGCGCAGCGCGGCGGCAAGCCCGGTTTACTGGAACTGGCCCACGGCGGCACCGTCTTCCTTGACGAGATCGGGGAGATGTCGCCCTACCTTCAGGCCAAGCTGCTGCGCTTCCTCAACGACGGGCGCTTCCGCCGCGTCGGCGGCGACCGCGAGCAGACGGTGGATGTGCGGGTGGTCAGCGCCACCCACCGCGACCTCGACGCCATGGTCGCCGGGCACAGCTTCCGCGAGGACCTGTTCTACCGGCTGAATGTGCTGTCGCTCCAGGTCCCGGCCTTGCGCGAGCGCGGCGACGACATCCTCCTGCTTGCCCGGCACTTCATCGCCCGCGCCTGCGCCCAGGCCCGCCGCCCGCCCTGCCGCCTGACCGTCGCGGCCAGCGCCGCCCTGCTCGCCAATCCCTGGCCGGGCAACGTCCGTCAGCTGGAAAACGTCATCTTCCGCGCCGTCACCATGAGCGACGGCGCCTATCTCGACGCCGCCGATCTGGAACTGGCCGGGGCGCGCATGGACCCCGAGACCGGCGGCGAACCCGCCGAGCCGTCGAGCTGGGATGAGGCGGCGGCGGCGTTCGAACGCGGCCTGCTGCGCCGCCTCTACCCGCGCTACCCGTCCAGCCGCAAGCTGGCCGCCCGCCTCCACACCTCGCACACGATGATCGCGAACAAGCTGCGCAAGTACGGGATACCGGACGGGACGTGAGAGCCGCGCGTCAGATGCGCGAGCGCTCGGCCTTGCTGTAGTTGCTGAAATGACCTTCCGCGGCGGCGGCGCCACGGGCGGTCTTGAGGAACTTGTCGGCCTTGGTGTCCGGCGCGATGCGCGCCACCTTCCGCTCCAGCGCCGCCGATCCGCAGGAGGCGCAGACGGGCGTGTCCGACGAGCGCACCAGCGCCTCGAAGTCGTGGTCACAGGCGGTGCAGCGGTAGGAATAGAGCGGCATGGAAATCCTCACACGGGTCGGGAACCGGGCGCGCCCATCCTATCACGTAATTTTCTTATGGGTATAGCGCAGCGCAGCATTCTCACGCCGCCGCTCCGTTCCGCGCTAGGATGTCCAGACGAAAACCGAAGGAGGAACGGGTGATCTACGCCTTCAACGACAAGGTCCCGCAGCTGTCGCCCAACTGCTGGGTGGCCCCCAGCGCCACCGTCGTCGGTGACATCCTGCTGGAGGAGGACGTGTCCGTCTGGTGGGGCGCGGTCATGCGCGCCGAGGAGGAGCGCATCCACATCGGCGCCGGCAGCAACGTCCAGGACAACGCCGTCCTCCACGTCGATCCGGGCTTCCCGCTGCTCATCGGCAAGAATGTGACCATCGGCCATCTGGCGATGGTGCACGGCTGCACCGTCGGCGACGGCAGCCTGATCGGCATCGGCGCCACGGTGCTCAACGGTGCCCGCATCGGCCGCGACTGCCTGATCGGCGCCCACGCCTTCATCGCCGAGGGCAAGGAGATCCCCGACCGCTCGCTGGTGCTCGGTGCGCCGGGCAAGGTGGTGCGCACTCTGTCGGACGAGGATGTGGAGCGCATGCGCGCCCCCGCCGCTGTCTATCAGGAGCGGTGGAAGAGCTACGCCAAGGGGCTGCGCCCCATCTCCGCCCCCGGCACCGTCCCCGGCCAGCCCTGACAAGACCCGGCGTGGGGCGCCCTCAGCCCCCGGCGCCCCTGATGAAGAAATACAGGGTCAGCCCCACGCCGATCGAGACCACCACCCATTTCATCACGTCGCGGCTGACCCGCTTCGCCGCGTGGGCACCGGCATAGCCGCCGGCGATGGCCGACACCGCCATGACGGCGGTTTCCGGCCAGGACACCGCGTCGGAGAGGCAAAAGGCCGCCACCGCCGCGCCGTTCATCAGCGCGGCCAGCAGGATGCGCAGCCCATTCATGGCGTGGATGTCGCGCAGGCCGAACAGGGTCAGCGCCGCCAGCATCAGGAAGCCGATACCACCACCGAAATAGCCGCCGTAGATGGCGATGACGAACTGCACGGCCAGAACGGAGCGACCGCTCAGCCGCAGCCGGGCGGCCAGCGTCGGCATGAAGCTGCCGACCGCGAAGACCGCCGTCGCGAACAGCAGCAGCCACGGCACCAGCCCGGCAAAGGCGCGGTCCGGCGTGGTCAGCAGAAGAATGGCCCCGACCACCCCGCCGACGAGGCTGACCACGGAGAAGGCGGTGACGCTGACCTCCGTCACGCCGCGGATCTCCTTGCGGTAGGCCCAGGCGCTGGCCATCTGGCCGGGGAACAGGGCGACCGTGCTCGACACGTTGGCGCTGACCGGCGGGACCCCGGCGAACAGCAACGCCGGAAAGGTGATGAAGGCCCCGCCCCCGGCGACGGCGTTGAGAACGCCCGACGCGAACGCCGCGACCATCAGCAGCACCATGGCAAGCATCGCACCCCCACCGTCGGCCTCTTCACGTATTGGCATGCCAGAAAGCGTTCTGGGCACCCTGACAAACGCCATAGAGCCGGGCAACCGCTATAAGTTCAGCCGCGCGGTTCAGCGAAGCCTCTGCACAAAAATGCGATTTTACTGATTGTTTGCTACATTAGCCATTGACGCGCTGTGGCATCTGGTATACCAAATATCCATCGCCTGCCACTGCCCGATGCCCAGGTGCCGCCGACGGCCTTCGACCGGCCCGATGCGGTTCCGCCGGTCACGCTCCGGTCCCCCGCGGGGGTTTCCGTGCAGGGCGCGCTTACGAAACCCGCTGTCTGGTGGAGGGCTCGCCATGAAAGTCGCCGACATTCTTCGGACCAAGGAATCCCGCGTCGTCACCGTCCGCTCCGGCGAAACCATCGAGGAGGCGATCCGGCTGATGAAGTCGGAGAACATCAGCGCCCTGGTGGTCAAGGACGTCTGTCGGACCGAGGGCAACGCCGTCGCCGGCATGCTGTCGGAGCGCGACGTCGTCTACGCGCTGCTGGAGCGCGGCGCGTCGGTCCTGAAGACGCCGGTCTTCATGCTGATGTCGCGCGCTCCGCAGACCTGCTCGCCCGACGACAGCCTCGTCCACGCGCTGGAACTGATGGACCGCCATCACATCCGCCATCTCCCGGTGCTCGACGGCGCCACGCTGGTCGGCGTCGTCAGCGCCCGCGACTTCACCAAGCTCCAGCTCACCGAGATGATCGCCCACACCCAGCCCCCGGCCCAGGAAACCCCGGTCTACGCCCACTGACCGCGGCCCGGCGAAAGCGCAAAGGCCCCGACCGGAAGGCCCGTCACCGGAAGGCCCGTCGTCCCATCGGACGGCGGGCCTTTTCTCATGGCTTCAAGCCATCATTCGCCGATACCCTCGGCCCAGCGCAGCAGCAGCGCCATGGCTTCCGGCGGCTCGGGGCGGATCATCGGCACGCTGCCCAGGATCACCTGCCCTGCCCCGCCGTCCACGGTGATGATCTCACCGGCCCGGACGGTCCGATCACCCACCGTCATCACGCCGGCCGCCGGATCGACGCGCAGCATGCGCGCTCCGGTGACGCAGGGCAGCCCCATGGCGCGGGCGACGGTTGCGGCGTGGCTGGTCGCGCCGCCCCGGGCGGTCACCACCGCGCAGGCCACTTGCATGCCGTGCACGTCGTGGGGCGAGGTTTCCGGCCGGCAGAGCACCACCGCCACCCCCTCCGACGCCAGCCGGACCGCCTCGTCCGAGGTGAAGACGGCGACGCCGGTGGCCGCCCCGGAGGAGGCTGGCAGACCGCAGGCGATCACCTCGCGGGGGGCGTCGGGATCGGCGATGGGACGCAGGCTGTCGGCCAGCGCCGGCAAATCGGCGCGCCGCACCGCCTCGGCCCGCGAGATGATGCCGGCCTGCGCCAACTCCGTGGCGATGCGCACCCCCGCCTCCGGCGTCCGCTTGCCGGCGCGCGACTGGAGGATGAACAGGCGGCCCTGCTGGACGGTGAACTCGATCTCCTGCATGTCACCGAAATGGCGCTCCAGCCGGTCGGCGATGCGGCCCAGTTCGGCGAACGCCTCGGGGGCGACCGCCTGAAGGGAGGCCTCGGCGCCGGCCAGCGGTCCCGGCGTGCGCAGGCCGGACACAATGTCCTCGCCCTGGGCGTCGGCCAGGAACTCGCCGCTCAGCAATGCCTCGCCGGTGGACGGATCGCGGCTGTGGGCCACCCCGGTGCCGGAGGCGGCGCCACGGTTGCCGAACACCATCGCCTGCACGGTCGCCGCGGTGCCCCAGTCGTCGGGAATGCCGTGCACCGCCCGGTAGGCCACGGCGCGGGGGTTGCTCCAGGAGCGGAAGATCGCCGCGATGGCGGCGAAGAGCTGGGTCCGCGCGTCCTGAGGAAAGGGCTCCCCCGCCTCGCGCTCGATCACGTCGCGGTAGGCGGCGGCCACGGCGCGCCAGTCGGCGGCGCCCAGGTCGGCGTCGCGGACCAACCCGCGCGCCTCCTTATGGGCCTCCAGCGCCGCGTCGAAGGCGTGGGCGCCCACTCCCTGCACCACCGTGCCGTAGGTCTGGATCAGCCGGCGGTAGCAGTCGTAGGCGAAACGCGCGTCGCCGCTGCGAGCCGCCAGCCCCGTCACCGTCGCGTCGGTCAGGCCGAGATTCAGGATGGTGTCCATCATGCCGGGCATCGAGGCCTGCGCGCCGGAGCGGACCGACACCAGCAGCGGGTTCTCCGCCCCGCCGAAGCGGGCGCCCGCCACAGCTTCCAGCCGGGTCAGCGCCTCCTCCACCTGGGCCGTCAGCCCGGCGGGAAGGCCGCCCTGCCCGGCGCGGTGCCGGCGGCTGGCCTCCGCCACGATGGTGAAGCCCGGCGGCACCGGCACGCCCAGCCGCGCCATCTCGGCCAGCCCGGCGCCCTTGCCGCCCAGCTCCGCCAGCATGCCGCCGTGTCCCTCCGCACCACCGCCGCCGAAGGCGTAGACCCAGCGCTGTCCACCGGCCACCGACCCTTTGGCCGCCTGTCCACCGGCCGCCGGCAGAGCCGCGTGCCCGGCAACCACGGCGGCACCGACGGCGATGGCGCCGCTGGCGTCGGTGGAGCCTTGGATGATGGACTGGTGGAGCATGGACCTATCCTCGCGTCGGCGTGGTGTTCAGGCACCCTGTGGACATGAACGGAAAATTTCTCCGGTCAAACCGATATCTTATTTCCATATAATGCCATTTTGCGAACTGAGTGCAATGCACAAATAGTCGCATTTGCGACGATAACGCTTCGGCGGCGAAAAAAGGCACGGGAAATTCCGCATAGCGGAATTTTAGAGCATCGCGCGTGAAATCTGAATCGAGAGTTGCGTTTTGGCGTCTGGCGTGATTCACCGTCTTTGGAGGTGGATCATGGGTCGCAGCTATTCGCCGGACCTTCGGGTTCGGATTTACGGCGAGATCGAGCAAGGCGGTTCGCGTCGGGCGGCGGCGCGCCGGTTTGATGTGAGCGCGAGCACGAGCGTGCGGCTTGCCCAGCGGATGGCGGCGACAGGCACGCTGGAACCGGCCCGGCAGGGGCGCCCGCCGGGCGGCGGCAAGCTGGCCCCACATGCCGACCTTCTGATCGGCTGGGTGGAGAAGCAAGGCGAGATCACCATGCCGGAACTGGCGGCCAAGCTGAAAGCCGAGCGCGGGGTGACGGTCCACCCCGCCTCGCTGTCACGCTTCCTGCTCGCCCGTGGCTACAGCGTCAAAAAAAACGCTGCTGGCAAGCGAGGCCGGTCGCGCTGACGTTGCCGAGGACCGCCGGATGTGGCGCAGCCATCGTCAGCCCCGGATGCGCGAGGAGCCGGATCGGCTGGTGTTCCTCGACGAGACGGCCACCACCACGAAGATGACCCGGCTGCGCGGGCGGGCCAAGCGCGGCCAACGGTTCAAGGCCAAGTCGCCCTTCGGCCACTGGGGCACACAGACCTTTATCGCCGCCCTGCGCTGCGATGGCCTGACCGCCCCCTGGATCATCAAGGGCGCGATGAACCGAGTGCTCTTCGAGACCTATGTCGAGACCCAACTCGCCCCGACCTTGCGGCCGGGCGACGTTGTCATTCTCGACAACCTGTCTTGCCACAAAAGCGAAAAGGCCAAGGCCGCCCTCAAGCAGCGTGGCGCTTGGTTTCTCTTCCTCCCGCCTTACAGTCCCGACCTCAATCCCATCGAGATGGCTTTCGCCAAGCTCAAGGCCCATCTCCGGCGCATCGGCGCCCGCACCATCGACGAACTGTGGAAAGCCGTCGGTTCAATCTGCGACCTCTACACACCCGAGGATTGCTGGAACTACCTCAGGCACGCAGGATATGCGTCAGATTAAACGCTCGATGCTCTAGGCGAATTCCTGACAAGAAATGCACGACACCAAGCCCGGATGGCCCGGGCGATCAGCCCAGCCGCGCCTGCTCCAGCGGGACCTGCGTCAGGGGATAGCCCAGCCCGTCCGGAATGCGCAGCGCCGGCCCTTCAGGGGTGTCGACGGGACGGGGCAGGATGGGCGTCAGGGGGTGGAAGCGCGCGGCCTCCTCCATCGCGTGGCGCACCGTGCGGCAGTCGACCAGACGCAGCAGGGTCATGCGGGTGGCGAAGACCAGCGACAGCCGTTCCGCCTCCGCCTCGGCGAGGATCGCCCGCGGCGTGCCCCAGAATCCGGCGACCGCCTCCACCCCGTCGACCACGGCGGTCTGGCGCGGCGGCGCCTTGGCAAGGAAGAACAGGGTGTCGTAGCGCCGCCACACGCTCTCCGGCGTGACCCAGCGGGCGAAAGGCACCAGCGCCGCCACGTCCGGCGCCAGCCCCGCCGCCAGCAGCCGATCCAGGAAGGTCCCGCCCGACGCGCTGCGCAGCCCGTCGAGGACGGCGGCATCCACCGTGCCGCCGGCCATCAGCAGCCCGCACTCCTCGAACGCCTCGCGGATCGCGGCCATCCGCTGCGGCATGTCGTCGGTCAGCGGCAGCGACAGCTCCCGCCAGGGCAGCTCGCTGTCCTCCGCGTCCAGCCGCCCGCCGGGAAACACCGTGGCGCCGGGCGCAAAGCGAAGGTCGCGGTGGCGCTGGATCATGAAGACCTCCAGCCCGTCCACGCTGTCGCGCAGAAGGATCAGGCTGGCAGCGGAAAGCGGCTCGACAGGCGTGTTCATGGCATCGTCCTGGCTGATCGCGGGCGTCCAGTGTCCGCCCGGGGCTTACCCCCGGTCAAACCAACCGTGTGACTTCCCGCTATGTGGAAAAGCCATAGCGGCGGTTTGACCCCCACCCCACCCCGGTCGCAGCATTGCCGCAAGCACCACCCAGTCATCGTCAAGTCATCGCCCTCTCAGGAGGCCCGCGCCATGCAGCGCAACCGCAGCACCAAGATCGTCGCCACTCTGGGGCCGGCCAGCTCGACCTACAGCCAGATCTTCGCCCTCGCCGAGGCCGGCGTGGATGTCTTCCGCCTGAACGCCAGCCACGGCACGCAGCGCGACCACGCCGAACGCTACCGCCAGATCCGCGCGGTCGAGGAGACGGTCGGGCGCCCCATCGGCGTGCTTCTCGATCTTCAGGGTCCGAAGCTGCGCGTCGGCACCTTCAAGGAGGTGGCGGTGATCCTGGCCGGCGGGGACCGCTTCCGCCTCGATCTCGACCCGACCCCCGGCGACCGCAGCCGCGTCTGCGTTCCCCATCCGGAGATCTTCGCCAGCCTGGAGCCGGGCCACGAGCTTCTGCTGAACGACGGGCGCATGCGCCTGCGCGTGCTGAGCTGCGGCCCCGACCATGCCGAGACCGAGGTCATGGTCGGTGGCACCCTGTCCGACCGCAAGGGCATGAACGTCCCCGGCACCACGCTGGCCCTCAGCGCCCTGTCGGAGAAGGACCGCAGCGACCTGCAGTTCGGCCTGACGCTGGGCGTGGACTGGATCGGCCTCAGCTTCGTGCAGCGGCCGGAGGACATCCTGGAGGCGCGCGCCCTGATCGGCGACCGCGCCCACATCATGACCAAGGTGGAGAAGCCAGCCGCCCTGCCCCGGCTGGAGGAGATCATCGCCTTGTCGGACGCCGTGATGGTGGCCCGCGGCGACCTGGGCGTGGAGTTGCCGCCGGAGGATGTGCCCGGCCTGCAGAAGCGGATGATCCGCCTGAGCCGGGCCGCCGGCAAGCCGGTGATCGTCGCCACGCAGATGCTGGAATCGATGATCACCGAGCCGACGCCGACGCGCGCCGAAGCGTCGGACGTGGCGACCGCCGTCTATGACGGGTCGGACGCCGTGATGCTGTCGGCGGAATCCGCCTCGGGCAAGCACCCGGTCGAAGCCGTGGCGATGATGGACCGCATCATCCGCCGGGTGGAGCGCGATCCCCTCTACCGCCGCATCATGGACTCCGAGCATCCGAGCCCGGAGGCGACCACCCCGGACGCCCTGTCCGCCGCGGCGCGCCAGATCGCCGAGACCATCTCGGCCGCCGGCATCGCCACCTTCACCAGCACCGGCTCCACCGCGCGGCGCGCCTCGCGCGAGCGGCCGACCGTGCCGATCCTCGGCCTCAGCGCCGAACGCGGGACCGCCCGCCTGCTGTCGCTGGCCTGGGGCGTCCATCCGGTGTGGACCGCCGACGTGGCGAATTTCGCGGAAATGGTCGAGCGGGCCAGCCTCGTCGCCGCCCAGGAGGGCATCGGCGCCCCCGGCCAGTCGCTGATCGTGACGGCGGGCGTCCCCTTCGGAACGCCCGGCACCACCAACAGCCTGCGCGTGGTCACGATCACCGCGAACGGACTGAACAACGCCGCCGAAACCGCCGCCGCGGTCAAGACCCACGTGCCGGCCTGACCCCGTATCGGTGCCCTTCTCCCCTCACCGGGGGTGGGGCACCGTCATTTCAGGATCACTCCAGGAAATCGCAATGCTTCTCGACGTGCGCCGCCAGACCCAGCGTGTGGTCGCGGATCAGGTGTTCGGCCTGGTCGACGTCGCGGCGTTCCAGGGCCTTGATGATTTCCTTGTGGTCGTTGATCGACCGCTCCGCCCGGTTGTCCTGACCGATGGTCAGCTTGCGGATCGCGCGGATGTGGATGAACAGATTGTCGGTCATCTCCTGGATCAGCTTGGACCCGCTGAGCCGGATGATGCTCTTGTGGAAGGCAATGTTGGCGTCGGAGTATTCGTTGACATGCTCCTTGGGGTTCCGCATCTCGAAGTTGCGGAACAGGTCCCAGAGGGTGCGGATGTCCTCGTCGGTGGCCTGCGTCGCGACCATCCGACCGGCCATGCTCTCCAGCGCCGCCCAGACCTGGATCATCTCGACGATTTCGGCCTTGGTCTTGCGGATGACGAAGATGCCCCGGCGCGGCTGGAGCCGGATGAACCCCTCCTGCTCCAGCAGGGTCAGCGCCTCGCGGATCGGCGTCCGGCTGACGCCGAGCAACTCGCTGAGCTGCCTCTCCTCAAGCCGGATCTCGTCGTTATGGTCGTAGATGTCCATTTGCGAGATGGCTTGCTTCAACGCATGATAGGCTTGCGCGCGGAAGGTCGATCCGGTGTCGAGCGGCTGGACGTTGATCGGCGGAGGGTTCATGGTCGGCACCGTTCCTCAATGCTGGCCGTCCGGAAACACCCCACTGTGCGCCGGCCCGGTCGTGCGAAAGGCATCGCATCGTTTTCGTATATAAGATACCAGATGCATATTTCGGACTGAAAAGTCCAGGATTACGATAAAGATAGGGTGACGCCGCCCGCCCCCCGTCCTTACGGTTGTCCGCCTTTCAAGGCCTTGAGCAGATCGGGCAGGCGGTCCGGTGTCCGCATCGCCGTACCCATGACCGCCACTCCGACGGCTCCCGCGGCCAGACAGTCCCCGATCGTGCCCGACTCCACGCCGCCGAGCGCGATGATCGGCAGGGGAGCCTCCGCGGCCAAGCGTCTCAGCGCCTCCGTCCCGATCGGCGGGCCGTATCCCGGCTTGCTCGGCGACGGGAAGACGGGCGACAGAGTGACGTAATCGGCCCCGCCCGCCGCAGCTCGCCGAATCCCCTCCGCGTCGTGGGTCGACAGCCCGACCAGGGCGCCGGGACCGAGCCGCCGCCGCGCCGCCGCGACGTCGGCCCCTTCCGGCAGATGCACCCCGTCGGTGCCGGCGGCCAGCGCCAGATCCGGGTCGCCGTGCAGCGTGACCAGCGCCCCCCAGGGCCGCGCCCGCTCCACCAGCGCGTGGGCCAGGGCGATCTGCCGCGACTCGTCCAGATCCTTCTCGCGCAGCGACAGCCAGCGCAACCCGCCGGCGAACAGGCGCGCCGCCAGATCCGGCAGGGGCTGCGCCGCCTGCCGCCGGTCCGTGATCGCCAGGAGGCGGGGACTCGGGATCGCCATCATCCGCTCACGATGACAGCGCCATCGGGACTGTGCAAGTGCAGCATAATTGTCCAAAGCGCCGTGAAGGACTGCCCCGTTCGGCGCGATTTCCATCACGCGGAAAGGATTCGCCAACACTTTGCCAATAGCCGCCCCGCTGATGAAAGCTCAATCCAACGCAACAGCGACCCGTTATGCGAGTGAGGAGACCAAGCCATGGCTAGGATGATGGCGATTGAAGCGGCGGTGCATGTCCTGGAAAAAGAAGGCGTGTCCGTTTGCTTTGGCGTCCCCGGAGCGGCCATCAATCCGTTCTACGCGGCGCTGCAACGCAACGGCCGCATCGGCCACGTTCTTGCGCGCCATGTCGAGGGCGCGTCGCATATGGCCGAAGGCTACACGCGCGCCAAGGCCGGCAACATCGGCGTGTGCATCGGCACCTCCGGCCCCGCCGGCACCGACATGATCACCGGCCTCTATTCGGCCTCCGCCGACTCCATTCCGATCCTGTGCATCAC
This sequence comes from Azospirillum brasilense, assembly GCF_003349955.1. Classification (GTDB taxonomy): domain Bacteria; phylum Pseudomonadota; class Alphaproteobacteria; order Azospirillales; family Azospirillaceae; genus Azospirillum; species Azospirillum brasilense_B. The sequence goes on from NZ_QLKQ01000028.1 coordinate 73,280, forward strand.
CGGCCAGGCGCCGCGCGCCCGCCTGCACAAGGAGGATTTCCAGGCCGTGGACATCCCGTCCATCGCCAAGCCGGTCGCCAAGTGGGCGGTCACCGTGCTGGAGCCGGGGCAGGTCCCCTACGCCTTCCAACAGGCCTTCCACCTGATGCGCTCCGGCCGGCCCGGCCCGGTGCTGCTCGACCTGCCGATCGACGTGCAGATGGCCGAGATCGAGTTCGATCCCGACTCCTACGAGCCGCTGCCCACCTACAAGCCGGCGGCGACCCGCGCCCAGGTGGAGAAGGCGCTGGCCATGCTGAACGCGGCGGAGCGTCCGCTGCTGGTGGCCGGCGGCGGCATCATCAACGCCGACGCCAGCGACCGTCTGGTCGAGTTCGCCGAGATCGCCGGCCTGCCGGTCATCCCGACCCTGATGGCCTGGGGCGCCATTCCGGACGACCATCCGCTGATGGCCGGCATGGTCGGTCTGCAGACCGCCCACCGCTACGGCAACGCCGCCATGCTGGCGTCGGACTTCGTGCTGGGCATCGGCAACCGCTGGGCCAACCGCCACACCGGCTCGGTCGACGTCTACACCAAGGGCCGCAAGTTCGTGCATGTGGACATCGAGCCGACCCAGATCGGCCGCGTCTTCGCGCCGGACCTGGGCATCGTGTCCGACGCCGGGGCCGCGCTCGACCTCTTCATCGAAGTGGCGAAGGAGTGGAAGGCCGCCGGCAAGCTGCGCGACTGGTCGGAGTGGGTGAAGACCTGCCAGGTCCGCAAGCGCTCCATGCTGCGCAAGTCCGACTTCGCCAACGTGCCGATCAAGCCGCAGCGCGTCTATCAGGAGATGAACAGCGCCTTTGGCGAGGACGTCTGCTACGTCTCGACCATCGGCCTGTCGCAGATCGCCGGCGCGCAGTTCCTGCACGTCTACAAGCCGCGCCATTGGATCAACTGCGGTCAGGCCGGCCCGCTCGGCTGGACCCTGCCGGCGGCGCTCGGCGTGCGGGTGGCCGATCCGAAGCGCAAGATCGTCGCGCTGTCCGGCGACTACGACTTCCAGTTCCTGATCGAGGAGCTGGCGGTGGGCGCGCAGTTCAAGCTGCCCTACATCCACGTCCTGGTGAACAACAGCTACCTCGGGCTGATCCGGCAGGCGCAGCGCGCCTTCCAGATGGACTTCCAGGTCCAGCTCTCTTTCGAGAACATCAACGCCCCGGAGATCGGCGTCTACGGCGTGGACCACGTCGCGGTGGCCGAGGGTCTGGGCTGCAAGGCCATCCGCGTCACCGACCCGGACAACCTGCAATCCGCCTTCGCGCAAGCGCAGCAGTGGATGGACGAGTTCCAGGTCCCGGTGGTCGTCGAGGTCATCCTGGAGCGCGTCACCAACATCGCCATGGGCACGGAGATCAACAACATCACCGAGTTCGAGGACGTGCTGGACGTGCCGGCGGACGAGCCGGAGCTGGTGCGGGTCTGATCGGGCGGGCGGTTGCCCCCACCCTCCCCACTTCGTGGGTC
>NZ_QLKQ01000029.1 GCF_003349955.1 Azospirillum brasilense
CTGCGTGGGGCCCCTCCCTCCCCCGCTTCGCAGGAGAGGGCCTTGATCCCCTCCCCTGCGAAGCGGGGGAGGGTTAGGGAGGGGGCAAGACCCACCGCTGATTAAGCTCAGCAGATTGAGGATGTGACCGAATGCCGATGGCCGGTTCCACCATCATCAACGACACGACGCTGCGCGACGGGGAGCAGACGGCGGGGGTCGCCTTCACGCTCGACGAGAAGATCGCCATCGCCCGCGCGCTCGACGAGGCCGGCGTGCCGGAGCTGGAGATCGGCATCCCCGCCATGGGGCCGGAGGAGCGCGAAGGCATCCGCGCCGTCGCCGCTCTGGGGCTGAAGGCCCGGCTGATGGTCTGGTGCCGCATGCACGACACCGACCTGAAGGCGGCGCTGGACTGCAAGGTCGGCACCGTCAACCTGTCGATGCCCGTCTCCGACATCCACATCACCCGGAAGCTGAAGCGCAGCCGCGCCTGGGCCCTGTCGGAAATCGAACGCAAGGTCAAGACGGCCCGCGACCACGGGCTGGAGGTCAGCCTGGGCGGCGAGGACTCCTCGCGCGCCGACATGGATTTCCTGATCGCCGCCGCGACCGTGGCGCAGGAGGCCGGCGCCCGCCGCTTCCGCTTCGCCGACACGCTGGGCGTGCTCGACCCCTTCCAGACGCGCGCCTGCATCGAACGGCTGCGCCGGGCCACCGACCTGGAGATCGAGATCCACGCCCACGACGACCTCGGCCTCGCCAACGCCAACTCGCTGGCCGCCGTGCTGGGCGGGGCGACCCACGTCAACACCACCGTCAACGGGCTGGGCGAGCGCGCCGGCAACGCCCCGCTGGAGGAGGTGGTGGTGTCGCTGAAGGTGCTCTACGGGCAGGATTGCGGGGTGGACACCCGCGCGCTGGGGGCGATCTCCGACCTCGTGGAGCGCGCCTCCAACCGGCCGGTGGCGGTCAACAAGTCGATCGTCGGCGACGCCGTCTTCACCCACGAGGCCGGCATCCACGTCGACGGGCTGCTGCGCGACCGCGCCACCTACCAGAATTTCGACCCCGCCGAGGTGGGGCGCGAGCACCGCATCGTGCTGGGCAAGCATTCCGGCACGGCGGGGGTGAAGATGGCCTACGGCCAGCTCGGCATCGCCTGCGACGACGCCACCGCCCAGGCGGTGCTGCCGCGGGTCCGCGCGCTCGCCACCCGCGCCAAGCGCGCCCCGACGGCGGAGGAGCTGCGCGCCTTCCACGACGACGCCACCCGCTGGAGCGTCGTCTCTTCGTGATCCGGAGGACCCCATGGCCGCGATCGACGCCCACCCGGACCTCGCCATGACGGAGACCAGCCTGTGGCGGCTGCTGCGCGAGGACGTCGCCTGCGTCTTCGACCGCGACCCGGCGGCGCGCAACGTCCTCGACGTGCTGACCTGCTACCCCGGCATCCACGCGCTGGTGGTCCACCGGCTGTCCAACGCCGCGTGGCGGCGGGGGCTGCGCTGGCCGGCGCGCTTCCTGTCCTATCTGGCCCGCGCCCTGACCAACATCGACATCCACCCCGGCGCCACCATCGGCCGCCGCTTCTTCATCGACCACGGGGCCGGCGTCGTCATCGGCGAAACCGCGGAGGTCGGCGACGACGTGACGCTCTACCACGGCGTGACGCTGGGCGGCACCTCCTGGTCCAAGGGCAAGCGCCATCCGACGCTGGGCGACGGCGTGCTGGTCGGGTCCGGGGCCAAGATCCTGGGGCCGATCACCGTCGGCGCCCAGTGCCGCGTCGGCGCCAACTCCGTGGTGACCAAGGACGTGCCGGACGGCATGACGGTGGTCGGCATTCCCGGCCGCATCGTCCGTCCCGACACCCAGCGGCGGCTGGCCGCCCACGGCATCGACCTCGACCACCATCTGATGCCCGACCCGGTCGGCAAGGCCATCGCCTGCCTGATCGACCACATCAACCGCATCGAGGCGCGGCTGGAAGCCCACGCGGCGGAGGAGGCCACGCGCCCCGCACCGCTCCACCCCGCCCCGCCGCTGAGCGCCATCCGGCTGGACGACCTGCCGCTCGACGGCATCGTCTGCCGGAGCTGCGGCAACCTGTGCGACCAGGACGCCTGCGGCAAACACGACACTCCCGACACCGGCGCCCGCGCCGATCATTACGTCATCTGAAGGGAAAGGACCCCGCCATGAGCTTCAAGGACGATCTGGAGGATCTGGAGACCGCGGAGGACTTCCTGCGCTTTCTCGGCATCACCTACGAGCAGCGCGTGGTCAACGTGAACCGCCTGCACATCCTGCAGCGCTTCCACGACTACCTGTCCGCCGACACCGGCATGGAGGGTCTGGACGACGAGGGCATGGCCGCCCGCTACGGCGCCCATCTCCAGCGCGCCTACCAGGACTTCGTGGTGTCCAACGCCATCGCCGAGAAGACCTTCAAGGTCCACCAGGATGAGGCCAAGCGGATGGCCGACCGCTTCGTCCCGCTGGACTCCCTGCTTCCGACCTGACCCGTTTCATCCTTACGTTTCCAAGACGGCCCGCGAACCCGCCTCCCGGCGAGCGTCCGCGGGCCGTTGCGCTTTCCGGCCGTCCTCCGCGCCCTGTGCGGCGCTTGTCGGGTTTGTCCGGTAGCCGACAGAGGGCGGACGGGGTCCGGGATCGGATCGGGCCGCGACGGAATCGCCCTGTTGAGAAGCCGACACGTCCGGTCTTTGTCGTTTTTGCGACAATCTCTCAACAGCCATAAAAACCAATTTTTACAATAACTTACCGCACAGCACAAATCTGGCACGCCGCTTGCTGATAGGAGCGCAGCCACGCCGCGCGACAGGCGGCGGAATGTCAAGGAGACCGGGATGCACATCGTTGTCTGTATCAAACAGGTGCCCGACAGCGCCCAGATCCGCATCCACCCCGTGACGAACACGATCATGCGTCAGGGCGTCCCGGCCATCATCAACCCCTTCGACCTCTTCTCGCTGGAGGAGGCGCTGCGGATCAAGGACAAGGTCGGCGCCCGCGTCACCGTCCTGACCATGGGGCCGCCGATGGCCGAAACCTCGCTGCGCAAGGCGCTGTCGCTGGGCGCCGACGACGCGGTGCTGCTGACCGACCGCAAGTTCGCGGGATCGGACACGCTGGCGACCTCCTACGCCCTGACCTCCGCCATCAAGAAGCTGTCGGAAGAGGAACAGGTCGATCTGGTCTTCTGCGGCAAGCAGACGGTCGACGGGGACACCGCGCAGGTCGGTCCGGGCATCGCCACGCGGCTGGGCTTCCAGCAGCTCACCTACATCACGAAGATCGAATCGATCGACCAGGGCGCCCGGGAGATCGTCGTGCACCGCCGCTCCGAAGGCGGCGTGCAGGTGCTGAAGACCGCCCTGCCCTGCATGATCACGATGCTGGAAGGCACGAACACCATCCGCTTCGGCAAGATGGACGACATGTTCCGCGCCGCCCGTTACGGCCTGAAGACCTGGAACAAGGACACCACCGGCGCCGAAGAGACGAAGGTCGGGCTGAAGGGCTCGCCCACCGTCGTGTCGAAGGTCTTCGTGCCCAAGCCGCGCGCCCAGAAGGCGACGATGGTCGAGGCCGAGGCCCCCACCGCCGAGGCCCCCAGCGCCGAAGCTATGGCCGCCGCCGCGGTCGAAGCCATCTTCGGCGCCCAGCCGAAACTCGCCGACGAGCTGCTCGCCCGCGCCGCCGCGGGGCTGTGACGCGCCGTTCCTGACGAATCCTCCGCCGGAGACATCCCGATGAGCGAACCAAGCAAGCCGCAGGGACGCAAGTTCCAACTGCCCGAGCACCTGAAGGAATACAAGGGCATCTGGGTGATCGTGGAGCAGGAGCGCGGCTCCGTCCATTCCGTGTCGTGGGAACTGGTGGGCGAAGCCCGCAAGCTTGCCGACAAGCTGGGGGTCGAGGTGGGGGCCGTGGTGCTGGGCGCCGACAGCCCGGAACTGAACGCCATCTGCGGCGACGCCTTCACCTACGGCGCCGACGTCGTCTACAAGGTCACCGACCCGGTCCTGGCCGACTACCGCACCGATCCCTACACGCGGGTGATGACCGACGTGGTCAACACCTACAAGCCGGAGATCGTGCTGCTGGGCGCCACCACGCTGGGCCGCGACCTCGCCGGCGCCATCGCCACCACGCTCGCCACCGGCCTGACCGCCGATTGCACCGAGCTGGACATCTACATGGACAACCGGTCGCTGGCGGCCACCCGCCCGACCTTCGGCGGCACGCTGCTCTGCACTATCCAGACGCTGGCCTACCGGCCGCAGATGGCCACGGTGCGCCCGCGCGTGATGTCGATGCCCGACCGCGACGACAGCCGCACCGGCCGCGTGGTCGAGGTCTTCCCGGCGCTGCGCGAGGACGACGTCATCACCAAGGTGCTGAGCTTCATCGCCGACCGCGAGCAGAACGAGGCGCAGCTCGCCTTCGCCGACATCATCGTCGCGGCGGGCAAGGGGCTGGGCAAGCCGGAGAACCTGAAGCTGGTCTTCGACCTCGCCAAGGTCCTGGGCGGCGAGGTCGGGGTGACCCGTCCGCTGGTCCAGGCCGGCTGGACCGGCTTCGACCGGCAGGTCGGGCAGACCGGCAAGACGGTGCGCCCGAAGCTCTACATCGCCGCCGGCATCTCCGGCGCCATCCAGCACCGGGTCGGCATGGAGAAGTCCGACCTGATCCTGGCCATCAACACCGACCCCAACGCGCCGATCTTCGACTTCGCCCATCTCGGGCTGGTCGGCGACGCGCTGACCATCCTGCCGGCCCTGACCGACGCTTTCGGCAAGCGCCTCTCGGTCAACCGGCTGGCCGGCTGAACTACCGGACGAACAGGAGCCAACAGGACATGGTCGAAAAGTTCGACGCCATCGTCATCGGTGCCGGCCCGTCCGGCAACGCGGCGGCCTACACGCTGGCCAAGCAGGGCCTCAACGTTCTCCAGCTCGAGCGCGGGGAGTATCCCGGCGCCAAGAACGTTCAGGGCGGCATCATGTACGCCGCCGAGCTGGAAAAGATCATCCCGGACTTCCGCGAGGATTGCCCGACCGAGCGCCACATCATCGAACAGCGCGTCTGGCTGCTCGGCGACGACAACTACATCGGCACCAACTACCGGTCGGAGGCTTTCAACAGCGACAAGCCGAACCGCTACACGATCATCCGCGCCAACATCGACAAGTGGTTCTCGGAGAAGATCCGCGAGGCCGGCGGCCTGCAGATCTGCGAGACCACGGTGACGGAGCTGATCCGCGACGCGTCCGGCAAGGTCATCGGCGTGCGCACCGACCGCGAGGGCGGCGAGATCCACGCCGACGTGGTCATCATGGCCGACGGCGTGAACGCCCTGCTCGCCCGCCGCACCGGCTTCCAGCAGGAGCTGGCGCCGCAGAACGTCGCGCTGGCGGTCAAGGAAATCCTGTTCATCGATCCCGAGCTGATCCAGCAGCGCTTCGGCCTGAAGGACGAGGAGGGCGTGGTCATCGAGATCATGGGCAAGGTGACCAAGGGCATGGTCGGCACGGCGTTCCTCTACACCAACAAGGAATCGCTGACGATCGGCATCGGCTGCCTGATCTCCGACTTCAAGGAGGGCGCCATCCCGCCCTACAAGATGCTGGAGGACCTGAAGAACCACCCCGTCATCAAGCCGCTGATCGAAGGGGCGGAGATGAAGGAATACGCCGCCCATATGATCCCGGAGGGCGGCTACAAGGCGGTTCCGCAGCTCTACGGCGACGGCTGGATGGTGGTCGGCGACGCCGCCCACTTCAACAACGCCGCCCACCGCGAGGGCTCCAACCTCGCCATGGCGTCGGGCCGCATGGCGGCGGAGACGGTGATCGAGCTGAAGCAGGCCGGCAAGCCCTTCAACGCCGCCAACCTCGCCGCCTACAAGAAGAAGCTGGACGACAGCTTCATCATGAAGGACCTGAAGAAGTACCGGAACCTGCCGGGCATCATGCACGAGAACAAGCAGTTCTTCGGTGCCTATCCCGACACGCTGACCGCCGCCGCCCACAGCTGGTTCACCGTGGACAGCGTCGACAAGAGGACGAAGGAGAAGGAGATCATGAAGTCCTTCGTCAAGAAGCGCTCGATCATGGGTCTGGTCGGCGACGCAATCAAGCTGGTGAGGGCCGTGCGATGAGCATCGTGGTCAAGATCGAAGAGAAGCTGTACCAGAACCGCTACATCGTGGACGAGAGCCGGCCGCACATCCAGATCCGCAACGACGCGGTCTGCAAGTCTTGCGAGTCCCAGGCCTGCACCGTCTGCTGCCCGGCCGCCTGCTACAGCAAGAACGAGACGGGCAGCGTGACTCTGGCCACCGACGGCTGCCTGGAATGCGGCACCTGCCGCGTGGTCTGCCAGGACAAGGAAAATATTCAGTGGGACTACCCGCGGGGCGGTTACGGCATCAGTTATAAGTTTGGTTGAGGAACGCACCGGCGGTCCTACGGCCTTCGCCGCTGGTCCGCCGGTCGTCTCCCTCTCCTATCCGCCATGACTGGAACCCCTTCCCGCTCCGCGGGGAGGGGTTTTCTTCGTCGCACCATCCGAATTTTCAGCCGCCCGGCGGATGCGGAAGCGACGAACGCTGCACATATCCGTTGTATCGAGACCCGTGGAACGAGGGAGACGGAACATGCATCTTCGTGTCTGCTTCGAGAACATGAAGTCGGTCAACGTCAACGACGCGTCGATGATGCGCCATTACGCCGAAAGCTATCTCGCCGATTTCCGGCCGGAATGGGCGGGCTTCATCATGCTGCCGCACGACGAGACGCAGCGCGCCACCATGGAGCCGGCCTGGCAGATGCTGATCCGCAACGCCACGCCGGCCATGGAGCGCCGCCTGCTGGACTATGTGCGGGAGAATCCGATGGCCGCCTACCATGTGCACATCTACCGCCGCGACCACGGGAACGAGGTCAAGGTCCAGTAAGCCCCGCGCGTCGCGGCGGGCAACCGCCGCGACGCCGCCTTTGCGCGCAGACCCTTTATCCGCAGACCCTTTATCGGCAGCCCCTTTATCCGCAGATCGGCGCCCTTACACCGACGCCATCTCGCGGATGAAGGCGGCGGCGCGCCCGAGTTCATGGTCGGCGCGGGCGACCAGCGCGCCGATGCCGTCCAGCCGGCGGTCGACGCAGGCCAGTTCGATGGCGTCGCTCGCCGCCGCAAGATCGCGCGCGCCCACCGTGCGGGACGACCCCGCCAGCTTGTGGGCGGCCTGACGCACCCCGTCCCAATCCTCCGTCTGATGAGCGGCGACCAGCCGGTCGCGGCTGGCGCTGTTGGAGACGATGAACTCCTGAAGCAGTTGCCCGACGAACTCCATGTCCCCGTCGAACAGCGTCGCCAGAACGCCCACGTCGATGGGCGGCGCGTCGGGTCCGGTCTCCGGCGCCGCGGCGGACGGCGGCGGAGCCGGTTCGGTCGCGGGGCGGGACGGCAGATGGCGTTCCAGCAGCCGGCGCAGATGGCCGATCTCCACCGGCTTGGACACGGCGTCGTCCATCCCGGCGGACAGGCAGCGCTGCGCCTCGCCGGCCATGGCGTTGGCGGTGACCGCGATGATGGGCAGGCGCGGGCGGCCTTTCGCCGCCTCCTCGGCACGGATCAGGCGGGTCAGCTCGAAGCCGTCCATCTCGGGCATCTGGCAGTCGGTCAGCAGCAGCGCGTAATCGCCGTCGCGCCACAGGGCCAGCGCCTCGACGCCGTCCTCCGCCAGGTCCGCCGCATGGCCGAGCAGGGCGAGCTGCCGCTGGATGACCTGCCGGTTGGTCGGATGGTCCTCGGCCACCAGGATGCGCGGCGGGGCCGCCGCCCCGTCCCCCGCCAGGGAGGCCGTGACCGGTCCGGGATGCCCCGCCTCGGCCTCGACCGCCGGCCCGCGGCCCGCGGCGGCCAGCACGGCGCGCACCAGATGGCCGCGGCGCACCGGACGGGCCAGCGCGACCGCGTCGATCAGGGCGCCGCGCCCGCCCAGCAGCACCCGCCCGCCAGCCAGCCCCGGCGCGGCGGCGTCCAGCGCCTGCACATCCGCCTCGGCGGTGGTCACCACGACGTCGCAGGGCGTGCCCGGCGGCAGCGCCCGCATCCCCGCCGCCGCGTCCGGCGCGTCCAGCAGCACGGCGCCGTCGGTGTTCAGATAGCGGGCGAGGAACTGCCGCTCCTCCGCGTCGGCGGCCAGGAGCAGCACCGACAGCCCGGCCAGCGGCGGTGCCGCGGCCCCTGCGGCGTCGCCGTCCGGCGCAAGATCGGCGGTGAAGGTGAACCAGAAGGTGGAGCCGCGGCCCGGCTCGCTCGCCACCCCGACCTCGCCGCCCATCAGCTCGGCGAGGCGGCGGCAGATCGACAGCCCCAGCCCGGTGCCGCCGAAGCGCCGGGTGGTCGAAGCCTCCGCCTGGGTGAAGGGGCGGAAGAGCTGGGCCTGCGCCTCCTTGGCAATGCCGATGCCGGTGTCGGTGACGGCGATCCGGATGGTCGCCCGCCCGTCCTCGAAGCGCGCCAGCTCGGCGCGGATGCGCACCGAGCCGGAGGGGGTGAACTTCACGGCGTTGCCGGCGATGTTGAACAGCACCTGCCGGATGCGCACCGAATCACCCATGACCAGCGGCGGCAGGTCGGGATCGACGTAGGTGACCAGCGTCAGATCCTTCTGCCGCGCCGCCGGGGCCAGCGTCTCGGCCACGCCCTCCACCACCGCGGACAGCGACACAGGGGCGCGCTCCAGGTCCAGCCGCCCGGCCTCGATCTTCGAGAAGTCGAGGATGTCGTTGATGATGGTCAGCAGCGCCCCCGCCGAATCGCGCACGACCGCGACCAGCTCCTGCTGCTCGGGGGTCAGCGGCGTGTAGTCCAGCAGCTCCAGCATGCCCTGGACGCCGTTCATCGGGGTGCGGATCTCGTGGCTCATGGTCGCGAGGAACAGCGACTTGGCCTGGTTGGCGGCCTCCGCCTCCGCCCTTGCCGCCTCGGCCGCCTCGGTCGCGGCGACCAGTTCGCGGGTGCGGTCGGCCACCTGGCTTTCCAGGTTGCGGTTCAGCGCGGTCAGCTCCTCGTAGAGATGCACGTTGTCGAAGCCGACCGCGACCTTGGAGCAGAAGACCTCCAGAAGCCGCTGCTCGTCCTCGGTCAGGGGACGGCGGTGGCTGATGTGGAACACCGTGTCGTGGCGCCGCGAGGTGGAGCGGAAGACCAGCAGGCTGCGCTCCCGCTCATAGCGGTTCCGCCCGTCGGCCAGCGCCTGGGTCACCGCCTCCGCCGCCTCCGCCGGCAAAGCCGCGCGCACCGGCTTGCCCTCCGCCGCCGCGTGGATGCCGCCGGCCCCGAGCACCAGCGGGTCGCGCGCGGCGCCGTCGGCCTCCTCCCCGGTCCAGCGGCTGCACAGGGCGATGCCGTCGCAGGGCGGGCAGATCTCGGCGATCTTCGACACCGCGCCATGGACGAACTCCGCCATGGTCCGCTTGTCGAGCAGGGCGGAGGAGGCGTCCAGAATGCGCTCCAGCCCCAGGCGGTGGTCCTCGATGGCGGTGATGTCCTGATAGCCGCGCAGGGCGGCGACGACCGAGGTGAACAGCTTCTGCGCCGTCAGCTCGGTCTTCGATTTGTAGTCGTTGATGTCGTAGTTCAGGATGACGTCGCGTTCCGGCGCCTGCCCCGGCTGGCCGGTGCGCAGGATGATGCGCACGCGCCGGTTGTTCAGTTCGCTGCGGATCATGCGCACCAGCCGCAGGCCGGCGTCGTCGGATTCCATCACCACGTCGAGGAGCACCACGGCGATGGCCGGATTCTGCTCCAGCAGGCTGCGCGCCTCGGCCGCGGTGCCGGCGGACAGGAACTGCGCCGGGCGGCCTTCGAAGGTGAAGCCGCGCAGCACCATCTTGGTGGTCGCGTGGATGGCCGGGTCGTCGTCGACGATCAGGATGATCCAGGGATCGGCAGGCTCCGGCGCCGCTTCCTTCGCCGTCTCGGCCTCGATACCCGGCTCGTCGTCGGCGAAAAGAAACTCGTCGCTCATCCAACTCCCTCCGCACCGCCGACCGCTTCCGGATGCGGGAGGATACCACAGCGCCGCCGCGCGTGAACATGGCCCAGCGGCCCGCCACAACCCTTCATGGGCACGGCGCCGCGCCAGACGGCAACCCCAGACTGCGCCGGCCCGTCAGCCGCGGGTGTCGCCGCCGGAGTCGGCGTTGCAGAAGCGGCGCAGCGCGTCCAGGTCGGCGACGGACACCGTTCCGCCCTGCGTCTCCACCCCGACGCCGCGCAGCTTCGCCAGCGCGCGGGAGAAGGTCTCCGGCTGCATGCCGAGGCGCCGGGCGACCAGAGCCTTGTCGAAGGGCAGAGCGAAGCTGGTGGCGCCGCCGCCCTCCGGGCAGAAGCGCAAAAGGAAGCTGCCGACCCGCTGGGCCGTCGGCTGGACCTGCAACTGCTCGATCTGCTGGACGAGGTGGCGCAGCCGCACCGACAGCGATCCCAACATGGCGAAGGCGATCTGCTCGTCCTCGCGCAGGCAGCGGGCGAAGCCCTCCGCCGTCAGGGTCATGACGCGCGAGTCGGCGACCGCCTCGGCGCAGACCGGGAACTTGCCGCTGGCGAACATGGCGGCCTCGGCGAAGGTCTCACCAGGGGCGACGATGGTCACCACCGCCTCCGCCCCGTCGCGGGTCAGGCGGTACAGCTTCACCCAGCCGTCGAGCAGCGCGAAGAAGCGGTCGGCCTCCTCGTCCTGGACGAACAGGGTGGCGCCACGGGGCACCGTGCGCACCTGCGCCGTGCTGACGAGAAGCTCCAGCGACCGGTCGGGCAGCCGCCCGAACAGCGCGTTGGACCGCAGCGTCGCGGCGTCCTGGGGCCGGAAGCCCGGCGGATCGTTTCTCATGCCTTCCCTCACCTCTTCACCCCCACAGTCCCGGCCCGGACGACCGGCGGGCGGAACCGTCCGCCGCGGCTCTCCAGGACCCGCGGGGCCATCGCGCCCGGTCACTGTCGCAGGATGCACAAGGTTTGGGCAAGCCGGGGAATCGCCACGACGATGCTGATGCCGCGGGCGTCGGCATCTGAGACCCCGGAAACGAACCGGGGCGCCTCCTTGCGGAAGCGCCCCGGCCGTTCTTCAAAGTCCGTTCTTCAGAGGCTGAAGACGGCTTAGCGGTACTCGACCTTGCCGGCCTCCGGACCCTTCTGGCCCTGGCGGACGGTCACGCGCACCTGATCGCCTTCCTGGAGCGACTGCATGCCGGAGCGACGCAGAACGTTCACATGGACGAAGACGTCCTTGCCACCGGTGCTCGGCGTGATGAAGCCGAAGCCCTTGTCGGCGTTGAACCACTTGACGGTGCCGTCGACCTCTTCGCCGCCGCCGGCGTCGTTGCCCCAGCCGCCGCGGTCGTAACCGCCGCCGCCGCCGTAGCCGCCACGGTCATAGCCGCCGCCGCCAAAGCCGCCGCCGGCCGGACGGGCCGGACGGGCCGGCGCGCGCGACGCGGTGGACGTGTCCACGGATTGAATGGAAGCAACCTGCGGGCCCTTCGGGCCGCGGGCGAGGTCGCAAACGATGGTCGCGCCTTCGTCGAGCGCGTCATAGCCGGCGGCCTGAACCGCGGAGACGTGCAGGAAGGCGTCGGGCGAACCGTCCTCGGGGGACACGAAGCCGAACCCCTTGGTGGGGTTGAACCACTTCACAGTGGCGGTGACGTTGGCCTTGGTGATCTCGGGAGCGCGGTAGCCCTGGCGGGGCGGGCGGTCGAACATGTGTCTTCAAGCTCATAAAGGATGCCGAATTATCTTTGTCACAGGGTACGAGCCGTCCGTCAAGCACGCCAAAGGCCAGACGCCCTTTCCTGCGACATTCGGCCAGGGGAAATCCGCCCGTTCGGAAGGGGTGCCGGTCCCGAAGACGCCCGGTGCCGCCCACGGTGGACTCTGAGCGCCCACCCACGGCCCAGCCCCGGGAAGACAGCGGTTTCTTTCGCCAATTGAACAACTTAGGACATTTTCCACGGCGCGCGCTGACGGACGTTCCGCACACTGGGGCAGGCGGCGCAAACCCCGCGCGCATACGCTTGTGACAAAATCCCGACATGGTTGTCTTTCGCCAAGAGTCATAGAGGCGACAGCCACTCCCCCAACTTCGTCCAGCGCCGCCGGCCCTGGACCCCACGCACCGCCATGGCCAGCGCGCGACGCTGGCCGAGCATGATCACCAGCCGCTTGCCCCGCGTCACACCGGTATAGATCAGGTTGCGGTGGAGCATCGTGTAATGCTGGGTCACCACCGGGATCACCACCACAGGGTATTCGGACCCCTGACTCTTGTGGATCGTCGTCGCATAGGCTAGGACGATCTCGTCCAAATCTCCGAAATCATAGCTCACCGGACGCCCGTCGAAGGTGGCGGTCAACGTCCCTTCTTCGGCATCGACGGCGGATACGATGCCGAGATCGCCGTTGTAGACCTCCTTGTCGTAGTTGTTCTCGACCTGCATGACCTTGTCGCCGGGACCGAAGGTCCAGCCGAATCGCTCGACTCGGGACTCGCCCGGCGGGTTCAGCACCCTCTGCAATTCGATGTTCAGCGACCGCGCGCCGAGACCGCCACGATTCATCGGGCAGAGGATCTGCACGTCGCGCACCGGGTCGGCGCCGAAGCGGCGGGGGATGCGGTCGCGGACCATCTCGATCAGCTTCGCCACCCCGGCCTCCGGAGTCGCCGCCTCGACGAAGTAGAAGTCGCTGTCCTCCCCGGCCTTCGGCGTCTCCGGCATCTGTCCGGCGTTGATGCGATGGGCGTTGACGATGATGCGGCTGGTCGCCGCCTGCCGGAAAATCTCGGTCAGCCGCACCACCGGCACCGCGCCGGAGGCGATCACGTCGCCCAGCACCTGCCCCGGCCCGACCGAGGGCAGCTGGTCCACGTCGCCGACCAGCAGCAGGGCGGCCCGCCCCGGCACGGCGCGCAGCAGCGCGTTCATCAGCGGCACGTCGACCATGCTGGTCTCGTCCACCACCAGCAGGTCGCAGTCCAGCGGGTTGGTCTCGTCGCGCTTGAAGCCGCCGGCCTGCGGGTCGGTCTCCAGCAGGCGGTGGATGGTCCGCGCCTCCAGGCCGGTGCTCTCGCTCAGCCGCTTGGCGGCGCGGCCGGTGGGGGCGGCCAGGGCGATCGACACGCCCTTGGCCTTCAGCATGGTCAGGATGCTGTTCACCAGCGTCGTCTTGCCGACCCCCGGACCGCCGGTGATGACCAGCAGCTTCGACACCGCCGCCTGGCGCAACGCCTCGCGCTGTCCTTCGGCCAGGGTGATGCCGGCCTTCGCCTCCACCCAGGGAATGGCCTTCTCCGCGTCGATCGCCGGCCAGGGCACGGGACCGCCGGCCAGCCGGCGCAGCCGCTCGGCGATGGCCCGCTCCGCCCGGTGCAGGCTGGTCAGGAACAGGCAGGGTTCACCGCCCAGGCTGTCGGCGACCACCGCGCCGTCCTGCCGCTCCAGCTCCGCCGCGGTCTCCAGGATGGAGGCGTCGATCTCCAGCAGCTTCACGGCCATGGGGATCAGCTCGGCCACCGGCACGCCGCAATGGCCCTGGTCGGTCGCCTCGGCCAGCGCGTAGGCAATGCCGGCCCGTGCACGGATCATCGCGGTCTTCTCGATGCCCAGCCGGGCGGCCACCGCGTCCGCCGTCTTGAAGCCGATGCCGCGGATGTCGCGGGCCAGCCGGTAGGGGTTCTCGGTGATCAGCCGGATGGCGTCCGGCCCGTAGGTCTTGAAGATGCGCACGGCGCGCGAGGTGCCGACCCCGTGGCTGTGCAGGAAGACCATGATCTCGCGGATCACCTTCTGGTCGGCCCAGCCGGCGATGATGCGCTGCGCCCGCTTCGGCCCGATCCCGGTGACCTGCCGCAGCCGGTCCGGCTCCTGCTCGATCACGTCGAACACCGCCTCGCCGAACGCCTTGACCATCTTCTTGGCGTAGACCGGCCCGATGCCGCGGATCAGGCCGGAGCCGAGATACTTCTCGATCCCCTCCACCGTGGTCGGCGGGGTGGCGCGCAGGAAATCGGCCTTGAACTGGAGCCCGTGGTGGCGGTCGTTCACCCAGGCCCCGCTGGCCTGCACGAACTCCCCCGCGCCGATGGTGGCGGCGTGGCCGACCAGAGTGACGAGGTCGCGCTGCCCGCGCACCTTCAGCCGCAGCACGCAGAATCCCGTCTCCGGGCTGTGGAAGGTCACCCGCTCCACCAGCCCCGACAGTGGTTCCCGCGGAGGTCCCGCCGCGGGGGAGGCATCGCCGGATATGCTCATGCCACCCAACATAGGCGCTGGCGGGCCTTTGGGGGAGTTCCCCGCGCAACCGCCGCAGCGCGGCAATTCGCCAGGACGATTCCGAGGAAGACCGCGGCGCCGCGAATGTGTACCTTGTCGCGCGAATCCCGCGCCGGACACCGGTCCGAACGGACCGCCCGGCGCGGGCTTGCGGTGAAAAAAACGTCAGCCAAAGAACGACAAACCGAAAAACCGCGGTGTCTACGACTTCGGAAGGAAAGAGCAGCAATGGTGACGGAACGCATTCAGGTTGGCGGCTTGCAAGTTGCCACGGAGCTTCACCGCTTCATCGAGAACGAAGCCCTGCCGGGCACCGGCGTGACGCCGGAGCAATTCTGGTCGGGCCTTGACGCGATCCTCCACGATCTGGCCCCGCGCAACCGCGCGCTGCTGGCCAAGCGGGACGCGCTCCAGGCCCAGATCGACGAATGGTACCGCAGCCGCCGCGGCCAGCCGCTGGACCGCGCCGCCCACACCGAATTCCTCAAGGAGATCGGCTATCTCCTGCCCGAGGGCCCGGACTTCGCCGTGACGACCGAGAACGTCGATCCGGAAATCTCCACGACCGCCGGCCCGCAGCTCGTCGTGCCGGTGATGAACGCCCGCTACGCGCTGAACGCCGCCAACGCCCGCTGGGGCAGCCTGTACGACGCGCTCTACGGCACCGACGCCATCCCCGACACCGACGGGACGGAGCGCACCGCCGGCTACAACCCGAAGCGCGGCGAGAAGGTCATCGCCTTCGCCCGCGACGTGCTGGACCGCGCCGCCCCGCTGTCCGACGGGTCGCACGCCGACGCCGCCGGCTACACGGTGGACAATGGCCGCCTCGTCGTCGCGCTGAAGGACGGCCGCAGCACGGGTCTGGCCGAGCCGGAGCGTCTGGTCGGCTACAACGGCGCCCCGTCCGCCCCGACCGCCATCCTGCTGGCCGACAACGGCCTGCACATGGAAATCCGCATCGACCGCAGCCACCCGATCGGCAAGACCGACGCGGCGGGCGTCGCCGACCTCGTGCTCGAATCCGCCCTGACCACCATCCAGGACTGCGAGGACTCCGTCGCCGCCGTGGATGCCGAGGACAAGGTGCTGGCCTACCGCAACTGGCTGGGCCTGATGACCGGCAGCCTGACCGCCAGCTTCCCCAAGGGCAGCGGCACGGTGGAGCGCCGGCTGAACCCCGATCGCAGCTACACCAGCCGCAACGGCGAGACGATCACCCTGCCGGGCCGCAGCCTGATGCTGATCCGCAACGTCGGTCACCTGATGACCAACAGCGCGGTTCTGCTGAAGGACGGCAGCGAGGCGCCGGAGGGCATCCTCGACGGCATGATCACCTCGCTGATCGCTCTGCACGACGTCAAGGGCGCCCGCCTCAACAGCCGCGCCGGCTCCGTCTACATCGTGAAGCCGAAGATGCACGGACCGGAGGAGGTCGCCTTCGCGGACGAGCTGTTCGCCCGCGTCGAGGACGCGCTGGGCATCGCGCGCAACACCCTGAAGATGGGCATCATGGACGAGGAGCGCCGCACCACGGTAAACCTCAAGGAGTGCATCCGGGCCGCGGCGGCGCGCGTGGTGTTCATCAACACCGGCTTCCTCGACCGGACGGGCGACGAGATGCACACCGCCATGGAAGCCGGCCCGATGATCCGCAAGAACGACATGAAGTCGTCCGCCTGGATCAAGGCCTACGAGGACTGGAACGTGGACACCGGCCTGCTCTGCGGGCTGAAGGGCCACGCCCAGATCGGCAAGGGCATGTGGGCGATGCCCGACCGCATGGCCGACATGCTGGCCGCCAAGGTCGCCCACCCGCAGGCCGGCGCCAACACCGCCTGGGTGCCCTCGCCCACCGCGGCCACGCTGCACGCCCTGCACTACCATCAGGTCAACGTCGCCGCCCGCCAGGAGGAGCTGGCCCGCCGCGAGCGCGCCAGCCTGGACGCCATCCTGACCATCCCGCTGGCCGACCGCCCCAACTGGTCGGAGGAGGAGATCCAGCAGGAGCTGGACAACAACGCCCAGGGCATCCTCGGCTACGTGGTGCGCTGGATCGACCAGGGCGTCGGCTGCTCCAAGGTGCCGGACATCAACAACGTCGGGCTGATGGAGGACCGCGCCACGCTGCGCATCTCCAGCCAGCACATCGCCAACTGGCTGCTCCACGGCATCACCACCGAGGCGCAGGTCATGGAGACGATGAAGCGCATGGCCGCCGTGGTGGACAAGCAGAACGCCGGCGATCCGCTCTACCGCCCGATGGCCGCCGACTTCGACGGCAGCGTCGCCTTCAAGGCCGCCTGCGACCTCGTCTTCAAGGGCCGCGAGCAGCCGAACGGCTACACCGAGCCGGTGCTGCACCGCCGCCGCATCGAGGCCAAGGCGAAGGCCGCCGGCTGAGCCGACGCGCCACCCGGCACGCATCGCAGGCCCTTCCCCAAAGGCCCTTCCCCGTTCGCGGGGAAGGGCCTTTTTCTTTGCGCGTCAGAAACGAAATGGCCGGGAGCACGACATGAAATTAGGCCTCGATGACGAGAAATACCGAACATTGAACGACAAACAAAAAAATCACCATCATAAACAAAAAATCTGAACAAACATCATCCTCCGAGCGTCCAATTGCCGAAAGCCAAAATCCCATGCCGGTTTTAAGACTCATTCATATGGAAAATTCGCCCACGGTGTTCGGAATAGGATCAACGGCAAACTTGATTTCAGGAATGATTGAATGAATTGTCCCATCGAAACGGCCGTCGCCCGCAGGCAGAATTCGGCAATATATGGAATGGAGCATTGTTATGAATTTCTTGCACGCCATGACCATTAAACGAAAGGCAACCCTGACTTCCGTGTTCGTTTTTATCGTCATGGCGATCGCAACGTTCTTCGTTGGGAAAGAAACATCGCTGCAGGAGCGCCACCTCTCGCACGTCCGCCAGACCGCCGATGAGGTGAGCCGCAAGATCGTGCCGCTGAGCGAGATGATCGCCAACATCCGTTACGATGTGGCGCAGGTTCAGCAATGGTTGACGGACGTGTCGGCGACCCGCGGGCTGGACGGGCTGGACGGGCTGGACGATGGGCCCGCCAAGGCCGAGGAGTTCGCCAAGGCCTTCGCCCAGCATGCCGGGAACGCCCACGCCATCGCCCAGGAGTTGGACCTGACGGACATGGTGCGGAGCATCGCCGCCACCCGCGACGCCTTTCCACCCTTCTACGAGTTGGGCCGGCGCATGTCCCAGACCTATGTCGAGGGGGGTCCGTCGGCGGGGAACGCCATGATGGGACAGTTCGACGCGGTGGCCGAGAGCATGGACAAGGAGATGGAGGGGCTCCTCTCCACCATGGAGCGGATCCGCCAGGAACGTCTGGGCGGCCTCGACGCGGCGGTGACCGACATCGAGGCCGCCACCGCCATGCTGAAAACCCTGCTGATCGCCGCCGCCGCCGCGACGCTGTCCCTCATTGCCGCGTCCATCCTCTTTCTGCGGCGGGGCGTGATCGGGCCGGTCGACCGCATGCGGCAGACCATGTCCACCATGGCCGCCGGCAATCTGCAGGTGGACGTCGGATTCGCCGGGCGCGGCGACGAGATCGGCCAGATGGCCGATGCCGTGCGCGTCTTCCGCGAAGCCGGCCTGGAGAACGAGCGCCTGCGCGCCGAACAGGAACGCGCCCGCGCGGCCGGCGAGGAGGAGCGGCGCAAGGCCCTGGCCACCATGGCCGACACGGTGGAGCGCGAAACCCGCAGCGCCGTGGAACAGGTCGCCCGGCACGCCGGACAGATGGCCGGAAACGCCGAGGCGATGGCCGCCTCCGCCGGGATGGTCAGCGACAACTCCCAGACCGTGGCCGCCGCGGCGAGCCAGGCGCTGGCCAACGCCCAGACCGTCGCCGCCGCGGCCAACGAACTCTCCGCCTCCATCCAGGAAATCGGCCGGCAGGTGACGGCGTCGGTGTCGGTGACCGGGCAGGCCGTCGAGAAGGCCGGTTCCGCCAGCGCCATCATCGGACACCTGTCGACGGCGGTGGAGCGCATCGGCGCCGTCGCCCGGCTGATCGGCGACATCGCCAGCCAGACCAACCTGCTGGCGCTGAACGCCACCATCGAGGCGGCCCGCGCCGGCGAGGCCGGCAAGGGCTTCGCCGTCGTCGCGCAGGAGGTCAAGAATCTGGCCAGCCAGACCGCCCGCTCGACCGAGGAGATCGCCACGCTGATCACCGACGTGCAATCGGTCACCAAGCAGGCGGTGGACCGGGTGGGCGAGGTCGCCGCGTCCATCGATCAGGTGTCCGACATCTCGTCCTCCATCGCCGCCGCGGTCGAGGAGCAGGACGCGGCCACCCGCGAGATCGCCCGCACCGTCAACGAGACCAGCCACGCCGCCCGGGAGGTGTCCAGCCGCATCGCCCTGGTGTCCGAGGAGGCCAACCAGACCGGCGAACGGGCCGACGGCATGCGCGCCGTCGCGGAGAACGTGGCGCAGAGCATCGACGATCTGCAAAGCGTCCTGGTGCGCGTCGTCCGCACCGCGACCAGCGACGTCGACCGCCGCCGCATGGCGCGCTTCCCGGTCGACCTGCCCTGCACCGTCGACGGCGCCGGCGCCGGCACGGGGCAGCAGGGGCGGATCGCCAACCTCTCGTCCGGCGGTGCGATGATCCTGGACGCGCCGCAGATGGCGGTGGGCACTCCCGGCACCCTGCGCGCGCCCGGCCTGTCCCGTCCCGTGCCCTTCACGGTGAACTCCAGCGAGCCGGGGCAACTGCAGGTGAAATTCTGCGTGCCGGTGGCCGACCAGCCGGCGCTGGACCGCGATCTGGAAAATCTGGCGCGCGGCAAGGCGCCGAACCGCAGCGCGGCGTGACGCACGGGACCGCAAGGCCCTTGCCCACAACGGCAAGGGCCGGTCACCCGGACCATCGCATCGTCCCGATATCGCATCGTCCAGATATGGCGAAGGCCGGAAACCCGTTTGGGTTCCGGCCCTCGAGGATGGTGGGCGCGACAGGGATTGAACCTGTGACCCCTACGATGTCAACGTAGTGCTCTCCCGCTGAGCTACGCGCCCATCCGTGTCGCCGGTCGGTTCGGGGTTCGGCATCCGTCTTGCGTCCCGTCCGGCGTGGGCGTGGGGTGTACCATCATCCCGGGGGTCTGGCAAGCCTCGTTTTCACTTTTTTGCCGCCCGCCGACGGGTGCCGTCATTTTTTCCGCCGAAGGACACGGCGCCCCTCACATCTGTCGGGGGGCGAGCGGGACGGTGCGTGACAGAGCCGCCCGGGTCCACTACATCACATGCCATGGATGCATCCGTCGACGCCGCCACACCGGAGCCGGCCTTCGAGCTTCTGGCCCCGGACGAACAGACCAAGCCGCTGGTGCTGGCCTCGCCGCACAGCGGCAACCGCTATCCGGCCGAATTCCTGGCGGCGGCGCGTCTCGACCCCCGCGCGCTGCGCAAGTCGGAAGACTGCTTCGTCGACGAGATCTTCGCGGGTGCCCCGGCGTTGGGCATCCCGCTGATCCGCGCGCTGTTCCCCCGGGCCTTCCTGGACGTCAACCGCGAAGCCTACGAGCTGGACCCGGAGATGTTCGCGGACCCCCTCCCCCCCTACGTCAACACGCGCTCGCCGCGCGTGGCCGCCGGGCTGGGCACCATCGCGCGGGTGGTCGCCAACGGAGAGGACATCTACCGCGGCAAGCTGCGCTTCTCCGAAGCGGTGCGGCGGGTGGAGCAGTGCTACACCCCCTACCACAACGCGCTGCGCCGTCTCGTTGAAGACACGCGTGCCCACTTCGGCCACGCTGTGCTGATCGACTGCCATTCCATGCCCTCCCCCGGGCTGGGCGACCGCGACAACCGGCGCAGCGACATCGTGCTCGGGGACTGTTTCGGCAATTCCTGCGCCCCGGCGGTCACCGAAACGGCGGAGCGCTTCCTGCGCGGCCTGGGTTACACGGTCAGCCGCAACGCGCCCTACGCCGGCGGCTACACCACCCGCCATTACGGCCGGCCGCGCCAGGGCATCCACGCGCTTCAGATCGAGATCAGCCGCGACCTCTACATGGACGAGGCGACGCTGTCGCGGCTGCCCTTCCTGACCGTCCTGACCCGGCACATGCACGAACTGGTGGACAACATCGCCCACCTGCCGCCCGGCCCCCTTGCCCCGCGCTGAGCGGACCGCCGCGGCCCGACCGCGCACAAAAAAAGGCCGGGGCAAAGGCCCCGGCCCGAGTCTAGGGAGGAAACGCCCAAGAAGTGCGTTACGGCTCCGACCGCGTCGCAGACACGACCGATGCCGCACTGCACAATATGATGAAGCCCCGCTCAGGGATCAAGAGGGAAAATGTTTTTGCATGTCATTCAATGGTTTAACCAAAGTTAAGACAAAGCTTCGACGTGGCGCAAACAGCCGTTTATGCTGCATTGCACACAGAATCCCGGCTCTGCTCCCGCACAATCTGGGGCTGGCGGCGCGCCCGCCAACCCACCCCGGTCCTTCGGCATAACCCATTCGACCGATAGGGAACCAACCCCCCATACGGTCGTTTCGTCCCTGCGCGTTCCGGGGCCCGCCCCGCCACGCGCCATTCGGCCGCCCAACCATGCGGCCGTCCGAGACCGGAGAACCACCCACGTGAGCAGACTGGTCGTCGTATCCAACCGCGTCGCCCCCATCGATGAAGGCAAGCAGGCCGCCGGGGGCCTCGCCGTGGCCGTGCTGGCCGCGCTGAAGAAGACCGGAGGCATCTGGTTCGGCTGGAGCGGCACGGTGGTCGAGGAGGAGTCGCAGAGCGAGCCCCGGCGCACCGACGTCGGGCGCCTGACCTACGCGACGCTGGACCTCAGCCGCCGCGACTTCGAAGAATACTACAACGGCTTCGCCAACCAGACCCTGTGGCCGCTGTTCCATTACCGCGTCGGCCTGATCGAAGTCAGCCGCCGCACGCGCGAAGGCTACAAGCGGGTCAACGGTTATTTCGCGGAAAAGCTCGTCCCGCTGCTCAGCCCCGACGACATGGTGTGGGTCCACGACTACCACCTGATCCCCTTCGGCGAGGAATTGCGCCAGCGCGGCTGCACCCAGCGCATGGGCTTCTTCCTGCATACACCTTTCCCCGCCCCGGAAATCCTTGTGGCTCTGCCGAATCACCGGGAGTTGATCCGCGAGCTGTGCGCCTACGACCTCGTCGGCTTCCACACCCATGTGGATCTGCGCAGCTTTGCCGACTACATCCGGCAGGAGCTGGACGGCGAGGTCGAGGACCGCGGCCCCGAGGGCGGCATGCTGATCCACGCCTTCGGCCGCACGCTGCTGGCCCGCGCCTTCCCCATCAGCATCGACACCGAGAATCTGGTGGGCATCGCCGAGACCGCCATGCGCTCCCGCCACACCCAGCGGCTGAAGGAAAGCCTCGTCGGGCGGCGGCTGATCATCGGGGTCGATCGGCTGGACTATTCGAAGGGCCTGCCGCAGCGCTTCCAGGCCTTCGAGCAGCTCCTGGCGACCTATCCGGAGCATTGCAACCGCGTCTCCTTTCTCCAGGTGGCGCCGCCGAGCCGGGAGGACGTGCCGGAATACATCGCCATCAAGCGCGAGCTGTCGGAGCTGTCGGGCCGCATCAACGGGCGCTTCGCCGAGTTCGACTGGGTGCCGATCCGCTACTTGAACAAGAGTTTCGGGCGGCGCGTGCTGGCCGGCTTCTACCGCACCGCGCATGTCGGGCTGGTTACCCCCTTGCGCGATGGCATGAACCTCGTCGCCAAGGAGTATGTCGCCTGCCAGGACGCCGACGACCCCGGCGTGCTGGTGCTGTCCACCTTCGCCGGGGCGGCGCGGGAGCTCGATTCGGCGCTGATCGTCAATCCCTTCGACATCGAGGCGGTGGCCGACGCCCTGCAGCGCGCCCTGACCATGTCGCTGCCCGAGCGCAAGGAGCGCCACGCCGCGATGATGCGCATCCTGCGCAGCCACGACATCGGCTGGTGGCGGGAAAGCTACGTCGATGCCTTGACGCGCGCGCCGTACGGGTGAAACTGATTTCATGACCACAGACCACACCACCAATGGCAGCCATGCCGTTTCCGGCCCCGTCACCCTGGTCGCCGACATCGGCGCCACCAACGCCCGCTTCGGCCTGATCGACGGCACGGGCATCCACGGTTCGCGCGTTCTGCGCTGCGCCGACTTCCCGTCGCTGGAAGCGGCGGCGCTCGCCTATCTGGGCGGCGTGGCGCACGACGCCCGGCCCAGCCGCGGCGCCTTCGCCATCGCCGGCCCGGTGACCGGCGACGCGGTGCTGATGACCAACCGCGGCTGGTCCTTCTCCACGGCCGAGGTGCGCGGCAAGCTGGGGCTGGAGCGGCTGGCCGTCATCAACGACTTCACCGCCGTCGCCCTGTCGGTGCCCCGCCTCACCGCCGCCGACGTCCGTCAGGTGGGCGAGGGAGCGCCGGTGCCGGGCCGCGTCGTCGGGGTGATCGGGCCGGGCAGCGGGCTGGGCGTGTCGGGGCTGGTGCCCGGACCCGAGGGCTGGACCGCGCTGGCGGCGGAGGGCGGCCACGTCACCATGGCCCCGGTCAGCGACCGGGAGAGCGCCGTTCTGGCCCAGCTCCGCAAGAGCTTCGACCATGTGTCGGCGGAGCGGGTGCTGTCCGGGCCGGGGCTGGTCAACCTCTATCAGGCGCTGTGCGTCCTCGACCATCAGGAGCCGGAACCCTTCACCCCGGCCCAGGTGTCGGACGCGGCGACCGCCAACACCAACCCCCATTGCGTGGAGGCGGTGGAGATGTTCTGCGCGATGCTCGGCACCGTGGCGGGCAACCTCGCGCTGACGCTGGGCGCGCGCGGCGGCCTCTACATCGCGGGTGGCATCGTGCCGAAGCTGGGCACCCTGTTCACCCACTCCCGCTTCCGCAAGCGTTTCATGGAGAAGGGCCGGATGCGCGACTTCCTGGCGCCCATCCCGACCTACGTCATCACCCACGAGCTTCCCGCCTTCCTCGGTCTGGCCGAGGCCGCGGAGCGGGCGTAACGGCGCTCAGGCCGTCAGCCGCGAGGCGGCCAGTGTCAGGTCGGCCAGGAAGGTCGGCTGCTCGGCGAGCTGGCCGCGCAGGATGTAGCTGGGGTGGAAGGTCGCCACCACCTCCGCCCCCGGCACGAGGCGACAGGGCTGGACCGTGCCGCGCAGCTGCATGATCCCGTTCAGCCCGGTCAACGCCCACAGCGGCGTGCGGCCCAGCGCGACGATGACGCGGGGGGCGAAGCCTTCCAGAGTCCGCTGCAGATGCTCGATCTCGCCGGAGTATTCCGCCAGCACCCAGTCGGAGGTGCCGAACGGCCCCCAGCGCTCGTCGAGCGCCCGCCCCTCCTTCCTGGCGCGGGTGCGCGAGGCGAAGAAATGCCCCACCTTGTTGCCCGGCGGCTGGTAACGGAAGACGTTGGCGACGAGGCATTCCGCCCGCTCCACCCCCGCCGCCTTCAGCGTCTCGTCGAGGAGCTGGCCGCTGCGCCCGACGAAGGGCACGCCCCGCCGGGCCTCCTCCGCCCCCGGCGCCTCTCCCACGATGGCGAGGCGCGGCCCGGCGGCGGTCTTCGTGGGCTTCTGGTAGTCGGCGAAGGGCAGGTCCGTCATGCGCGCGTCCATGGCTGGTCGTGAGGCTTGCCGCCGCGAGGCTTGTCCTTGGGAGGCTTGTCCTTGGGAGGCTTTGGCCCCAGCATTGTTCGAAACGAGGAGTCGAGACCAACAACACCGGAGGACACGAGATGGCGACACACCAGGAACTGGCGGGAAAGAGCTGCGAACCCTGCCGCGGCGGCATTCCCCCGATGGACCGCGCCATGGCGGAAACCTATCTGGTGCAGGTGCCCGGCTGGTCGATCCGGCCGGACCCCGACCGGCTGGAGCGCGACTACCGCTTTTCCAACTTCCGCGAGGCCCAGCACTTCGCGATGCGCGTCGGCGACCTGTGCGAGGCGGAGGGCCACCACGCCGAAATCCTCTACGGCTGGGGTCATTGCACCGTCACCTTCTGGACGCACAAGATCAAAGGCCTGCACGAGAACGACTTCATCATGGCCGCCAAGGTCGAAGGGCTGATGGACGAACCCTACGCCCCGGTGTCGGAGTCCATGGGCGACGTCTCCCCGACCGCGCGGCACGGGTAGCTTTTTCCCTTTCCTCAACTTTTTCCCCTCTCCCCTCCGGGGAGAGGGTTAGGGTGAGGGGGTTGCGCGTGGCGGTACGTCCGGCCCAAGCGCATCCCCCTCACCCGGCCCTCCGGGCCACCCTCTCCCCGGAGGGGCGAGGGAACACCAACCCGCGAGACAGACCATGCCCAACGCCCAGCCCGCCGTCATCCAATGGGGCCTGTCCAGCTACAGCGGCTGGGGCGTCAACGGGCTGCAACTGGCGCTGAGCTGGACGCGCAGCGGGCGGCTGGTGCCGGTCTGCTCGCTGCCGCTGCGGCTGGAGGACATCGCGCTGTCCCCGCTGGAATGGCGGCGCATGGCCGGCTTCGTCCGCGAGTCCGAGGCGCTGTGCCGGCAGATCGCGCCCCATGCGGGGCAGGAGATCGGCGTGTCGGTGCCGGTGCTGCGCGGGCTCGGCAACAACCTCGTCGGCAGCCGATCCGTGGAGGGCGTGACTCTGAAGGGCCAGCCCACCGTCGGCGTTTGCTATCTGGAGGACACCGCCATCGACGCGGAGGGCCGGGCGCGGGCGGACGGTTGCGCGGCCATCGTCGCCGGGTCGAGCTTCGTCGAGCGGGTGCTGACCGGCGCCGGGATCGGGCGGGTGCGGACGGTCCTGCAAGGCGTCGATCCCACCCATTTCCATCCGGCGCCGAAAGTCGGCTGGTTCAAGGACCGCTTCGTCGTCTTCTCCGGCGGCAAGCCGGAGTTCCGCAAGGGGCAGGACCTCGCCCTGCTCGGCTTCCGCGCCTTCGCCGAGCGCCATCCCGAGGCGCTGCTGCTGACGGCGTGGCACAACCCCTGGCCGGAAAGCGCCCGCTCGCTGGAGGCCAACCCCGCCGTGGCACCGGTGTCCTTCCACGACAACGGGCAGTTCGACGGGGCCGACTGGGCCATCGCCAACGGCGTGCCGCCCGATCAGGTGATGGACCTCGGCCCCGTGCCCAACGCCGACATGGCGCGCATCCTGCGCGAGGTCGACGTCGGCCTGTTCCCCAACCGCGGCGAGGGCGGGACCAACCTCGTCGCCATGGAATGCATGGCCTGCGGCGTGCCCGCCATCCTGTCGGCCAACACCGGGCATCTCGACCTGATCGGGGAGGGCCGCTGCGTCCCGCTGACCCGGCAGGGCGCCATCCGGACCTCCTTCGGTACCGAAGGCTGGGGCGAGAGCGACGTG
This sequence comes from Azospirillum brasilense, assembly GCF_003349955.1. Lineage (GTDB taxonomy): Bacteria > Pseudomonadota > Alphaproteobacteria > Azospirillales > Azospirillaceae > Azospirillum > Azospirillum brasilense_B. The sequence goes on from NZ_QLKQ01000029.1 coordinate 25,735, forward strand.
GACGAGATCGTCGCGGCGCTGGAAGGCCTGTGGGCCGACCGCGCCCGCGCCGCGGCCATCGGGCGGGCGGGCGCCGCCTTCCTGGCCGGGCTGACCTGGGACCGCTACGCGGACGGCGTGGCCGATGTCGTTGAGTCGGTGCTGTAGCGCCTACAGCGCCTTCACCGCCGCCAGCAACCGCTCCACTTCCGCCTCGTCGTTGTAGTAGTGCGGAGAGGCGCGGACGACCTCGGTCAGACCGCGGGCGTCCATGTCGAGGGGGGTCGAGGGCGCGGAGGACACCGACAGGTTGATCCCCTGGCCGCGCAGAGCGGCCTTGATGGCCCGCGGCTCATGGCCGTCCACCGTGAAGGTGACGATGGCGCAGCGCTCCGCCCCGAGATCGCGCACCGTCACGCCGGGAAGCCCGCCCAGACCGTGCCGCAGCCGGTCGGCCAGCGCGAAGGCGCGGTCGCGGATTGCCGCCAGCCCCCAGGACAGCGCGTAATCCACCGCCACACCCAGCCCAAGCCGCGCGGCGATGTTGCTCTCCCACAGCTCGAAGCGGCGGGCGTCGGGGCGCATGGTGTAGCGGTCCGGCCCGGCCAGCGCGCCGCCGCTGTGGTCGAGCGTGTACGGCTCGATGCGGTCGAGCCAGTCCTTGCGGACATAGAGGAAGCCGGTGCCCCGCGGCGCGCGCAGGAACTTGCGCCCGGTCGCCGACAGGAAGTCGCAGCCCAGTTCCTCGACGTCCACCGGCATCTGGCCCACCGTCTGGCAGGCGTCGAGCAGATAGGGGATGTTGTGCCGCCGCGCCACCCGCCCGATGGCCGCCGCCGGGTTGACCAAGCCGCCGTTGGTCGGGATGTGGGTGATGGCGATCAGCTTGACCGGCCCCTTCCCCGGCGCCCCGATCATCGCCTCCAGCGCCGCGACGGAGGTCTGGCCGGTCTCGTCGCTGGGGATCACCTCGACCGCCACGCCGGTGCGGCGGGAGGCTTGCAGGAAGGGGATCAGGTTGGCGGCGTATTCGGCGCGCGCCGTCAGGATGCGGTCGCCGGGCCGGAAGCCCTCCCCCGGCAAGGCGGCCAGCGCGTTGAAGGCCATGCCCCAGGCCACCGTCGCGTTCTCCGCCAGGGCCACCTCCTCCCGCGAGCAGGCGAGCAGGCGGGCCACGGAGTCGTAGACACCCTCCAGCCGGCCGTTGGCGTGCTCGGCCGCCTCGTAGCCGCCGATGGTGGCCTCCAGAGCCAGATGCGCGGTCACGGCGTCCAGCACCGGCTGCGGCGGCAGGGCGGCCCCGGCGTTGTTGAGATGAACGACGTGCCGGGTTCCCGGCGTCTCCGCGCGGGCGCGCGCGATGTCGATGGTCATTGGCCCTTCCCCTGCCCCGGTGTTTCCGGTGTCTGTTTCTCGCCGATGTGCACCGCCAGCCAGACGGTCTGGGTGGTCGGGTCGGTCCAGGCGACGCGATGCCGCCGACGGGCCGGGATCATCAGCCAGTCGCCGGGTCCGAGCGCGCGCTCCGCCTCGCCCTCAAGCTGCAGCCGGGCGGCGCCCTGGACGACCAGCACGAACTCGTCCCAGTCCTGATCGTACCAGAAACCAGCAGGGGACGCCTGACCGGTGGACAGGATGCGCTCGATGCGCACCGTCCCGGACGACGCCGTTTCCGTCAATGTCGTGAAAATCTCGTCCGCAAGGGTGCCGAACGGCAGGCCCGCCAGCAGGTTGCCGGCCGGGGTGCTCATCCCCAGAGTTCGGGGGCCGGCGGGCAGAGCGTGCCGCCGTCGTAATGCAGGGCCGGCGTGCGGTCCTCGGCCAGCAGCAGGGGACCGTCGAGGTCGACGTAGCGCGCGCCCTGGGCCAGCAGCACGGCCGGCGCCATGGCCAGCGAGGTGGCGACCATGCAGCCGACCATGACGTCGAATCCGGACTCCTGCGCCGCCTGCTTCAGCAGCAGCGCCTCGGTCAGGCCGCCGGTCTTGTCCAGCTTGATGTTCACCACCCGGTAGATGCCCTTCAACCGGTCGAGCGAGTCCAACCCGTGGCAGGATTCGTCGGCGCCCAGCGGCACCGGGCAGTCGATGCCGCGCAGCGCCTCGTCCTCGCCAGCGGGCAGCGGCTGCTCGATCAGCTCCACCCCCAGATCGGCGAGCACCGGGGCGAAGCGGCGGAGCATCTCCAGCGTCCAGGCCTCGTTGGCGTCGACGATCAGGCGGGTGGCCGGGGCGGCCTCGCGCACCGCGCGCACGCGGTCGAGGTCGCCCTCCCCGGTCAGCTTCATCTTCAGCAGCGGATGGTCCGCCGCCCGCGCCTTGGCGGAAGCGGCCATCGCCGCGGGCTCGTCCACGCTCAACGTGTAGCAGGTGGTCAGCTTCTTCGGCGCGTCGGGCAGGCCGGCGAGCCGCCAGGCCGGTTTGCCCGCCTGTTTGGCCTCCAGGTCCCACAGCGCGCAGTCCAGCGCGTTGCGCGCGGCCCCCGGCGGCAGCAGGGTGCGCAGCCGCTCGCGGTCCAGCCCGTCCGCCACCGCCCCGGCCAGGGACTCCAGCGTCTTGACCGTCTCGTCCAGCGACTCCCCGTAGCGGGCGTAGGGAACGCATTCCCCACGGCCCCGCTTGCAGGATTCGACCACCTCGGCGACCACGACCTCGGCCTCGGTCTTGGCGCCGCGCGATATGCGGAAGGTCCCCGCGATGGGGAAGGTATCGCGGCGGACATAAAGACGGCGGGCGGTGGACGACATGAAACTCTCCAGCAACGCGGCGGACCCGAAGTGTAAGCAAACCCGCCGCGATGACCAGAGCAGGGTGCGAATGCCAGCCTTACCCGTGAAGCCCGGCGCCGTTCATTCCTGTTCGCCCACCCATACCGGCGGTTGCAGGCGCCTGCTGCTGGCGCGGATCCGGGTCCTGCACGATCACCCCGTACCAGCCCAGCCCCTTGTAGGTCTCGTAACCCGGCGTCAGCGCATAGCCATAGGTGCGTCCGGACCCGTCGGCGTAATGGCCCATGCTCTCGCCGCTGCGGCGGAGCTGGACGGTCTCGCTGAGGATGCCGCGCCCGTCGGACGAGGCGATCACCCGGTGCCGGGCGTCGAGCAGAAGGCAGCGCGAACGGGAACGCTCCTCGTCCTCCAGCCGCACGCCCTGGACGACGGCGGCGGCCTGCGGTTCCCAGTCGAAGAAGATGCCCAGCACGCCGATGGGATCGCCGTCCGCCTCGCCGCCGCGCCGGATCGCGGTGGCGTAGGTGGCGACCACCCGGTCCTCCAGGCGGCCGTTGCGCGACACGTCGCCCACCGTGAATTCGCCGCCGTTGCGCGTGGCCAGCGCCTGACGGAACCACCCCTCGTCCCCCACGCGGGCACCCTGGGCGCCGGGGTAGCGGCCGGGGCGGCCGGTGGCGATCACCTCGCCCTTCAGGTCGGCGATCCACAGGTCGAGGTAGACGGTGTAGGACTCGAGAATGACGCCAAGCCGCTGGGAGGCGTGCTGGCGGTTCACCTCCGTCGGGTCGGCGGCGCAGTCCACCACGGCGCTGTCGGTCGCCCACCAACGCACGTCGCAGGACCGCTCGTACAGGTTCCGGTCGATGATCTCGATCATGTTCAGCGACAGGTCGGCCAGACGCCGCCCGTGCATCTCCTGCACCATGGCGCTGCCCGTGGTGGTCAGGTGATCGACGCGGGAGACGATCTCCGACCGCAGCTCCTTGGTGATGGTGTTCACCTGCTTGGAAATCTCGGAGACTTCGTTCGCCACCACCGCGAAGCCCCGCCCGGCGTCGCCAGCCCGCGACGCCTCGATCAGGGCGTTCATCGCCAGCATCTTGGTGCGGCGGGTGATGTCTTCGATCAAAGACACCTTCCGGGAGGCGACATCCAGGACGCCCCGGGAAAGCTCGAACAGTTCGTTTCCGGCCACACTCATCCCGAGCACCTCTGTGAGTTTGGGTGGGATATCTTTTTTAGACGTCTAACCATCAAACGCTGTGCCAAACGCCCGCCCGGAACCCTCCGGACGCGCAAAGCCGCGGAACGCCTGCATTTGCGGGCGGCGCCCCGGGTTCAGCCTCAACGTTTCTGAGATGTCAGTTTCGAAATTGTGATGAATTCGGCGTCATAATGGAGTCCGAACAATCACACGCGGCACCGGCTTTGCCGCACCGCACCCCGCGCACCGCGTGCGCCGCAACAAAAGCAACGGTTTCTCCTAAAAAATGAGGCAAAAGGTCGCATGGACCCTGCCCTCCGCTCCGGCACTGCTTAGCATACAAGCAAATGCCGGGCGGCTAATCAATGCCCACCTTATAAGCAAGCGCGATTTTTCGGACAAATAATAGGATATTGCACAAAAATGCGTCAGGCCACCTTGTGCATCTCGTCCAGGAAAAGCTGCACCTCGCGGGTCAGACGGTCGGCCTGGACGCTCATCCGCTCCGACGCAGCGAACACCTCGTGGGCGGTGCCGCTGGTGCGTTCGGCGGCGGTGGTGACGTCCTGGATGTCCTCGGTGACGGCGCGGGTGCCGGCGGCGGCCTGATCCATGTTGCTGACGATCGAGCGGATCGCCGAGCCCTGCTGCCCGATGCCCGCGGCGATGCCGCCGGCGATGTGGTTGATGTCCTGGATGGTGTGGCCGATGCCGACGATGGAGGCGACCGCCACGTCGGTGGAGGACTGGATGCCGGCGATCTGCCCGGCGATGTCGCCGGTGGCCTTGGCGGTCTGGTCGGCCAGCCGCTTGACCTCCTGCGCCACCACGGCGAAGCCCTTGCCGGCCTCGCCCGCCCGCGCCGCCTCGATGGTGGCGTTCAGCGCCAGCAGGTTGGTCTGGCTGGCGATGTCGTTGATCAGGGTGACCACCTCGCCCACCGTCTTGGCGGCGCCCGACAGATCGGCGATCAGAGCGTTGGAGCGTTCGGCCTCGCCCGCCGCGTTGGCGGCGACCTTGGCAACCTCCTCCACCTGCCGGGCGATTTCCCGGATCGACGCCGATAACTCCTCCGTCGCGACGGCGACGCTGCCGACCGAGGAGCCGGTCTGCGACGCGGCGGCGGCCACCGAGGAGGCCTTGCCGGTGGCGGTCTGGGCGTCGGTCTCCATGGTGCGGGCCGACATCTCCAGCTGGTGTGCAGTGCCGGACACCTGTTCGCACACCGCGCGGATCTGCGTCTCGAAGCGGTCGGTCACCCCGGCGAAGCCCTTCACCTTGGCGGCGATGGCGTCGGTGGCGGTGTTGATGGTGCGCGAGGCGTGCAGGAAATTGCCCTGCATGCCCTTCAGCACGATCCGCCGGAAATACTTGTTGGCCGACACGTAGCTCATCGAGGCGGTGGCCTCGCGGATGAAGGCGTCGGTGCGGTCGATCGAGTCGTTCAGGGCGTGCATCAGCTCGCCCAGGTCGCCCTTCTCCCGCACGTTGACGACCCGCGCCTCGAAGTCGCCGCGCGACACCGCCCGGCAGACCGCCACCGCCTGCCCCACCGCGGCACGGGCGCGCACCATGCACAGCATGACCCCGGCCAGCGCGGCCAGGGCGGCGGCGCCGATCCCGATGCGCAGCGGCGCGCCGCCGACGTCCAGCGCGTCGGTCACCAACAGCGCTGCGACGAGCAGCGCGGCGACCGCCCCCAGGACGAACGCCTTAGAGAGAGAAGACGAACTCGTCATACCCGATCCCCTTCTCCGTCAGCAGCCCGACAACGGTGGCGAAGGCCTCGTTCATGCCCTGCTTGCGGTCTTCGTGGCGGTTTTCGATGTCCAGAAGCGTGCGGTAGAGCGGCACCACCTTGTCGATGGCGCCGCGGTCCGGCACCCGGCGCGACGAGTGGTAGCCGACGAGCCGGCCATTCACGTCGTAGCTGGGGGTGACGTGGGCGAAGACCCAGTAATGGTCGCCGTTGCGCGCCCGGTTCACGACGTAGGCGAAGATCTCCTGCCCCGCCCCCAGCGTGTCCCACAGCAGCTTGAACACGCAGCGCGGCATGTCCGGATGGCGGACGATGGAGTGCGGAGCGCCCATCAGTTCGGCCTCGCTGTAGCCGGCGACGCGCTGGAACACCCGGTTGGCGTAGGTGATCCGGCCCTTCAGGTCGGTCTTGGAAACGATGACCTCATCGGCGTCGAAGAACCGCTCGACCCCGGTCAGCGTCCGGTCGCGGGGGCCGGGACTGAGAACAGCGCTGTGTGCCATGTGCCTGCGGTCGCGGGCCGAGAGCCCGGCGCCCCCTTATTGGTTCGCGGTCGGTTACAGGGCGTACATCTCCCCATCCGCGCGTTCCCGTCGGGCACTGGCGGACGCCGCAAAATAAAGACCATGCAGGTTATACAAAAGATTAAATTTGTTGCCGGGCGGAAATATGATTCAGCTCAACCGTCCGCCCGACATCGCTCAACCGTCTACCGGACGCAACATTGTGCCGCGTCTCATTCCGGCTGCCTCACTCCGGCGGATAGGGAACGGTCAGCAGCCGGTCGATGGGCGGGTTCTCGACGATGGCCGTCATGCCGTCCGGCCAGCGCACCTCCAGCCGCTCCACCGAGCGGGCGCTGCCCAGCCCGAAATGGGCCACCGGCTCCATCTGGCAGAGATAGCCCGAACCGGCGCAGACGGACCGCACCTGCCGCCGACCGTTGGCTGTGCAGGCGACCACCGCGCCGCGCGCCGGCGCGCCGTAGGGGGTCAGCGGCAGCACGCGCAGCCACCCGTTGTGGTTCGCCGCCGTGCGGTAGAGCGACAGGGGCTGCGGCGATCCGCCGCCATGCCCCCCACCATGCCCGGCGCCATGCCCGCCGCCCACCCCATTGCCATGGGCGATCAGCAGTTCCAGCCGCCCGTCGCCGTCGATGTCGGCCACCGCCGCTCCGGTCCCCAGCCCTTTGGGCTCCGCCGCGTCGCCAAGGTCGATGGCCTGCCAACGGTCGTCGCGCCAGCCGAACAGGCGGTTGGGCTCGCCGTGCAGGTTGAAGAACAGCTCCTCGTAGCCGTCGTTGTCGAAATCGGCAGCGATCACGCTGGACACCCGGCCCGGAAAGGACATCTCCGGATCGGCCTCGTCGACGAAGCCGCCGCCGGAGCGCTGGACGAACAGGCGCTGCGGCCCTTCCCAGGCGCCGACCAGCAGCCCGAACCCGCCATAGCCCGGCCCGTCCACCGCGGTCACCGCCCGCCCGGCGAATCGCGAATCGGCGACCCCCCGCTCCTCGGCGATCTCCTCGTAGGTGCCGTCGCCCAGGTTGCGGAACAGGAAGTTCGGTCCGCCCTCGTTGCAGGCGAACAGATCGACGCGGTCGGACAGAAACGGCAGGGCGAGCAGCCCGCGCCCGGCGCCGATCAGGTCGATTCCCGCCTCCTCCGCCGCGTCCTCCAGCCGGCCGCGGCGGCTCAGCTCGAACAGGCGGAAAGGGCCGCCGTCCGCCGCCACGACGAAGCCGTAGCGGCCATGGCCGTGCCGGTCCATGGCGATCACCGACCGTCCGGCGACGCGGTTCGCCATGCCGGCGTTCTCCGGCTGGGCCAGCAGGTCGAGCCAGTGCTTGCCGAAGCAGGCGAACAGCCGGTCGCCCATCTCCTTCGGCCCGCTCGCCCGGTCGGAATTCAGGACATACAGCTCCTCCCGCCCGTCGCCGTCCACGTCGGCCGCGGCGATGGCCACCGCGCAGCCCGACGGGTCGGCCAGCAGCGGGCCGGCGACGTCGACCAGCCGGGAGCCGTCCCATTTGAGGATGAGGTTGTTGGTGGCGTAGCCCGTGACCACCAGTTCGAATGCCCCGTCACCGTCGACGTCGGTCACGGTGATGCCGTTGGACAGGCGCGGCTGGTTGCCGTCGATCAGCCGCGAGCATTCGAAGAACATCGGCCGCCACTCCCTCACTGCCGCAACGCCGCCCGGTGAGGGTTTGGCCCGCGAGGGCCGGTCCCTGACGGGCTCCAATCCGTTGATACCTCTTCGAACGGCCGAGGTAAACCCGCACGGAAGTCCAGCCCGGCCGGGAGCTGCGGCCTATGACCGCGCGGGAGCCCTGCCGGAGGGCATGAAAAATCCCGCCGCAGCGGGCCGGCTGCGGCGGGATCGATCACCATACACACGGAAGGTTCAGCGGCGCTTCTTAACGCCGCCGTTGGTCAGCGAACCGCCGGCGGCCAGCTTGACCGCATCGGACTCGTCGGCGTCCTTGGCCGCCGGACGGTTCCCGGCCACCGCCAGCTTGGCGCTCTCCTTCAGCGCCTTGGCGGCGGCCTCGCGGGCCGGCAGCTCGATGTTCAGCTCAAGCGTCGAGCAGTCGCCGCCGCGGTCCAGCTTCACCTCGACCTTGTTCTGGTCGATGTCGATGTACTTGGCGATCACCGCCAGCAGCTCCTGCTGGAGCATCGGCAGATAGTCCGGCCCGGTCCGCCCGGCGCGCTCGTGCGCCATGACGATCTGAAGGCGTTCCTTGGCCTGGACCGCCGACGCGCGCGGGGCGGAGCGGAAGAAGCTGAAGATGCTCATGCGGACCTCCGGAGGAGGCGGCTGAACAGGCCCTTCTTCTGCGGGGTGACGAAGCGGTGCTCGACGTCCTCGCCCAGGAAGCGGGAGACCGCGTCCAGATAGGCCTGGCCGGCGTTGGACGCCTCGTCGAGGATGACCGGCATGCCGACGTTGGAGGCGCGCAGCACGGCCTGGCTCTCCGGGATCACGCCGAGCAGCGGGATCGCCAGGATCTCCAGCACGTCGTCGACCTTCAGCATCTCGCCGCGCTCCACCCGCTCCGGGTCGTAGCGGGTGAGGAGGAGCTGCTGGGTCACCGGCTCCAGCCCCTGCTCCGCCCGGCGCGAGCGCGAGGCCAGCACGCCGAGGATGCGGTCGCTGTCGCGGACCGAGGAGACTTCCGGGTTGGTCACGATCACCGCGTGGTCGGCGAAGTACAGCGCCATCAGCGCGCCGCGCTCGATGCCCGCCGGGCTGTCGCAGACGATGTAGTCGAAGTCCTTGGACAGTTCGTTCAGGACCTTTTCCACGCCTTCGCGGGTCAGGGCGTCCTTGTCGCGGGTCTGCGAGGTCGGCAGGATCGACAGGTTGTCGATGCGCTTGTCCTTGATCAGCGCCTGGCTCAGCTTCGCTTCGCCGTTGATGACGTTGATGAAGTCGAACACCACGCGGCGCTCGCAGCCCATGATGAGGTCGAGGTTGCGCAGCCCGACGTCGAAATCGATGACGACCGTCTTGAAGCCGCGCAAGGCGAGTCCGGTCGCGAAAGCGGCGGAGGAGGTCGTCTTGCCGACGCCGCCCTTGCCGGAAGTCATGACGATGATCTTGCCCAACGGAGCTTCTCCCACGTTCCTAAATGTTGCCGCCAAGGTCCGGTTACCGGGTTACGCAGATCAGGGCCTGTGCCGGGCACGCTTTGCGTGACACCGTCCTCGCACAGAGGGCCGTTCGACCGAAAGCGCTCAAAAGCGTCATCACTGGGGCTCCATGTGAAGATAGCCGTCGCGCAGGAATATCTGCACCGGCTTCTTCAGCACGTCGTTCCCGAAATCCTCGCTGACGCGGTACAGCCCGGCCACCGAGACGACCTCGGCCTCCAGGCTGTGGCAGAAGATGCGCGCGTTGGTGTCGCCGGAGACGCCGGCCAGCGCCCGGCCGCGCAGCGCGCCGTAGACGTGGATGTTGCCGTCGGCCACCACCTCCGCGCCGGGGGAGACCGGGGCGGTGATGACCAAGTCCGTCTTCTCGGCGTAGATCTGCTGGCCGGAGCGCACCGGCTCGGTCACCAGCAGCGCCGGGCGGTAGACCGGCTCGGGCGGCGGGGCCGGGATCGCGGCGGCGCCGGCCTGCGGGTCGGCGGCGGCGGGGGCCGCGGACTCCAGCTTGGCGGCGCGCCCGGCGGGCATCGGGGTCAGCCCGGCGGCGAGCGCCCCCTCATGGACCGCGCGCGGGCCGCCGCGGAAGCCGACCGGCAGCAGGTACAGCGTGCGCAGGTTGGTCACCAGAGCGGCGATGTCGAAGCGCGGGGTGTCCTCCGTCAGCTCCTCGAAGTCGAGGACGACGGGGGCGTTGCGGAAGAAATTGGGCGCCTGCCGGACCTTCACGGCGAGCTGGGTGAAGAAGTCCGGCGACGCCGGATCATTCACCTTCAGCACCATCATGGTGAAGGAATTGCCCCGCAACTGGAACGGACCGTCCCGATCGGCACCCTGCCTGGCGCTGCTCACCGCTGCCATCCTGCTTGTGTTCCTGCCGAATCCGTGTCGTCCGCATGTCTGGGGCCATCGGCCAGGCACCAGGGCGGAAGGGTCAACCACCCAGGTTCTAGCGGCGCGGACCCCATCCGTTCAAGCTCTTCCCGGCGCCGATGGAGTGACAACCGCCGGACACACGCACAATGGGCCGGAACAGGGGGTCCCCGTCCGGGCTGGAGGTCCATGTGTTGCGTCGGCGGAAGGTCTCGCTACAAAGTATGGTAATGGAACTGGATTCGCCGGGCAAAGGGTTTTGCGGAACTATGCCCATTTCGCGCTGCGGCATCTTACCCTCGCCGCGACACCCGCAAAGATGGTTTGCGCCCGGTCGCCACATCCCTTCGTCGCGGCGACCCCGGGTTCCCTCGGCCTCTGGCGGTAGCCCGTTGCCGTCCCGCCGCCCTCTGAGGCTCATCCACAACATCTTGTGTGAATCTTTTGCGATGCCCGCAATTTCGCCTGACCTTCGCCGCCGCGCGACCTATGTTTGTGGTGTGAGGTTCCTATTCTGACGAAGAGGTTCCGCTTGCACCCTGCTTCGTTCCCGAGCGTCCGAATGTCGCCGGCACCCCATGACGGGCGCAGCCGACGGGACGCACGCCTCGCACCGGCAAGCCAGACTCCGGCCACCCTGCTGCACAGCAGCATCGACGACCTCCCGCTCGCGGGAGGTTTTTTTGTGCCCGGAGCCGCCGCCCACCAACGTGACCTTAGGAGAGCGACATGGCCAAACGCCAGACCAAAGGCAGCGCCGTTTCAGCGTCCGAGTCGACGGTCCACCCCCTGTTCCCCGCCACCGGCTGGGACCCCGTGGGCGGGGACGACCGCCGCGACCAGAGCTATCTCCGCAAGGTCAAGCCCCAGAGCCCCAACCAGAAGAGGCTGATGGAGGCGATCAAGGACCATAACCTCGTTGTGGCGCTCGGCCCCGCCGGCACCGGCAAGACCTATCTGGCGATCTCCTCCGCGGTGGAGGCTCTGGAGGAGGGCAAGGTCGACCGCATCGTGCTCTCCCGCCCGGCCATCGAGGCGGGCGAGAGCATCGGCTATCTGCCGGGCGACATGCACGAGAAGATGGCCCCCTTCCTGCGCCCGCTCTACGACGCGCTGAGCGAGCGGCTGGGCGCCAAGCGCCTGCGCGCGCTGATGGCCGACGGCACCATCGAGATCGCGCCGGTCGGCTTCATGCGCGGGCGCACCCTGAACAACGCCTTCGTGGTGATCGACGAGGCGCAGAACTGCACCTACGCGCAGATCAAGATGCTGCTGACCCGTCTGGGTTGGCATTCCACCATGGTCCTGACCGGCGACCCTGACCAGACGGACCTGCTCGACAACCTGTCGGGCCTGGCCGATATCGCGCGCCGGCTGGAGGCTGTGGAGGGCATCGCCGTCGTCCGGCTGAGCGACACCGACATCGTCCGCCACCCCCTGGTCGCCAGCATGCTGACCGTGCTCTGACGCCATCGGCAAACGAAGGGCATCGACGCGCAACCACCTCACCGGTTCGCAACTGCGGGAGGCCTTCGGGCCTCCCTTTTCTTTTTCACGGCGCCACGATCTTTCTCTTCCAAACGTCTGGACGGCGGCCCGCGACGTTTTCTCACCCTGGGTTGATCCGCCTTGACGACGATCAGATGCGCGGAGCAAAAGTAACAAAAAATTTAGCAGAATTTTCGGACGGTCGTCGAACCGCCCGAGACCGGCGCCCTTGCGCCGGAAGAAGAAGATTCCGGAGGAACGTCAGGTGTTCGAGCGCATCAGCATCAAGGGTAAGATCTCCGTCATCCTGGGCGTCGCGGCCGTCGGGCTCGCCCTGATCGCCGCCGTCAGCCTGTTCGGCCTGCGCGCCGAGATGATGAAGGACCGCCAGGACAAGACCCGCAGCGTGGTGGAGGTCGCGCACAGCCTTGTCGCCCATTACGAGGAGATGGAGCGCAAGGGCGCCCTGACCCGCGACGCCGCCCAGACGGCGGCCAAGGACGCGCTGCGCCGGCTGCGCTACGCGGGATCGGAGTACTTCTTCGTCATCGACCGCGCGCAGCGCATGATCATGCACCCGATCCGCCCGGAGATGGACGGGCAGGACCAGTCGCGCTCCGCCGACCCGAACGGCAAGCTGCTGTTCGTCGAGATGACCCGCGTCGGCGTCGCGGCGGAGGGTGGCTTCGTCGACTATCTGTGGCCGAAGCCCGGACAGGCGGAGCCGGTTCCGAAGATCTCCTACGTGCGCGGGTTCGAACCCTGGGGCTGGCTGATCGGGTCGGGCATCTATGTGGACGACGTGGCCGCCGCCTTCCGCGAGGCCGCCCTGTTCCTCGGCGGGCTGGGGCTGCTGATCGCCGTGGTGGCGACGGGCATCGCGCTGCTGGTCAGCCGGGCCATCGTCCGCCCGCTGCACGCCATGACCGGGGTGATGCAGACTCTGGCCGGCGGCGACACGGCGGTGACGGTGTCGGGCACGCAGCGCGGCGACGAGATCGGCGTCATGGCCCGCACCCTGGATGTCTTCCGCAACAACCAGATCGACCTGCAGCGCCATTGGGAGCGCCAGCAGGTGGAGCATCGCGTGACCGGGCAGCGCGCCCGCGCGCTGGAACGGCTGACCGAGCGGTTCGACGCCACGGTCACCGCCATGGTCGGCACGGTGGGACGGGCGGTGCAGGCGCTGGAGAACACGGCGCGCTCCCTGTCGGACACCGCCGACCGCAACATGCGCGAGGCGGCCTCGGTCGCCGGAGCGTCGCAGCAGGCCTCGGTGAACGTGCAGACCGTCGCCGCCGCCGCCGAGGAGCTGAGCAGCGCCATCGCGGAAATCGGCACCCAGGTCGCCACCTCCTCGCACATCTCCATGCAGGCGGTGACCGCCTCCCGCCAGGCCAGCGAGCGCATCGACGGGCTGGGCCACGCCGCGCAGAAGATCAACGAGGTCGCCGACCTCATCACCAGCATCGCCAGCCAGACCAACCTGCTGGCGCTGAACGCGACCATCGAGGCGGCGCGGGCCGGCGAGATGGGCAAGGGCTTCGCCGTGGTCGCGGGGGAGGTGAAGAACCTCGCCGGCCAGACCGCCAAGGCGACGGAGGAGATCGCCGCCCAGATCGGCGAGGTGCAACAGGCGTCGCAGGGCGCCGTCTCCGCCATCCGCGAGATCGCCGGGATCATCGCCCGCAGCGACGAGATCGGCACCTCCATCGCCGCCGCGGTCCAGCAGCAGGGAGCGGCGACCGGCGAGATCGCCCGAAGCGCCGGAGAGGCGGCGCAGGGCACGCGGCAGGTCTCCACCAGCATCGACGGGGTGTCGTCCTCGGCCCTGGAGACGGAGAAGGCGGCCAACGGCCTGCTCGACGCCGCGGAGAGCCTCGCCCAGCAGGCCGGGTCCCTGCGCGCCCTGGTCGACGCCTTCCTGGTCAATGTGGCGGCGATCAACAGCGCGGAGCTGGCCACCCTCTTCGCGCCCGCCGGAGAGGACGTCTTCATGCCGTGGAGCGACACGCTGGCCGTCGGGCAGGAGGACATCGACAACGATCACATGATCCTGGTCGCGCTGATCAACCGGGCGGCCCGGCGCATCCGTGGAGGCGAAGTGCCGCAGGCCATCGGGTCGGCCATCGACCAGCTCGTCGCCTACACCGTCCTGCATTTCGAGGAGGAGGAGCGGGTGATGCAGCGGTCGGGCTATCCCGACTTCGTCCAGCACAAGGCGCAGCACGACGCCCTGCGCAAGCGCGTGGCCGAGCTGAAGCAGCGCTTCGCCGCCGGGGAGCCGCGGGTCGGCGACGATCTTCTGGCGCTGTTCCGCGACTGGCTGACCGGCCACATCCAGCGCTTCGACAAGCGCATCGGCCACCATCTGGCCCACCAGCCGGCTGAGCCGGCGCGCAAGGCGGCGTGAGGGGTGGCGTGGGGGGCGGCCGGCATGGTGGAGCGTTCGGCGGGCCAGGTCACCCCCGCGCCTCCCGAACCGACGGTCGCGCCGGCGCCCCGCCTTGGGCAGATTGTCCTCTTGACCTGGACCGTGCGCCGCCCCATTCCAGTCGGTCATGAAAGCCCGACTCATCCGCATCGCCGCCGCCTCCGCCGTGGGGCTCGTGATCGCCGCCGGCATCGCCTGGTGGCAGGTCAACAACGCCTCCAGCACGGTGCAGAGCAGCGTGCCCATCGGCGGCCCCTTCACGCTGACCGACCAGGACGGCCGGACGGTCACCGACGCCGACTACCGCGGCAAGTACCTGCTGATCTATTTCGGCTACACCTACTGCCCCGACGTCTGCCCGACGGAGCTGGGCACGATGGCGCGCGCCATGGACATGCTGGGCGTGCAGGCCGACAAGGTGCAGCCGATGTTCATCTCGGTCGATCCGGAGCGCGACACGGTGGCGCATCTGAAGGACTATGTCGGGCTGTTCCACCCCAATCTGGTCGGACTGACCGGCACGCCGGAGCAGGTCAAGGCGGCGGCCAAGGCCTACCGGGTCTATTACGCCAAGGCGCCGCAGGAGGGCGGGAAACCGGAGGATTACTTGATGGATCACTCCAGTTTTCTTTACCTGATGGGGCCCGACGGGCGCTTCCTCGGGGTGTATCCGGCCGGCACCACCGCCGACCGCGTGGCCCAGGATCTGGGCAGCCGCATTGCCGGATGACGGAAAACACGAGCGGAGCCGCGCCCCTTGACCCGGTAATACCAAGGTTTCAGCGCGGTTTTGTTGGGTTTTCAAGCACTTGTATTAAGGGTTTTGCGACTTGACAGGGTTGTGCCCTGTCCGTATGGTCTCGCCGCTTTCGCGTGGCTGCGAGACAACGGGGACAACGAAGCGACATGAGCGACGAAAAGCCCCCGCCGTCTCTGGCAGAGCTTGACGCCCGACTGAAGAAGGCGCGTGAAGGGAAGGAATCGCAGAGCGGTCCGGGGAAATATCACCGGCTGCCGCAGAGTCCTCTCGGCATCGCCTTTCGAATCGGGACCGAGCTGGTCGCTGCCATGATCGTTGGCGTCGGCGGCGGGCTTCTGCTCGACCGCTGGCTCGGAACGGCGCCCTGGGGATTGATCGTCATGTTCTTCCTCGGCGCGGCGGCCGGAATTCTGAATGTCTACCGGGCCATCACCGGGCTCGGATTAGCCCCCGGCTACCGCCGGGCCCGTGAGGATGACAACGAGCGTCCCAACGGCGACGCACACTGAGCGAGGACGACCTTGGATCCGCTGCACCAGTTCCAGATCAACCCGATCCTCCAGATCGTGATCGCCGGGTATGACGTGTCCTTCACGAACTCGGCCTTCTTCATGGTCGTGGCGGTCGCGCTGATCTACGCGCTGCTCGTCTTCGGCATGTCTGGCCGCGCCCTGGTTCCGGGCCGCCTGCAGTCCCTGGCCGAGATCTTCTACGAATTCGTCGCGAACATGGTTCGGGACAACGCCGGGCACGACGCCCGCCCGTACTTCCCGTTCGTCTTCGCGATCTTCATGTTCGTGCTGTTCGGCAACCTCGTCGGCATGATCCCGTTCACCTTCACCTTCACCAGCCACATCATCGTGACCTTCACGCTGGCGGCGACGGTGTTTGTGTTCGTGACCGTCCTGGCCCTGATGAAGCACGGCCTGCATTTCTTCAGCTTCTTCATGCCGCACGGCGCGCCGGTGGCGCTCGCCCCGATCCTCATCCCGATCGAGGTGATCTCCTACCTGATGCGTCCCGTCAGCCTGTCGATCCGACTGTTCGCCAACATGATGGCCGGTCACACCATGCTGAAGGTGTTCGCGGGTTTCACGGTTATGATGATCAGCGGTCTGGGCGCCGTCGGCTTCCTGGCCGGCCTCGTCCCGCTGGCCATCAACATCGCGCTGACCGGCTTCGAGTTCCTGGTCGCGTTCCTGCAAGCCTACGTCTTCTCGATCCTGACCTGCCTGTACATCCGCGACGCGCTGGAACTGCACTGAGCACCAGCGCCGCCCCGGATCACCTCGTTACCTTTTCCACCACAGTTCACCCTTACCTAGAGGAATGAGTACCATGGAAGCTGAAGCCGCCAAGTACGTCGGTGCCGGTCTGGCCGTTATCGCCCTCGCCGGCGTCGGCCTGGGTATCGGCAACATCTTCTCGACCCTGATCGGTTCGATCGCCCGCAACCCGGCCGTCCAGCCGAAGGTCTTCCCGATCGGCATTCTGGGCTTCGCGCTGACGGAAGCCGTCGCGCTGTTCGCCCTGCTGATCGCCTTCCTGATCCTGTTCGCCTAAGGCCAGAGCGAACTTCCAATTTCGCTCTGACGCGGCGCCGGGCTCTCGAAGTTTCGGCGCCGCATTCTTGCCTAGGGGGACCGATCCATGCCGAACCTGTTGGCCAAGCGACGGCTGGTCCGCTGGTCGGGTGCTGCGGGCGCCTCGCTCGCCACTCTGACCGTGCTTGCCGGTAACGTCCTGGCGGCGACGGCGGAGCACGCGCCGGAAGCCGCCCATGGCGGCGAGCACGCCGCCGGCGGCCTGCCGCAGCTCAATCCCGCCACCTTCCCCACCCAGATCTTCTGGCTGGCGCTGACCTTCATCACCCTCTACTACCTCCTGTCCAAGAAAGCGCTGCCGCGCGTGGCCGAGGTTCTGGAGGAGCGCCAGGAGCGCATCTCGCGCGACCTGAGCAAGGCCGCTTCGCTCAAGGAAGAGGCCGAGGCCGCCATGGCCCAGGTCGATCAGTCCCTCGCCGGGGCCCGTTCCGAAGCCCAGGCCCTGATCGCCCAGGTGGCCGCCGAGATCGACGCGAACAACCACGCCCGTCAGGCCCAGTTGAACGCCGAGAACGCCGAGCGTCTGCGCAGCGCCGAGGCGAACATCGCCACGGCCAAGGAGCAGGCGATCGCCAACGTCCGCTCCATCTCCGCCGACATCGCCCGTGACGTCGCCGGCCGTCTGGCCGGGCTGAACGTCGACGCGGCCCAGGCCGATGCGGCGGTCGCCGCCGTGATCGAGGAGCGCCGGTCATGAACACGCCTGAAATGTGGGTCGCCATCGCCTTCATCATCTTCGCCGCCCTGGTGTGGAAGAAGGCGTCCGGCGCGATCACCGGCCTTCTCGACGCCCGCGCCGAGAAGATCCGTGCGGAGCTGGACGAGGCCCAGCGCCTCCGTGAAGACGCCCAGGCGCTGCTCGCCAACTACCAGCGCCGCCAGCGCGACGCGCTGAAGGAGGCCGAGGCCATCATCGCCCACGCCCGCGAGGAGGCCGACCGTCTCCGCTCGCAGGCCGGCGCCGACCTTGAAGCGTCGCTGAAGCGCCGCGAGGCCCAGGCCATGGACCGCATCGCCCAGGCGGAAGCCGGGGCGCTGGCTGAGGTCCGCAACCTGACCGTCGACATCGCCATGGACGCCAGCCGCCGCATCCTGGAAACCGGCATCCAGCCGGCCCAGGCGGACAAGCTGATCGAACAGTCGATCGCCGAGCTGCCGAAGCACCTGCACTGATCGCCGTTCCCGGCGCATCGTTGCGGAACCGGCAACGGTCTTTCGAAAAACCCCGGCCTAGGCGCCGGGGTTTTTCTTTGATGGAATGGTCGGGCAACCCGGAGCCCCTTCCATGACCATGACCCAGCCGGCCACCGCCCTGCCCTCGTCCGCCTTCCCCAGCGTCTTCGTCTCGCACGGCGCCCCCACCCTCATCATCGAGGATTCGCCCGGCCGCCATTTCCTGGCCGGTCTGGGCAAGCGGCTGGGCCGCCCGAGCGCGGTGATCGCGGTGTCGGCGCACTGGACGACCCAGACTCCGGCAATCAGCGGCGCCACGCAGCCGGACACCGTCCACGACTTCTACGGCTTCCCCCGCGCCCTCTACGCCATGCGCTACGCGGCCCCCGGCGCCCCGGCGCTGGCCGACCGCGTGCGGGCGCTGACCGGCGCCACGGTGGATACGAGCCAAGGGCTCGACCACGGCGCCTGGGTCCCGATGATGCTGATGTACCCGGAGGCCGACATCCCGGTCGCCCAGCTCTCCGTCCAGCCCGGCGCCACCGCGGCCGACCACATCGCGCTGGGACGCGCCCTGGCCCCGCTGCGGCAGGAGGGCGTTCTGGTTCTCGGCAGCGGCGGCGCCGTCCACAATCTCGGCGACTTCCGCTTCGGCCAGAGCGACGTGGCCGGCTGGGCGGAGGACTTCGCCGGCTGGCTCGACGGCGTGCTGACGGCGGGCGACGAGGCGTCGCTGGCCGGCTGGAAGACGCTCTGCCCGCAGGCCAAGACGGCGCATCCCACCGACGAGCATTTCCTGCCGCTGCCCGTGGCCTTCGGCGCCGCCGGCAGAGCGGTGCGGACGGAGCGGCTTCACAGCGGTTTCGAGCATGGCAGCATCGGCATGCAAGCCTACGCCTTCCACGGCGCGGCCTGAAGCCCTGCGGGAGATGTTTAAAGGGGGCTGAACCTTACGCACTTGTCTGTTTGCGCCGTTGCCGCGCCAAGCTACAATCCGCGCCACCCGTCCGTGCACACGGAGGGGTTTCTGACAACGTCGGGCTTTCCCGCCCGCAACCTTCGGCCGGATCTCGTGGCTTACGAACGACAGCGCGTACGGGACGTGGCGTGACGCGGAACGGAACCCTGCCCCGGTCCGGCGACGCCCCCTCTCCCCCCGGTGCCCCGGCCCGCCTCGCGCGCTCCCTTCCGGGGCTCGGTTTCCTGCGCCGCCTGGACGAGCTGACGCTCGCCGCGCGCGTCGGGCTGGGCTTCGGCGTGGTTCTGGCTCTGGTCCTTCTGCTGGCGCTGATCGGCGTGGCCTCGCTCTACGGGGTCAGCCGCGAGGTCGGCACCTTCTCCGGCTACGCCGACGCCTCGCAGACCGCCGCCGACCTGGACATCGGCCTGCGCGACCTGGAGGTCTCGGTTCGCGACCATCTGGCCGAGGGCGACCAGCAGAGCCTGCTCGACGCCGGGCTGCGCCGCGACGGATTGCTGGAGCGGCTGACCGCCCTGGCCGGCATGGTGGACGGCGAGGCCGACCGCCGCTCGGTGGAGGGCGCGCGCAAGGCGCTGGACGCCTACTGGAACGGCTTCGAGGCGCTGGTCGCCCTGCGCGGCGAGCGCGCCCGGCTGACCGAGTCGGTGCTGGAACCGCAGATTTCCCAAATCCGCGCCGGCCTGGGCCGGCTGAAGGACGCGGGCGGCGTCGATTCGGCGGCGCTGGCCGGCGATGCGACCGTCGGCATCCTGATGATGCAGGACCATCTCGGCCGCTACGTGGCGCGGCGCGACGACCGCGACTCGCTGCGCATGCGCGCCGAGCTGGGCAACGCCCGCGCCAAGCTGGCGGAGATGAACCGCTACCTCTGGGTCCCCGGCACCCGCCAGACCATCGACGAGGTGGAGGCGGCTCTGGCCGGCATCGACGGGGTGCTGGACAGCATCGAGGCCTCCCTGGCCGACGAGGACGGGCTGCGCGCCGAGCGGCTGACGCCCAACGCCGCCGCCGTCGCCGCCCACGCGGCGGAAATCCGCCAGCGCAACGACGCCGTGGCGGCGGCGCTGCGCGGCGGTCTGGCCGAGCAGTCCTGGCGCACGCTGCGCATCGCCCTGTGGGCGGCGCTGGGGGTGACGCTGGCCGGTCTCGCGATGGTGTGGTTCGTCAACCGCCGGGTCGCCCGCCCGGTCTCCGGCATGGCCGCCGCGGTGACCTCGCTCGCCGCCGGGCGGACCGACATCGCCCTGCCGCCGGACGACGGGGCGGACGAGGTGGCCGCCATGGCCCGCGCCGTCCGCGTCCTGCGCGACAACACCGCGGAGATGGAGCGCCAGCGCCAGGAGGCCGCCGACCGGCACGGCCAGCTTCTGCGCGACAAGGAGCGCGCCGACGCCGCCAACGAGGCGAAGACCCATTTCCTGGTCAACATCGGGCAGGAGCTTCACGCCCCGCTCAACGAGATCGTCGCCTCCAGCCAGTCGCTGATGGGCGAGTTGCACCGGCTGGGCGCGGGAGAGCTGGCGACCGACATCGAGCAGATCCAGTGGACCGGCGAGCAGATGCTGACCCTGGTCGACGCGATTCTCGATTACGCCCGCATCGAGGCCGGCAACATGGACGTCGTGCTTCAGGATTTCGACGTGCACCGGCTGCTGATCGAGGCGCGGGAGCGCACGCTGCCCGCCGCCGACCTCAACGGCAACGAGGTGACGCTCCAGGCCGAGGTTGCGGCGCTCGGCCAGATGTATTCGGATTTCGGCAAGGTCCGGCAAACGCTTCTCAACCTGCTTGACAACGCCTGCAAGTTCACCCAGGGCGGCGCCGTCCGGCTGGCCGCCGAGCGGGTCGAGCGCGACGGCGAGCCCTGGCTGCGCTTCACCGTGACCGACAGCGGCAGCGGCTTCGCCACCAGCCAAACCGCCCGGCTGTTCCAGCCCTTCGTTCAAGGTGGAGCGGGCCAGGGCGGCAGCGGCGCCAAGCGGCGCGGCGCCGGGCTCGGCCTGACGCTGGTCGGCCATTACGCCGCCATGCTCGGCGGCGACATCGAGGTGGCGAGCGAGCCCGGCCAGGGCACCCGCTTCACGGTGGCCCTCCCTGCCTACTATCAGCCTCCGGCGGAGGAGCGCCCGCTCCAGGTCGGCACCGCCGGGGCGGCCAAGCGCCCGCTGGTCACCGTCGCCCCCCTGCGCCCCGTCGCCCAACTGGCTTCCTGACGCCGGGAGCCGCTGGCCGTCAGGCCTCGCGCGGGCGGGCGGTGTCCTCCGGCGCGGCGCCCTCGTCGGGGGGCAGGCCGTAGCTCATGCGGCGCATCTTCTCGGCGACGCGCGCGATCTCCTCGGGCGGCAGGATGACCGGCTCGCCCAGCAGATGGGCGTGGAGATACTGGCGGGCCAGCGTCTCCACCTCCACCGCCAGGGCCAGCGCGCCCTTCAAGGACTTTCCCAGCACGATCATGCCGTGATTGGCCAGCAGGCAGGCCAGCCGCCCTTCGAGCGCCGTCACGGCGTGGTCGGACAGTTCCTGCGTCCCGAAGGTGGCGTAGGGCGCACAGCGGATCGAATCGCCGCCGGCCAGAGCCACCATGTAATGGAAGCTGGGGATACCCCGGCCATGGACGGCCAGCGCCGTCGCGAAGGTCGAATGAGCGTGCAGCACCACCTCCACATCGGGCCGCGCCTTCAGGATGTCGCGGTGGAACCGCCATTCCGACGAGGGCCGCCGCCGGCCCACATAGGTCCCGTCGAAGCCCATCTCCACGATGTCCTCGGGCGCCGCCTCGTCGTACGGCAGGCTGCTCGGCGTGATGAGGAAGCCGTTCTCCACCCGGACGGACAGATTGCCCGAGGCTCCCTGGTTGACGCCCGCTCCGTTCATGGCGAGGCAGGTGTCGATGATGGCGCGGCGCTGCGCCGGGTGGGTCAGGCTGGACATGGGCGGCGGTCTCGATTCCGGAACGACGGAGTGCCGAACGGGCCATGGGTGAACGGTGCCTGTCAAGGACGGACGGTTCAAGGACGGACGGTTCAAGGACGGACGGTTCAAGGACGGTCGGTGGCGGAACTGAGGCATGTTCCAATTCCCCTCTCCCCTCCGGGGAGAGGGTCAGGGTGAGGGGGGTGCGCGTTGCGCCGCGTTCGGCACAAGCGCAACCCCCTCACCGGCCCTCTGGGCCACCCTCTCCCCAGAGGGGAGAGGGCTCTTCATGCCAGCCGCAAGCGCATCACGGACGCTCGGCGTCGGCCTTGCTCACCAGGTCCCAATGGCGGACCACCGCGTCGTAGCCGGCGGACAGGGCGCTCTGCCCGTCCGGGGTGAAGGCGACCGCCAGTACCGGCTTCTCATGGCCGCGGAAGGAAGCGAGTTGCCGTCCGGTGGCAACGTCCCACAGCCGGACGCGTCGGTCGCCTCCCCCACCGGACAGCAGGGTTCTGCCATCGGGTGCGACGGCGACGGAGGTGACGAAGCCCGTATGCCCATAGAGCGTGCGCAGGAGGGTGCCGGCCTCCAGGTCCCACAGCCGCACCGTCTCGTCGCTCGACGCCGTGGCGGCCAGCCGGCCGTCGGGGGACAGGGCCAACCCGTTCACGCTCCCCTCGTGCCCTTCCAGCACCGCCTTCTCCTGCCCGGTCGCCGCGTCCCAGACACGGATATGAAAGTCGTAGCCGGCGGAGACCAGCCGCCCGCCGTCCGGGGTGTAAGCCACGGCGTTGACGTTGGCGCCGTGCCCCTCCAGCACACGCAAAGGGGTTCCGCTCTCCGGGTCCCAGACGCGGATGGCGAAGTCCCAGCCCGCGGAGGCGAAGCCGCGGCCGTCCGGCGCCACCGCCAGACCGGCCACGGTGCCGGTGTGCCCCTCGAAGCGGCGCAGCGACCGACCGCTCTCCAGGTCCCAGAGGATGATCGCGGCGTCGCGGCTGCCGGTCAGGGCGCGCTTGCCGTCCGGCAGAAAGGCCACGGCGGTCACGCCGGCGGCGTGCTCGTGAAAGGAGGCGATTTGGGAGCCGGAAGCGAGGTCCCAGAGGATGGCCGAATAGTCCCAGCTCCCCGTCAGGACGCGGGCGCCGTCAGGCGACACGGCGACGGCATTCACCATGGCGCCATGGCCGATCAGGTCGGCGGCGCGCGACAGCAGGGGAACGCTCAGGACGGGCACGGCGGCGGCCAGGGCAAGCAGCCGACGGCGGACGCGACACGGCGGGTTTCCCGGATGACGCCCTCTTTCCATGCCCGAACCGCCTCCTGGAAAGGAAAAGACCGGCGGCCTCGCAGCCGCCGGTCAGGGGGTAACAGGTGTCCACGCCAAGCGTCCTTGGCGCCCGGCGTTCTTAACGCCAAGTGTGCCCACGGGCGACCGCAGGGTTGTTGGAGGTCCGGTTCGGCTCGTAGCTGCCGCCCTGGGGCAGGCTGTAGCCCGCCGCGTGGTGGCGGAAGGGCGGCAGGGCGAGGCCGGTCGCCGCATCGACGGTCAGGGTGTTGACCATGAAGGCGGCGTTGCCGGCGGTCCCCGGCATCATGGCGGCGACCTTGTAGACGGCGGTGCCGTCCTCCAGCGCCGCCTCGGTCACGCGCAGGACCTGCACGTTGTAGGTCTGCTCGACGATCCGCTTCACCTCGTCCACCGGCTTCACCGTGGGAGAAGTCTGGGCGGCGGCCGGAGCGACGAGCGCCCCGGCCAGCAGCAGGCCGATCAGGAAGGAACGCATGGATGGTGTCCTCACTCGGCGGGCGCGCGGTGGCGGCCGTGGTGCGAACGCGGAGTCTCGCCCGTCACCTCCTGAACCCACAGCGAATGGTGCTCGCGCGCCCACTGGAGTTCGACGTCGCCCGTGCCCATGGCGTCGAAGGCGCCTTCCATGCCGACCGAGCCGATGTAGATGTGCGCGATGATGACCGCGGTCAGCACCACCGCCAACGCGGCATGGATCAGCTGGTAGAGCTGCATGTCGGCCATCGAGGCGAAGGAGAAGGGCCACAGGAGCTGCACGCCCGTGAAGCCCAGCGCCGCGCCGCCCAGCACCGTCGCCCAGAAGATCACCTTCTGGCCGGCGTTGAACTTCTTCGCCGCCGGATGCACGCCCTTGCTGAACAGCCCGCCGGCCTTCAGCGCCCAGGTGATGTCGTTGCGTTCCGGGATGTTGTGCTTCACCCACATCACGAAGATGAGGAGGATGCCCAGCATGAAGGCGAAGCCCAGGTAGTTGTGGGCGAATTTGCCGTACTGGGTCATCGTGGCGAACGCCTCCGGCCCCAGCAGCGGCAGGACGGTGTAGCGCCCGTACAGCACGTTCAGCCCGGTGAAGGCCAGGATGACGAAGCTGCCGGCGGTCAGCCAGTGCACGCCCCGCTCGAAGGCGTTGAAGCGCTGGATGGTCCGGCCGGTCTTCTGGCCGTCGATCCGGATGCGCCCGCGCACCAGGAAGAAGAGGACGAGCAGCCCGATCATGCCGCCCAGCACCCAGCCGCCGTAGGTGGACAGCGGGCCGTTGCGGACCGAGCGCCACAACTCCCCTTCCGACTGCACCAGCACGCCGGCGCTCTTGTTGGGGATGGAGACGGTGCCCTGCTCGCCCGAGCGGATGCCGCGCCACATGTCGGTCTTGGAGGTGCCGTCGGCCGGCTGGCTGGCGACCGGCGGGAACGCCTCCGCCGCCGAAGCGGAGGAGATGTTGGCCATGACCAGGGTCAGCGCCAGCATGGCGACGCCCAGCAGGACGATGTGCAGCGTCCTGCCAAGCCCGCTCTTGCCGACTCCGCCCTTGGAATGATTCGACGTCATTGCGTCAGCCCTTCCCTTGAGAACCGCGCCAATCAGAAACGCTGGCCGGCCGAGCGCTGCTGGAGCGCCTGGACCTGATCCGCGGACAGAGAACTGTCCGCGGCGCCGCGGTAGACGCCCTTCTCCAGATGGATCGGGCGCGCCTGCTCCTCCTCGTTGCACCCCGCCAGAAGCGGGGTGACGAGAAGGAGCGCCATCGCACAGACGGTGCGGCGGATCACGGTCACGACCCCGCCTTCATCTGATAGGCGGTGCCCCAGCCCCAGGCGCCGGACCCGAAGCCGCGGGCGACCACGCGCTCGCGGTAGATGTCCGACACCTTGTCGCCGTCGCCGGCCAGGAGGGCCTTGGTCGAGCACATCTCGGCACAGAGCGGCAGCTTGCCCTCGGCCAGACGGTTGCGACCGTACTTCTTGTACTCCGCGTCCGTGTTGTCGGCCTCCGGGCCGCCGGCGCAGAAGGTGCACTTGTCCATCTTGCCGCGGGTGCCGAAGTTGCCGGCCTGCGGGTACTGCGGGGCGCCGAACGGGCAGGCGTAGAAGCAGTAGCCGCAGCCGATGCACAGGTCCTTGTTGTGCAGGACCACGCCCTGCTCGGTCTGGTAGAAGCAGTCGACCGGGCAGACCGCCTTGCAGGGCGCGTCGGAGCAGTGCATGCAGGCGACCGAGATCGACCGCTCACCCGGCTTGCCGTCGTTGATGGTGACGACGCGGCGGCGGTTGATGCCCCAGGGCACCTCGTGCTCGTTCTTGCAGGCGGTGACGCAGGCGTTGCATTCGATGCAGCGGTCCGCGTCGCAGAGGAATTTCATGCGGGCCATGGTGATGAACTCCTAGCGTCTCAGGCCGCCGAGATCCGGCAGAGGGTGGTCTTGGTTTCCTGCATCTGCGTGACCGAGTCGTAGCCGTAGGTCGTGGCGGTGTTCGCCGCCTCGCCCAGCACGATCGGGTCGGCGCCCTGCGGATACTTGGCGCGCAGATCCTGGCCCTGGTAATGGCCGCCGAAGTGGAAGGGCATGAAGGCGACGCCGCGGCCGACACGCTCGGTCAGCATGGCCTTGACCTTCACCTTGCCCTTTTCCGCACCCTCGACCCAGACCATCTGGCCGTCCTTGATGCCGGCGTTGTTGGCATCGAACGGGTTGATCTCGACGAACATGTCCTGCTGCAGCTCGGCCAGCCAGGGGTTCGACCGGGTCTCGTCGCCGCCGCCCTCATACTCGACCAGACGGCCGGAAGTGAGGATGATCGGGTACTCCTTCGACACGTCGCGGTCCTGGATCGACTTGTAGAGCGTCGGCAGACGCCAGGACTTGGTGTCCTTGTAGGTCGGGTATTCGGCGACCAGATCGCGGCGCGGCGTGTAGAGCGGCTCGCGGTGCACCGGCACCGGGTCCGGGAAGTTCCAGGCGACGCAGCGGGCCTTGGCGTTGCCCGGCGGGTTCAGGCCGTGCTTGATCGCTACGCGCTGGATGCCGCCCGACAGGTCGGTGGTCCAGGACACCGCGCCGATCTTCTCGCCGCCGATCTTCTTGATCACGGCCATCTCGGCCTCGGTCAGCTCCCCGGTCCAGCCCAGCTTGTCCAGCATGGCGTAGGTGACTTCCGGGTAGCCGTCCTTGATCTCCGACCCGACCGGGTAGGAGCCCTCGGCCAGCAGCGTGACGCCGTTGCGCTCCACGCCGAAGCGCGCGCGGAAGGCGCCGCCGCCCTCGGCGACCGGCAGGGAGGTGTCGTAGAGGTTGGCGGTGCCCGGATGCTTCATCTCCGGCGTGCCCCAGCAGGGCCACGGCAGACCGTAATAGTCGCCGTCGCACGGGCCGCCGTTGGCGCGCAGCGTGGTCTTGTCGAAGGTCGCCTGATGCTGCATGTGCAGCTTCAGCCGCTCCGGCGACTGGCCGGTGTAGCCGACCGACCACATGCCGCGGTTCCACTCCCGCGTCGTGTCCTCGATGTCCGGCTCGTTGCCGTGGAGCTTGATGTTCTTGAACATCGGCTCGGCGAAGCCGAACTTCTTGGCGAACAGGTACATGATCTCATGGTCCGTCTTCGCTTCGAAGAGCGGTTCCATGATCTTGTCGCACCACTGGACCGAGCGGTTGGACGCGGTGCGCGACCCGACGGTCTCGAACTGGGTGGCGGCGGGCAGCAGGTAGAAGTTGTCCTTGCGGTCGGACAGGACGGCGGTCATCGTCGGGAACGGATCGACGACGACCAGCAGCTCCAGCTTCTCCATCGCCTTCTTCATGTCCGGAAGGCGGACCTGACTGTTCGGCGCGTGCCCCCAGAAGACCATGCCCTTGATGCTCTCGGGCTGGTCCATGTTCTCCTTGGCTTCCAGGACGCCGTCGAACCAGCGGGACACCGGGATGCCGGTGGCCTCCATCAGCTTCTTGTCCTTGAAGCGGGCCAGGACCTCCTCGTACGGGACGTCCCAGACGCGCGCCCAGTGGCGCCACGCGCCCTCCGCCAGACCGTAGTAGCCGGGCAGCGAGTCCGAGGTGACGCCGAAGTCGGTGGCGCCCTGCACGTTGTCGTGGCCGCGGAAGATGTTGGTGCCGCCGCCCGTCACGCCGACGTTGCCCAACGCCAGCTGGAGCACGCAGTAGGCGCGGGTGTTGTTGTTGCCGATGTGGTGCTGCGTGCCGCCCATGCACCAGACGAGCGTGCCCGGACGGTTGGAGGCCAGGGTGCGGGCGACGCGCTTCAGCTGCGAGCCCGGAACGCCGGTGACCTTCTCGACCTCTTCCGGCGTCCACTTGGCGACCTCGGCGCGGATCTCGTCCATGCCGTAGACGCGCTTGGCGATGTACTCCTTGTCCTCCCAGCCATTCTCGAAGATGTGCCAGAGGATGCCCCAGATCAGGCCGACGTCGGTGCCGGGGCGGAAGCGGATGTACTCGTCGGCCTTGGCCGCCGTGCGGGTGAAGCGCGGATCGGCGACGATCAGCGGGGCGTTGTTCTGCTCCTTGCCCTTCAGGATGTGGAGCATGGAGACCGGGTGGGCCTCCGCGGCGTTGGAGCCGATGAAGAACATCGCGCGCGACTTCTGGATGTCGTTGTACGAGTTCGTCATGGCGCCATAGCCCCACACGTTCGCCACGCCGGCGACGGTGGTGGAATGACAGATGCGGGCCTGATGGTCGACGTTGTTCGTGCCCCAGAAGGCGGCGAACTTGCGGATCAGGTAGGCCTGCTCGTTGCTGTGCTTGGCCGAGCCGAGCCAGAAGACCGAATCCGGGCCGGACTTCTCGCGGATCGCCAGCAGCTTGTCGCCGACCTCCTGGATGGCCTGGTCCCAGGAGATCCGGGTCCACTTGCCGTCCACCATCTTCATCGGGTAGCGCAGGCGGCGGTCGCCGTGGGCGTGCTCGCGCACCGCGGCCCCCTTGGCGCAGTGGGCGCCCAGGTTGATCGGGCTGTCGAAGCTCGGCTCCTGGCCGATCCACACGCCGTTCTGCACCTCGGCGGTGACCGTGCAGCCGACCGAGCAGTGGGTGCAGACGTTCTTGACCAGCTTGACCGGCGCGCCCGCGGCGGGGGTGGCGGTCACCGCCTCGGCCTTCTTCACCATGCCGAAGGGCATGGTGGCGGCGATGGCGGCGCCACCGGCGGCGATGCCCGAGGTGCGCAGGAACGAACGACGGTCGACGGTGTTACCGGTCAGGCCGGAAACCATCTTCGCAAGCGAACGGCCGCCGGAAGCAGCCGCCTTCTTCTTTGTCAGCATGTGCGGCGGTCCTTCTTAGAAGCGGCTCAGTTCGTAGACCGTCCGGACATGGTCGGTCTCGCGGTAGCCCTCGGCGGGGGCGGGCTCGGCGGCCTGCACCGGCTCCGCACCCGCCACGGCGCCCACGGCGGCGGCGCCCAGCGCGCCGACGCCCAATCCAGCCGCGCGGAACAGGTCGCGCCGCGCCAGCGTGGTCTTTTCCTTCTTGTCCGTCATAGCTTCACCCTATTCTTCGCGGCTTCCCCGAGACTGAAGACCGATGGGACGCCCGGTTTCCGGGCCTTGTTTTGAGCGTTTCCGGACCGGCCTTGCCGTGGGCCGGTCTCATTGTTCTGCTGTCTGTTCGGCGGGAGTGCCGGAGCGCTGTCGGTTCGCCCCGTCACGCCGCCATGTCGAAGGCCTTGACCTCGACCTCCAGATACCGGTGACCCAGCGTGCCCACCGCGCGGTAGAAGGCGGCGGACGGCGTGGATTCCAGATCGGTGAAGAACCGGCCGGCCCAGGAGCCTATGTGGCGGTCGAAGAAGCGGCGCTGCGCCTCCAGATCGGCCGGGGCGTCGAAGGCCCCGGTGATCAGACCCGCCATCATCTCGGCCAGGGCGGCGATGTGGTCTTCGGGTTCCTTCACCTCGTCGGCGCGGGCGATGCCCAGCAGCGCCATGTCGCCGCGCAGCTCGGCCAGCGGCTTTTCGTGAAGGAAACCCGTGAGATAGTAGGAGCCGTAGGGGGACAGGATGCCACCGCCGACGCCGATGAAGAGGGTGTTGAACTCCTCCTCCACCGCGGCGGCGTCCGTGCCGCGGGCGGCCTCGGCCAGACCGCGCAGCGCCTGCCCGAGCGGGCTCGCGTCGCCGTCCAGCGCCGACCCGTCCAGCGCCGACAGGGCGGCCAGAAACTCCCCACCGGGCGGGCGGGCAAGCAGATGCGCCAGCAGCGCGTAGAGCTGTGCCCGCTGCATCTCCTCCGGCGGCAAGGCCGACGGATCGTGTTCACCGGTCACGGACACGGCGTTCATCCCTCCCGACACGACGAAAGGACCAGATCGGCAGAACTCCGGCACCCGGCCCCACCCGTCGCCACAAAGGCGGCGCATTGGCTCGCCCGTTGCGGACTCACGGCGTCATGGGCCGGCGCCCGAGACGCCCTGGACCGACAACCTCATATTGCACCCGCGAAAAGCCTCGCCATATCAGGGGCTTAACGTTCAGGATTGGTATATTAAAGGGCAGATTCGCGGTGTTTGTCAACAAAGGTTGACTCAGAAGTGTGCTTACCGCGACTTGGGCTGGATTAGCGCTATGCTCTTTTTATCATATCGATACCCGGTTCCTGCGAGGCAGAGGGGGTCTGCTCGGGCTCCGAACCTTCAGGAAGCGCCACGATTTCTTTCGCGTCTTCATCGACGTTGCCGTCCGCGGCCGTCCCGCCGGCTCCCTGCTCCGCCTTCTCGGCCGCCTCTTCCGCGGCGTCGAGGAAGCCTTTGCCGACGCGGTAGAGCGTCTTCACCGGCGAGGCCCCGGTGAACAGGCTGGCGTAGTCGTCGGCGTAGTCCTTCAGCCCGTCGTCGTTGGCGAAGACCGGGTCGGAGGTCCACAGCTTGCGCAGCGCCTGCCGGTGCAGGTCGCCCGGGACCTCCGCCCGCAGGAAGGGGGTGAAATCGGACTCCAGCGTCAGCTCCTCCACGGGGGGAAGGTCCTTCAGCGGGTCATCGGACTCCGGCGCGGTCTCGGGCACGGTCTCGGCCGTCGCGTCCACCGGAAGTTGCGCGGGCGGCTCCTCAGGCAGAGGCTCCACAGGCTCCAGGGCCGGCTCCGGGGCGGGAGCGACGGGCTGCCGCTTCAGGCGGGACCAGCGGGAGAGGAAGGATTCGTCGGTCATGTCGGTGTGTATCGGGGATCGCCGAACCTTGCCCCCACCCAACCATCCCCCGCTGCGCAGGGGAGGGCTTTTTCTCCTCCCCCTGCGTCAGCGGGGGGAGGCCGGGAGGGGGGCATGGTTGCCGGCGCCCCATCAAGAATTCATCACCCCTGCTTCGGGAAGTGCCGCTTGCGCTCGCGCTTCACGAAGGGGACATCCACATGGTGCTGCTCGGTGAAGTCGCGGACCAGGGCCGTGACCTCCGGCGGCATCGGCACCGTCTCCACCATCTCCACGCCGCTCACCTGATAGGCCTCGCATTCGTGGGCGGAGGCGGTGACGACGAAGGGCACGACGCCTCCCGGCTCGCCCGTCTCGTCCGGACGCAGCACGACCCACAGGCGCGGCGGCTCCTGCGACAGGTTCAGCTTGTAGCCTTCGGTGTCGCTGCGGAACAGCTCCAGCGGCAGGGTCGCGGCGTGGAAATGCGCCCAGCCCTCCCCCTCGCGCAGCAAGCGCCAGGGACCGTCGACCGGCGGCGCGCCGGGAATCACCGACACCGGACGCCACGCCCACTCGGCCCAGGCGCTGGTGCCCTTGCGGCGCTCCAGCACGATGCCCAGGGCCATCGTCTCGATCTTGTTCAGGGTCTCGCTCATCGAACCAGTCCCGCCGCCATCAGCCGTTCCGCCTCCGCCAGATCGTCGGGGCGGTTGGTGTTGAAGAAGGGGTCTACCGGATCGGTGGCGAAGTCGGCAATCGCCAGACGATACCGGGCGGTCCAGGCGTCCACCTTGCGCATGTCCTCCTCCACCATGGCGCGGCGGAGGTCGTCGGCGAGGTCCACCCGCCACAGCCCGAAAACCGGATGCTCCTGCCCGTCGGAGCGGGCGCAGGCGAGGTCGGCGCCCTCGCGCTCCACCGCCGCCAACAGACGCGCGACCAGATCGCCGGGGATGAAGGGCGCGTCGGTGGCGAAGCTGGCCAGCCAGTGGCAGTCCGGCGCGTGGACCCGCGCCCACTCCATCCCGGTCAGCACGCCGGCCAGCGGCCCGGCGAAGCCCTCGACCACGTCCGCCGCCACCGGCAGGCCGAAGGCGGCGAAGCGCGCCGGGTCGCCGTTGGCGTTCAGCACCAGCGGCCCGACCTGCGGGCGTACGGTGGCGACGATGCGCTCCAGGATGCTGCGCCCGCCCAGCGTGCGCAGGCTCTTGTCGCCGCCGCCCATGCGCCGCGACAGGCCGCCGGCCAGCAGCACCCCGGCAATGCCCTCACTCGTCATCACGGCTCCCCTTGCGCTGGTGGCGCCCGCCCTCGTCCCCGACCGCGGCCGGGTCGGCGTCGAAGTCCAGCCGGTCGGTGCCGGCCAGGGCGAGGAAGCGCTTGCCCTTGGCCCGCCCGACCATGGTCAGGTTGGCCTGCCGCCCAAGCTCCACGCCCCAGGCGGTGAAGCCGGAGCGGGAGATCAGGATCGGGATGCCCATCTGCACCGTCTTGATGACCATCTCCGAGGTCAGCCGCCCGGTCGTGTAGAAGATCTTGTCGTGGGCTGGCACGCCGTGCAGGTGCATGTAGCCCGCCACCTTGTCCACCGCGTTGTGCCGCCCGACGTCCTCCATGTAGACGAGCGGGCGGTCGTCCTGGCAGAGCACGCAGCCGTGGATGGCGCCGGCCTCCAGATACAGGCTGGGGGTCAGGTTGATTTTCTTCGACAGGGCGTAGATCCAGGAGGTCTTCAGCCGCGCGTCGGGGTTCAGCTTTACTGATTCGAAGGTTTCCATCACGTCGCCGAAGGCGGTGCCCTGGGCGCAACCGGAGGTCAGCGTCTTCTTCTTGAGCTTCTGCTCGTAGTTCGTGGCGCGCTCGGTGCGGACGACGACGGTGTCGATCTCCTCGTCATAGTCGATGCCGGTGATCCGGTCGTCGCGCTTCAGCATGTTCTGGTTGAGCAGATAGCCCACCGCCAAATAGTCGGGGTAGTCGGCGATCGTCATCATGGTGACGATCTCCTGCCCGTTCAGGTACAGCGTCAGCGGCCGTTCCACGGTGACCGACGCCTCCACCGGGCGCCCGTCCTGATCCAGCCCGGAAACGCGCTCCGTCAGCTTGGGATTCGCCGGGTCCGGCCTTATGGTGAATTCCGAGAGGTCCATGACCGGAAGAGTGGGGAAGATTGCGCGCCGGGGCAAGCGGCGGATGATCGGCTCCCGCAAGACGGAAGCGATGCGGCCCCGATTTGACGCGTGAACGCCTGGTATGCACGAGTATCCCCATGCATGAGTTCGGTCTGGCCTTCCTCACCGCCTTCCATCTGATCGCCGATTTCGACCCCGGTCTGGTGGGGATCGTCGGCCTGTCGCTGCGCGTCAGTCTGACCGCCGTCCTGCTGTCGGCCCTGATCGGCCTGCCGCTGGGCGCCGCCGTCGCCGCTTTCCGCTTCCCGGGACGGCGCGCGGTGACCCTGTTCCTGAACACGGCGATGGGGCTACCACCGGTGGTGGTCGGGCTGATCGTCTATCTGATCCTGTCGCGCTCCGGTCCGCTGGGGGTGCTGGGGCTGCTGTTCACCCCGACCGCGATGATCGTGGCCCAGACCGTGCTCATCATCCCCATCGTCGCCGCCCTGACCCGCCAGATCGTCGAGGATCTGCTGATGGAGTATGGCGACCTGCTGCGGGTGATGGGGACCGGGCCGCTGACCACCCTGCTCACCCTGCTGTCGGAGGCGCGCTGGAGCCTGCTGACCATCGTGCTGGCCGGCTTCGGGCGGGCCTCGGCGGAGGTCGGTGCGGTGATGATCGTCGGCGGCAACATCGACCGGGTGACCCGCGTCATGACCACCTCCATCGCGCTGGAGACCAGCAAGGGCGACCTGCCGCTGGCGCTCGGCCTCGGGGTCATCCTGATGACGCTGTCGCTGTCGGTGAACCTCGCCGCCGCCATGGTGCGGGAGACGCGGCGGGCCTGAATCGCTGTCGCCTCCGCGATTCTGGAAAATTTGCAAAGCCGTTCGAAGTTTCCCATAGTCGCCGCCACAGCCCGCAACCAAGGCGGGCGAGAACATGGAGAGGGATAGTCCGATGCTGCGCCGTTCTTTCGTGCTGGGATGCGCCGCCGCGGCGGCTCTGCTGCTCGGCTCCGTTCAGCCGTCCACCGCCGCCGACCGCTTCATCACCGTGGCCTCCACCACCTCGACCGAGGATTCGGGGCTGTTCAAGTCGATCCTGCCGAAGTTCACCGAGAAGACCGGGATCGAGGTCCGCGTGGTCGCCAAGGGCACCGGCCAGGCCATCGACATCGCCAAGCGCGGCGACGCCGACGTGCTGTTCGTCCACCACAAGCCGTCGGAGGACAAGTTCGTCGCCGAGGGCTTCAGCACCGAGCGCAAGCCGGTCATGTACAACGACTTCGTGATCGTCGGGCCGAAGGCCGACCCGGCCAAGGTCGGCGGCAGCAAGGACGTGTCCGCCGCGCTGAAGAGCATCGCCGCCGCCAAGGCCCCCTTCGTGTCGCGCGGCGACGACAGCGGCACCCACAAGGCCGAGCAGGCGCTGTGGAAGACCGCCGGCGTCGATCCGGCGGCGGGTGACGGCTGGTACCGGGCCATCGGCCAGGGTATGGGCGCCACGCTGAACACCGCCGCCGCGGTGAACGGCTACGCCATGACCGACCGCGCCACCTGGCTCAGCTTCAAGAACCGCGGCGACCTCGACATCCTGGTCGAGGGCGACAAGCGCCTGTTCAACCAGTATGGCGTGATGCTGGTGAACCCGGCCAAGTTCAGCCACGTCAAGGCGGCCGATGGGCAGGCCTTCGTCGATTGGCTGGTTTCCGCCGAGGGTCAGAAGGCCATCGCCGATTACACGATCGACGGCAAGTCGCTGTTCTTCCCGAACGCCAACGAGCCGGGCGCCTGACCGGCCCTTGCTTCGCGGGCACGAAAAAAGGCGCAGCCCCGCGGCTGCGCCTTTTCTTTTTGGCGGGAATGAGCCGGCTTACAGCTTCTCGTTCGGCGACACCGGGACGCAGCGGTGGCCGCTGCGGGTCAGTTCCGAGCAGACCTTGCGGGCGGTCCCCTCGTCCAGCCCGACCATGCGGGCGCGGTAGACGGTGGCGCCGTTCGCCTTCACCGGCGTCACCGCCGGCTTGGCGGCGCGCAGCAGGAAGGGCGCCTGCTTGGTCGCCTGGGTCAGCGCCCGCTTGCTCGCCTCCGGCGTCGAGAAGGCGCCGACCTGCACGCCCCACTTCGACCCATCCGCCTCCTCGTCGCGGGACCGGGCCGGCGGGCGGACCGCGGCGGGGGTGGAGACGGTGGAGGCGAGCTGCGCGATGGTCTCCGGCTTGGCCGGCGGCCTGCCCTTGGCGGCGGAGCGCGGCGCATCCTCGTCCCCGGCGCGGGCGACGACCGGCGCCTCCGACCCGCGACTCGGCTTGTCGAACGCCTTGTCGAGGATCGCCTCCATGCGGGCGTCGCGCGAGGCTGCGGATTTGCCGCCCAGCACCACGGCGACCAGCCGACGCCCGTCGCGCACCGCCGACGCCGCGAGGTTGAAGCCGCTGGCCACGGTGTAGCCCGTCTTGATGCCGTCCATCCCCTCGTAACGCGACATCAGCCGGTTGTGGTTGTTCAGGCTGCGCCCGCCATAGACGAAGGCCCGGCGGCTGAAATAGGGATAGTAGCGGGAATGGTCCGACAGCATGGCCCGCGACAGGATGGAGAAGTCGCGCGCCGTTGTCACCTGCTGCATGTTCGGCAGGCCGTTGGAGTTGCGGAACACGGTGTTGCGCATCCCCAGCTCGCGGGCCTTGCGGGTCATCATCTCGGCGAATTTCGCCTCGCTGCCGCCCAGCGCCTCCGCCAGCACGACCGAGGCGTCGTTGGCCGACTTGGTGACCAGCCCGAGGATCGCCTGCTCCACCCGCAGCGTCTTGCCGGCGCGCAGCCCGAGCTTGGTCGGCGACTGCGCCTCCGCCCAGGCCGACACCGGCAGCGCCTGGTCCAGCCGCAGCCGCCCCTCGTCCAGCGCGTCGAAGGTGAGGTAGAGCGTCATCATCTTGGTCAGCGACGCCGGATAGGTGAGGGTGTCGGCGTTCTCCTCGTGCAGCACCTCACCGGTGCGCGCGTCCACGACGATCGCCGCGTATTTCGCGGCCAGCGCCGGCAGCGGCGCCAGGATGGTCACCGCCAGCACCGCCAGGGCGCCGCACAGCCCTCTAACGAAAGGGGTAATGCTGAAGGCACTTCCCAGAGTCGAACGTCCATTCGCCAAACGTTCTGTGGCCTGTTCCCCCTCCGTTTCGCGCCCGCTCCAAGCGAACGCCAAAAGCAGGCTTCGAACGGTCTGGCCCGTTACGTTCATGATGCCCCCGCCAAAGGCTAATACTTGCTGTTTGGCGCAATGGTAAATTCCATGGAAATCAGTGTCTAGCGACAATTCGTTAATTTGCCGCTTCGATTTCTTCGGCGGCGCTGTGACGAAATTGGATGAGGCACGGACCCGTCCGGGGCGAACCGCGTTGAAGGAGCGCGACCGCCGATCCATTTTCCCGGAAGCGCAGGACCATTTCCCTTCCCGACTGGACGCGAGGCACCTCATGACCCGCCCGCCCGTGCGACGCCCGACGACTCCGCGCGCTGCCCCACGGGACGGACGAAGAGGAAGATGCGCGAGGGTGACGGGAATCACGGTGGCTGCGGCTGGACTGCTCGCCGGCTGCGCCTCGGTCGGTCCGACCGACAACCCGGTGGCGCGCAAGCTCACCTGGGTCAGCTACCTCAACGGCGACGACCTGCGCGCCGCCTGCACCAAGGGGGAGACCGACCGCTACCGGCTGGTCTTCAACGCCGACTACCAGAAACATGTGCGGACCTACGACATCGTCGGCGACCGTGGTACCGGCGGCGCGCTGGTCGAGGCGCGCGTCCTGGAGGCCACCGACCTCGCCCGCATCGACCTGGACGACCCGGCGGCGGTCGCCCGCGGCCCGGTGGCCAAGGCCCAGCTCTCGCCGCGCCAGTTCTCCCTGTTCGTGCTGCGCCTTTACGAGAGCGGCGCCTTCGAACCGGCACCGAGCGGCGTGCGCCTGCCGTCCAACGGCGTCTACTGGCTGATCAACGGCTGCCGGCGGGGAAGCTGGTTCTTCAACGCCTACCCCTATCCGTCCGACCGCTTCTCCGACATCCGGTTCGACGGGCCGCTGAAGGAGCTGGACGGCAGCGCGCAGGGGACCGGCGTGCCCTACCCCGCCCTGCCGCGCCCGCAGGACGCGCCGCGCACCCTGCCGACCGGCGGGCAGGTGGACAGCGCCGGCGTGGTGTTCGAGGTCCAGGTGAGCCGCGACGGGCTGGTCGGCCCGACCGCGCCCTTCGGGACGTGGCTGTTCGCTGGGAAGGAGTAGCGGGGCAAGGCGCTTGCCCCCACCCCGGCCCTCCCCCGCTGCGCAGGGGAGGGAGAACGGTCCCCTCCCCTGCGATAGCGGGGGAGGGTTAGGGTGGGGGCAAGGGGTCAGACCACCTCCTCTTCGGCGACATCCGCCCGCGCGCCGGCGGCCAGCAGCGTCTCCACCCACGGGCCGTCCGGCATGCGCCGGGCCAGCTCGGTGATGTTGCGGTTCCACCACAGGCGCTGCTCGACCAGATCGTCGTAGTCGAAGTTCGACTGGCGCCACAGCCGCTCCTGGGCGTTGAAGGTCACCATGTCGATGGGGAAGCCGACATCGTTGGACGAGAAGCGCGTGCTGTCGAAGGACAGGTAGGCGATCTTCAGCGCCGTCTGCATGTCGGTGTTGTAGGACAGCGCGCGGTCGAGGATCGGCTTGCCGTAGGCGGTGGCGCCGATCGACAGGTAGGGCGTGCGCTCGTCCACCTCGATCCAGTTGCCCTCCGGATAGACCAGGAACATGTAGGGCTCGCGGTCCTCGGCGAGCTGGCCGCCGACGATGGCGTGCAGGTTGAAGGCCAGCTTGGACGCCTCCAGCGCCTCCTTGTCCTCGGCCGCCACCTGGCGCAGGCAGGCCGTGAAGGCCGACAGCGCGTCCAGCATGGTCGGGTAGGTCTCGCCGCGGCGGCGGGACATGTCGCGGCGCAGGTAGGCCAGCGTCTTGTCGCGCACGCTGCGCAGACCGGAGTTCAGGATGAAGAAGCGGTCGCCGCCGCTGCCCACCATGGTCACCTTGCGCGCGGACGACAGCTGCGAACCGCTGGTGATGCGCCCGTCCGACAGGCCGATCAGGCCGTCGCGGGTCTTGATGCCGAGGCAATAGGTCATGAAAGAACGTTCCCGAACTGAAAGCTGCGACGTTCCGCCGCGGTTGGTCTGACCTTTGGCCGAAGCGCGTCCCTTCGGCGGGCAGAGTATGATTGGGCAGGATTGGCGGTAAAGCTTTCGTAAAGGCTCCGCCCAGTCGAGCCGAAGTGGATCGGATTTCCCAAGGGGCGGAACGGTGGAGCTGTCGCCGTACCGACCAAGCAAAGGGACCGGGCTCAACTGATATATTGTGCGACGCACAAGATTCTTTGTTGACTCCACGGACATCTGCCCATAGTTTAGCCATTGCTGCACTGCAGCATTTTCGGGCCCGGAACCGTCCGGGCTTCCCCAACGCAGCCGGTCTGCGCCCCGCAGGCGGACGGTCCGCCGGTCCGGGTTGATGCGCGCCGGGCTTCGACCAAGGAAGGAACGCAAGGCATGACGACCGTGACGAAGGCCAAGCCGGCCCCCGCCCCCACCCAGGCGTTCGAGAACGCCGCCGCCCAGGCCAAGGAGCAGGTCGAGGGCTTCGTCAAGGCCGGCCAGGAGCAGGCCGCGAAGACGTTCGAGCAGACCGCCTCCGCCACCAAGGAGCAGGTCGAGAAGCTGTCCGCGCAACTCCTGAAGATCTCCTCCGAGCTTCAGGCCCTGAACAAGGCCAACGTGGAAGCGCTGATCCAGAGCGGCAGCATCGCCACCCAGGGCGCCGAGGAGCTGACCCGCGAGGTGACCGCCTACGCCCAGGCCTCCTTCGACAAGTCGGTCACCACCGGCAAGGCCCTGCTGACCGCCAAGTCGCTGAAGGAGGTCGTCGATCTCCAGAGCGAGTATGTGAAGGCCAGCTTCGACGCTTTCGTCGCGGAGTCCTCCCGCCTCCAGGGCATCGGCACCCGCGTCGCCACGGCGGCCCTGACCCCGCTGAAGGACCGCGTGTCGGTCACCGTCAGCACCCTGTCCAAGCCGATCGCCGCCTGACGCGTCCGCGAGGCGAGACCACGGAGCCCGGCCGTTTCCCGACGGCCGGGCTCCGCGCGTGACAGGGCCGGCCAGGACGCGCGAAAGTTTTTGTGCACCGCACAAAATCCCGTTGACAGCCGCCGGAGCCTGCCCTAAGTTTAGTCATGTTGCATTGCAGCATCGACCCGACGCCCGAAGCCACGGGGTTGCTGGTCGGATCATCCGCGCGGTCGCCAATCGGTGGGTCCGGCGCGGGTCAACCCGATGAAATTCGAGGAGCCGTTCCATGACCGACAAGTTCGCCGCCGCCACCAAGACCTTCGAAGACGCCGTCTCCGCCGCCAAGCAGAACGTCGACGGCCTGGTCAAGGCCCAGCAGGAGCAGTTCGAGAAGGCCTCGGCCCAGATCCTGAAGGGCTTCGACGAGCTGAGCGCCCTGACCAAGGGCAACGTCGACGCCGTCGTGAAGTCGGGCACCATCGTCGCCAAGGGCGCCGAGGAAGCCGGCAAGCAGGTCGCCTCCTTCACCCAGTCCTCGCTGGAGAAGAGCGCCGCCACCGGCAAGGCCCTGCTGGCCGTCAAGACCGTCCAGGAGCTGGTCGAGCTGCAGAGCAGCTTCGCCAAGGCGAGCTTCGAGACCTTCGTCAAGGAGAGCGCCAAGCTGCAGGAGCTGTCGCTGAAGACCGCCAAGGACGCCTTCGCGCCGATCAACGACCGCCTCCAGGTCACGGTCGAGACGCTGTCCAAGCCGGTCGCGGCGAAGGCCGCCTGAGCCCGGCCGTCCCAGACGTCAGCCTGAGACAAAATGTCCCGGAGCCCGCAATCCCACAGACCCGGCCGCAGGGCCGGGGCGGCTCCCACCTCCGCCATCCCCGGGACGTTCTCGTCCGGGGGTGCGGACGGCGCAAGGCGGTACCGCTTTAAATCCTACCGCCTCACGGCATTGTGATGTTCCGGGAAAGCCCGGCGGTGCAGACCGCCGGGCTTGTTTCTTTTGGGCGCGAGGGACATCTACAGGGTACGGGCCGTGCCATTTTTGGCACGCCGGTGCGGCAGTTCTGCCGCAAATTCAAATGCCTTCCACCAATTCCGGGGTAGCCGGGCAGGTCTTGTTCCGAATGGGCCTCTCCCAAATGGGGACTCACCGAAAACGGCCCCTTCCCACCGCGCCCGGAGTTCTCATATCATTCATGCGACGTACATCGCGATGTTGACCTGTTGAGACCATGGCCGAAAACGACAAGCACGGCGACGAGGGCACCACCACGGGCGTGGTTATCAAAACCAAGCCTAAGACTAAAAAGCCCTCGATGTATAAGGTCTTGATGTTGAACGACGACTACACACCTATGGAATTCGTCGTTCATGTCTTGGAGCGCTTCTTTGCCAAGTCGCGCGAGGAGGCTACGCGGATCATGCTGCATGTGCACCGGCGGGGTGTGGGCTTGTGCGGCGTGTTCACCTACGAGGTGGCGGAGACGAAAGTCACGCAGGTGATGGACTTTGCGCGCCAGAACCAGCACCCGCTGCAATGTACGCTAGAAAAGGATTAAGGCCACAGATGCTGTCGCGTAACTTGGAACAGACGCTGCACCGAGCCCTGGCCCATGCGAACGAGCGCAGGCACGAATACGCGACGCTCGAACACTTGCTGCTCGCATTGACCGAGGATGCCGATGCCATGGCCGTCTTGCGCGCTTGTGGGGTCGATCTGGACCGACTGCGCGCCGAACTCTCGGATTACCTCGACAACGAGCTTGCGAACCTGATCACGAACAGGCCCGATGATGCCAAGCCGACGGCTGGCTTCCAGCGGGTGCTGCAACGCGCGGCCATCCACGTCCAGTCGTCGGGGCGTGAAGAGGTGACGGGAGCAAATGTGCTCGTCGCCCTGTTCTCTGAACGCGAAAGCCACGCGGTCTATTTCCTGCAGGAGCAGGAGATGACCCG
Source organism: Azospirillum brasilense (assembly GCF_003349955.1). Lineage (GTDB taxonomy): Bacteria > Pseudomonadota > Alphaproteobacteria > Azospirillales > Azospirillaceae > Azospirillum > Azospirillum brasilense_B. Next base: position 65,897 of record NZ_QLKQ01000029.1, read on the forward strand.
TTTCGACGCGGTGAACTACATCTCTCACGGAATCGCGAAGGCCCCGGGCCGCTCGGAAGCGAAGCGCGTTACCGGAGCCGACGAGGACGCGGCGGCGGAGAAGGTCGTGAAGAAAGGCAGCGAAGCCCTAGAGGCTTATTGCGTCAACCTGAACAAGAAGGCGGCCAGCGGGAAGATCGATCCGCTGATCGGACGGGAGCAGGAGGTCGAACGGACCATCCAGATCCTGTGCCGGCGGTCGAAGAACAACCCGCTGTATGTCGGTGACCCCGGTGTCGGCAAGACCGCCATCGCCGAGGGGCTGGCCCGCCGCATCGTCCATGGCGAGGTTCCGGAGGTGCTGAAGGGCGCCACCATCTTCGCGCTCGACATGGGCTCCCTGCTCGCCGGTACGCGGTACCGCGGCGACTTCGAAGAGCGCCTCAAGGCCGTCGTCTCCGAACTGGAGGCCACGGAAGGTGCCGTCCTCTTCATCGACGAGATCCACACGGTCATCGGCGCCGGTGCGACCTCGGGCGGTGCGATGGACGCCTCGAACCTGCTGAAGCCGGCCCTCGCCTCCGGCTCGCTGCGTTGCATCGGTTCGACGACCTACAAGGAATACCGGAACTATTTCGAGAAGGACCGGGCGCTGGTCCGGCGCTTCCAGAAGATCGACGTCAACGAGCCGACGGTCGAGGATGCGATCAAGATCCTCCAGGGGATCAAGACCTACTACGAGAAGCACCACCGGGTGAGCTACACCAACGACGCGATCCGGTCGGCGGTGGAGCTGTCCGCGAAGTACATCGGCGACCGCAAGCTGCCCGACAAGGCCATCGACATCATCGACGAGGTCGGGGCCGCGCAGATGCTGCTGCCGGAGAACAAGCGGAAGAAGAAGATCTCGGTCAAGGACGTGGAGGCGGTGGTCGCCAAGATCGCCCGCATCCCGCCGAAGTCGGTCAGCCGCGACGACAAGGAGACGCTCCTCAACCTGGAGCGCGACCTGAAGACCATGGTCTTCGGCCAGAACAAGGCCATCGACGCGCTGGTCTCCGCCATCAAGCTGGCCCGCGCCGGCCTGCGCGAGCCGGAGAAGCCGATCGGCAACTACCTGTTCACCGGCCCGACCGGCGTCGGCAAGACCGAGGTGGCCCGCCAGCTCTCCCTCACGCTGGGCATCGAGCTGACCCGCTTCGACATGTCGGAGTATATGGAGCGGCACACCGTCTCCCGCCTGATCGGCGCCCCTCCGGGCTATGTCGGGTTCGACCAGGGCGGCCTGCTGACCGACGCCATCGACCAGCATCCGCATTGCGTGCTGCTGCTCGACGAGATCGAGAAGGCCCATCCGGATCTGTTCAACATCCTGTTGCAGATCATGGACCACGGCAAGCTGACCGACCACAACGGCAAGACGGTGGACTTCCGCAACGTCATCCTCATCATGACCTCCAACGCGGGCGCCTCGGACATGGCCAAACCGGCCATCGGCTTCGAGCGCGAGCGTCGGGTCGGCGAGGACATGGAAGCGGTGGAGAAGCTGTTCACGCCGGAGTTCCGCAACCGTCTGGATGCGATCATCCCCTTCGCGCCGCTGACCCAGGAGGTCATCAACCGCGTGGTGGACAAGTTCATCATGCAGATGGAGGCGCAGCTCGAGGACCGCGGCGTCACGATCGAACTCGACGACCAGGCCCGCGAGTGGCTGGGCAAGAAGGGCTACGACCCGCTCTACGGCGCGCGTCCCCTGGGCCGCGTGATCCAGGAGCACCTGAAGAAGCCGCTGGCGGAGGAGCTGCTGTTCGGCAAGCTCGCCAAGGGCGGTCTGGTCAAGGTCACCGTGAAGGACGACAAGCCCGCCTTCGACTACACCGAGGGGTCGCGCAAGCGGCGCTCCGGCGACGAGGACGAGGACGAGGTCGTGCACGAACTGGCGGAATAACGCCGCTTCGCACGGAATGCGAAAAAGGGGGCCGCAAGGCCCCCTTTCTTTTTGCCCGGCCGGTGGGCCGCCAGGCGCTCACTCCTCGACCAGAACGGCCGCGTCGTTGGAGCTCTTCATCAGGGCGATGCCGTGCAGGCAATCGCGTTCGGCCGTGTAGCCCTCGCTGCTGACGGCGATGGTCTCGCCGTTGGCGGCGTGGAAGGTCCAACGCCATTCGTTGCGGTGATCCTTGTAGACCTTGTACTTGGGAGCCTTGGCCGTGGACATGTTTTCCTCCTCACCATCGGTCTGATATCGACGGTGGAGACGGCACAAACGTGAAGGGCGGACGGTTGCATTCCGGACGCCCCATCGCGGACACTCGTCCCAGGCGGCGCTCCGGAACGAAGCCCCAAAAACCAAGAATGAGGAAACGCACCATGCCCCTGCCCTTTCTGAGCGGTCTGCGCGTCATCGATCTCGGCCAGTATCTGCCGGGCCCCTACGCCGCCCAGATGCTGGCGGACCTTGGCGCCGAGGTGGTGAAGGTGGAGCCGCCGAGCGGCGACCCGCTGCGCCAGATGGGGCCCACCGACGCCGACGGCGCGACCGCCGCCTACAAGCTGCTGAACGCCGGCAAGACGGTCATCCGCCTGAACCTGAAGGACGAGGGCGACCGCACCGCCTTCGAGCGGCTGATTGCCGGGGCCGACGCCCTGGTGGAGAGCTACCGGCCCGGCGTGCTGGACAAGCTGGGGGTCGGCCACGACCGGCTGCGCACGCTGAACCCGCGGCTGGTCCACGCCAGCCTGTCCGGTTGGGGCAGCTCCGGCCCCTACGCCCGGCGGGCCGGCCACGACCTGAACTACATGGCGGTCGGCGGGGGGCTGGATTCCTCGGGCACGCCCGACCGCCCATCGATCAGCCACCCGCCGGTCGCCGACTTCGCCTCGGCGCAGCAGGCGGCGCTGGCGGTGGTCGCCGCCCTGTTCGGGCGCCAACGCAGCGGCGAAGGCTGCTTCCTCGACCTGTCGATCATGGAGACGGTGCTGGGCTGGCAGGGTTTCAACCTGACCGCCGACGCCCGCGGCGAGGTCCCGGCCCGCGGCGAGGCGCTGCTGTCCGGCGGGGCCGCCTGCTACCGCATCTACCGCACCGCCGACGGCCGCTTCGCCACCCTGTCGGCGCTGGAGGCCAAGTTCTGGCAAGGCTTCTGCGCGGCGGTGGGGCGCCCCGACTGGATCGCCCGGCAGGCCGACCCACTGCCCCAGAGCGCCCTGATCGCCGAGTTGGACGCCCTGTTCGCCGGCCGCAGCCTCGCCGACTGGAAAGCGCTGCTCGACCCGGTTGACTGCTGCTTCGAGGCGCTGCCGACGCTGGCGGAGATGCCGGACCACCCGCACATCGCCGCCCGCGGCCAGATCCGCGTCACGCCGGGGCCGGAGCCGCTGGTGGAAACCCTGATGGGCCTGCGCGTCGACGGCGGCACCCCGCCCGAGCGGGCGCCCTTGCGCGAGTCCAGCGCCGCCGCGGTGCTCGCCGCCTGGACGTGAGGCTTACAGGGCGATGAGGGGTCCGCCGCCGTCGCGCGGTGGCCGCACCTCCAGCGGGCCGCGGCGGGCGCCCATCAGGCTGGCCTTCGACAGGTTCGCCGCCGCGTCGTCACAGCCGCGCAGGTCGGCGGAGGCGAGGTTGGCCATCTCGAAGCTGGCGCCGGCCAGCCGGGCCCCGGTCAGCCGCGCGCCGCGCAGGTCGGCGGCGGCCAGGGTGGCGTTCGTCAGGTTGGCCGGCCAGCTCCGCCCGGTGGGGGTCCCATCCGGATTGCGCAGGTCCACCATGCCGAGGTCGGCGCCATGGAGGTCCGCCCCGGTCAGATCGGCGGCGCTCAGGTTCGCCCCGGTCAGCACCGCCTGGTCGAGCCGCGCCCGGCGCAGACTGGCCCCACCGAAATCGGCCAGCGAGAGCGAGGCGTTGGACAGCCGGGCCTCGTCCAGCTTGGCGTCCCGGAACACCCCGCCCGACAGATCGCAGGCGGTGAGGTCCAGGCCACGCAGGTCCATCCCGGTGAAGTCCGCCCGCAGCCCGGCCCCGCCGCCGCTGTTGATCCACAGGATGTGGGCGTCCAGCACGCTGCGCACCGGCGTCGGCAGGGCATCGGCGTTGCGCATGTAGACGGCGCCGCTCAGGTTGGCGCCGTGGGTGTCCGCCACGGTCAGATCGACGTTGCGCAGGGTCGCCTCGCGCAGGTCGGCGTTGCGCAGGACGGCGCGGGTCAGGTTGGCACCGTTCAGCACGGCGCGCTTCATCTTGGCGCCGCTGAAATTCGCCTCGGTCAGGTCGGCCCCGGCCAGATTGGCAGCGAACAGGTTGGCGTTGCTGAAGTCGCCGCCGGCCGTCGAGGCGTTGGCCAGCTCGGCGTGGCTGAGGTCGGCGCCCTTGAAGCTGACGCCGTCCAACCGCGCGTCCGTCAGGTTGGCGGGCCGCCGCTCCTCCTCGTCCTCGCGGCCGGCGCGGTGGACCATGATCTGGCCGGGGCGCAGGTCGGCCCCCTCGAAGTCGGTGCGGGTCAGGTCGGCCTTCAGGAAGTTGGCCCCGCGCAGGTCCGCCCGCGCGAAGGAGGAGCCCACCAGCTTCGCCCGGCTGAAATTCGCCCCGAACAGGTCGGACATGGCGAAGCTGACCTCCTCAAGCTGGGCGTCGGAGAAATTGCCCTGGGTGAGGATGGCCGTTTGCAGGTTGAAGCCCTTCAGCCGGAGTCTCGACAGATCGACGCCCTTCGCCTGAAGGCGCACACCGCCCGGCCTCAGTTTGAGATAGAATAGATGGTCCCGCACCTGCTTCAGGAAATCCATGGTGCGGTCGGTCATCGGGCGGGTCCGTCGGTCGGCTGATTCCGCCCACACTACGCTTTGCGCCGGGGCAGTAAAGGAGAAATCCCCAATCGTCCGCCACCCCTGCAATGCCGGGGGCGCATGCCGGGCCAGGGCTGTGGAGCAGTCACTAAACCATTGAACAACAACGCGGTCAGGGTTTGAGAGAGGGAAAGCATGACGGGTTTCGACACGGATTGCCTGCGCCGCGCCATCGCGCTCAGCCGCACACACATGCAGGGCAACGCTGGCGGCCCCTTCGGCGCGGTCATCGCGCGGGACGGCCGGATCATCGGCGAGGGCTGGAACTGCGTGACCTCCACCAACGACCCGACGGCGCACGCCGAGGTCGTCGCCATCCGCAACGCCTGCCGCGACCTCGGCAGCTTCAGCCTTGCCGGGGCGACGGTCTACACAAGTTGCGAGCCCTGCCCGATGTGCCTATCGGCCATCTATTGGGCGCGGATCGAACGCATCGTCTACGCCAACGGGCGCGACGACGCGGCGGCCATCGGCTTCGACGACGCCTTCCTCTACACCGAGATCGCCCTGCCGCTGGAGCAGCGGGCGGTGCCCATGCAGCGCCTGCTGGCCGACGAGGCGCGCGCCGTCTTCGACGAATGGGCCGCCCGGCCGGATCGCGTTCCTTACTGATCCGGCCCTATTTCTCCGGCACGCCGTCCCGGCGGTAGGGTGACAGCTCCATAAGAGCCTCGCGCTCCGCCGCCACGCCGGGGCGCTCGCGGCGCAGGTAATCGGCGATGGCGCGGTGGAAGCCGGGGTCGGCCACCCAGTGGGCGCTGTAGGTCGGCACCGGCAGGTAGCCACGCTGGATCTTGTGCTCGCCCTGGGCGCCGGCCTCGACGCGGCCGAGCCCGCGCTCGATGGCGAAATCCAGCGCGCGGTAATAGCACGCCTCGAAATGCAGGAAGCGGTAGCTCCCGTCGGAGCCCCAGTTGCGGCCATAGAGGGCGTCGGTGCCGATCAGGTTCAGGGCGCCGGCCACCCATTCCCCCTTGTCCTTGCACATCACCAGCATGACCCGGTCGGCCATGGTCTCGCCCAGCAGGCGGAAGAAGGCCCGGTTCAGATAGCCGCCGCCCCATTTCCGGTCGGCGGTCTCCAGATAGAAGCGGTGGAAGGCGTCCCAATGCTCCGGCTTCAGATCGGCGCCGGTCAGGCTGTGCAGCCGCACGCTGCTCTCCGCCACCTCGCGCCGCTCCTTGCGGATGGCCTTGCGCTTGCGGCTGTTCAGGGTTTCCAGGAAGTCGTCGAAGCGGGCGTAGCCGCGGTTCTCCCAATGGTACTGCACCCCCTCGCGGAGCAGCCAGCCGGCCGCGCCCAAGCGGCGCCAGTCGCCCTCCTCCGGGAAGGTGACGTGGACGGAGGACACGCCGTAGCGCCGGGCCACCTCCTCCATGCCCTGGATCAGGGCGCCGGCGACCGCCTCTCCCGCCCCCGGCCGGACCAGCAGGCGCGGGCCCGGCACCGGGGTGAAGGGCACGGCGCACTGCAGCTTCGGGTAATACTGCCCGCCCGCCCGCTCGTAGGCGTGCGCCCAGGCGTGGTCGAAGACATACTCGCCGTAGGAATGGTTCTTCAGATAGAGCGGCACCGCACCGATGATCCGCCCCGCCCCGTCGAGGGCGGCGAGGTGGCTGGGCTGCCAGCCGGTGCGGCCGATGGCCGACCCCGACTCCTCCAGCGCCAGCAGGAAGGCATGGCTGAGGAACGGGTTGTCCGGCCCGGCGCAGGCGTCCCATTCCCGGGGATCGGCCAGACCGATGCCGGTCAGGACCTTGACGGTGATCGTCCCCCCGGCCTCGGGGTCGGCGCCGGGGCCGCAGTCCTTGCCGTCGGGCATATTCCCTCCTTCGCGCGTACGCCGAGGGAGGTGGGCGCTTTGCCGCGCCGCGGCAAGAGGCCCGCCCCTCCCCGGTCGGAACCCCGGATCAGGCCAGTTCGAGGATGGCATCCACCTCGACGGCGACGTTGCCGGGCAGCGACGGGGCGCCGACCGCGGCGCGGGCGTGCTTCCCGGCGTCTCCGAACACCTGCACCATCAGCTCCGACGCGCCGTTGATGACCAGTGGCTGGTCGTGGAAGTCCGGCGTGCCGTTGACGAAGCCGCCCAGCCGCAGCACGCGCGCCACCCGGTCGAGATCGCCACCGCAGGCCGCCTTCGCCTGGGCGATGATGTTCAGAGCGCACAGCCGCGCCGCCTGCTGGCCCTGTTCCACCGTGAAATCCTGGCCCAGCTTGCCGATGAAGCGGCGCTCGCCGTTCCACAGGGTGACCTGCCCCGACACGTAGAGCGTGTTGCCCGACCGGGTGTAGGGCACATAGGCCGCCAACGGGGCCGCCGCCTGCGGCAGCTCGATCCCCAACTCCTGAAGCCGCGCCTCGATGCGTCCGGCCATGCTCGTCCCTCCGTCTTCGTTGCGGCCGCCGAAACCATTCCGATGCTCGGCGGCCCGATGGGTGGCGCCCCGATGGGCGCGATACCCCGACGATAGCCCCCTCCCAGGCCGGCACCAAGAGCTTCCCGGCCCCTGCGCCACGCCCTCTCAACTGGGTAGTTTTGTCCCGGAGTCCGGGGCGCAACACCCTTTCTGCCCGGCAAAACTTTCCACCGGCGTGGGAAGGGATGTCCGCCCGGCCATTCCCGAGGCGTCATGCAACCCTGAATTATACCAATTAAGATCAATGGCTTAACCATTCTTCCGAGGACTGGCACGGGTCTTGATAGGGGAGGACCGCGCAAATGCACGTTGCCTCGCTTCGGTTTCAAGCACCAGCCGCGGGGCGAGCCTCAGAAGGAGACTTGGAACCATGGCCATCAACGACGTCACCCTCACCGCGTCGATGCGCACGAATCTGCTGCAGCTGCAGAGCGTGAACGACAAGATCGGTGTCAAGCAGAACATCCTCTCGACCGGCAACAAGATCAATTCGGCGCTCGACGGCCCGACGTCGTTCTTCGCAGCGAAGAGCCTGACCCAGCGCGCCGGTGACCTGTCGTCGTTGAAGGACGCCATGGGTCAGTCGATCAGCACCATCAAGGCCGCCGACAAGGGCGTGACCGCGATCGAAAGCATGATCGAGCAGGCGCGCGGCCTGACCACCGCCGCCTATTCCGCGCTCGGCACCGACGCCGGCTCCGTCGCCACCCGCAAGACGCTGGCCTCGCAGTTCAACGCGCTGAAGGAACAGATCGACAAGCTGGCCGGCGACAGCGGCTACGCCGGCAAGAACCTGCTGGCCGGCAACGGGCTGCGCATGGACTCCACCAGCGAGTCGCGCCGCGCCGTCAACACCATCCAGGGCATCGAGAACGCCCGCGTCACCAACGTGGTGTCGGCCGACACCTACACGGTGCGCATCAAGGGCGACGGCTCCATCGAGGGCGCGGCCGGCGAGATCAACAGCGCCGAAATGGCCCACGGCCTGGTCGGCCTGAAGCTGTCCGGCACGATGGCGACCACGCTCGGCAGCTTCTCCGACGTGCAGATCGAGGTCCGCGGCGCGTCGGGCCGCGAGCGGTCCTTCATCATCACGGACGGCAACGAGTCCCGCACGATCACCTACTTCGACAACAGCCAGACCATGGCCGCCAACACGACGACGGCGGCCAAAACGGGCACGGCGCAGATCACCCAGGTGTCGATGGGCGGCACGATCGAGGCGGGCG